>JBKPNH010000001.1:0-54273 GCA_046732535.1 Acidobacteriota bacterium
GGAGGGACGAAATCTTCGTGAACGAGAACGATGATGCGCAGTTTCTTTCGCGGCTCAAACGTCATACGGCTATGCGATGATAACCCGAGTGGAGCACGTTCATTACTTGCACAGTCAAACTTATCATGACACGGCGACGTGTTTCTCGAAAAGGTGTGGCGACTCTTAATTTTAAATCTTTACAGCGATCGATCATGTTTTCGAGTACGTGATCGATAGTGTACTGGTGTACGCCGGTGCCTTCAGCGACGATTTGTCTCACTTCACGGCGCACCTTGCGAAGGAAGCTCGCGGCGCTTGGCCGGTGCTTGTGTCGTGGGTCGTCGGAGAAGATTCGATGCAGATCGCGATCGTAAACAGCGGGCCACTCGAAGTCGTAACGTTCGCGTTTGCGGCGATAGTGTTCGCGTAACTTGATCTTCAAAGCCGAGAGCGGTTCGACCTTCGTGCGCGTCCGGTTTCTTGGTTTGGCGCCGGCGACCTCGCCCATCAACTCGTCGATGTACTCGAGTTTACGTAGCGCGGGCCAGCCGCGATAACGCCGCCGCCATTGCGAACGCGGAGTCAGCCATACGGCAAACGTTTCCGCGAAGTCTTCAGCCGGATGCGCCTGCGCGTACCAGGCCGGCAGGTGCAGAACATATTTCCGGCTCTTCGGTTTCGGTTTGTAGTGGTCCGGGTATGGCTGCGCGAAAGAGCCGAACAGCTCGCGATGCTGGCGCTTGAAATGGAGCCGGAAAGCCGTGTCGAGGGCGTGGCCGGCCTCGTGACGAAGGATCCGCATACACTCGGTGTCCGTGCCCCCTTCGATTTCCAGCATCTGCTTGCGTTCGAGCTTCATCAGGCGCGGGTGCGCCAGGTAAAACGGGATCGCGATTCCCGGGACGCCGTCCGGCGAAAACCACTCCTCAGCCAGCCAAACGTGCGGTTTGAAGCGGATTCCGCGCCCGTTTAGCTCGCTGTAGAGGCGTTTGATGTGGGGCTCCAGAAACGAGCCCTTGATTTTGATCGGCAGGTCGCAGATACGCAGGTCAAGCAACTGTTCGTCGCTGAGACGGTGCCAGGGGAATCGATAGCTCACGGGGAGGCATTCTAACCACAAAAGGCACAAAAGCCACAAAAGGCACAAACCAAAAAGAGAGTGAGAGGGACTTACCCTTCCCAAAACTTTTTGTGCCTTTTGTGGCTTTTGTGCCTCTTGTGGTTATGGCATTACGCCCGTCTTCAAGTAGGAAGATGGGCATTTCTTTTCTACCGGACACTCCGCGCACAACGGATTCCTCGCCTTACAGATCTTCCGCCCGTGCGCGATCAAGAGATGCGGGAAGATCACCCAGTCCTTCTTCGGCACGATCTGCACCAAGTCCTGTTCGATCTTCTCCGCCGTCTTCTGTTGCGTGAAATCAAGCCGGTGCGACAAGCGCGTCACGTGCGTATCGACAACCACGCCTGCCTTGATCTCAAACGCGTTACCGAGCACGACATTCGCCGTCTTGCGCGCCACGCCCGGCAGTTCCAGCAACTCATCCATTGTCTTCGGCACAACGCCGCCGTACTGTTCACTCAACATCTTCGACGTGCCCTGAATCGACTTCGTCTTGTTGCGAAAGAAGCCGGTCGACTGGATGTCTTTCTCGAGCTCTCGCGGAGACACCTTCAGATAGTCTTCCGGCTTCCGGTACTTTCGGAACAGGTCCGCCGTGACGATGTTCACCCGCTCGTCCGTACACTGCGCCGACAGGATCGTCGCAATTAAAAGTTCAAACGGGTTCGAATGATTCAGCGAACACTTGGCGTCAGGATACGCACGCTTGAGTCTACGTATAACGTCGCGCGTGCGTACCTTCAGTTCCTCCATACTTTCGCGTTTTGCCATTTTTCCTTTTTGTACCTTTTCGTGTCTTCCTTCTGTGCCTTTTGTGGCTATCCTGTTCTCTTCAGTTTGCCCGTCTTCTTGGCCCAGGCCTCCACGCGTACGAACACCATCAGGCCGAGCGGCAAGAGTATCGCGCCCATCAACGCGAGGACCAGCAACTCGTGCGAGACAGCCGATAACGGCGCACCAGCAAGAAGCTCCGGCGTGGTCGCGCTGTTTCCCACTCCGAATAACTTCCGGCAAGCAGACAGCGTGTAGGTCGCCGGTGAAATCGCCGAGAGCGGCTGCATCCAGCCTGGCAGGACGGCGACGGGATAATAAACGCCCGAAACCAGTAGAAGCGAGCCTTGAAAGATGTGCGTCGCTTCAGCGCCTCGTTCCGCGCTCATCACCGGAAACACCGCCGCGAACAGTCCGAGGCCGACGAATGCAAGCGTACTCACCGCCAGCACGACGAACACGCCGAACAGGTTCGCGCCACGCAATGTCAGATCGGTGAACAGCATCAGGCCAATCAGCACGATGACGCTGGTGACGATGCTGTTCAGCAATGAGTACAGACTGACGCCCAACAGGTGGACCGCTCGCGAGACCGGCGCCATGAAGGTGTACTCCAGCGTCCCTTCCCAGCGCTCGTACGCGACCGACATGGCGATCTCGTTGTAGAGATATGACAGGTAGTTCCACAACAAGGCGCCGACCACGAGCGTCAGGGTCAGCTCGGGCTTGTTCTCGGCGACGCCGATCAACGCCACGGTCGCGGACGTCACGAGGGCGTAGAAGTTGAACACGATCACCCAGCCGATGTAACGACGCGTTAGGTGATAACCGCGGAATAGAAACGCCCAGGTCTGGCGCATTGCTGTTTCCATGACTCATCCTTTCAATCCGTGTTTTTAATTGCCCACGGCAGCTAATTCTTCCTCTTCGACGAGGTCTTCACCGGTCAACGCAATGAAGGCGTCGTCGAGGGTTTCGGCGCTCGAGCGCCGCATCAACTCGCGCGCCGTGCCTTCGGCGACGAGCTTGCCGTGCGCGAGAAAACCGATGCGCGCGCAGAGACGTTCCGCTTCCGCCATGTCATGCGTCGTCAACAGAATCGTCGTACCTTCACGCTCGCGAAGGTTTTCGAGAAACGACTGCACGTCGCGGCGGCTCTTCGGATCGAGCCCCGTCGTCGGCTCGTCGAGCAGAAGCAGCGGCGGATTGATCATCAACGCTCGCGCGATGCTGATCTTCTGCTGCATACCGCGGCTCATCTCCTCGAGCGGCGTCGAGAACTTCGCGTTTTCCATCCCCAACTGATCGAGGATCTCCATCACGCGAACCTCTGCCTCACGCGCCTTCTGCCCGTAGAGCAGCGCCGTGTACAGCAGGTTCTCGCGCGCTGAAAGCTTTTTGTAGAAAGCCGCGTCGACGCTGACGCGCCCGATGATCCGGCGCACCTCTTCCTGCTGCTCGGGCAGACCAAAGCCCATCAGATTCACCTTGCCGCTGTCCGCAATGAGCAACGTCGAAAGGATGCGGATCAGACTCGACTTGCCTGAGCCGTTTGGCCCCAGGAGACCGTACGTCTCCCCTTCAGCGACGCTGAACGAGACGTCGTCAATCGCCCAAAGCTCGGAATACTTCCGAAAGCCGCTGCGTTTGCGGAAACTCTTACGAAGGTTCCGCACCTCAATAGCCGGTCGTTGCATAAATACCTCACGAGTGATCGACAGAATCGACCATGAAAAGAAACGTTTTGGGTTGTAGTTTGGGAACCGAAGAGGCGGTTAGACGCCCGCCGACGCTCGAATAGACTCCGAGCGTTGGGACGAAACTCTGGCAGGAAGAGACAAAACGACCTGCAGAGTTACGTTAGCGCCTTCCATCGTATGAGGAGGAAAATTTTCATCTTAATTCACCAGTGTCAGCAGACTAGCGGAAGGTGGTACGTTTGGCAAGGACAATTGTTCCGATAAATCCGTGTTACCGCTTTCCATGCGCAATCTTGATCGCCTCGGGCAACGAGCGCAGACGGAGCATCGCCAACACACCAAGAAACGGACCCGGCGCGAGGATCATGAACGAGTATCGCCAGTCCCCGACTCTCGGAATCAACTCAATCGAAATTGTGGTGAGCAGAAAACCGATACACATCTGGATCGTCAGCGCGGTCCCGATGTACTGCGGATCGCCGAGTTCCGTCACGCATGAGGAAAACTGCGCCGAGTCGGCGACGACAGTCGCGCCCCAGATCGTCGCCAGCAACAGCAGGAGGATCGGGTTTCCGCCGTAAAGCAGTCCGATCAACAGGCAGCACGTGCCGCTGATGGCCATGGCCCATGACGTCACCGTCGTTCGCCCGACGCGATCGGCGATCAGTCCGGCGACGACACAACCGATCGCGCCAGAACCGATCACCAGAAACGACCCGAGCTCCGCAAGCCGAGGATCGCCGCCTTGTACGGCGAGGCTCGCGCGAATCATCACGGGTATCCAGATCCACATGCCGTACAGTTCCCACATGTGACCGAAGTAACCGAGACTCGCGAGCCTCACGCCGCGATTGCCGAAGACCCGGACCACTTGCGTGACGTCAAACCGCGCCGGCGGCAAGGCGTGTGGACCATCCGCGACGAACAACAGAACAATGAACCCGCTAATGACGGACAACACGGAAACGAAAAGGACGTTGGTGCGCCATTGAGCGCTGCCAAGCGCGTTGACGAGATATGGCGTCGCCTTGCCCATCGTCAACGCGCCGACCAGAACGCCGAGCGCCATACCGCGACGCTCGCGAAACCATGTCGCCATGAGCTTCATTCCCGGTGGATACACGCCGGCGAGACACACGCCCGTCAGAAAACGGACGACGATCGCCGTGTTGGCGTCGATGACGTACAGGCCGAAGTACCAATTTGCGGCGGCGCCGAGAAATGCTGAGACTGCGAAGAGATGTCGGGTCGTGATGATGTCAGGAAGGTTGAGAGTGGCGCTGAGGAGCGTTCCGGCAACGAAGCCGAGTTGGACGGCGATGGCGATCCAACTGACCTGCTCGGCGGACAGGTGCCATTCTTTTTCGAGCGCCGGAACAACCGCGGAGCCGCTGAACCAGAGCGCCATGCCGAGCAGCTCTGCTGCCGCGAGTAGTGTTAGTGCGCGCCACCGTCCAGGGGTTTGGGCCACAGATTTAAAAGGAAATCACGCGAGATCGAACAACAACAGCTCCGACGCCTCGTTTCCGACAATCTGCAACGAACTTTCACCGGAAGCTATCACGCCGTCACCTTGCTCGGCGGTCGTGTCGTTCACGGTGATCGATCCGCGCGCCACTTGAATCCAGGCAAACCGCGTCGGCTCCATCGTTCGCTCAACACGCTCGCCTTCACCGAGTATCGACGCGAACAAAGTCAAATCCTGATGCACCCGCACCGAACCTTCACGCCCATCGTGCGAAGCGATCAACCGCAACTGCCCCCGCCGCTCGTCTTCAGAGAAAGCTTTCTGTTCGTACTCAGGCTCCAGATTGAGCGTGTCAGGCAAAATCCATATCTGCAGCAGGTGCACGCGCTCATCCGTCGACGCATTCTTTTCGCTATGCCTGACGCCAGTACCAGCCGACATCCGTTGCACATCTCCAGGACGAATGATCGACCCATTCCCCATACTGTCTTCGTGTTTCAACGCGCCTTCGAGGATATACGTGATGATCTCCATGTCGCGATGCCCGTGCATCGGAAACCCGCGCCCCGGCGCCACAAAATCCTCGTTGATCACGCGCAAGTTGCGATAGCTCATGTGACGCGGATCGTAGTATTGATCGAAAGAGAACGTGTGATACGTATTGAGCCAGCCGTGATCGAAATGGCCGCGCTCTTGTGCTCCCCTGATTGTAATCATCGCCTTTATCCGTGGTTATTCGCGGTCCAAACCTTCTTCATGTGCGACAAACACCGTGACAAGCTCATTCAAACCTTCCGCATCCTGATCGTCGAACCTGCCGATCGTCGGACTGTCAAGGTCCAACACGCCAAGCAATCGCTCGCCGTCAAACAGCGGCACCACGATCTCCGAATTTGAAGCGACGTCGCAAGCAATGTGTCCGGGAAACTCGTGAACGTTCGGCACGATGATCGTCTCACACTGCTGCGCCGCAACACCGCACACGCCCTTACCCATCGGTATCCGCACACACGCCGGATTGCCCTGAAACGGCCCGAGCACCAACTCGTCGCCTTGCAGAAAATAAAACCCCGCCCAGTTGACGTTTGGCAGCGAGTTGAACAGCAACGCGCTGAAGTTCGCGGCGTTGGCAATGAAATCGTGCTCGCCTTTCAGCAAACTCAACAATTGCACCACGAGGCTCGCGTAAAGTTTCTGTTTGGGGCTTGGCTGGACAGCAGTCGCTTTCTTCTTTGCCGCCTTAGCCGATTTAATCGCCTTCTTAGCGGTCGCTTTTTTCTTCATTACAGGTGTCATAGGGATGTGGGCCTGATGCTGATTACTACGGATTTAGAAACGGGGGTGTTGCTTTTCTCCGCCACGTTGCGCACCGGAACCAAAACGTTCGCTTCCGGAAAGTAAGTCGCGGCGCAACGGCGCGGAATGTCGTAAGGCACAACTTCAAACTCTCGCGCAATCCGCTCCTCGCCTTCGAAATGACTGACGAGATCGACCGGCTGTCGCTCGCGCAGACCGGCGGCAACGATGTCTGCCTGATTCAAAAACACGACTCTACGGTTATTGCTGATGCCGCGATAACGATCGTTCGCACTGTAAACCGACGTATTGAACTGGTCGTGGCTGCGAATCGTCATCATCAAATACTGGTCCGGCGCGAGATCGTGTTCGGGAAGCCCGTGGATTGTAAACGCTGCCTTGCCCGAAGCGGTATTGAAAACGCGATTGCGGACCGCGTTCGGAAGATAAAACCCGCCCGGTTCGCGAACACGCGCGTTGTAGTTTTCAAAGCCCGGGACCACGCGCTCGATCGCGTCGCGAATCTTGTCGTAGTCGGCCGCCAACTCTTCCCAATCTACCGTGGTGCGATGCTCAAGCGTCGCCCGCGCGAGCCGCGCGACGATCTGCGGCTCGCTCAAGAGCTCCGTCGACGCCGGAGCGAGTGACCCGCGCGACATCTGTACCACGCCCATCGAATTCTCCGTCGAAACAAACTGCGGCCCGCTCGATTGGACGTCCATCTCCGTCCGGCCCAGACACGGAAGAATCAACGCGCGTTCGCCGGTGATTAAATGTGAACGATTTAGTTTTGTCGAGACGTGGGCCGTCAGGCGGCAGCGACGCAAGGCGGCGGCAGTGAAGTCAGTGTCCGGCGTCGCGGAGAGGAAGTTGCCGCCAAGCGCAAAGAAGACGCGGCCTTGTCCCTCGTGCATTGCGTGAATCGCTCGGACGGTGTCGAAGCCGTGGTTGCGCGGCGGTTCGAAACTGAACTCCGCGCCCAGCCGATCGAGAAACGCTTCCGTCGGGCGTTCCCAGATGCCCATCGTGCGATCGCCCTGCACGTTGCTATGACCGCGCACCGGACAAAATCCCGCGCCGGGTTTGCCAACCTGCCCGCGCAACAACATCAGGTTGACGATCTCCTGGATGTTGGCGACTGCGTTGCGGTGCTGCGTCAGGCCCATGGCCCAACAGAAGATCGTCCGGTTCGATGCAACAAAGATCTGTGCCGCCTGCTCGATCTGCTCTTTCGACACTCCGCTCTGTTCGACAATCTCATCCCACGAAACAGCCTGCAACGACGCGGCGAATGCTTCAAACCCAATCGTATGGCCGGCTATGAAATCCCGATCGAGAACGCCGTCACGCGCCAGCACGGCCTTCGAAAGCCCTTTCAACAACGCGACGTCGCCGTTGATCCGCACCTGTAAAAACAGGTCCGCCAGCTCAGTGCCCGATCCAAACCAGCCGGAAAGCTGCTGCGGATGTTTGAAACGCGTCATGCCGACTTCCGGAAGCGGATTGATATGGACCAGCTTACATCCTCTTCGCTTCGCTTGCTGGAGCGTGCTCAACATGCGCGGATGATTTGTTCCCGGGTTCTGACCGATGACGAAGATCGCTTCCGCCAGCTCGAAATCTTCGAGCCTGACAGTTCCCTTCCCGACGCCGATAGTCTCACTCAACGCCGAACCGCTCGACTCGTGACACATATTCGAGCAGTCCGGAAGATTATTGGTGCCAAACTGGCGAACGAAGAGTTGATAAAGAAAAGCGGCCTCGTTGCTGGTGCGTCCTGACGTGTAGAAGATCGCCTGATCGGGATAGTTCAGCGAATTGAGTTCGCCGGACAGCAGCTCGAACGCTTCGTCCCAACCGATTGGTTCGTAGTGTGTCGCTCCGCGCGAGAGCACCATCGGGTTAGTGATTCTGCCTTGGGAGCCAAGCCACTGGTCGGATTGCAGCGCCAGATCGGCAACGCTCCACTGCTGGAAAAACTCCGGCGTGACTCGTTTCGTCGTCGCCTCATCGGCGATGTGCTTCGCGCCATTTTCGCAAAACTCGAAGTGGGAACGATGCTGATCGGGCTCCGGCCACGCGCATCCGGGACAGTCGACGCCGCGCGGCTGATTCACTTTCAACAACGTGCGCGCGCCGCGAATCAGCCCTGTCTCGGCGGAAAGGGATTTCAAAGTGGCAACGATCGCAGGGAGGCCGCCCGCGCTGTTGGGTTCCTTCGACATCGTTACTCAGATTATGTTAAAAGCCTGACGACGATCAAACTGAAGGAAAACTATATGACCAATCCGCGCCCTTTTCGGTCGTTCATAACACTCATTCTCTGTCTCGCAACCTTCGCAATAATCGCCAACGCCCAAATCAAACCGGGTCGCGACCCCAATCAACCCATCGATCAGGAATACACGAACAAGATTCGCGAGTACACGACCGCGCCGTACTTCAACTCGCCGCTGACTGATTACCTGCCCGCTGCTCCGGACGTGCCCACGCCGAAAGCGGTGCTCGGCGACGTCGCGGGCGCGCCCGGCAAGCTGCCGTACGCGGAAGACGTTTACAAGTACATGCGAATGATCGAGCGCGCCAGCTCGCGCGTAAAGGTCTACTCGATCGGTACGACTGAAGAAGGGCGCGAAATGATCGCGGTCGCCGTCGCCTCCGAGCAGTTGCTCGCGAAGCTCGAAGAGAACCGCGCGCGGCTGACAAAGCTCGCCGATCCCCGCTCGATCAACATGGACGAAGCCGAAGCAGATCGACTCGTCGCCGCTTCCTTTCCGGTCTATTACATCACCGGCGCGATTCACTCGACTGAAACCGGTTCGCCGACGGCGCTGATGGAGCTCGCCTATCGTCTGGCCGTGGACAACAGCCCGTACGTGAAAGCGATTCGCGATCAGATGGTGACCTTGATCACTCCCGTCGTCGAAGTCGACGGCCGGAACCGCATGGTCGACGTTTACAACTGGCACCTCGCCAACCCGAACAACAATTGGCCCTCGCTTGTCTACTGGGGCCACTACGTCGCGCATGACAACAACCGCGACGCTATCGGTTTGTCGTTGAAACTGACGCGCAACGTGCTCAACACCTACTTGTCTTGGAAACCGCAAGTGCTGCACGACCTGCACGAGTCAGTCCCGTATCTCTATGACAACACGATCGGCGATGGTCCGTACAACGCCTGGGTCGATCCGATTCTCACCGACGAATGGCAGATGATCGGCTGGCACAACGTTTCCGAGATGACGAAGTTCGGAATGCCCGGCGTCTTTGCGCACGGCAACTTCGACACGTGGTCGCCAGGCTACCTGATGTTCATCGCCGCGACTCACAACGGCATCAGCCGGCTCTACGAGACTTTCGGCAACGCCGGCGCCGATACTCTCGAACGCACGCTGTCGCCAAGCGAATACCAGCGCACCTGGTATCGCCAAAACCCGCCACTGCCGAAAGCGAAGTGGTCGCAGCGGAATAACAATAATTACCAGCAGACCGCACTGCTGACGACCATGCATCATTTCGCCAACAACGGCAAGCTGTTCCTCAAGAACTTCTATCTGAAGAGCAAGCGCTCGATCGACAAGCCAAAGAACGAAGGCCCGGCGGCTTATGTGCTCCCGGGCGACGAGGTGCGGGCAGGCAATCAAGCGGAGCTGCTGCGGACCCTGCAAGCGCAGGGCGTCGAGATCAGCAAAGCGACCGCGCCGTTCACGGTCCAGGTCAAACGAAAAGCGGGACCGAATGGTGGGCCATCTGGTGGTCCTCGTCCAGCGGGAAGCCCCAGTCCCGGCGCGTCGCCAACGCCCGCGCCGAAAACCGAGGATCGAACTTTCCCAGCCGGCAGTTACATCGTCCGCATGGATCAACCCTACAGCCGCATCGCCGATGCGCTGCTGGACTACCAGTACTGGTCGCCAACCGATCCGCAGACCGACATCTACGACGATACCGCCTGGACCATGGGTGAACTGGCGAACGTCGAAGTCGTGCGCGTGATCGATACGAAAGTCTTGCAAGCACGGATGGACCGCGTTACGAACGAGGTTCGCGCGCCGGGTGGAATCACCGGCAGCGCCAGTACGGTTTATCTCGTCAATCACAACGCCGACAACGTGCTCGCCACGTTCCGTTATAAGTTGAAAGACGTCGAGGTCGAGGCGGCAGAAGAACCTTTCGACGCCGCGGGACGCAAGTTCAACCGCGGCTCGTTCATTATCCGGCGCGCGCCCGCAGAAGACGTGCGCCGCGTCGCCGCCGAGCTCGGCATTCCGGTGTATGTAGTCTCCGACGCGCCGTCAGTTAAAACGCATCCCGTTCGCGCAGCGCGTGTCGCCATCATGCATACGTGGCTCTCGACGCAGGACGAAGGCTGGTTTCGTCTCGGCTTCGATCACCTGCAAGTGCCTTTCACGTACATCAGTACGCAGGACGTTTCGCGCGATCCAAACCTGAAGACGAAGTATGACGTGATCCTCTTCGGACCGGTCGGACGTGGAACGCAGGCAATCATCAACGGCCTGCCGATGTACGGCAATTCGTTGCCCTGGCGGAAGACCTCGTTGACTCCGAACCTCGGCGGCATCGACGAAACAGACGACATGCGCCCCGGCCTCGGCTGGACCGGTCTGCAAAACTTGCAAAAGTTCGTCAGAGACGGCGGACTGTTCATCACCGTCGACGACACCTCGGACTTTGCCGTCAACCTTGGATTCACCGCCGGCGTCACGACGAACCGATCGTCGCGTTTGAAAGCGGTCGGCGCGGTCCTCCGCATGAAGACAGTCGATGCGAATAGTCCGATAGCCTATGGCTACGGCGATTCGCTCGCGATGTACTGCATGAACGGCCCCATCTACAACATCAACAATGGTGTTGGCGGGCGTGGACCACGCTCATCTCCAAGGGCGACGGGCCGAGGCGCGCCTGACGATCCGGACCAGCCGCAGGGACGTCCGCCTGTGGAAATTCCCGATCCGCCCGCGCGGGTAGAACTCTGGGAAGCGCCGGCAGTCACCGACGAACAACGACGCAACGCAATCGGATTAATTCCACCCAACCAGCGTCCACGTGTCGTGCTGCGCTACGCCGACAGCCGCGATCTGTTTGTTTCAGGACTATTGGACGGCGGCGACGAGATCGCGCAACATCCGGCCATCATCGACGTGCCTTCAGGTAACGGTCACGTGCTGTTGTTCTCGACCAATCCGATGTGGCGCGGACAAACGAAAGGAAGTTACTTCCTGATCTTCAACGCCATTTTGAATTGGGACAATCTGAACGCCGGCCGAAAACTCGACACCAGATAACTCGGCCGCACCATCGCAATGGGTCAGGAATCCACAAACTTTGTGTGATTTTTGGCCCATTGGTCCATTTCGTTCGCCTCATGGTCTCATTGGTGTAAAAATTTGTTGTGCAATGTTGCCGCTCTCCTGGATCAACTTTGGCGGTCCAAACTCGCGCCCGAATTGAGCGGCAAGTGTGTTCAGTTGAAGATTTCGGCTGCCGACATCGACGGCAATAAAACCGTCCGTATCTGTGTTGCTGCCAGTGTTATGCCTCCGTCATAATCGTTCGGCGAATGGCGAGCGAGGGGGCAGGACCAGAGCAACTCGACGGTTGGATGCAACACATGCGGCGAGGAGATTTCGAGGCTGCGTGGCGTGTATCTGATCGAGTGCTGCGTGTCCGCGCCGGTGTGCCGTGTGAGCATCTGCCGCGGCACTTGCAGTACTTCTGGGACGGCACGCCGCTCGACGGCAAGCGCGTCCTCGTTCGCTGTTATCACGGCCTCGGCGACACGATACAGTTCGTCCGCTACGCTCCGCTCGTGCGGTCGCGTGCACGCGAAGTCGTCTTGTGGACCCAGCCCAAACTAATTCCGCTGTTCCGCTCGGTTCCGGGAATCGATCTTCTACTGCCGCTACACGACGGCGCGCCTGAAGTTGATTTCGACATCAGCGTCGAGATCATGGAATTGCCTCATGTGTTCCGCACGACCCTCGCGACGATCCCCGCCGAAGTCCCTTACCTGCACGTAACACCGGCGCAGTTGCTGCGACGCGCTTCGAAATTGGCTGTGGGATTGACGTGGGCCGGCGGCCCGTGGGATGGATCGCGAGCCGTTCCCTTCGCGCTGCTGGAACCGCTTACCCGCGTTCCGAACGTCGACTGGTACGTCTTTCAGCGCGAAGAAGCGCTGGCGGATTGGCCACAGTCGCTCGGAGTCATCAGCAAGGGCAAACTGTACGAAGAAGCTCGCTTGATCGCTGCGCTCGATTTAATGATCTCGGTCGACACGATGACGGCGCATCTGGCGGGCGCTCTCGGTGTTCCTGTCTGGACGCTGCTTCAGAAAGAAGCAGACTGGCGCTGGATGGATGATCGCGACGATAGTCCGTGGTATCCGACGATGCGTCTGTTTCGTCAGCACCGTCAGGGTGATTGGAAAGACGTGATCGATCGCGTGACTGGCGCGCTCGAAACCCTCGTTACAAAAACCAACTGAGCACGAGCCCGCCTGACGCCGCGAAGATCGCGGCTGTAGTGACCCAGCCGAGAATGTTGATGCCGCGACCGTTCGTTTGTCTGCCCATGATCTTTCGGTTGTTGGTCAACAGCATGATCATCAGCAACAGCGGCGGCGTCGAGAACCCTTGCACAACTCCGGAAAAGACAAGGGCCTTCATCGGATTGAAGCCGAGAAAGTTCATGCCCATTGCGAGTGCGGTGAAGCCGGCGATAGCGAGGTAAAACTTCTTCGCCTCGGAGGGCCGCGCGTGCAGGCTGTGTTTCCATCCGGCCACCTGGGACAGGTCGTAAGCAGCGCCGGTCGTCATGATCGGCACGGCTAAAAACCCGACGACGACGACGCCAATCGCGAAGAGCACGCCGGCTGCGTCGCCGGCGAGGGGCTTGAGTGCTTCGGCGGCTTCGGCTGCGGTGCTGATGTCTCTCTTGCCTGCCGGGTGCAACGTCGACGCGGTTGAGAGCATGATGAAGTACATCACCAGGTTGGAGAAAAACATCCCGCTGACGACGTCCAGTCTCGTGTCTTTCAGCTCTTTCGTGGTCGCGCCTCTGCGTTGCCAAAGCCGGCGACGGCCCTTCGCGATCTCTTCTTCGACTTCCTGGTTCGATTGCCACGTGTAGAGGTAAGCGGACAAGGTCGTGCCGATCACGGCGACCAACAGCGAGAGGAACTGCGCGTTGAACTGAAAAGTCGGAATCAGTGTTCCTTTCAGCACCTCTCTGAAATTTGGCCTGGCGAGGATGGCGGCGGCGACGTACGCCAGCAACGATAGTGCGAGCCAGCGAAAGATGTTTCGGATCAGCTCGTAGGAGCCCCAGACTTGTAGCGCGAGTATCGATAGTGTCACGGTGACGATGATGAAGGGCATCGGCAGCGGTATGAGAATTCGGCCCCGAGATTTGGTTTGCAATCCGTGTTCTTCCACCCGTAAACACCTACTATCCCCAGCACTCATAGGGAACACGGATACAACAACAATTTATGTCTTGCGGCGGATGGAGTAGAGACGGTGTTCTGTTCGGATCAGGAGGCGCTCACCGGCGAGCGCGGGCGAGGCTTGCGCCATGTCGTTGAGCTCGTTGACGTGGAGTAATTGAAACTGTTCACCGGTCGTGACGACGAACGTCTGCCCTTCTTCGCTGAGACAGAACAGCTTGCCGTTATATGCCCACGGCGTCGTCGTGAAGTTCGCGGCCGCCGGATCGATCCGCGTCTTGTAACTCTGCTTTCCAGTCTTCGCCTCGAAACGATTCAGGATACCGGTTTCAGTGAGCGTGTAAATGGCGCCGTCATAAGCAACGGACGACGGCAAATACGTCCCAGCCCGCGGTTGCGACCAGACGATGTACTTGTTCGACGTCTCCCCTTCCTTTAACGAAATGTCGCCGGTAGCACCCGGTCCGATTGCGAACAACGGCCGCCCACGGCCAGCATTCAGGTAAAGCAAACCTTCATAAGCGAACGGCGTCGGAATAGGCGTGAAAGCCATTCCGTTCAGCCGCCACAATTCTTTCCCCGCAAGATCGTAGCTGACCGCAGTCTGTGGTCCAATGGTCACGATCTCGGTGCGCAACGGATGCCGCCAGATGTAAGGCGTCGCCCAGCCGGAGCGCTGACGCGGCTGTCCCTGACCGCCAAGGTCACGATTCGTGCGCCAAACCTGCTTGCCCGTTTGCTTATCGTAAGCGGCCACGTACTGCTGTTTCTCGTTGTCGGCGACGATGACCATCAGGTTTCCCGCGAGCGCCGGTGAACTGCCGGTACCAAAATCGAGATAGATCGGGTTCGACTCGAGCGGAGTAGTCCACGCCTGATTGCCTTTCAAATCAAACGACCACAATCCCATGTTCGCGATGTAGACGTAGATATGCTCCCCATCCGTGACCGGTGTTTCTGAAGCAAAGCTGTTCTTGCGATGACGGCCACCCGGCGGACGGCCGGTGTAGAACTCTTTGGTCCATTCAACCTTGCCGCTCCTGAGGTCGACGCAATAAAGGAAGTAATGCAAGGTGACCTCGTGCGGCAGTTCGATGTCGCGCTCGGTGACGCGCTTGATGACCTCCTCCATCGAAAGCCCCTGCTTTCGCAGCTCCGCGACGTACTCGTTGCTGTATTCCGTCCCGGTCTGCGGTGGTTTCGATTTGCCGTCGGTCGTTACGGTGGTGAGGTACACCTTGCCGCCCGTCACGATCGGCGAGGACCAGCCGCGGCCCGGTATTTCCTGCGACCATTCGACGTTCTCAGTCTTCGACCAACGATCCGCAAGCCGCGCATGCTTGCCGACCGGGTTCGACTCCGGACCGAGGAACTGCGGCCATGCCGTGTCCTGCGCCTGAATCGTGAACGGAACTAACAGCAAAACAGCCAGGGGCAAAAAAGCGGAGTGGAATTCAATTTTTCGTCGCATGTGTTTGCCTTAAACGAGCGGATAAAAATAGGCGCGCCAGTATACGACACAACTCCCGCGAAGTTCTGTTTTAATTGTCGGCGATGAAGAGACGACGTGTCGCAGTGAACGATTTGATGCAGTCGGGCTACGTGTATTTCTGCAGTGAGCCACGCGGCCGCAACTTCCATCCTGATTTCAAACCCCAACTAACGCCGCGCGAGATGCTCGAACTCGGCGTCTTCGGCGGCAAGTACATGTCTGACTGCGCTGGCGAGTTTCCGGCGTCATGGTTTCGCCGCGCGAAGCTCTGTCATGAGCGACACGATCCCAAGTTGAACTATTTCGGTGTGAATGCGTCGCAGCCGCTGTCATACTGGAAAAAGAAAGGTTGGATCTATCACGAGGATCCGCGCGGCTGGTTTCAATGGTATTGCCGCTACTATATGGGCCGCCGCTGTCCCGACGACGAGCGTCAGATTAAACGTTGGCGCGCCATGCGCCGTCATATCGCGCAGATCCGGAAAAACTGCCCGCCCGGTGAAGCGGAGTGCCGCCCTCGTCAGCGACAAGCGTTGCTGCACTGGGCCTATGATTCGCGTCGCATATGATCGAAAACGAATATGCATTGCGAGCGCCCGCCAACGACGACGAATGGAAGGCGTTCCATGCCATCCGCCGCAAGGTGCTCTTCGAGAATCGCGGCAAGTCGGAAACGTACAACGAAAACCATCCCGACGACTCGAACCCGCTGAATCATCCTCTCATCCTTCTTTACAGAGACACCGTTATCGGTGTGATCCGAATCGACGTAAGCGCGCAGGTCGCCTGGTTTCGCAGAGTCGCTATTCGAGAAGATTTGCAGCAACTCGGCCATGGACGTGCGTTGCTCCAGCTTGCGGAAGATTTTGCGAAGGCCCAGGGTTGCAGCGAGGTCCGATCGAATGCGGCTGTCGAAGCAGTCGGGTTTTATGAGCGTTGCGGTTACGTGCGCGACCATTCAGCGAACGCCCCGACAAACAGCGTTCCGGTGACGAAATCATTTTTTCGGATCCCGAAGCAACTCTAATCTCGTTCACTGAATCTTGAGCAACAGAGAAAAGGTCCTACAGGCTCCCCGCTCGCAACTGAAAGTTCAAAGACAATTAGGAGAGAGTGATGAACGTCTATCGTTTCGTCGAGAAGATTCTCGTCCTGGCACTGCTCTGCTTGTGTTCCTGGACGGTTGTTTTGGCGCAGGCGAACGCATCGGGAGCGTCCGTTTCGCGCAGCCGCGCCATCGCTAACTCAGGTCCATATACGCCAAGTCCCTCAACAACCAATTCTTATCCAGCGCCGTCGTATCCGACGTCACCATCTTATCCAGCCTACACTCCGGTTCCCGCTTTCAAGATACCGGATGAAGTCGCGGTCGAGGAGTTCGTCAATTATCACAAGCACCGTTTGCCGTTGCCGAAGGCGGGCCAGGCTGTGGCGATGGACACTCGTTGGGGCAACGCCGAGGTCTCGCGTTCGCAGCGCGAAGCCGTGTTGCAGATCGGATTCACCACCGCCGAAGTCAACGAACGCACTGACCTGCGTCCGCTCAATCTCGTCTTCGTGATCGACAAAAGCGGTTCCATGGCTGCCGACGACAAGATGTCGCGCGTCAAGTCAGGATTGCGAACGATGATCGGTCAGCTTCGAGCTGACGACGTCGTCTCGATCGTTACCTTCGATAATTCGGCGGGAGTGTTGTATCCCGCCAGCCGCATCGGCAATGGCGATGGATTGAGACACGCGATCGACTGTCTCACGCCAGGCGGTTCGACAAACCTTCACAGCGGGCTGATGCTGGGTTACGCCGAGGCGAGAAAACATTTCCGAGCCGGCGCGACAAACCGCGTGATCCTGCTCACCGACGGCATCGCCAATGAAGGGGTTGTCGATCCAGCGCGTATCGCGGCTGACTCTTCGGAGTGCAACAGTCGTGGCATCGATCTCTCGACGATCGGCGTTGGCCTCGAACTCAATAACGATCTCCTTCGCACGCTGGCACGCTCCGGCCGCGGGCTTTATCACTTCATTTCCGACTACAAGGACATCAATAAAGTCTTCGTTAGCGAGGTGCAGAGCCTTGTGTCGTCGGTTGCGAAGAACGTCGAAGTCACGATCGAGTATGGTTGGGTCCTGCAACTGCAAAAGATCTACGGCTACGCGCCGCGTTACAGCACCAATAGCGTCTTTATCAGCCTGGACGATATGAACAATGGCTTGACGCAGGTCATCATGGCGAAGTTTCGCGCCGACTCTTTCCAGGGTGGGGTTCCGGTGAAGGTGCGGCTCTCTTACTTCGACGTGAAGCGCAATTGTATGGTCAACGAAGTGCAGGACCTGCGACTCGTGCAGTCAGACAATGAGTCATGCGATTTGCTGGCCGATATGGAAGTAAAGAAGAACTTCACCATCGCCGAGCTTGCGGATTCGCTGTTTCAAATGGCTGTTCTGGCGCGCAGGGGAAGCTACGCGCACGCAGAGCAGGCGCTTTATGCGGGGGTTATGACGGCTTACCGGCGATATCCAAACATGGAAGATCCCGATATCAAGTTTATCCTCGACATCGTCCAGGGTTATCGTCGCGATCTCCGTGTCTTTGATCGACAGTCAGATTGCGGTGGTTGCCGCTAACTCTTATTCAGGTGAACTGGTGGTCCGGCTTGGCGTCGTCGGTTAGTCCGTGAAGTAAACCTTGATCGCCAGTTCTCCCTGCCGCACACAAATCCACCCGATCGCGTTCATCACCAAACCTGCCAGCACCGGCGTGATCACAAGACTGATACCGTGTAAGCTCTCGCAGCGGACAAAGGCTTTTGGGAAAATATATGGAACGCGGATCCCTGTAATTGAGTTCCGTCGATGAAGATCTTAATCCTAAATCACGACGAAGTGGTGAAACTTTTGCCGATGCAGGAGTGCATCGGCGTAATGCGAGAGGCGCTTATCAAGTTGGCCCAGGGCCACGTGCATCAGCCGTTGCGGATGATTGTTAGGCCGCCGGATGCGGTTGGCGTCATGGGACTGATGCCGTCGTACATGTCGGGTGAAGCTGCTGCCTACGGATTGAAGACGGTTTGTGTCTTTCCCGAGAACCCCGCACAGGGAAAGGATGCGCATCAGGGATCGGTGATGCTCTTCAGCGCTGAGACCGGTGAGTTGCAGGCGATGATGAATGCTTCGGCAATCACCGCTATTCGCACAGCAGCCGTCTCAGGCGTTGCCACGGACCTGCTCGCGCGCGAAGACGCGCACAATCTCGCGATCGTCGGCGCGGGCGTGCAGGCGCGCACGCATCTCGACGCGATGTCTCGCGTCCGTTCCATCAAGCGTTGCCGCATTGCGAGCCGCACGATTGCACACGCACGAGGTTTGGTTGACGAGATGGGAGAAGGGTTTCCGTTCACCGTCGAAGCAGTCGAAACAGTCGCAGAGGCATTGGACGGAGCAGACGTAATTGTCACCGCCACCAATTCGAAAGAGCCAGTCGTCAGGCGCGAGTGGATTTCACCCGGCGTTCACTTGAATGTCGTAGGATCGAGCAGTCCGAAAGCGCGCGAGGTAGACACGGCGACGATGGCCGCTGCCGCCTTGTTCGTCGACCGTCGCGAATCGACGCTGAACGAAGCCGGCGACTACCTCTTCGCCGCCAACGAAGGCGCCATTGGCGCCGATCATATCCGCGCCGAACTGGGCGAGATACTTACCGGATCGAGACCCGGACGGACTTCAGCGGACGAGATCACGTTGTTCAAATCACTGGGCCTGGCAGTTGAAGACCTCGCCGCCGCGGCCTACTTGTACAAGAAAGCCAACGAATCGAAAGCTGGAACGTGGGTTGAATTCTGATGATGAGCGTACCGTCACTTTCCGAAATCAAAGACGCGCGACAGATGATCGCGAACTCCGCGATCCGCACGCCGCTTGTGCGGCTTAACGTCAACGACGCACCCGCCGAGATTTACCTGAAACTCGAGAACCTTCAACCGATTGGATCGTTCAAGATCCGCGGCGCGTCGAACGCGATGGGCCATATGACGCCGGAGAGCCTGGCTCGCGGAGTGCTGACTGCATCGGCGGGAAACATGGCCCAGGGAGTGGCGTGGCGGGCTCGTGAGCTCGGTATTCGCTGCACCGTAGTCTCACCTGAGACAGCGCCCGACGCAAAAGTAAAGGCGATCGAACGGCTCGGTGGAAAAGTCATCAAAGCCCCGTTCGAAGCCTGGTGGAAAGCGTTTGAGGAACGCGCGTTTCCCGGCGTGGAGGCGACGTTCATACACGCCTTCGACGATCTGAACGTGATGGCGGGCAATGGAACGATAGCTCTCGAGATCGTCGAGGATCTGCCTGACGTCGATGCCGTTGTGGTGCCGTGGGGCGGTGGTGGGCTCAGTTGCGGAATCGCCGCCGCGATGCGTGAGTTGAATTCGAAGTGCAAGATCTATGCAGCGGAGGTCGCAACCGCGGCTCCGCTCGCTGCGTCGCTCGCGGCGGGATCGCCGCAGACTGTTAATTACGTGCCATCGTTCGTCGACGGCATCGGATCGAAAATGGTCTTCCCGCAGATGCTCGCGCGTGCGCAAGAGTTGATCGACGGATCGCTCGTCGCGGAATTGGATGAAGCAGCGTCGGCGCTGCGGCTAATGGCCGAGCGCAATCACATCATTGCCGAAGGCGCCGCCGCCTGCTCAGTCGCCTGCGCCCTCGCGGGTAAAGCCGGCGACGGAAAAGTCGTCTGCATCGTCTCGGGCGGCAACATCGACTCCGCGGTGCTGTGCGGCATACTCAGCGCGTGCTGAGATCCCCATACCAACGCTGGAGAACGTAGAACGCTTTCTTCTTCTCACCGCGATTTGAGACGAGACCTTTGCGGTTCCAATAGTCCTGGATGCCGGGCAGCGGGCGTCGAGGCGAACGGAAATCCATGAGGATCCAAGGAGCCGTGCCGCGCAGGAACGGGATCTTTTTCAGCATCCCGATCTGGTGCTGGTAAATGCTCTCCTGGTATTCCTCGGTCCAGCGAGCCAGCGGATCGCCATGATGTCCAAACAAAGCGTCGCCGCCGAACTCACTCATGATCAACGGTTTGTCGTACCTCGTCTTCCACTCCAGCCGATCGGCTTTCTCAGGCAAACCGTCATACCAGCCGACGTACTCATTACACCCCAGCACATCCAAAAACTCGCCGAGCGGATCGTCGATCATCTGCGTCGTATTGTTCACATAGTGACGCTCCATCGCCGCGGATATCAACCGCCCGGGATCTAGGCTCCTCGCATGTGAGACGAGGTTCTTCAAAAACGTAAGACGCGCATCACTGAGCGGCGTCTCATTGGCAACAGACCAGATAACAACCGCCGCTCGGTTCTTGTCTCGCGCGATCATCTCACTCAATTGATTTCGTGCATTCTCCAGGGTGGCGGGATTTTCCCAAAGGATGGTCCAGTAGACGGGAATTTCCGACCAGAGCAGTATTCCCAACCGATCAGCTTCTCTGATCGTGAACTCATTGTGCGGATAGTGCGCCAGGCGAACGAAATTCGCACCCAGCTCACGAGCCCAACCGAGTAGCATTCGCGCATCTTCACTGCCGTTCGCCCGCCCACCGCGAAGAGGCGCTTCCTCGTGCATGCAGATGCCGCGCAGAAAGATCGGCCGCCCATTCAACAAAATCTCCGCGCCTCGTGTCTCGATGCTGCGGAACCCGATCTGGTCCCGCACTTCATCAATCCACACATCGTAGAGTTTTGGATCTTCCGGCGACCATAACCGCAGATTGGCGCTGAAATCGATCGTCGCAAATCCATTAGCATCCGTGGTAAACGTTCTGTCAATTCCGGCTTCAGGAATTCGCACGCGGACTTGTCGGCTCAGCTTGTCGCCATTCAACTTCACCCAACCGGTAATACGATCGCGCGTCCCTTTCTTGAGCTGCACGAAGTAGTCGTGAACAAACGTGGCGGGCGTTTCGACAAGCTTCACGTTGCGCGTCAGCCCGCCATAGTTCCACCAATCAGTCATTAACGTGGGAACTGCGTCGCGCCGCCGCTTGTTGTCGACTTTCACGACGAGGAAATTTCCGGTATCCCGGACGAGTTTCGTGAGCTCGAAATTAAACGGCGTGAAACCGCCTTCATGCTGACCGATCTTCTCGCCGTTGAGATAAACGTCGGCGAAATAATTCGCGGCGCCGAAGTAGACGAACAGCCGCGTATCTCCGCGCCGTTGATAATCAAACGACTTCTTGTACCAGACTGTCCCTTCGTAGAAGAACAACTGGTCCGACTGCGTATTCCAGTCTCCCGGCACCTTCAGGGATCCCGACTTGTCGAAGTCGTACTCGATAAGCTCGCTCTTATTCTTCGGCTTCGCGTTCTTGAAGTAACCGTTGCCACTCGGTTGATAACGATAATCGTAGTAGCCGGATTCATACGGATCGACGATCATTTTCCACTCGCCGTCGAGGCTGATCGTCTTCCGCCCGTCGGTGTTTTGTATTGGACCAGGTTGCTGTGCTCGCACACACAGCACGAGCAGGAGCAGGGCTGCAACCACAAATATTGATCTCATATTTTGGGAGTCTAGCTTACGCAGCGTAACGCCGCACCATGCGGGCGCAGAAGTCGGCGTAGTTGGCGAGGACTCTAGGCGCGCTGGTGTGGTGAGGCGCGATCCCTTCGCATTCGGGCGTGAAGCAGAAGGTGATCGTCAAGTCAAAAGGTTCGAGCGTCTTGACGATGCGATCGAACCATTGCTCGTAGTTTGACCGGCAAGTGTCAGACCAACTGAGACCGGTCCGCAAGTGCTTGACTCCGAGGCGCTGCAGCCAGCGTGCCGCTTCATCCAGCCGATGATCTTCGAAATGAAACCACTGGCAGATTCCGAGCGCCGGAGTGTAGTCGTGAAACCGGGCGAGGGCGCGTTTCGGCGTGCCGTCTTCGTTCAGGAGTCCCATGTGGAAGTGACGATAGTACGACGAGCCCTCCGCTTCGCGGTGACGCGTCGTCGCCGGCCACGTCGTCGGCAGATCGTAGAGACTGTACCAGTGAATGCGCGGCGCTTTGCCTATCAAAAGCTCCGCTGAGCGCTTCAGTCCAAACTCCTGCACCTCTTCGGCGCCGAAACTCGACGCGCCGACTTCAGAGATCCAGATCGGCAGCGGCGTGACATCGCGGATCTCCTGGATCTTGTCAGGCCACTCGTGGATGCTCCAGTGGTTCCAATCAAGCGGAAACCCGTGCAACGCGACGACGTCGATCTTGTCGAGCGCACCTTTTGACTGCAGGTTCTGAATGAACGACGGATCGATCGGCGAGATGCCGCCGAGCACGCGCGTCAGACGCGGATTCTCAGCGATCACTGCATCAGTCGCCAGTTTGATCATGTCTGCGAATTTGTTCCAGCCCGGATCGATCTCGAAGTCCCAGTGCGACTTGTTATTCGGTTCGTTCCAGAACATCACAGCTTCGATCACTTTTGAATCTCCTTGAGTTCATCAGCCGGGTTGATCACGCCCGTATGATCGATGCGGCGGCACACGAAAACCTCCGTCTCGGGATGCGCAACGATCTCAAAACCCGCGCTGCGTAACATCGCCTCCAGACAAGCGCGATTCGGAATCCACCAGTTCGTCGGATCCCCACTAAACCGCTGCTCGACGAAGTACATCTGCGGAAACTTGCTATCGAAAAAGATCCCCTGCTCCCAAAACTCGTAGTCGTCCTTCACCTCCGCGACATACTCGCTGCCGCGCAGCATCGATTGGATCACCAGCACGTCTTTCACCGTGTGTTCGTGCAACATATCGAGTGCCAATAACGGATGGCGCAAGTGATACAAGACGCCGAGAAACAACACGAGATCGAACTGCTGCTTCAGTTGATCGAGCTGGTAAACCGATAAATGGCGAAACTCGATATCGACGCCGCTCACTTCCGCGGCGAAGCGCGCCTGGGCCAGGTACGAGTCGTTCGTGTCCACGCCGACGACCCTCTCAGCGCCACGTCGCTTCATCTGGATCGAATAAAAACCCGCGTTGCAGCCGACGTCGAGCACCGTTTGCCCGTGCAGATCCTGCGGCAAGGCATCCGAAAAGCGCTGCCACTTCGTGTTCGGATAGTCGCCGAGAAAATGGTTCGGCGCGGTTTGTACGCCGCGCAGATCGAGATTGTGAAACCAGTTGCCCAGCTCCTGGACACGTTGACGAATTTGATCCACGGATAGTGTTGCGTTTTCCATCCCGTTATTCACACTTCGACACTCAGCACACGCATGGCCTCGCGGTAACCGTGCAACGTTCCGACGTCGACGTACACCTCGCCGGCTCGTACCACGCGCGCCTGGCCGCCCTGGGCCAGATAAGCGTTCACGAGTGTTCCAAGATATTCATCGCGGCGATCGCGCCACTGCCATAACGCATACAACTCATGAAGGATCGAGCCGGGCATCTTTATCGCTCCCCAGATCCAGTTTGAAGATGCGTTGAGTTGCTTCACCTGGATCTCCGTCACCATTCCGTCGTCGTCGGAAACAACCGCGTCGAATAGCTCGGGGCGATTTACGGGAAACGCCAGAAATGACAGATGATCGTCGGGCAGCGCGTTAAACCCGTCGATCGGAAACCAGATCGTGTCGGGCAAACCGATGATCACCACCTCTTCAGGCGCAATCAGCGGCTGGGCGCGAAAAATCGCGTCGCATAAACCAATCGGTTGATGCTGGACCGTGTAACAAACGTGCGTCGACTCAATCTCGCCGCCAAAATACTCGACGATGTCCGACTTTCCCGGCGATACGACGAAACAGATCTTGTTCGCGCCCGCTTTCACCATCCGCTCGATTAGATATTCGCTGACAGCGCGCGGACGTTCGACTCCGTTCTCGCTGCGGCTGCCGACGGGAAGCAGTTCTTTCGAGAATGCGAGCGGCTGAATACGGCTGCCGGTGCCTGCTGCCGGTACAATTCCCCACACGGCTGATTTAACCTCCGACAACAGCGCTCGAGTCCTGCGCCGGCTGCGCCGGTGTGTGGCAGAACGCTTGTTCAAAAATCGATTCCATCTCGATCGCCCGATGCATCGCCGTGTGTTGGTCCAACACGCGCTGCCGAGCAGCGGCGCCGATTCGTCGCAGTTCGGCGGGCGGTCTGGTGATGGCCTCGATAGTTTCCTCGACGTCGTGGACGACGAGTATCTCATCGCCGGGTTTGAAGAAATCGGTCAGCCCGTCCCAACAGTCGGACAGGATCGCGGTGCCGCACGCGGCTGCTTCGAAGAGACGTCCCGAGGGGCAGTAGCCCATTCGCGCCATCGTCGCGCGCGTCACGTTGAGAGTCAGCAGCGAGGAACAATAGAAGTCTGAATGGTTGGCCGGCGGAACGTGCTGGATGTACCAGATGTTTGGCAACCAGGGAAAACTCTGCGGATACTTCGAACCGCCGATCAGAAATCGCCGCGCGGGGAGCCGCCGCGCGGCGCCGATGAACAGCGAGTCGAGTTGCGACTGGCGATCGTCGGCGTACGTGCCCAGATACGAGAGGTCCGTAACGGGATCGGGCGCCGGATCGATGGGCCGGTGAACGTCCGGATCGACGCTGCCGTAAAGTGGAACGACCCGTCGCGCGCCGAGTAGCTGTTGCAGATCGATTAGGGCGTCGCCACCCGTGTAACTGAGGACGAGGTCGAAATCAACCAGTCCGCGTTCGCCGATGTACGAAAGCGGCTGTCCCTGCTTCCACGCGTCGAGCGTAACGGGCGTGTCGAGATCGTAAAGCACGCGAAGCGCGACTTTGGAATCGAGCAGCAGCTCGGTGGCGGCGATGCCGTCCGGACAGTACGAGGTGACGATCCCGGCCTCGGCATCGCATAACGCGCTCGCCGCTTCAGCACGCACGTTGGTCCAGTCGCTGTAGAGATGCAGCTCAACACCGGGAAACTCGATCATGTCGCGATGCGCTTCGTAGTAAGGAACGTCGCGTTCGAAGAACACGATGCGATGTCCTCGCGCGGCCAGGGCCTTGAACAACCCGCGCAATAAGGTCGCGTGTCCATTGCCCCACGAGGAACTGATTGTCAAACCAAACATTACGATCTTCATACGTGTAGAGCCTGCTTCATACGTGTAGAGCCTTCCTAAAAGCACTTCGTTACCGGCTCCGCCGCCGGATGTGCGGCGAGGCTTGCCTCGCCGGCCGCTGAGTTAAAGGATCGGGCTTTGCCCCTGGTACGGCCTTTGGCCCATGAAATTTGGGCAAAGCCCGAACCGAGGGCGAAGCCCATCGTCCAGTCTCCGGCCACCCGGCGAGGCAGAGCCTTCGCCGCACATCCGGCGGCACAGCCGTTTCAAAAAGACTCTTCGGGCAATCATACGTACACCGGCATCGCGCTTGTGTGCGTTCCTGTTAATTCCAGCATGCTTATCGAACAGGGCGGCAGATTGAGTTCGCCCAACCGGTCGACGTCGAGGCCGGCGAAATACGCCAGCGCCACCTTGATCATGTCGGCGTGACTCACGATCGCCACCTGTTCGTTTCCATGTTTCAAAGACAATCGTTTCAGCTCCGCGACGATTCGAGCTTGCGCCTCGAAGATCGATTCACCGCCGGGAATCGGCGTGCGACTGCGAATCGTGTTGAACCGCTGCCACACGGGATCGTTGCGGAGGCTTTCTATCGTCGCACCGGTCCACTCGCCATAGTCGAGCTCGTTCAGTTGCTCATTTGTGTTAACCGGGATTCCATCGGTGTGCTCGGCGATCACCGCGGCTGTTTCGAGCGCGCGTTCCAACGGACTGCTGTAAATCGCGTCAAGTCGATTACGAACGACGCGCTGCGCGAGTGCGCGTGATTCCCGCTTGCCGCGTTCGTTCAAGTGGACGTCGCGCCGGCGGCCCCACAGCACCTCGCCAACGCCGTCACAGTGCGCGTGTCGAATCAGGAAAAAGGTGGTCATGCTACAGCTCCGACCAACTCCGCGTCCGCATCCAAAGGCCTCCTTCGGTCAAGCAGTTCGGCGACGTGCCGTTCGAGCTCGCGGGCGCGATGCTCAGACGTGTGTCTCGCAAGGACCCTTGCGCGCGCGTGTTGACCGATCTCTTTTCGCTGCGTTTCCGTGATCTCGGACAAGTAAGCGACGACGTCGGCGGAAGTCGAAGCAACGAGAATCTCGGTTCCGGGCGTGAAGAACGTTTCGAGCCCCGGCCAGTAGTCGCTGATGATCGGCGTCGCGCAGGCCGCGGCTTCGAAGAGCCGGACACTCGGCGAGTAGCCCGCCGCGATCATGTCGGCGCGAGTCAGATTGAGCGTGAATCGCTGCGAGTTGTAGAACTCGCGATGCTTGCCGGGCGCGATGTGCTCGACGTGCTCGACGTTGGCCGGCCAATCGAGATCAGCCGGATACAACGGTCCGGCAACGATGGCGCGGGCCGGCTTTTGACGGCGCGCAGGCTCGAACAACAGTTTGTCGAGCGACGACTGGCGGTCAGGGCTGTACGTCCCCATGTATCCAAGGTCCCACTGTTTTTCCGCCGGCTCCGCGAAGTAGAGCTCGGTATCCACCGAGCAATAGAACGCAAGCGCTCGCGGCGAACCATATTCGCGTTCGATCAAACGCAACGATGGGCCACCCGTAAACGACAGGTACAGATCAAACCGCGGAATGAGCTGCGGCGAGATGTACTCGGTGTCGCCCGATGCCAGTTTCGTCAACGTGATCGGCGTATCGATATCGTAGAAGGCGGTGATCCCCTTCGCTGTTCGCGTTACCCAGTCCGCGACGTCACACCCTTCGGGAACATACGATCCCACGATGCACAGATCGGCGTTCTGCACGTCCCACGCGTACGTGTCCTTCAGCTCTTCCATGCTCGCGTACAACTGCAAAGAACCGTATGGAGACTTCGGAAAGTCGCGATGCGCCGCGTACCAGGGAACGTCGCGTTCGAGAAAAAGCACGTGATGTCCGCGCGCGCCGAGAGCGCGCATCAAGGCGCGATAGACGGTGGCGTGCCCGTTTCCCCATGACGAACTGATCGATAAACCAAAGATGACAATGTTCAGCGGCGTCGTCATGCACTCACCTCGGGAACTGGTGTTTGTTGAGCGCGATCGATCCACAACGACGTCGTGCGTGGTGTTGTGAAGCAGCCATTCAGGATCTTCTGAAGCTGCAGCGCGCGGTGCTGGTACGTGTGTTCGCTCAACATCCTGTTGCGGGCCGCACCGCCGATCTTTTCGGCGCGAGACGGGTTGAGAAAGTGCAAGTGCTCGCGAACCTCATCGCCGTCACGCGCTACCAGCACTTCCTTCTCCGGTTCGAGAAACATGTCGATCCCCTCCCAATCGTCAGTGATCACGCAGGCCGCCGCGCCCGCGGCTTCAAAAATGCGCGTCGGCGGCGAGAAGCCGTAACGCGCCATGCTCTCACGGTTGACGTTCAGCACTGCGAGGGGCGTGGAATTGAATGCGTTGTGGTCTTTGGTATAGACATGATGGACGTACGCGACGTTAGGCGTCATCGGCTTGTCGGCCCAACCACTGCCGCCCAGCACGAAGCGCTTCTGATCGAGCGCGGAGGCAACGTTAAGAAAAAACTCCTCAACGCGCGCTTCACGATCCGGCAACCGGTTTGCTAACAATGCGAGGTCGCACGCGAAGCGCGCGTCTGCCGTCACTGGATGATGCGTTTCAGGATCCAATGCGTTGTAGATGGGAATGCAGGCACGAGCGCCGAAGCGTTTGTAGGCCGAGACGACGGGATCGCCACCGCCGTAAGTCAGAATCAGATCGTATCGAGGGATCAGCGCGCGAAACGGATCGCTCGGATCGTTCGACACGCGATCCAGCGTCGCCGGCGCGTCGACGTCCCAGAACGCGGCGAGCGTGTGCGGCGCTTTCATCTCGAGAATGGCCGACTCGAGTAGCTGGTCGAAAGCGCCGACACCGCTCGTTTTGATCAGAAGGTCGGCGTTCCGGGCGCCTTCCAATGCGCGCAGCACGTCGTCGTCGCCGTCAGTCTTGTAAACGACTACGCGCGCCCAATCGGGATCATCGATGTCACGATGCTTCTGTCGATCATAAGCGTCGGGTTCGTAGAACGTGATCGTATGGCCCAGTTGATTCAGTGCCCGGATGATGCCGCGATAGTAAGTGGCGGCTCCGTTCCAATAGGCCGATACGAGACTCGAACCAAAAAACGCGATGTTTAGTCTACTTTTCATACGAGGGCAATCTGTTTCCTTTCTTTCGTCGACGTCGGGGTCAGGATCAGTTCGTCATAGATCGTCAGCAATTCGTCGACTCGGTGAACGCAGGTGTGTCGTCGCAGGATCGTCTCCAGTCCGTTGACCGCAAGCTGTTCCGCCAAACTGCGATCGTGCAACACGTCCGAGAGGTGCCTTCTCATCTGCTCGCCGTTCTGGGCCAACAAATAATCCTCGCCCGAGCGGAAAAGATGCTCGGTGTCAGCCCACGGCGAGCAGATGAGTGGAGTGCCGCACGCCAAAGCCTCAAAGACACGAATCGTGGGAATCCCCGGCAGGTGTTGCACGTAAGGACGGCGGGGAATGTGAAGCGTTACGCGCGCGCGCGCAAACGCTTCCGGCACGCGATAGTTTGGCAACCAATTGCAATACACGAGACCGGCCTGCTCAATTTCGTCAATCGCCTCGCGCGGATAACGCACGCCATAGATATTGCCGCGCAGTCCAAGATCTCTCGCCGGCCCAAGCAGAAACTCTCTCAACTCCGACGAGCGTTCTTCGTCGCCCCAGTTGCCAATCCAGACCAGATCGTCGACTCGCTCAATCGCCGGCAGCGGACGAAACACACGCACGTCCGCGGCTTCGTGCCACGTCCACGCGCGCTCCGCCCAACCTCGCCGCACATACATGTCCGTGATCACAGCGCCGTAAGCAAGAACGCCGTCGTAATCGTCGAGACGAAAATCCAGCCGTTCCTGATTTGCGAGCTGGTGATGAGTGTCGTGGAAAAGCAGTTTGAAACGATGAGGAAATCGCGCGCGTTTCCCGATCTTCTCAATCAGCGCCGGTTCGTTCCATTCATGGACCATGACGAGGTCCGCGTCAGCCAGCGCGCGATCCAGATCCAGCGTCTTTAGGGCGTAACGCGTGCTCGAAAGCTGTGGATACGCTTGATGAAACTCGCGCTCGGCTTTGTCGCCGTGTTCGCGAAAAAGGTTTTCGACACTCCACGAGTTCGCGGGCTCATAGATGTCGACAACGTGTCCGCGCGCCAACAACTCCGTCGCGATGCCGCGCAGAAAATGCGCGTTTCCATGGTTCCAGTCGGAGATCAACGACTGGTAGAACATCACGATGCGCATGCTGCAAGTGCCTCCGTATCTCGACGAGTCAGTAGATTGGTATAAGCGTCCCGATAGTTTTCGGCCATACGCGCGCTGCTGAATTGCAGCGCATGCTCGCGCGCGGCACGGCCCAGTCGCTGCCGGTAGGTCTCGTTCTGGATCAATTTGACCAGCACATCTTTCCACGCGAGACGATCCTCCGGATCCACGAACAGCGCCGCCTCATCCCAGTTCTCGCGAAGCGACTCGATATCGCCAAGCACGAGCGCACAGCCTGACAATGCTGCTTCGAGCACCGTTAGTCCGAACGGCTCGTAGCGAGCCGGAAGCGCGTAGATCGATGCGCGCGCATACCAGGAGCGAAGGGTCTCACCGGGCAAGTTGCCGAGTGCGTAACAGTTCGCTTTCAACTCGACGGCGGCGCCCGTGTCCGCATTGCGCTTCTCTCCCGCCATACAGAGAGGCCACGGCAGTTGCCACGCAATTCCAGTCAATGTCTGCATGTTCTTTGCTTCGTCCCACAAACGTCCGGCCGTAAAGACGAACTTTTGTTTCAATGTCGGAGAGAAAGCGTCAGCGTCGAGACCGTTGGGAATGACGAGCGTCTTGGTTTTGATAGATCCTGGATAGTTGTCTCCGAGGGCGTCGAGCATTGCTTGTGTCGGCGCAACGACGAGATCCGCCCCGCGCAAGCCACGCTGCACGGCGGTTTTGTATTGCTTCCACTTCGGCGGCAGATCACCATGCCGGACAGCGCGCCACCACGAGTACAGACACGAATGTCCGACGACCAGCTTCGGGCTCTTCCACGGCAACGCCGCGTGCATGTAACCGTTGAGATGGACCACGTCAGGCCGCAAGCGTTTTTCCAAACTCAGCAACCACTCGCCGGCAAGTCTTACGTCCATCCCGGCGTTTTCCATCCACTCGAGTTTGTATTTGCTTTTAAATAGATCGACGTTGCGAATGGCAGCAGCCTCCTCGCGTTGGGAGCGAGACGGCTCGGGACCCATCGTAGCGATCGCAACGTCGATATCGTACTTACCCAGCGCGCGCGCAAGCTCGAGCGCATAGGTCCAAACCCCGCCGACCGTGTCAGCGGTCATCAAAATGCTTTTTGGCCTGGTTTTCATGATCGTCCTTTATTTGCGCGCATAGATTCGATCGATAACCGCCGCACTGCTCAAAAACTCTTCCGTGTTTGCGTTGAATCTCTCTCCCTGCGCCAACCGTTCGCACCAGTCGAGCGCAGCCAGTCCGCCCCACTCGCCGTCGGAGCCACTCTCGTACAGTCGTTCGCGCTGAGAACGCTGATGCCTTTCCGCAGCAAAGTTGTAGAAGGAACCGTCTACGTTTCGCAGGGCAGCAGCTCCTTCGGTTCCGTAGAAGCACGCCTCAATCTCGGCGTCGGCACCCACGTGCAGGTTCCACGAACACGTGAGATTCAGGACCACGCCGTCGACGGTCTGCATGCGGGCGACCGCGTAGTCCTCGACTTCCGACCAGGGCTCCCTGATCGGATTGCCGTGACTGAAAAGCGAGCTCGTCACGTCGGCGATGCGCGGAAAGTTCAGCGTCCAAAGCGCGAGATCGATCAGGTGAATGCCGAGGTCCAGGACGCACCCGCCGCCCGAGGCCTCTCGCTGATAAAACCACTTCTTGTTCGGGCCGTATCCATTGTGAAACTTCAGATCGACGGCGAAGATCTGTCCCAGGCCACCGTCCTGGACCAGGTTCCGTACTTTTTGCATTCCGGGAATAAACCGGTAGGAAAAATCGACGCCCAGGAGACAGTCGCTTTCGCGTGCTGCCGAAACTGCCTGCCAAACCTCGGGCACGTTGCAACCCAACGGCTTTTGACAAAAGACAGAAATGCCGGCCCGCAAGGCGGCGACGGTCTGCGTGACGTGAAGTGCGTTCGGCGTTGCGATCACGACGCCGTCGATCGAGTCTTCGAGAATCTCGTTGTAAGACGAGATGACGGTGGCACTCGGTGCGATTTGGCGTGCTGCTTCAACGGCATCTGCTCGTTCGTCGTAGAGCGCGGCGATCTCGACCGCGTCGCTCGTCGCGATCGTGTTCAGGCGGTTCACGCCGATCCATCCGAGACCGACAAAGGCCAGCCGGGGGCGGTTCATAGAATGAGCAATCCTTTCATGAAGTCCGGCGGACGTTCGGTAATTGCGGTGAATGCGTCTGCTAGTTGATCCAGAGCAAAACGATGCGTGTATAACGGCGCCGGATCGAGTTGTCCTGAAGTGATGGCCGTGATCGCGTCTTTCATTCCTCGCACATAAACTTGCGGGTCTCGTTCGTGCGCGTTGATGACGTCGAGGCCGCGCCAGTTCCACAACTGCATATTCACTTGCCGCGGTCCATCCTGGTGGTAGCCGGCGATCACCAACCGTCCTCGTTCGCACGTCAACTCCGTCGCGAGATCGAGTGCCGGCTGTTTGCCGGCGACTTCGATAACGCACTCGCAGCCGCGGCCATACGTCATCTCCATTACGGTTCTTTTCACTTGCTCGGGATCGTTCGATGGGATCGTTTCCACCGCGCCAAATTGTTTAGCGATCGCCAGCGGCTCTTTGCGCCGCGATATCGCGATGACTGACGCGCCGGCATTTGTTGCAAGTTGTGTCAGAAGCGCGCCGAGAAAACCGATGCCGACGATAGCGACCGTCTCTCCGGATCTGATCGCGGCGCGTCTGAAAATGTTCATCGCGCAACCGAGCGCCTCTCCGGGAAACGGGACCGACTCCAACTGCGGTGGAATCTTTACCAGCTCGCTCGCGCGGCAGACGTCGTACTCGGCGTAGGCGTGCGACGACAGTAGCGCCACGCGATCGCCAGCCGACACGTCATGGACGTCGGGTCCCGTCTGTTCGACGAGACCCCACGCCTCGTGCCCGGGAGCGCCGGGTTCCAGTGGATACTGAAACCACGGTTGGCCCTGCCACACCGGGATGTTGGACGCGCAAACACCACAACCCTCGAGCCGCACGCGCACTTCGCCGGTCGTCGGCAGGCGAAATAAAGTGTGCTTCGTTTCTACCCGTCCGGGCTGCGTGAGCACAGCCGCGCGGCCGGCAATCGCCTGCGGACACGTATCCACCGTGGATCGATGAAGGATCTGCATACGACCTTCCCGCCGGCACCTGCGGTCAAGTGCTGACTCTCGTCGAGGCCCTGGGGGCTGTCATCGGCACAGAGCGTAGGGGTTGAGGTGAAGCAACGGGTTGATTCGCTAACCACTGATACAAACGTCTCACGCCTTCACGCACGTTGACGCTGGGCGCCCAGCCGGTGGCGCGTCGAAACTTGCTGGTATTGCTGACGTAGTAGCGCTGGTCGGCTGCACGCCACGGTTCAAAACGAATCATGCACTCCCCGGCATTCAGTTCACGGATCAAATCGAGCAACTCCAGAAGACTGACGGTGTTTTCCGGTCCACCGCCGATGTTGAATGCTTCGCCGGCAATGCGAGGCATGTGCTCCTGCGCCAGCAGTAACGCGTCTACCAGATCTTCGACGAACAACACGTCGCGGACCTGCATCCCATCTCCATAAATCGTGATTTGCTCCCGCGACAGGCTCTTGATTATGAAGTGGGCCAACCAACCCTGATCTTCGTTACCAAACTGCCGCGGCCCATAGATGCAACTCATGCGAAACACGGCGCACGGCATCTTGTACGTGTGCGCGTAGTCGAGAACGTACTGGTCGGCCGCGCCTTTCGAGCAGCCGTAGGGGCTGCAAAAGTCGAGTGAACATTCTTCCGAAACACCGTTTGCCGCGAGACTACTGTCATTCGGAACATATCGCGTGCGGTTCTTTATCACTTCTGTATCGCAGAGCGCGCCGTAGACTTTGTTCGTCGACGTAAAGACCAGCGGCGGCGGAGTCGGACTTCCGCGCAACGCTTCGAGCAAATTCAGAGTGCCGCGGGCGTTGATTTCGAAATCGTCGATCGGATCGTCCAAACTCGAGGTCACAGCGACTTGCGCAGCGAAGTGGAAGACTGCGCCGGCGTCGCGAGCGGCTGATTGCAGTCGAGAAAAATTACGAACATCGGCGATCTCGACGTCGACAAGATTTCCGTGCGTTTTGATCAACCAGTCGAGGTTCTTTTCCACGCCGGGACGCGACAATCTGTCAAAAATCAGGACTCGCTCGCCGGAAGACAGCAGCCGGTTCGCCACGTTTGATCCGATAAAACCCGCGCCTCCCGTTATCAAGGTCCGTCGACGCTGATCTTTCATACGGTTAACCCCCTTGCTCGTAGCTCCGCTTGATGCTCGGCGACGCGATCCGTCGCCACTTGATCCCGCAGCCATTCACTCAACTGCTCGATACCCGCCTCCAGTGTCACGCGCGGCTCGTAACCCAGATGCTCACGGGCGCTCGAGATGTCGGCGAAACAATGTCGAATGTCGCCCATGCGATAGTCGTCGGTGAGGTGCGGCTCGAGGTGCCAGCGGTTGAGCACGGTTGCCATTCGTCTGGCGATCTCGCGGACCGTGTACGACGTTCCGCTGCCGATGTTGAAGGCCGCGTCTTGAATCTCGGTTTTTTCCAAAGCCAGGCGGCATGCCTGGGCGACGTCTTTGACCGAGACGAAGTCGCGGCGCTGTAATCCGTCTTCGAAGATGATTGGACGGTGATTGTTCAGCAGTCGGGAAGCAAAGATCGCGAGCACGCCGGTGTACGGATTGGAGAGCGCCTGGCGTGTGCCGTAAACGTTGAAGAAGCGCAAGGCGATCGTCGGAATCTTGTAAGCGCGTCCAAAAAGCAGGCACATGCGCTCTTGATCGTATTTCGAAAGCGCGTAGATCGAGGCCAGCGACGGCTGTTTCGATTCGGGCGTCGGAATGGGCGTCAATGCCTCGCCTGATCCGTTTCGCACTTCCCAGTCGCGCCGTTTTAACTGCGGCAAGCTTCTCTCGACGCCGTTCACAGCCTGTCCCCCCGCTGATCGGTACAAGCCTTCGCCGTAGATGCTCATGCTCGAAGCGACGATCAGCCGTTCGACGGGACGTTCGATCAGCGACTGCAAAAGCACCGCCGTGCCGAAGTTGTTTACCGAGGTGTAGCTATCGATCTCGTACATACTCTGCGCCACACCGACCATCGCCGCGAAATGAAAGACGGCGTCGACGCCCTGCAACGCCTTTTCCGTCACGTCGCGGTGGCGAACGTCGCCGACGATCAATTCGATTTCCGGATTGAGATAGGTTGGTCTTACGGCGTCGGGTCCGTGTACCTGCGGGAACAGGGCGTCCAACACTCGAACGCGATAACCCGCTGCGAGCAGTTCGTCGGCGAGATGAGAACCGATAAAACCGGCGCCACCGGTAATAAGAATCTGTTGAGCCATCTGTGCGATACCTTGTCGACCCCTGATCACCTGATATCACACGACGACAACTCACTACTCGGCGCACTCACGTACGTTGGGGAGTAGGGTTAAAGCAGGTGAAGGGGAAAGTACCTTCCACCCTGCAAGGCTAACCGTACGCCTTCGTACTGTGACTTACGTTTTGTAACGACTGTGAGGATTTTGTTAAGGGGGGCGATTTACCGCTCCCATTCCTTGAGTCCCTCGACCATGCGCATGACTTCGTACCGTTTCTTCTCGAAGACGGCGAACATGAAGATGATCGTGGCGCCGGTGACGATGCCGGCCACGTACCACAGCCACGTCCAGCCGAAGTTGTCTGAGGCGTACCAGATCATGGTGATGATCGATAACAAGAGAAATACCGAGCCGAGCAGCAGCATTCCCCTGATGCGAAACATGATTCCCGCGAACACGCCCGCGAGCGAGAACGATCCCAGTATTAGCGGGAGCCACGGCGAGTTCGCGACGCCGTTGATGAAGATGTCCGCCGTCGATGATGCGTAGATCGTGACGAGCGACATATACCTCACGCCCGTCATCTGATCCTCGCTCAAGTTGTCTTCATTCAAATACGCCGCCAACAACACCGAAAGCGCGACGGGAATCAGCCACAACTGCGGATGCTGGAGAAACTGATAGTCCGCCGTGCGGTGCAGGATGTACCAAAGGCCGGCGTTACCGGCGACTGCCGCCATCACGCCAAACACAAACGAACGCCGCAGCACAGCCATCAGACCATACAACCCGCCGATGACGAACAGCAGCAGCGAGAAGTCGACTTCCGACGAAGCGAGCCAGAATCCCAACACCGGCAACAGCGGTAGAAACACTCCCGTCCGTTCCAACGGTTGGGCCAACACGAGCATCTTGCGCCGTCTCAACGACTCGCTGGTCACCACGCCGAGATAAGCGATGACCATCACGACCAGCGGCCAGTAGCGTTCGATGAACCCGGTGAACAACCACGGCAGGGTCAGTCGAATGTGCAGGAACAAAAGCGCCAGCATCAATTCAGCAACGTAGACGTATTTCATGCGTCCACGTTCCGACAGTCGCAACGGATCGTGTGCGGGCGACAACGCAAAGAGCACGCAGATGATCACCGCCGCCGCAAGCGTCACGCCGATCGTCGCGAGCGAAAACGGATTGATGCGAACAGCGCCAAAGTTGACCTGATAAAAGACCTCCGTACCCAAACAGAAGAACAACGCGATGGCGCCGGCGCCGAGTAACCACGGCACGGCAGCGCGAGTGGCGTTGGTCCAATTCGGACGCTCCGCGGCGATCTTATTAAGGAGCAGAGCGTAGAGCGCAGTTAGCGCGAACGCTTCGAGCATCAGGATTACACTGCGATTCAACCAGGTCGCATTGACGTCCGGAGTCAACCACGACCAGCCAAGCAGCACTAAACCGATCACCAGCGCACCGAGTGCGAAACGCCGCCAGCGTTCAGCCACGTTACCTTCCGCGAGCAATACAAAGACGAAGAACTGCGCGGCCAGGGCGAGCGCCGACGTGAATCTCAGTTGGAATTCCAGAGACTCGGAATTGATACCATAAGTAAAAGCCGCCACCGTCACGACAGCCAGTATCGTGACAACTGACAACCACTTGAGCTCCACCGTCGCAGGTGCGATGCGGCGTGGTATGCCGAATCGCGCCGCAAACTCGATCACATCCTCACGCCGCCGCCACAGCAGCGCGACCGCGAGCGAATAGATCGCGAGAAAGATCGTGATCGACCACGGCAGACGCTCCGGCGACAAGTTGAGTTGGTGAAACGCGATGGCAGCCGCGATGAGGCCGAGGAAGTAGAGTCCGGCGACAGCGTATCCCGCGAGCCGGTCCCACAGAGTTGCGATCATCAGAGCCAGGACGGAGCCGAATCCGAGCCACGTCAGACGCGGCATGTCGAGCAATACTGATTCACGGCGATCAAAGGCAAAACTGAAAACAACCATCAGCACCAACAGCAATGTGGATACAAGCGCTACCAGGTTGTGGAACGAAACGGGAGCGAAAACAGCGGGCGTCTCACGCAGCCGGCGCGCGCGCAGTTCGAGCCACAGCCACAGGATGCCGCCCAGGCTGGCGACGATGAGATTGGTCCATAAAAAACCGGCGAGGTGATTGTGAGGTTCGTGAATAAAGATCCACCAGAGTGTGGTCGTGATGGTCAGCAAACTGCCGGCGATGTAAAGATAGCGGCGCCTGAGCGTTTGCCAGTTAAGCACGGCCGCGAAAATGGTGAGCGCAAGCAGCGGCCCGACAGACCACCAAGTGCTCATTCGCGGATCTGCAACTGTGCGCAGGCTGAGGAAGAACGCGATCGCGCCAGTCACGACAGCTAACTGACGGCATCTCGACTGCCAGCTCCCGCCGATGTCAAACACTCTTTGCGGCCAGCCGGCTCCGGCCGGCACGGCAAAAGCAGCAGCGACAAGAACACCAGTGGAAATCGTCGCGGCAACAGTCAGTGTGTGCAGTGCAACCCATCCACTTACATCAGCGACGCTAAGCGCCGCCAAACACGTGAGGCCCCAGAGTGCGGCGGCGACCCACACCGCAGGCAATTTCTCTCCGCGCACCCTTATCAACCACGTAATAGCGGCCAGCGTGACGGCAAACGCCAACCAACCGAGAAAGCTGCCGGCAGCAGTAGCTGCGACAACCGAGCCCGCAGGCGACCCGATTAAGTCCGCGACGACTGGCGCCAAAAGCATGATGTTCAACGCGATGGCCAGCCCGATCTGCCAGTTGAGCAGATAGTCCGCGAGCCTGGCTCGCTGATGGTCCAGTGCCGCAAGCCAGCGCCGCCGCGTGCTCAACCAGGGCAGCGCGTAAACGGCGAACGTGATCGCGTTGAGTTGCGCAAGCCGGACCGTCACCACGCGGTCCATCGCACCCTTCGCGCTGACGACAGCCAACAAAAACGCCAGCGTAACAGTCGCATTGAGCAGCAGGCCGCCGTACAGACTGAACTCCGGCCGTCGCTCGCGCAGCGCGTAACCGATCATCACAAACGCCACGAGGACGAGCGGTGTGCCGTAAGAGAAGTCGTCGTCGATCCAGGAGAAGATTCCGCTAACCGGTCCCTGGACCGGCAGGTAGTAGATCGATCGCAGCGCTGGATAGAACGTGAGTACGAGCAGCGGGGCGACGGTGAGAACAATCAACAGCGTCCGAATATCTTTTGATCCGTGGTTCCGATACCACAGCGCCGTCGAACCGCCGACTAAAAACAGCGCCGCCAGCCAACGCCAGGCGGTCGCAGTCGCGACTTGAGCTTCAAACAGTCCGGCAAGCAACGGAATCGCGGCCGAGAGCACGAACACTGCGCCGAGTATGTAAACCTCGCTGCGCCGCTCCCAATAATTCACCAGCATCGCGACAGTCAGCAGACCGAGTACGATCCACGAACCAAGCCCGAGCGCTTCCTGGTGCGGGAACCCCGCGACGTCGAAGCCCGGATAACCACTGCCCCACGCTGCCAGTTCCTGCGTTACACCGGCGATCGCGCCGTAGACTGCCAGCAACAAGAACGTGCCCGTGAGTGCCCACGAAAGGAGACGATCGACGGAGTAGTTATCGTTAAGCAAGGTCCACGCATCGTTGAGCCAGTGTTTCCCCTCCGGCATTCTGCGTCGAACGACGACTCGCAGTGCGATAAACGCCAGCACGAACAGCGTCAAAACAGTTCCCTGAATCTGCAACGCCGTGGGATGGAGAAACGCGTGCGGCAGATACGAATACCACTCGAACTGCTGCAACGCCGCTTTCACAGTCAGGACGAGAGCGCAAACGAACGCAATCTGAAAAGCGTTGACGAGCAGCCGCCTGCGGTTGAGCCACAACAGGACCAGCAACGTGCCGGCGATCCAGAAGACGCGCTGCGCCTGCATCGCCGTCTGTTCCCACTGGTTCGCTTGAAACAGACTGACAACGCCCAACACCAGCGCAATCATCGAGCTCACGTTGAGCGGTTCTGAAAGGATCCTCAATCGACGATCACGTGACGTGACAATCGCCGCGACGGCGCAGATCGTCGCATGTGCGAACCACGCGGTCTGCCATGGGAACGACAATCCGAGCGGTTGCGCAAAACCATCCGCCAGAGCGACGACGAACAAACCCGATCCCACCCAGGCCAACGACGCCAGCCCTCTGCGCCACGCAATCCAGAAAGCGCCGAGCGCGTAGACGCCGTAAACGGCCCACAGCGCGTGATACTCGCCGGCAAGTTTTCCAAACAACGTCACCAGCACGAGGCTCAACGTCGCTAACACGCCCGCGGCGATCAGGTAGTAACCGGCATCGCGTTTACGCTTGCGCCGCGAGAGCCACTCGGAAGCCGCGATGAAGAGCACAAACGCGCCGGCCCATGCCTGCCCGCTCGCCACCGATAGACACACCTCGAGCAGCGACATCACGCGCAGGTTTTCCCACGGGATGCGTCCAACCAGCACATGGAAAGCCACCAGGTACGCGAGCCCGAGACACGACGCAGCGATCAAATGCGCGATCGGCAGTTCGAGGAAAACTGCGAGCGCGGTGAAGATCGCGAAATTGAGTAACGCCGCCGGCACGATGCTCGCCGGGTTGGGCCATGCGAGGATCATTCCCGCGAGGACAACCATCACTCCAACGATTCCCAGCGCAGTTCCCGCCGTGCGGGAAGCGACCAGCTTCTTGTCGTTGATCCGTCGCCACAAGATCGTGCCGGTCGCCAGCATCGGCAGTCCCCAAAGCGTGACGAGCGGCGCCAGGTACATCATCGACAAACCCAGCGGCCCCGACTTGTAGAGCAACAGTCCGAACGGCAACAGGGCCGCGAAACTCATCGTGCCGAGAACAGTGAACACCGTTGTCGTTTCGCTCTCGTCGATCTCGTGATCAGACAGCACCACACGCAATGCCAGTCCGACGGTGACGACGTAACAGATCACCGGAAACGCGCCGAGAAAGATCAGCAACCCTGGGCCGGAATCCGCCGAAGCGAAGTGACGCACCAGCAGTTGTCCGATCGACGAGCCGAGTACGCCCGCCGACAAGATGTGCGCGCAGCCGGGCGTGATCACACGTCCGGCGAAATAGACCAGGCACAGGAATATGGCCGGAGCTGCTAACTCGCTGCCGATCACCAGCGCGCCTGAAGTATTGCTCGCGGACACGGCGGCGATTGCGAGAAAGTTCAAGGGCACGAGCAGTGTTGCGATGGTGAGAATGCCGCGGCTGGTCGTCGGCAGTTTCCAACGATGCTCGGTGTAAAGACCGATGCCGAAGAGGATCGCGGTTACGGTGGTGAAGATCAAAAACTTCAGCACCGGAATCTCAGAGATCTGCGCCCAGAGACTGACGACCAGCGCAGTCGAGCAACCAATGATCAGCAGACCGCCGACGATCTCGCCCCAGCGGATGTTGCTCTCTTCCATGAAGGAGTTGAGCACTTCGGAAAACGATCGACGCGGTACCGGCGGTGGCGCTGGCGGTGGCGCCGGCGGTGGCGGTGGCAGTGGTGAAACAGGAACCACGGATTGCACCGATTGAGGTTGGACGATTGGTTTGGGAATCGGTGTTACTGGTTTTGGTGGTGGTGCCGGAGCTGCGGGCCTTTGCGTCAGTCGTGCTCGTTCTTCAAAGATTTCAAGCAATAACTGGTCATAGGGGTCTTGTAGAAGTTTTCCCTCGTTGCGAAAGCGAGTGAGCTGTCTCTCGGTAGCGGCAAGATCTTTCAACCGATCGCTGTTGGGATCGCGCGGCGGCGGCGGTGGCGCAATCGTGCGCGGCGGTGAAATAGTCGGCGGTGCATCGGGCTGGCGGCCGACGTTGAACAGCAGCTTAAGGAACTCCCGCGCGATCACCCAGATCACGTGCCCCACGATCGTTACGATCGTCAGGACCACGAACAGTATGAATAAGACAACGAGAACGTCCATGCGTTTGCACCCTGTCTCAGGCCGGTGACAGAGACGGCACTTCTGGTATACAAACTAGACCGAACCACGCAAAACAACAATGAATCTTTTCGAAGCCGTCTTCGCCAACGATCCTTTCTCGCCCGCGATTCACTACCAGGGGCGTGATCTCACGTATGGCGAACTGCGGGCCAGTACCCTGCGCATGGCCGAGGCGCTCACGTCGCTGGGCGTCGAGCGCGGCGACCGAGTTGGCCTTTTGCTCAACGATTCACCTGAGTTTATTGAGGCTTTCGTGGCCACGTGTTCGCTGGGCGCCATCGCCGTTCCCGTCAACATGTCGCTCCGGCTGGAAGAACAATGTTCGATCCTTCACAACTCCGGGGCGCGGCTGGCGCTGGTCGAAGACGACCTCTGCAATACGCTGCCGACAGGTGTCAGAAACACAGCTCAAATCAAAGTTATTTCGGTGAAATCCGCGTTGGAGAAGGCGGTTGACGGGCCGGTTCCTGAGTTTCCTGAACCCAACGAAGACGATCCGGCGTTCATCCTCTACACGTCCGGCAGTACGGGCGAACCGAAAGGCGCCGTCCATACTCAGGCCGACGTCTTTTACACGAATCAAACCTTCTGCCGCGAAGTGCTGCGCGTGACGAACAAGGATCGCCTGTTCTCGTCATCGCGCTTGCCGTTTGCTTACGGTCTCGGAAACAGCTTTACGTTTCCACTGCTCAACGGCGCGACCGCGATCCTCTGCCGTGAAAAGCCTTCGCCGGACGTCATCGCAAACACTGTCGCAAAGGCGCGGCCCACGATCTTCTTTGCTGTTCCCGTGGTTTACAACCTGCTGTTGGAGCACCATCGCAGCGGAAATAAACTCGATTGCTCGAGCCTGCGGCTGTGTGTGTCCGCAGGCGAAGCGCTTCCGGCGCACCTCGGAGAAGAGTGGGAACGCGAGTTCGGCGTGCCGGTGCTGGACGGGATCGGATCTACCGAGATGCTGCACATGTTCATGTCGAACCACGAGAGCGACGTGCGTTACGGCAGCAGCGGACGAATGCTCGAAGGGTACGAAGCGCGCTTGCTCGACGAACACGGGAATCCGACGCCAGATAACGTCGAAGGCAATTTATGGATCAAAGGCGACAGCGCGGCGCGTTACTACTGGGAACGTCCGGATGAAACGGCGCGAACGTTTGTCGACGGCTGGGTGCGGACTGGCGATCTTTACCGGCGTGACGGCGATGGTTACTGGTTTCACATGGGACGCAGTGACGACTGCTTTAAATCGAGCGGGCAGTGGGTGTCGCCGGTGGAAGTCGAAGGCGTGCTGCTGCGTCATCCGGGTGTCAGAGGCGTGGCGGTCGTTGAAGACTTCGACGCGGATCACCTTCCGTGCGCGTGTGCGTTTGTGGTGAAACAGGATGTAGAATCCGACGCGGCTGAACTGGAGAAAGAGCTGCGCGAGTCGGCGGCGGCGTCGTTGCCGCGATTCAAGCAACCGCGAACATATGTATTTGTTAATGAGTTACCGTACACGGCGACCGGGAAGATTCAGCGGTTTAAGCTACGTCAGGGCCTGAGAGACCACAAATCACACGAATGAGTAAAAGCATACAGGAAACGTACGCACCGAACCTTGCATGTTTCGGCTGTGGACCGGCGAACCCGAAAGGTTTGCACATCGGAAGCGTCCCCGAGGGCGATGAGGTCGTCGCGGAGTGGCAGCCGAGCAAGGAATACGAAGCGTTTCCGGGTGTGCTGAACGGCGGCATCATCGGAACGCTCCTGGACTGCCATTGCAACTGGACCGCCGCCTGGTACCTGATGCAAAAAAGCGGCGCAGATAAACCGCCGTGCACAGTCACGGCCGACTACGCAATCAAACTAACGCGTCCGACGCCATCGGATTCTCCAGTACGGCTGCGAGCCCGAGTCGTCGAGTCGACTGAAGATCGCGCGACAGTCGAAGGCGAATTGATCGCGCATGACAAAATCTGCGCCACGTGTCGCGGGACATTTGTCGCAGTCAAACCCGGACATCCCGCCTATCACCGTTGGTAAAAAGCAATATGATCTACCGTCCTCGCCGTCTTCGCAAAAACGATGCGCTCCGTTCGATGGTGCGCGAGACCCGGCTAACACGCGACGATTTCGTCCTGCCGCTGTTTGTCTGTCCCGGGTCAAACGTGCGTCGTGAAATCTCGTCGATGCCCGGCGTCTACAATCTCTCGATCGATGAAACGACGAAAGAAGTTTCCGAGGCTTACGACAAAGGCATCCGCAGCGTCATCCTCTTCGGTCTGCCCGAATCCAAAGACGAGCTCGCCTCGGGTGCATACGCCGAAGATGGCATCGTGCAACGCGCGATTCGTGCCATCCGCCAGTCGTCTCCCAGTGTCTTGATAATGGCCGACACGTGCCTCTGCGAATACACGTCGCACGGTCATTGCGGCGTCGTGCGCGGGCGTGAAGTGCTGAACGACGAGTCGCTGGAATTGCTGGCGCGTACGGCAGTCAGCCAGGCAGCAGCAGGCGCGGACGTCGTCGCGCCGTCGGCAATGATGGACGGACAGGTTGGCGCGATCCGCGAGGCGCTCGACGAGTCAGGCTTCGATGACACCGCCATCATGGCGTACGCAGTTAAATACGCCTCCGGTTTTTACGGTCCGTTTCGCGAAGCGGCGCAGAGCGCACCGGAGTTTGGCGATCGTCGCGCGTACCAGATGGACCCGCCCAACGCGCGCGAAGCAATGCGCGAGGCCGACCTCGACGCCGCCGAAGGCGCCGATATCCTGATGGTCAAACCGGCCACGGTCTATCTCGACGTACTGCGAATGGTGCGCGACCGTTTCGATCTGCCGTTGGCTGCCTATCACGTGTCAGGCGAGTATGCCCTGATCAAGGCCGCCGCCCAGAAAGGCTGGATCGACGAGGAGCGCGTGATGCTGGAAACGTTGACGAGCATCAAACGCGCGGGCGCCGACATCATACTGACCTATTACGCCCGTGAAGCCATCCGGGCGCTGGAGCAAATGAGGTGAAAAGAGCCCACAAAGCACCCCGATCGGCGTTTGTGGTTTCAACTTTGCTGCTGATGTTTGGCGTACAAGGCGCTGCCCAGTCCGGCCGGCGAGCGCCAAAGCCGCCGCAGCCTCCCGTTACCACGCCACAGCCCGAAGCGAATCCCGCATCCAAAACGCCAAACCGCGAACTCCGCCACAAAGTCTCGCTAATCGTCGGCCGGGAGTTCAGTTCCAAACGGCTGCTCAGCGAGGAAACCATCTTTGCAAACTTCGTCAAGCGCTTGAACGAGTTCGCAAACGTCACGGTCACGGACGCCGGCGATCTGAAACGCGATCAGGCGGTCAAGCGGGCCAAGACTGAAACTGACGCCGCCGTTGTGCTGGTCCAATTCGACGTCGACGAGTTTCAGGCAGGAACCATAATCGTCAACCCGACCGATCTCGACGTGAAGGCAGTCGTGTTCGCGCCGAAGACGGGTCAGAAGAAGTTTGAAGGCAAGGTTTACTACAAAGCGGTCGGCGGGCTGATGTTGAAGAAAGATAACTGGCCGTCAGGCACGCCCGTCAGGATGACCACCGAAGCCGTAGGGATCGAGACGGCCGAACAGGTGTACGACTGGTTGATCGTCGCGGATCAGAAGAAGAATTAGTTTTTTAACTCGTCGAGCGCGCTTCCCAAACGCTCCAGGCCCGCTTCCATTTCATCCGTGTTCCCCGCGATTCCAACACGGAAATGAGCCGAGCGTTCAAAGAACCTTCCCGGCACGACTGTCGTTTCATACTTCTCGCGCAAGAGGCGACAGAGTCTTGTTACCGTTTCGCCGCTGCGCAAACGTGGAAACATCACGGTGCCAAACGGCGGCCGCACGCATTCCAGATCGTCGCGCGTATCCAGAAACGCATTCAACAACGCGCGGTTTCGTTCCAGCAGCGCTTTCGCGTGAACGGCGATCTCGTCGATCTGGCGCAGCGCCACGACACTCAAACGCTCGCCCGCGTGGACCTGCGTGGGGCTGAAGAGATCGTTCAGCAACCACATCTCGCTTGCCAGGTCGGTCTCCGCGAAGATCCAACCGCAGCGCAGGCCGCTGAGCCCGAAAGCCTTCGTCAAACTACTCGTTACTACAAAGTGTTCGCCGAGGTGAAACGCCGTCCGCGGTGTCTCTTCAAACATCGTCTCCAAATAAACTTCATTTACGAGCACACGAGCGCCGACACGCATTGCGATATCTCCGACCTGTTTCAGGGTAGCGTTGTCAGTCGCCACGCCGCTCGGATTGTGGAGGTTTGTTATAACGATCAACTTCGTCCGCTCGGAGACGAGAGCGTCGATCTCTTCTGGCGAAACGCGAAAACCTTCTTCAAACTTGCGCTGGAAGCGTTTGACGTCGGCGCCCAGATATAGCGCAGTCGCAACCATCGGGTCATACGCAGGCTCTTCAAACAATATTTCATCGCCGGGCTCGAACAGCAGAGCCATTGCAAGATGATTGGCGAAACTCGTTCCCGCCGCGGTTACGATCGAGCTCGCAGGAACTCCATACCTTTCCCCGATCATTCGCAACAGCGGTTGGTAACCATAACCACCGTGCGTCAATTCGAGATCGTCCAGCGACACGCGCAGATCGCGAATGCTCAAGTTTCCCAAACCACTGGTCGCCAGGTTGAATCGGGCCTGCTGCTGCGTCTTGGCCCAATGCATGTAAGCCGAACTGAAAGCTCCGCGCACCGCAGTCATTTGCTACCCCTCCATCTCCAGAACCCGTACACTGGAATCCCAGCCAGCATAATTGCAACTCCGAACATTGTGTTACGCGGATTCTGATACACCGTATTGATCGCCACCAACCAACAGACACAGATGAACACTATCGTCGTTACCGGATGACCCGGAACCCGAGTAACGCCACCATCGTGCGTTTCTCTCCTTCGAAAAATGAAGATACAACAGGCAGTCAGACCAAAGAAGATTACGTCGATCGAGACTACGTAATCCAGCAGCGCTCCGTAGTCGCCTTGCAGCGCAAGCACGATCGCAAGCAGTCCCTGCAGCGCGATCGCAACGATCGGCGCGCGCGTTCGCGGATGCACTTTGCCGACGCTCCTGAAGAACAGACCGTCGTTCGCCATCGCGAAATAAACGCGAGGCGCCGTCAGCATGCTCTGACTGAGAAATCCCACGGTGGAGATCGCGATCGCAGCCGCGATCGCGCGCGCGCCGAAGTTACCGAGAACGCCGCGCATCGCATCCGACGCCGGTGCATTCGAAGCAGCCAATCCCCATACTCCGAGCAAACGCAGGTAGACGACGTTGGCGGCGAGGTAAAGCAGAACGACGCCGATCACGCCGATGATCAATCCCCGCGGCAGGTTCTTACGTGGCTCCTTGATCTCGCCGGCGACAAACGTCGCTGTCTGCCAGCCGCCGTAAGAAAAGATCACCGGCACCAGTGCCAGGCCGAAAGCCGGCAACAGACTGACTGAAACGTTTGGCTCGTGAAACAGCTCGTTGTGTGCGGCGTCGCCGAGCAGAAAGCCGCAGGCAACGAGCCCCACGATTGCCGCAATCTTGAGGACCATCAGCACGTTCTGCACAGTCCCGCCCGCACGCACGCCGAGGCAGTTGATGAACGTAAGCACGGCCAGCACGAGCGCCGCCAGGTGCGGATAACTGATCGGAACATGAGTTAACTGGACAAAGTATTGCGCGAACGTTACTGCGACCGCAGCCATGCCGCCAGTTTGGATTACGAGCAGCAACACCCAGCCGTAAACGAACGCTACCAGCGGATGAAACGCTTCTCGCAAGTATGCGTACTGGCCGCCCACCTCGGGCCGCACAGACGCCAGCTCGGCCCAGATGAACGCGGCCGCGAGCGCGAACAGTCCGCCGAGCAACCACGCGCCGAGAATCAGCGTTTGTGAACTAACCTGCCGCGCAACGATCGCCGGATTCATAAAGATCCCGGACCCGATGATGCCGCCCATTACGATCATGGTGGCGTCAAAGAGTCCGAGACGGCGCGCTAGTTGTGGTTGAGACATCCGTGTGTTATCCCGAGGTACGGGAACACGGATTATATATCAATGGACCACCTCGTTGTTTTTTAATGCGGCTTCTTCAGTGAGCGTCGTAAGCCACGACGGCGACCAGCTCGAAGCACTGTCTCTTCCCTTCGCCGTGCCCTCGCCGATGCCTCCCGGTCCCGGCAGTACTCGATTCACGAGCGCCAACATCTCCGCCGAGAGTTCGGGGAACAGCGCATCAAACGTTACCGCGAGCTTCGCCTGAACGGTGATGACCAACTCAGCCCGGCCATGCTTACAGGCGTCGACAATCTGCCGCGCCGCGCGTTCAGCCTTGATCGAAGTCATCGGCAGCGAGTCGCTGATGCTGAACCACGCGTACTCCTCGCGATGTTTGCCCTTGAAGTTCGCGTTGCGCGGACTTCCGGTTCGCATCAGACCCGGGCAAACAGTCGTGACGGAGATTCCGTCTTTGCGCAACTCCGTGCGCAATCCTTTCGACAAACCGACGAGCGCAAACTTGCTCGCCGAATACGGCACGAGATGCGGCACGGCGATCTTTCCGCCGATCGAAGAGATGTTCACGATGCGGCCTTCGCCGCGTTCACGCATCTCGGGAATCACGGCCAGCATCGTGTTCAGCGGCGCCCAGAAGTGTGCCTGCATGGCCTTCTCGAAGTCTTCGCGGTTCATCACTTCCAGTGGTCCAACCTGAATGGTGCCGGCGTTGTTGACGAGAACGTCGATCTTCTCGAAACGTTCGCGCACCTGGTTCACCATGTTCTCGACTTCGGACGCGTTCGTAACGTCGCACTTGACCGTCATCACGTCGGCGCCGATATTGCGGAGATCGATCGCGGCCAGTTTCAACTCCTCTTCGTCGCGCGCGCAGATCGCCACGCGAGCGCCTTCGAACGCGAACTCGCGAGCAAGCACAAGCCCCAGTCCTCTCGATCCGCCGGTGACGAGTACCGTTTTATTTCGCAGGTCGTACTCGGTCATCTTTCGCCAGATTAGTCTTCCCACTGCGGCTGCGCCGAGCGCGATTGCTGTGAACTTAAGCGTGTCAGTTTGTTGGCTGGTCATATCAATCCCCCTTGAAGCTGGTTCGCTTTCCATACGAAGTGTTAATTTAACGGGTGTTAGACGCAACAAGAGTGCCGCCTAAGCAAAACAATAAATATGACGCAATCGTGATCGGCGCCGGTCCCAACGGACTGGCTGCCGCAATCGAGATCGCGCGCGCCGGGCGTTCGGTTTGTATTTATGAAGCAAATGCGACCATCGGCGGCGGAACGCGATCGGCGGAGCTCACCTTGCCGGGGTTTGTTCACGACGTCTGCTCAGCCGTTCATCCACTCGCCGCCGGATCGCCTTTCTTCTCGCAACTGCCCTTGCAACAGCACGGATTGGAATTCGTTTATCCGCCCGCCGGGCTGGCGCATCCATTCGACGACGGCACTGCGATCGTGATCGATCGCTCCCTCGACGTCACGGCGGAAAGACTCGGCAGGGATGGCGCAGCATACAAGAAACTGTTCTCGCCGTTTGTCGAAGGTTGGGACGAGTTGGCGGTAGATCTGCTCGCGCCGATCGGAATACCGCGACGCCCATTTGCGATGGCGCGCTTCGGGTTGAATGGAATCAGATCCGCCAGGGCGTTCGCTGAGTCAAAGTTTCGCGAAGAGAAGACGCGGACGATGTTTGCCGGTCTCGCGGGGCATTCTTTCTTGTCGCTGGATCAGATGGGTACGGCGGCGTTTGGGTTAGTACTTGGAATACTCGGGCACGCCACAGGCTGGCCGGTGACGCGCGGCGGTTCGCAGGGTATTGCGAATGCGCTGGCGTCATATCTAAAAGAGCTGGGCGGTGAGATCGTGACGAACCATCGAGTAGAGTCGCTGGCCGATCTGCCGCCGGCGCAGGCGACGTTGTGTGACGTGACTCCTCGACAACTTCTTCGAATGGCGGGTTCGTTGTTGCCCAATGGTTTTCGTCGACGGCTGGAGCGCTATCGCTATGGCCCCGCAGCTTTCAAGCTGGACTGGGCGTTGAGTGCGCCCGTGCCGTGGAAAGCCGCGGAGTGTGCGACGGCGGCAACAGTTCATCTCGGCGGATCGTTTGCGGAGATCTTCGAATCAGAGTGGAACGCGTCGCACGGACGAAACTCTGAAAAACCTTTCGTCCTCATCGCTCAGCCGTCGCTTTTCGATCCCACGCGCGCGCCTGCTGGTCAACATACGCTGTGGGCGTATTGTCACGTGCCTAATGGATCGACTGTCGACATGACCGACGCCATCGAGCGGCAAATCGAACGCTTCGCGCCGGGTTTTCGCGACTGCATTCTCGCGCGCAGCGTCTTAACGCCGGCCGATCTCGAACGTCATAACGCGAATCTCGTCGGCGGCGACATCAACGGCGGAATTCAAGATTTCGCACAGATGTTCCTGCGTCCCACCATGCGTCTTTATTCAACACCAGCCAACGGTCTGTATCTCTGCTCTTCTTCAACCCCGCCCGGCGGCGGCGTACACGGATTGTGCGGATTTCATGCTGCACGCACCGCGCTCCGCAAGAGTCTCCGCTAAATCTCTGTGGAACTACAAATGCTTTTACCTTAACGGTGAGTAGGTAGACGTACGCATTTCAGACGCGGATGGCGCACGCGCAGCCGCTCGCGCGGCGCGCCGCACGCTTAGGAGAAAACGATATGAACATACCTGACGTTAAAGTAGACGATCGAACGGCAACCCCTAAAGAAGCGGATACTCCGCAGAAATTATTGGAAACTCTTTTGAACTTCGGTGCAGTGCCGGCGCCGGTGGTCAGTCTCTATCTCGACGCGCGCGTGAACGAACACGGCAAACGAAACTTCCTGCCGTTCGTCCGCAAACAACTTTCGGAAAGGCTCAAGACTTATCCGTCGAGCAGCGAGGAGCGCGCCAGTCTCGAAGAAGACTTCGTGCGGATCATGCGCTACCTCGAAGAGGGCATCCGCGAAACAACGCAGGGCGTCGCGCTTTTCGCGTGCTCCGCGCTCGACGACTACTTTCAAGCGGGACAGTTCGAAGCGCCCTTCGAGCGCAATCGACTGATGGTTACCGCTCGGCCGTATCTGTATCCGCTCGCGCGTTTGACCGATCAGTATCGTCACTACGCTGTCGTGCTCGCCGACACGAATCGCGCGCAGATCTTTGTCTTCTCAGCGGGACGCGCGGTCGAACAGGAATCGATCGAAAACGTGAAGACGAAGCGCACGCAAGTCGGCGGCTGGTCACAGGCACGTTACCAGCGGCACGAAGAGAACTATCACTTGCACCACGCGAAGGAAGTGGTCGATGCGCTCGAGCGCACAGTCAACGAAGAAAAACTCGAGCACGTCATTCTCGCCGGTGATGAAACTGTCGTCATTCCGCTCCTGAAGGAGCAGATGCCGAAGATGCTTCAGGAGAAGATCATCGACGTGATCAGTCTCGGCATCGATACACCTGAGCACGAGTTGCTCGAAGAGTCGCTCACCGTGTTTCAGCGCCACGACAGTCTTACCGATATGGAAAAGGTCGAACAGTTGTTGGGTGAGTTTCGCGGCGATAATCTCGCGGTCGCGGGTGTGCCGGACACGCTGGCCGCACTATCTAACGGACAGGTCGAAGAGATGCTGATCGTGGCGTCTGCTGATGGTCTCCGCTTCGACGAAGAAGAAGTGAAGAAAGTGCTGGAGATTTACGTCACGGACGACATGCCGGAGACCATGGACCAGCGCGCGGTTGCCGACGAACTGATTCGCCGCGCGAATCAACTCTCCGCGGCGAGGGTCACGTTCATCGAGGATACGACGCGGCTCGAACAAGTGGGCGGCGTTGGCGCGCTGTTGCGTTATCGCATCACGGCTGAAAACGCCGCGCCTTACGAACAAGGCGACACGGTGCCGCGCTCGCGCGCGTTATCAAAATCTTCTTCATAGATAATCGAGGAGGGCAAATTACGATGTCAGACAAGGATCGACAGAAAAAGGACCACGAACGAACGGACAAGAAGAACAAAGCGCGACGCGACAGCGAAAACCCGCGCCTGCAGACCGCCAACCCGCGTCACCAGGCAAAGGACGAGTCGAACCTGACCGACACCCAACCGGCCGCGTCGAACAGCGGAAGGAGGTAAGAACGTGCCCCACAAGAACCGCAACAAAATGAATCAGCCGCCGACGGGCGAAGGCAAGAGACAGAGTTCTCGTCCGGGCGCAGCAAACAAGCTCGACAAGCGATCGGAGGTATTGCAATCCACGGATAAACGTCAAAACATCGGCACGGACGAAGACGAGCAAGCAGCGCGCTCCTTTTCCGCGTCCAATCCGAAACGCCCGAAAGCCGGGCGTTAATTGAAGCAATAATTGCCGCTTCGTACCTCTATTAATACCCTTACTTACGGGTACTACGCTTACTCGGCCGAAAGCACCAGCGAGCGGCCGGCCCTTTGCCTTCGCAGGTTACTTGATCTTCCTTCTTTAGATCCGCAAGTAAGGACCGTATCCACTCTCGCCCAACACCGGGGCAAGCGGCCTCGATGTCTCTCAGGCGAAACTCTTTAGTTTGTTTGCGGATCGCTGCTAAGACCATTTCGGCCTTGGAGCCTTTAGGCGAGGTGGCTTGTCTAACACGTTCTTCGAATTCGCGATAGGCGGACTTTAGTATGTAGAGAATGTAATTGATGTACGGCCTCGTGCTTGCTTTCGTGCCACCCGTGAGAGCTTTGTTCGAGTGTTTCATAGTATCTATCTTTATTTTCTTCGATCACTCGTTCGAGACTGATGTATCTCCCGACTTCATAACCGAGATGGTAGCACTGCAAGAGAAGTAGCAGCCGGGAAACGCGCCCGTTTCCGTCGCGGAACGGATGGATACATAAGAAATCAAGGTTCATGGCTGCCATTGCGAGAGTGGGCGGAATGAGGCGATCTTCAAGACTGTCATGCCATGCCCGGATTAATCCACCCATCGCTTCGGTGCCTTTCTGGCGGTAACAGTTTTGAAGCGAACCCGCACGCGTCCATCGGGCAGTTTCTCAATAATATCGCTGTCCTTCTGCTTATACTTCCCTGCGTCTCCAATATTCGCTCGACTTAGGCGATGCAGTTTCAGGATCGTCTTTTCAGACACGGAGAGTTTTGTGGATTGTTCATGAATCAGACTTAACGCATCTCGATAGCCACGTACTTCTTCCTCATCTCGGTCGTGCAAAAACGACTTGCCCAGCACCACTGCCTTAATGCGAGATTGCTCGACGGTCACCCCCTCGATGCGGTTCGAAGAGATCGCGCTCTCGATAAGTGCGTGCTCACGCAAAACTCTTAGTCGCTGCGGCGACTGTTTCGTGAAGAGTTCCTGTTTGCCCCGCGCTTCGGCAAGATCTGCCAGATACCAGGCAGTTGTGGCGGGAATGCCTGGTTTCTCAGTAAGTAATCGTGGATTCGTCATGGAATTACGTGCGCTTCTGATTGCGGCAACTCGCAAATGGTTTACCTGATAATGGCTTCAACTAGTTTTTCAGCATCAATCGAGCCTCTTGAAAACTAAATGCCCCTTTTCCCGACGACGATGAAGCGTCCATGCCGCCGCGCAATCCATCGCAGGACTGCCACAGAGAGTAGAGTTGGGATTTTATAGGGCCATACATAACTAGCAAGTGCGAGAGGTTATGAGAAGTGTAATCAACGTTGTTTCCGAACGGGCATCATTGCTACACAACATTCCAACCGGTGCTGTGAGAACTCTACTCAAGAAAGCACGAGTCTATCACTATCCGCGGTTTAAACACTTGTTAGCGCAAAGTAGTAATGTCACCTTTCTCCAAAGTTGAAATGTCACCTTTTGTGGTACTGAAGCTGGAACTTCAGCACGAAAGGTACGGAGCAGGTGGAGCCCTTACCACGCATGAGCCAGAAAGAGCTAACCAGGCTGGAAGTTATTCAACGAGTAAAACGAAAGACCCTCAAACAACGACAGGCGGCGGAGCTGTTGTCAGTTTCAGTGCGGCAGGTGAAACGACTGTGCAAAGCTTACCAGGCCAGTGGCGCCGCGGGGCTGATTTCCAAACGACGCGATCAGCCCTCCAACAATCGTCTTCCTGAGAAAACTATCAACAAAGCGCGTCGGTTGTTGCGGTTACGCTATCCTGACTTCGGGCCGACGCTGGCGACAGAAAAACTGGCCATAGAAGGCGTGGTGCTCAGTGTTGAGACAGTGCGGCAGTTGCTGATAGGTGAAGGACTGTGGAAAGCCAAAGCTATCCGTCGTCCGGTGATTCATCAATTGCGTGAACGCCGTGCCCGTTTCGGAGCGCTGGTCCAGATCGATGGCTCACCACATGATTGGTTTGAAGGGCGGGCACCCAAGTGCACGTTGCTGGTGTTTGTCGATGACGCCACTTCCCGGCTGATGTACCTGCAATTTGTTGCAGCTGAGACGACCTTCAACTACTTCGCTGCGGTGCGCTCATACATTACCGAGTTTGGTAAGCCGCTGGCTTTCTACAGCGATAAGTTTGGTGTTTTCCGAGTAAATATACCCAATGCCCTCTCCGGCACCGGTCTGACGCAGTTTGGGCGGGCCCTCAAAGAGCTCCAGATTGAGTTGATCTGTGCACACTCGCCGCAGGCCAAAGGCAGAGTGGAACGTGCCAATCAGACGCTACAAGACCGACTGACTAAAGAACTGCGTTTAGGTGGGCTTTCTTCGCTCGCAACCGCCAACGCTTATTTGCCGGAGTTCATCGCTGCTTACAATCAGCGCTTTGCGGTGGCCCCGCGCTCGACGGAATCAGCGCATCGGCCGCTGGTCAAAGGGGAAGATCTGGAGCGCGTGTTGACGCTTTGTGAACGGCGCACCTTATCCAAGAACCTGACGCTCTCCTACCACAGTGTGATCTATCAAATCAAAACCAGGCGCTCGGCCTATACCCTGCGCGGCGCGCACGTCGAGGTACGTGAGAAAAGCAATGGTGAGATCACGATCGAATATAAGCAACGGCCACTCGAGTACACGATCTATAGCGAACAAGAGCAGCAACAGGCGAAAGTAGTCGAGGCGAAATTGCTTCAGCCGGCTACCGCGCGCGCGGCAGCCAGGCCGAAGCAAAAACGTGGACCGGTGCCAATGACGCATCCCTGGAGGCTCTTTGACTTTACTGAGAACTCCATGCTTGCCAAAGAGCGTCGCGGTGAGCTTTGTATCCTGCGCAGGTAGGGGTCATCTCTACTTTGCGCAAACGAGTGACATTTCAACTTTGGGTTTACA
>JBKPNH010000002.1:0-10636 GCA_046732535.1 Acidobacteriota bacterium
TTGTAGCGCGCGCTAGTGGACCTAATGACGCTTCTTCTGCTGCGACCGGCAGTGTCGCATTCTCTGTTGCCGATAGCAGATCGCGTAAGGTGTCGCGACCGAGGCTTTGCTGTTCACGTGTGGGCAGAACAAAAATGAGCGGCCAAAGATCTGCCTCCGTTGGTTTGTCGCGCCCCGCCATGAGCGCGGCTGCTGCAATCAGCTTCTGAGCTCTTACCGCACGGCGGTCAGTGAGTATGATTCCGGCGCCACGCAGGGTACGAAGAGCCTGGGCGATACTCTGTCGCACACCTGACAGGTCAGCCTTGCGCGTTGCAACGGTTAATACTTCGATGTCGTTCAACCCGGCAGTCGGCATTTCTGGCGACTGGTTGAGCGACCAACCACTCTCCAGCAACTGTTCCAGCATTGGATCGGGAATCGGGTCGACAAAACAACGCACGAGAAATCGGTCCGCAAAGGCTGCTAAGGCCGCGTCCTGCGGTAAACTGTTTGACGCACCCACACAGACGCGCAACGGACACCTCACATTGGTATGCCCGCGGCGAAACACTCGCTCGTTTAGAATTCCGAGCAGCGTGTTCAGAATCGCCGTGGAGCCTTGAAAGATTTCGTCGAGAAAAGCGATGTCTGCTTCAGGCAACATGCCCAGCGTGTCCGTTTCCACCAGGCCGTCCTTTAGTTTGTGAAGATCGACGGGGCCGAAGATTTCACTCGGTTCAGTGAAGCGGCCCAGAAGATATTCGAAGTACTGGCCGCCGGTCGCGCGTGCGATTCGTCTGACAGCTTCGCTCTTCGCTGTTCCCGGCGGTCCGATGACGAGTACGTGCTCTTCGGCGACGGCAGATAGCGCAACCATTTCGACGAGAGCTTCACGTTCCACCAAACCTTTTGTCGTGGCGGAGATGACTGCTCGGAGTGACGCCGAGGCTTCAAGTACAGATTGACTGGTGAACATGCGTTTTCGACCTGAGTTTAAGGTGAATCCTAAGGCAGGATTTCGCTACGGCATTGAAGGACACAACGGGAGATCCCTGACGAGACACTTGCCATATCTCATGTGGAATATTACGTGAACAATGAAGTTACGTACAAGAATTAATTGAGCGAGATGCGAATCGGAATCGGTACAACATGTTCACTGCCGTCAATTGCGCGAACAATCATTTGCCAATCGCCGACACCGATCCTGGCAGGCAGCTTCACGGTGATCTCGCTGAACCAATCGGCCTTTTCATTCAACTCAGTCACGTTCAATTCCACAACTTCTCCGCTTCTCACCAACAACACCTTCAGCTCATCCGCTTCGGCCGGATAAATGCCGTTCATTACGATTAGATCACCCGCGGCGGCATTGAAGTTTGTGGTGCGATCGGGTCCCGGCCACAACTGCACCCAGGTACCTTTCTCGAGCCTGAGAGCCGCCACATATGGCGGCAACGGCTTCTCCGCGACTTGAAGAGTAACCGGCGTAGACCAAGTGGATGGACGTCCGTTGCGCCAGGTCCGCACCTGTACCTGTACTTCGCCGGGTGAGAGTACGGCCGGAACTTCCACTCGCGGACGGAGTGGACGCGGCGCAGTCACGATGATTTCCCTTCCGGTTTGTTTGAAAGAGACTTCTGTCTTTTCAGAGTGTTTCAGTGGCGCGAGACTGGACGCCTGGAGGTCGACCCACTGGCCCGGAGCGACGGGTTTGATCCATTCCGGCACAAGCTCGAGCGGCAACGCTTCGTTAGTAACGAAGAACTCCACCGCCGGAGTGAACTGGTCTTTGCCAACTTTTGGATTGCCGATGCGGATCCTCAACACACCTTCAGGAGAGTCTTCAGGCACCCGGAAGGCGGTCCCATTCGATGCGCCGCCGCCTCCGAAATTGGTCACGGGACTTCCTTCGCCATCGGTTAACTCGATCTGATCGTGGTCATGAAAATTCTCACATACGATATTCACAACCGTTCCCGGTGGACCACTATCAGGGATTACTTGTTTGATAACCGGCGGGGACCATTCGGTGATTGTGATTGTCACAGGAGCACTGCGAAGACCGTTTCGTTCGGCAACGATCTGCGCTGAACCGAACACAACGTCCTCCGGCACGATCACCTTAACCGCCTGCATTCCATTCAGGCGATCATTTGTGACCCAGGAGCCGCCGTCAGTGCGTGCAGGTATTTCGATTCCGTTTTGAATGAAGATTACTTTGGTCGAGTCGACGTCATCCGATTCGAGTCGCAAGCCTTTGAGCTCAATCAGCGAATAAACCGAGCCCGATTGTGGCCGGTATTCGTTGACGACGGGAGCTTCGTTTTGGCCCTTAACGGCCTTGGTCTGCGCAACGGCGGGACTCAACACCAACGAGGTGCAGATGAGAAGTAAAAGAATCCGCAGACGTTCGGGAATCATTGCTGGCAGTCGACGCTTATCAACAGCTTTGACTCCCAACGAAGACCTCCAGTTGCTCAGGGTGCTTGTAAATTATCATTGCGCAGTTGACCTGAATTGACGCACGCTCGTATAGTGAATCTAGTCAGACTGGTCAGCGAGGTAGGAAGACATGCAGCAATCAAAAAAGGGCCATCAACCACGCGCTAAACAAAAGACTCAATCGTGGCAACTGCAAACTGCCAAAGCCCAATTTAGTGAGCTGTTTCGTCGCGCTCGCACTGAAGGACCACAGGTAGTAACGCGTCAAGGCAAAGAGCAGGTAGTTGTTTTGCCGGCGGAACAGTTTGATCAACTCATTAAACGTGTGCGCCAGCCGAAAAGTCTAGTGAGATTTTTCGCCGAATCGCCACTCGCGCGAGTCACGCTCGATCTTAGCCGCGACGATGATTCAGGTCGGGAGATCAAACTGTGAGCGGCTTTCTCCTCGATACCAATGTAATCTCCGAACTAGTCAAACCTCGGCCGGAACCAAACGTCACAGCCTGGATTGAGGGTACTGACGAGTCGCTGCTGTACCTGAGTGTTTTGACGTTCGGCGAAATTCGCCGGGGCATCGGGGTGCTTCCTCAATCGCGACGTCGAGCAACGTTGGAGGCTTGGCTTGACAGGGACCTCCGCGCACGTTTCGAGAATCGAATCCTAAGCATTGACCAGGAAGTAGCCGATCGCTGGGGCTTGTTAACTGCCGCGGCTCGCAATAGTGGAGTAGTGTTGCCGGTCATTGATGGTCTCCTGGCTGCGACTGCCCTTGAGCATAATATGACCTTGGTTACGAGAGATACCGGACAGATTCCATCAATGGGCGTGGCAGTTTTCAACCCCTGGGAGGGGAATTGAACTGCTCCGTTAGAATTCGCGTAACCGTTTCTTGCCTGAGACCATTGAGCCTAATGTCATTGCACCAACCGCAAAAACACTTGCCATCCGCACGATTTTAGTGCTTAATGCGTCGTCTCAATCCGGGTATCTGACTGTAGCTTGATTACTCCTAATGTCCTACTCCTCATACCGCAGATCGTCAGGCAAAGGAGTTCTTAATGGCGATAAAAAGTTTCGAGATCGTTTCCTACAACATTAATGCAAGCCGTAGCGTTACGCTTGGGGGCGGGACTTACCGCTTTTATGCCCTGATCGAGTGTCGGGGCGCAGACGGAGATAGGCTGGTAATTTACTTCCCGACCGCCGATTCACCAGTCCCGGACAATGTCTACAATCCGGCCACCAAGTGGGCCACCATCTATGTTCCGGCTCGGTTGTATGGTTCGTTTCGCGATCTTCTCTTGAACGAGAAACCCGTCTACGCCTATTGCAACAGCGACAAACCTGAATGGAACCAGATCTCGACGAGTAAAGAGTTCACGGGCGAAACAGAAGCGATGCCCGATATTGCAGCCTGGCTAGCCTCACATTCTTCGATCGCCAATGCAATCATTTGGGAAACTCCGGGCGGGATCCAGGCTTACCCCGCGTGGTCGGCGTCGATGAAAGCCGAGCTCGCAAACGCCTTCAAACTGGCCTGGAATTTCACAAGCGTTGTTTCGACAGATCCTGCTCCGAATAAGAAAGTCCTTGCCGACGCGGATTCAGTCGTTCAAATTCTGGATCATAGCTATGCATGGCCCATGTTCCTTGCTCATGTCGCACAGAGCCTGGCTATTGAAATCGGGAAGCGAGTCAACTGGTCGCTGACGGGTTATTCAGCCACCGGACTGGCGCAGCTATTTGATAGCCGGGAAACATTTCGTTGGAGTGGCGCCGCCACGGGATACGAAATCGCATTTGCTCATGGCGTCGCGCTGCCGTGCGCTCCCAACATCAGTTACAGCTTCATGTTTAATAACATGATCAAGGGGAGCCGTTTCGCGACGATAGCTGCCTTGCTGGATTGGTGCCGCACCAACCTCAGACACTTCATGGGAGGTTGGGACACGGCAAACATTTACGATCAATGGCAATATCGCGGGTTCCCGCCAGTGCTAAAAATGATTCAAGGCACGCCCACGCTGAGTCAACCTTCCTGGGGAGTGAAAAACATAACTGGCGGGTGCTGGGGCACGACCGGGTTTCTGCGCGCACTCCTGCGCACGGTAAATATTCCGGTTCGACTGGTAACTCACTGCGGCCACGCACAGCCGAATTTTGTAGAGGATGGATTGTATCTGAGTCACGGCGATGATCCTTACAACCAGTTGACTACTTCAATCCCTCCGATGCCGATTTCCGAAATCCTGATCAATCAAGCGCAGTTTGACGCATGGTTTGGCGGAGGAGTATCGAATGAGAACCAATGTAAAAATGTCGGACGCCGCACGCGGGAGCTGGCCCTGACATACCTGCCGACGTACTTACTGAAGGCGTATTGCCGGGATATTACGAATGGAAAAACTCACGCTAACGGAGAGGTCTTCGATTTGTACAAGGACATCTACACAGTTGCTCAACTCGAAGCGATGAATCTCTGGGGAAAGATGGACAATAAGATTGCGTCTTTGGGTGGATGCAGTGAGTTGTGAAGTTCCACAAGTTGCTCAAAGGAGAAGTGATGGCAATAGTAACAGTTCCACTAACCGGTTATAAGGTGACTCTTGGACGCCAGATCGAGGTGAGCGGCGGCAAATACTACGCACTGGTTGAGTGCAATGCTTCCGATGGTCATCAGTACTTGATCTACTTCACGAGGCCCGACAGCATCACGCCGGCCAATTTCTATAACCCGGCCATTAAACGTGGTGCTGCATTTATTCCTTACGACCTTTACCCCACCTATGTGGACCTTCTTCGCAACGAGAAACCGCTGAACATTTATCTGAATTCAGACAAGCCTGAATGGAATCAACTGCTCACCGGTACCGAACCCGTCGGCGAAGGTGAATGAAGGACAACTGGTCTAACGGGTAAGTTATTGAAAGAAGCGGTAGGCGCGTGCGGATTTGAACCGCAGCCACCTACCGTGTCAAAACGCCGCTTTCCCTCATACCTCTCAATAGATGGCACATTTTTCTTGTGATCGTGTGTCTCATTCCACCAATTCGTTGAGAAACTGAGGAATACGAACCTTGGCGCACGAATGTGTTATAGTCCGGCGCAAAGCAAACAGCCGGCTTTGACATGTGGATCGAGTCTTCAGCTGCTCCTCTCGGCCTTGCGTAATTCAGCGCAGATGAAGCCTTTTATTCAACCGAAGATCCGAAGATGAAAATCCTTCTGTACAACCCAGACAATGGCGTTACGCGCAACTTCATGCCGCACCTATGGATGTTTCTTCTCCAGGCACTCACTCCACCGCCTCACGAGGTTGTTCTGATCGATGCCAATGCCCGTCCAATGAGCGATGATGAGATCGTTCGGTTTGTGCGGGAGCAAAAGATCGGATTAGTAGGCATCGGCGCAATGACCAGAATGGCGGAGAAAGCCTACCGAGTCGCTGACGCGATTCGCCTCGCAGGAGTACCGGTTGTAATGGGCGGCCCACACGTTACAGAAGTTCCGGATGAAGCACTTGGTCGGGATGGAGGACCACGCCATTGTGACGCAGTTGCGCTGGGTGAAGCTGACGAAACCTGGCCCAGGATAGTTGAAGACGCCGCGCGCAATGAACTCAAGGAGGTTTATGCGCCGGTTGACGATGCCGGTAAGGAACGGAAGCCGAGTCTCCGTGAGTACCCGGCGATTCCCTGGGAGTCGATCGATCTCGATCAATTCAATTTCTTTCCGCGCATCTTGCGTCCGTTGTTATCGCGCGTCGGCTCAGGTTGGCGCACGCTGCACATTGTTCCACTCGAATCAGGGCGAGGCTGTCCTTATGGTTGTGAGTTTTGCACCGTCACCGGATTCTTTGGCGACTCGATCCGCTTTCGCACGAATGAAAGTATCGTTAGCGAACTACTGACGTTGAAGGCGCGTGCCAAAGCTGCCGGCGGAGTAATCTCGGTGTTCTTTGTTGACGATAACTTTGCTATCAGTATCAAAAGAACAAAATCCCTGCTACGTGACATTATCGCTGCCGGTGCACAGCTCCCCTGGATCGCGCAGATTAGCGCGAACCTCTTACGCGATCAGGAACTCGTGGATTTGATTGCGGAATCCGGAGGGAAGGTCATCTTTATCGGGATGGAGTCGATTGACCCGGTTAACCTCGCTGATGTTAAGAAAGGATTTAATAAGCCCGAAGAATACACGAGCGTGCTCGAACGTCTTGCTCAGCGAAACATCTACGCGATCACGTCCTTCATTATTGGTATGGATAACGACACACCGGGCGTCGCGGAGCGGATACTGCAACAGATTCGCAGGTGGCCTCCCGGCTTGCCCGTTTTCGGCCAACTCACACCGTTTCCCTCTACACCACTGTACAAACGGCTACAGGAAGATGGGCGTCTGGTGCGGCCAAAACACTGGCTTAAGTTTGAGAAAAACACGATGGCCCACGAACCTCTTAAGATGACCATCGCGCAAACTCACCACGAGCTTTCTTATGCGTGGACCCACTCGTATAACGCTGCACGCAACGCAGAAGCGGTTCAGGCGATGAGCTACGCACCAGTTACTCATCGCATTTTTCACTTCATCACGCGGCTCGCATTCCGCGCCATCTACTTTCCACAAATAACGAGGCGAGCGTGGCTCAAAGTGTTTTTTGAGAATAGGCGTACCATCTTCCGTCTTGGGAAAGAAGCGCTTGGCAAGGTGCTAACGTCAAAGAAACGAATGGAAGGACAGACGGTGATTCCTGTTTCCTACCACCGTTTGGGTCAGTGACATAAATGGCCAATTCAACTCTTTCTCGTCGCAGCTTTTCGAGAATCATAGGGGTAAGTGCTACTTATGCTGCACTGCAATCAGGACGTGCGGCGAAGGCATCCTCGTATTCGTTGTTACCAGATATAGCTTCCGTCGTACGTCTCAGCTCCAATGAAAACCCTTACGGACCATCGCCCGCTGCTTTGAACGCAATGACAGAAGGTCGCACCCTTGCATGGCGGTATCCGGACGAATACGCCGACATGCTGGTTGAGGAGTTGGCAAGGTTGAATAACGTTCCAACGGACCATGTGCTCCTTGGCAACGGCTCGGGGGAGATCTTGAAGCTCTGCGCTGCGGCGTTTACGGGTAAAGAAAAAAAGATTGTCATCGGCAACCCCACTTTCGAGGCGATAGCACGCCATGCCGGCGTAGCAAAGGCTGAGGCTGTAAAGATCGATCTTACGTCAGATTACCGCCACGACTTACAGAGAATGCTCGAGGCTGCCAATGGCGTGGGTCTCGTTTACATCTGCAATCCAAACAATCCAACCGCAAGCATTACTCCCAGGAACGAGATTTTAGAATTCCTCGGCAGGCTTTCCCCTAAGACGATCGTTTTAGTTGACGAGGCGTATCACCATTATGTCGAAAGTAAGACCTATGAAAGTGTGATCCCGCTCGTAAAGCAGTATCCAAACCTGATTGTTGCGCGCACCTTTTCAAAAATCTACGGCATGGCCGGGCTGCGGTGTGGTTATTGTGTAACTCAACGAGAAAACATCGGAGTGCTAAGAGCTCATCAGATATTCGATAACGTTAACATCATGGCCCTCGTGGCCGCGCTCGCGAGTTTGAAAGATCCCCAACACGCCGCTCTCAGTCACAAGCTAAATAACGAGGTCAAAAAGAGCGTGTGTGCGGAACTCGATGGGCTTGGTTATCCCTACATCCCATCACACGCAAACTTCATGATGATCAATCTTCGTCGTGAGGTGAGACCAATCATTGGGGCATTGCTCAATCGAGGAGTAGAAGTTGGCCGCCTGTTCCCTGCTCTCCCAACCTTCCTGCGCGTTACCATCGGCACCAGCGCACAGATGAAAGTATTTTTGACTGCTTTCAGAGAAGTAATGGTCTGAGCAAGCTAAGGCTTCCCGAACGCGACAATTCGCGAATCACGGTTTCGGCGCGCTGGATGTTGTTTGCTGTGCTGGTTTCGGTTTCAACTCCCACAACACATTGATGATTTTCCATTCGCCGTTGAACTTGGCTAGCGAGAGGTAATCAATCCATTCAGACGCGACAATCTTCACCACTGCGGCGCCTTGATAGCGATCGAGAATTGTAACCTCTTTCAACTGCTGTTCCTTCGGCGTTTTGCTACCTCCACCACGTTTCGTGCCTTGTACTAAAGCCATCGCGCCCATGTGATTGAACTGGCTACGTCCGGTTTTCGGATCGGTGTAAATCATTCGCTTGGCGAGCTCAGGATGGAGCGCACTCTCCATGCGCGCCGCGTCGCCTTCATACCAACCTTCAATGTAATTCAGTGCAGTTTTTGTGATTGCTGCATTGTCGTCAGGCGAGCTTGTCTGTGCCACCGCTACACCCATGACAAGGAACGTTAACGCAATTAACCAGAATACTTTGCTCATGAGAGACTCCTTTTGGGTTAGATTCGCAATGTACCGGTCACTTCGTCTGAGATAGTAACACTCAAGTTATGGCCACAGTAAGATTCGGGAGCGGCGACCGTGGGAACCGATCCAACCAGTCAATGGCCACTTGGCGAACTCGTTTGGTATCCAGGTCGATGAGGATGCCGACGCGTAGTGCTCCGGCCACGCGAATGACGTCCTGAACTGAGCTCATCGTCGTTGCTTGTAGCTTCGGAAAACCGGTGGGGACAGGAGTGTGCCAGATGTCTGGACGATCGGTATTTGTCGCGCAGATTTCAGGGAAGAGATAGGTAGATAGTTACAAGCGGGCAAGAACCTCAGACGAAGCGCGGCTTCCGTAAGCTCGCCGTCCTGCGGTCGCCACTGGCAGACTTCTAGCGTTGTTGCCATCGCGGAACCTTTCACCCTGGTTGATGTTTGCGATGTTTACCGATGAGTACGTCGCCGGCGTCTGACTTCCGCCGCAGCGCTGGCTAAGCCAATGCTAAGCAATAGCATCGTTGCTGGTTCCGGTACAATTTGGGTTCCGGTGACCACAATATTGTCGAAGCGAATGTTCCCGGCCTCGCTGGTAGCGCCACTCAAGGTTATTCGAATTGCGAAGAACGGGTTGTTATTAAATGGTGAACACTTTGAAACTGCACTTCTTAGGCGCGCTCTGCGCGGAAGTTATCCATTCCCATGTTTAGGTGCCCTCAAACTTAGTGTGGTCTCCTCTGTTACCGAATCCGGAGTTATCATCGGTGTAGGCAGGGGATCTGTCGAATACGCCGACGAAATGAGTATCCGAGCTTCGTCAGACTGAACACCAACGAGTTGACCCGGCTCATCTTTCGGGTGGAGAGTGCGCCCAGCACGGCGCATGTGCACGAACCCAGTGGCCATAAGCGGAACTGCGATGAGAAGGCCGAGGAAGAGGTTGATGAGAACGGCGTGGTTCCACGCGCCGCCATTGAGAAAGATATTTGCGAGGGCAGTGAGCACGAAGATAACCAGCGTCCCGCCGCCGCTAGCGAACAGAACTTCGCCTTGCCTATGTCTCGTCAGAGCACTACCAACACCGCCCTGCAAGGAATTCCTCGAAGCGGCAAGCTGTAAACCGCAACGTCGGCAATATTTCTGCTCCAGGCTATTCTCGGCGCCACACTGTGGACAGAACATAGCAGCCCTCCTTCTATCACTGCTTTACGATCCTATCTACACAATGTTCTCTGACCATAATCAGAGCGGTTGACAGTGACGCGGTCAGTGCCTTGCTCCTTTGCGTCATTGCGCTCATTTATCTACCTCCGGAAGTTTGAGGCAAAGCAATCATGCGCACTAATAAACCTTAAAGGAGGCGTTTGCAAGCAAAACTTCCCGATCGTAGAAATGAGGAAACAGACACGTTTTAGGTCTGGTAGCCCGAGGTTTGATCACGCGCGCTGGACCACGCAGTTGAAACAGCCGGCTCCAGCGTTGTGTATGTGCAGGTACGAAATGGATCCAGTTGTGAAGAAGTCTATAATAGTCCCTTCTAAAGCTCTGCCCTCGACGACCCTCGCGTTTTTCATCATTGCGGCTTCGTCGTAAGCCCGGACCGACAGCAGGCGATGATGAAACATGACTGGTATCTCGTTAACGTGAGGCTTCGCCGTCTTCGCGTTCTCACGAACGAAAATCGGGCCTGCCGACTGATACGGAGAAATCACGTCGTGATGTCGAAAGGGCGTGAGAATCACGCGTTCGCTGACCGACGCATCCATCAAACTAACTCTGCACGGATA
>JBKPNH010000003.1:0-28132 GCA_046732535.1 Acidobacteriota bacterium
GAGGTAGCCGTGTTGATTTAGCGCCCGTCGAGCAACGAGGGTGCCCGGAATTCCCCACAGACCAGGATCTTCTCCCTTGGTCCGCATGAGTGCTTCAACCACGAGCCACTCCCACACAAGATAAGGCGATGCATCGCGTACTTCGGGATTGTCGTCCAACCCCTCAGTGACTAACGCTCCTACGGCCATCGCGGTAAGAAAGCGGATTCGTTGCATTCGCTCTCGCACCGCGGGCACAAGCTGGACCGCCAACTGATCGGCGATCTGATACAAACCCAATGGATCCAGGGTTCCTTCACTAGTGGCTGAGGGATCGTAGCTGGTGAGAAAAGGGAGCGCGGCTACCATTATTGCGATGCTGGTTTTTCGTTAGTCTTCGGCTATCTCGTTTCTCGGAGTCGCAATGACGCTGCTTAGAACAACTCGACAAAGGTAATGGAATAGGAAACTAAACCATTACACGTGCAGGTTTAGCGCCATTTCGTTTGCGGAATCAGGCCGAAGCTAATTCCCCTTCGTCGAAATGTTCTCCGCGAGGATCCACCGATCGGGGTCGAGCTGGACTTTCGAGGGAGCGACCGGCAGTCGGATCTGGAAGGGAGTCGAGGGGCCCTTGACGATGACCGTTCCCATCGCTTCCTGCTTGCCGCCAAATCCGAATTTCACCGGCAGCACCATCACCCAATTCTCAGGTGCGTTCTTCTGCACGATCGTCCCTGAAACCATGACTTTTCCATCCGCCTCAGGCTGGATCTTGTACTGCATCTCGTACGACGGCAGCTCCGATTGATAAACCGCCTGGCGGAACAGCCAATTGAGGTTCTTCATGCCGTACTTCTGCGCGATCGGCGTCCTGGCGAAGTGTTCGTTGACCACCTCGCGGAAGTCGTCAGTCGAGGCCGTCTTGTTTCGATAGCGTTCGACGAAGTCCGTCATCATGTCGAAGAACGGCTGGCCTTCGCCGGTCGCCGGATTGCTCAACATGAAGTGCAGCATGCGCAAAACGAGCGCGCCTTTGTTGTAGATCAAAGTCTGATAGGCGCCAAACGTCTTACTCGTCGAGAGCCTGTGGCCCAGGATGATTGGGCCAACGTCGACGAGACGGCCTTTGCCCACTCCCGTCAAGGTCTCCGGCGGATCCTTCAACGACGATCGAAGCCGGGTCAGCAGCTCGTCTCTTGCTCCACGGCTATCACGGAGTCCCGTGTAGAGGATTCCCGAGTACTCGGCAAAGCCTTCACTCAGCCACTGGTCGCGATACGAACGCCAGGCAACGATGTTGCCCCACCATTGGTGCGCGGTCTCGTGCGCGATGAACTGGTAGGTGTACTTGCTGGCCCGATCGGTGTTGGGAATCATCAACAGCGACGGGAAGCCCTGTCCGAAACCAAACGGATGAAACGCGGCGCCGAATGATGGATACGGATAGTTTCCGAAGAGCGAAGTGAAATACCGGACCGAGTTGTTGAGCTCGGCCATGATGAAATCTTCTTTGATCGCGGCGAGGTCTCCAGGCAATGAGTTGAATTCAAGCGGCGTCGGGTCTCCGCCCTTTTCCCATTTGATCGAATCGTTGTGACGCTTGAATGGACCAAGCGCAAACGTAACCAGCGCCACCGGCGACTGCATCTTGTACTTCGCAACCGCGCCGTCCTTGTCTTCCACATCGGGCTCTTCACTCAAGCGCGCGCCGACGCTGGCGACGTGCAACTTTTTCGGATGTCTGAAAGTGAGATCGTAACTGGAGCGATCAAGATAGCCGTGGCGTGGATACCAGCTCGTGTTCGATCGCGGGTAGTGGCAATCCTTGCAGAACTCGGTGTCGCGCATGTAATCGCCTTCGACTTCCATGTCCAGCTCGAGTTTGTCACCGGCGTTCAGCGGCTTCGGCAGCAGAACCGTAAACCCGCCTTCCCATTCTTCCTGAAGCACGGCGAGATCGACGCCGCCTGTGCGCATTGTCTTCACGCGCATCTGCTTTTTCAGGCGCTGGTCGTCGTATGTGCCGAGATCTTCGCCGACTTTGAACATGATCGCGCGCAAGTTTGGCTGCCGCACCTCAGCAACCACCTGCGTCAAAACGCGTAGCCGCTTGTTGTAATCGCGCAGGTCGATGTCCATGCGGTACTGATTGACGTCGATCTGATCGTTAGCGTCGGAATAGTCGACGTTGCCGCGCGCGTAGTCGTCGAGACCATAAAATGCCATCCAGACTTCCGCACTGTAGATAGCGGAATTGTAGGCCCAGATGAGACCTTTCTCGCCGGCGTTGATGTCGAAGTTATTCACGGGGATACGATTCTGGAAATCCAGGACCATCGAGAAGCGGCCACGCCTGCCACCATCGAATTGAGCAAAGAAAAATCCGGGCTTCTCGCCATTCAGCATCGACACGGCCAGCCGCGCTGGAAGGTTCGCGCCGGTCTCGCGCAACATACGATCGTCAGTCTCTTTTGCGAGTTTTTGCGCGCGGTCGGCGGCCGCTCCGGGTTGGGCCTGTCCGAACTGTGCGGCGGTGTCGTCGGTGAACCTGAAAACGGCAGTACTAAAGTCCGACTCGAGGTTTTCCGTTCCCAGCAGCCGCTTGACGTTGTCCTTTTCGAACTCATTAGGCGGCGTTTCGGCTGCGAATTTTCCCTGGCCGATGAAGACTGCACCGGTCGTTTGACCATTGACGGGCGCACTCAGATAGACAGTGCCGTCAAGCGTGATTTGAGCGCGATCTTTCTTGATGACCAACGACTTCACCTGGGCCGCTCCGCCGGTCAACGCAAAAGCCTTTAGCTGACTGTAGGCATCTTTTTCCTGCGATGCAGCACTCTCTTGCGCGGACGCGTGGTGAGTGGCAAGAGTAAAGACGAACAACAGGCAGCCCAATACGAACAGGGGTCTCAGGGAGGTGACACTATTCATTTGAGGGATCTCCGAATTTAAGTGTCTAGTAAGCGCCGGTAAAACCGCTGGAAACCACTGGCAAGAACGATACAGTGAACCAGAAAACCCGCCACTTAGTCCAGCATAAATCGACATCCGTGTTATTATGACCGCCACCAATTAGCACCCATGACGGCCGAAAGCAGTAGCATCGACCAGTTTCTGCGGGATTTCCGCGAAACTGTAGTGAGCGCGACCGAGCGTCTGCGCCAGATTTCTGCTGAGCAAAGCGCGCGCCGGCCCGGCCCCGATAAGTGGAGCGTGAAGGAGATCCTCGGCCACTTGATCGACTCCGCGGCCAACAATCATCAGCGCTTCGTTCGCGCGCAGTTTACGGACGACCTCGTCTTCCCCGGCTACGAACAGGAGAAGTGGGTCAACTCGCAAAAGTACATCGACGAGCCGTGGCCTGAGCTGATTCAGTTATGGAACTCTTATAACTTGCACCTCGCACACGTGATCTCCGCCATCCCGGAAGCATCGTTAATGCGCGCAAGAATACGTCACAACCTGGATCAGATCGCGTTGCAACCTGTGGACCGAAACGATACCACCACGCTCGACTACTTCGTGCGCGATTACCTGGTCCACATGAAGCACCATCTCAATCAGATCTTTGCACTAGAAAACCAGTAAGTCGTTCTCTTAATCACTTACTTACAGGAGTTTCCATGGCATACACATTCGAAGAACTGAAGCATAAGACTGTCGCCGACCTGCGCGACATCGCGAAAGGCCTCGAGCACGAAGCCGTTCAGGGCTACACTCAGATGAACAAGGACCACTTGCTGGTGGCCCTTGCGAAAGCGCTCGGCATTCAACACGAACATCACGAAGTGGTGGGCGTCGACAAGTCTGGAATCAAGGCGAAGATTCGCGAGTTGAAAACGCAGCGCGCCGCCGCCATCGCCGCTCACGATCGCGCACAACTGAAAGTCGTGCGACGAACTATCCATCGCTTGAAGCGGCGGATCCACAAGGCAACGGTTTAGTCGCTAAACGGTTTAGTCGCTATTCGGGAGAACAGAAATGAAAAAGACTATCAATCTGAACGTGAACGGCGTCGCTCACACGGATGAGGTCGAACCACGCTTGCTCCTCGTTCACTATCTGCGCGACGTGCTCGAACTGACCGGCACGCACGTCGGCTGCGAGACGTCGCTGTGCGGCGCCTGCACGGTGATGATCGACGGGCAGGCGGTGAAGTCGTGCACGATGTTCGCCGTTCAAGCGGAGGGTTCGTCGATCACGACGATCGAAGGGTTCGCGAAAAACGGAGAGTTGCATCCGGTACAGGAAGGCTTCTGGGAACGGCACGGTTTGCAGTGCGGCTACTGCACGCCCGGAATGATCGTTACCGCCGCGCAGTTGCTCGACCGTAACGCCAATCCTTCGCGTGACGAGATCTGCCACGGGCTCGAAGGCAATCTGTGTCGCTGCACCGGCTATCAACACATCATCGAAGCCGTCGAGTACGCTGCAAAGAAAGCGGCGGGATAGTTTTTGCACAACCGGAGGAAGTCATGGCAAACAAATACGTCGGCCAACGAGTGAAGCGCACGGAAGATCCGCGACTGATCAAAGGCCTGGCCCATTACGTCGACGACATCGGACTGCCAGGCATGTTGCACGTCGCTTTTGTCCGCTCTGTCTACGCTCACGCCAGGATCAACAGCATCGACACGTCCGCCGCGCTGGCGACTCCCGGAGTTGTCGCGGTCTATACCGGCGCGGACGTCGCGGACAAAATCGGACAAGTTCCCTGCGCCGGCGCTTTACCGGATCTGAAAGTTCCCGATCATCGCGTGCTGGCCCAAGACAAGGTCTACTTCATGGGCCATCCGATCGCGGCAGTGGTCGCGAAAGATCGTTACGTCGCGCGCGACGCTGCTGAGTTGGTGATGGTCGATTACGAAGAGCTGCCGGTCGTCACGGACGTCGAAGAAGCAGCAAAGGGCGGCACCGTTATTCACGAAGGGTTCGGCGACAACATCGCTTACAGACTCACGTCGGGTGAGGGCGACATCGACGCCGCGTTTGCAGCAGCCGATCGCACGGTCAAACAACGAGTGTTGCACCAGCGTCTCGCGCCGATCGCGATGGAGCCGCGCGGTGTGCTGGCGCGGTATTTCCCCGGCGAAGAAGAGCTCACGCTTTGGTCGTCGACTCAGATCCCGCACCTCATGCGTACGCAAGTCGCTTTGATGATCGGAATGCCGGAAAACAAGTTGCGCGTGATCACGCCGGAAGTCGGCGGCGGCTTCGGATCGAAGTTGAACGTCTACGCCGAAGAAGCGCTGCTCGGTTGGATTTCGATGCAGTTGAATAAACCAGTCAAATGGATCGAGACGCGCCGCGAAAACATGCAAGCGACGATTCACGGCCGTGGGCAGCTTGGCGACGTTGAGATCGCGTTCAAGAACGACGGCACGCTCACCGGTCTGCGCTACAGCGTCTTTGCAGACCTCGGCGCTTATCATCAACTGCTGACGCCGGCGATCCCGACACTCACCGGGCTAATGCTTTCCGGCGCGTACAAGATCCCGGCGATTCAGATGAACATCACCGCGTGCTTCACGAACAAGATGGCGACGGATGCGTATCGCGGCGCGGGTCGTCCGGAGGCGACGTACATCGTCGAACGAGCGCTCGATCTCGTCGCAGTTGATCTCGGCATGGATCCGGCTGAAGTGCGACGCAAAAACTTCCCGGGCAAGCACGAGTTCCCATTCCATACCGCGACCGGTCTCGATTACGACAGCGGCGACTATGAAGCAGCACTCGACAAAGCACAGCAGATCGCCGGCTACGATAAACTCCGCGAAGACCAGAAGAAGGCGCGTGATGAAGGCCGGTTGATCGGTATCGGCGTTTCGACCTACGTTGAGATCTGTGCGCTTGGCCCGTCACAGGCGATGCCGGCCGGCGGTTGGGAAAGCGCGACGGTGCGAATTGAGCCGACCGGTAAGGTGACGATCCTGACGGGCGCGTCACCACATGGCCAGGGACAGGAGACGTCGTTCGCGCAGATCGCGGCTGATGAATTGGGCGTCAACATCAACGACGTGACAGTCATTCACGGGGACACAGGCGTGGTCCAGTACGGCATCGGCACGTTTGGCAGCCGCGCCACGGCTGTCGGCGGCACGGCAGTTTTTGTAGCGATCGAGAAGTTGAAGGAGAAGGCCAACAAGATTGCCGCACACATGTTGCAGGCCGACGCGTCGCGCGTCTCTTTCGAAGGCGGCAAGTATTCGTTGCAAAAAGCAGCAGCAGCCGCGGCCACAGGAGTTTCCGATCCCGTCGTGCCGGTGGGACAAGCGCCCGCCGGTGCTCTGCCGGAACCTGAGACCGAAGGCAAATCGAGCTTGACGATCCAGGAGATCGCGCTGGCGGCGCACATTGCGAAGGACCTGCCGCCCGACACCGAACCGGGCTTGTCGGCGACATACTTCTTCGAGCCGAAAAACTTTACGTTTCCATTCGGCACGCACATCGCCGTCGTCGAAATCGATCGCGAGACCGGCGACATCAAGTTCCTGCGTTACGTCGCCGTCGACGACTGCGGTAAGGTGATCAATCCGCTGTTGGTGGACGGTCAGGTTCACGGTGGAATCGTTCAGTCGATTGGACAGGCGATGTATGAAGAGGTCGTCTATAACGAAGACGGGCAGTTGGTCACCGGCACGTTGATGGACTACGCGGTGCCGCGCGCGTCGCACATTCCGAATTTCGAGCTGGATCGGACTGAGACGCCTTCGCCGGTGAATCCGCTAGGCGTTAAGGGAGTCGGCGAAGCCGGAACGATCGGCGCGACGCCGGCGATTGTCGGCGCGATCGTCGACGCGTTGTCGCCGTTCGGAGTGAAGCATCTCGACATGCCGATCAAACCGGAAAACGTCTGGCGCATTATTAACCACGGATAGAGGAGTTAAATTATGATTCCCGCACAATTCGATTACCAGGCGCCTGCAACTCTCGAAGAAGCTGTCTCGCTGCTCGCCGGCGATCCTGACGGCGCTAAAGTGCTGGCTGGTGGACACAGCCTGATACCTGCCATGAAGCTGCGACTCGCGCAGCCGCAGTTGCTCGTCGACATCGCCCGGATTAAGTCGCTGTCGTACATCCGTGAAGAAGGCGATCAGATCCTGATCGGCGCGACGACCACGCACTATCAACTCGAGTCTTCCGAGCTGTTGAAGAACATCTGCCCGCTGTTGCCGGCGTGCGCCGGAAACATTGGCGACGTACAGGTGCGCAACAAGGGAACGATCGGCGGCAGTCTGGCCCACTCCGATCCGGCGGGCGACTGGCCGGCCGCGGCGCTCGCACTGGGTGCGGAGCTCGTGCTGACCGGACCGAATGGCGAGCGGACCGTAAAAGCCGATTCGTTCTTTCTTGATCTCATGACGACCGATATAAAGCCGGGCGAGATACTGCGTGAGATTCGCATTAAGAAACCGTCAGGCAAGTTTGGACAAGCGTATCAGAAGGTGCCGCATCCAGCGTCAGGGTTTGCGGTCGTCGGCGTGGCGGTCCATCTCGAGTTGAACGCCGATGGTTCGGGCAGTGGAGCGGGTATCGGTGTGACGGGCGTCGCGCTCAAGGCATTTCGAGCCCAAGCGACGGAAGCCGCTCTGGCCGGCGCGAACCTCGACGATCAAACAATCGCAGCAGCGGCGGCGAAGGTCTGCGACGGCGTGAATCCGACAACCGACCTTTACGCCTCCAGCGACTACCGTCGCCACCTGGCGCAGGTCCACACACGGCGCGCAATTCAAGCTGCTCTGGCGAATAGCAAATAGGCGATTATTTGGATTTTCGTTCGAAGAAGAGGTGGGCGAGCGCGAGGCATGCGGCAGCGAGAGCAAGAGCGTAGAGACGATACGCGAGGATGGTCCCACTAGACAGATCAGCGTAATTCCAAAGCCGATAAAGCAGTGGGTTGTACGACCAATGGTTATAACCATTGCTGTATAGATATAACAGCGCGGCGCCGGCCCCAGCGGTGACCACGTACGCCACGTACTTATTCCGCAACAACACATTCAACGCTACAACCACTGAAGTCATAAAAATGATGCCGGGCACAACCACTATCGTGTTGATGCTCAAGTAGGCTGAGAAATCAATCGGCCTAAGACCTCTCAATAGTTGGGCCACCATAGTGGTAAATCCCCCTACCATCACCAGCGAAAGCGCCAACAACGTCATGGCCAGCCACTTCGAGAGCAGCAAGACACTGTTCGGCGCGGGTGTGGACCATACGACGGGTTCGATCTTCAGTTCCCGATCGCGATGCATGGCTTCGCCCGTGTAGAAGACGACGACGCCAGCCAGGAACAGCAACAGCATGTTTGCTGTGTTCGTCGCGGAGGTAACGGAGTAGGAAACCTCTAAGGGAATTCGAGAAAAAGGAACCGAGAAAAAAGAAAGAATGATCGCCAGCGGGATGAGGACGATTAGACCTCGTTCCGCGCGAAGCAGTTGGAACTCCACGCCCATCGCCGCAATTATCTTGAAGAGAGTTGCAGCCGGTCCTCGAGTTAACGTGACTTTCGGAAGCGTTATTCGATCGCGTTTGGGCGATGCCTGGATAGGAAAGTCGCTTAAACCAGACGAGGGATGACTGTAAGCAACTCTGTCCGGCGCGTCCTCCAAAAGCGTTAGCTTTGTGAAATGGTCCGAAGCGTTCGGCGGTTCGATTTTGAAGCGCAAGTACACGATCAACAGACACAGGGCAGTCATGATGATCACACACGCGCGGTTAGCGTACTGCGCCAAAGTGTAGTCAACGATGAGGTGATTGACGACATCGGGGCTCATAGACCATACATCCGGCTTCATCGAGCGTAAGTTGAACCCCAGCGGATCGAAGAGCACGCTAAAGACCGTGGGAACTCTCGTGAAGAAAAATATTTGAAGCGCAATGTAAACCGGGTAAAAACACGCCGCCAGCCCGTAGACTATTTTTGCATTGCGCGTGAGCGTGCCGGCGGCAAAGTAAAGACCGGCGAGGCACAGGTGAGAAATGACCACAACGAAAAAGAAGTATTTGAAAAAAGGAGTAATCCGGACCGGCAACTTAACCATTCCCTGGAAAGGAACCCACTGAAGCAGACAGAACGTGATGGGAAAGGCCAACTGACAACAGACGAGCACAAAGAAGTTTCCGAAAAACTTGCCGAGCAGATATGAGCCACGCCCAATCGGCTTCGAAAAGATCATCGGATCGATGCCGAGCCGGAAATCCCTGATAACGGCATCACCCACCATAATGCCCGTAAATATCGGAAGCCCCAGAATGAACGAGAAGGCTGCGCAGTTTCTCTGAATATAAAAATCGCTGTTTGTGGCCCAACCCATCTGCACTGCCGGGCCCCATGCCCACCACAAGAGCGCATTCGAACTGAACAACGCCATCAGCAGGTACGGCGCCACGCGTTTTGCATTTAGCAGCACTTCGTTAGTGAAGACTGCTGTGAACGCACTTTGAAAGGGGTTTCGCGTCAATTCTGTCGATTTACGAGATCGAAATAGTAGTCTTCAAGAACCGCCGTCGCCTCGGCAAACTCTTCAGTGGGACGCTGACCTTTCGAGATTACACGCACGCGCGCCTCGCCATCGAAGATCCGCGAAGAGATCACGTTGAATTGAGATTTGAAAGATGAGAGCTGCTCGCGCGCCACAGTCCCTTCCCAGACCGATCCTTTCAATTGATCGACTGCCTGCCGCGGTCCGCATGAGGAAAGAATTCTTCCCTGGCGAATGATCGCCATCCGGCTGCAAAGATTAGAGACGTCGGACACTATGTGAGTCGAGAGAATCACGACTGTGTTTTCGCTTGCAGTTTCAGAGATCAGATTATGGAAGCGGTTGCGTTCTTCCGGATCGAGCCCTGCAGTCGGTTCGTCGACAATGATTAACTCCGGTTCACCGATGAGTGCCTGAGCGATACCCAGGCGCTGGCGCATGCCTCCGGAGAACTCGCCGAGGCACTGACTGCGTTCAGATGAAAGATTAACTTTCTCCAGCAGCGCATCGATCAAACTGTGTCGTTCTTTCTTGTCTGTCACGCCCTTAAGCTTGGCGAAGTAGTCGAGCATCTGCCAGGCTGTCAAGGTTGGATAAAGACCAAAATCCTGTGGAAGGTATCCCAACAACCGGCGTGTATGAACCTTGTGTGTTATCAAATCAGCGCCGTTCATCTCGATCGTACCCGAGTCAGGTTCCAGCAAGGTGGCTACGATCTTCATCAAGGTTGTCTTACCTGACCCGTTTGGTCCAAGTAAGCCGAAGACGCCCGGCGACAGCTCGAGGCTGACTCCTCTCAGCGCCTGAACACCGCTCGAGTAAGTCTTCGTCAAATTTTTGATGACGAGCATTGAGGGTTACCTTTAGGTTCGACGAAGGGGCGTCAAGCCGCGCACGTAAAGCAATAAACGTCCCAACACGGCGATCATGATTAATACGTGGCCAATGCGCACGACCTTGTAATCGAAGGAGCCAAGAATGTGGATTGAAAGACCGATTAACGCGAGAAGAATTAACGAAGTCTTCAGGACTCGCCGAAGAACACTGTTTCTTCGGCTGATGTGAACGCACTGCCTTTTGATCGTTTCCAGATTTCCAAAGCGCCTCAAGGCTGCGACCCTCGCTTCCGCGGCTGCTATTCCTTGTTGCGTATATTTGTGCTGGAGCATTTCGATATGAAATCGCAGTTCCTCTTCAACCTCAAACGAGATCTGCTTGCGGTTAGCGCGCCTGAATAAGTTTTTCATGGGTTATGTAGCCTGCAAGATCCTGGTAATTGCTTTAGAGATGCGGTTCCAGTTTGCGCGTTCAGCTTCGAGCTTCTTTTGACCCGTTCTGGTGAGTTTATAAAACTTGGCTCGCCGATTATTTTCGGACATTCCCCACTCCGACTTTAGCCAGCCGCGCTCCTCCATGCGGTAAAGCGCAGGGTAAAGCGATCCGTCCTCGACCTTGAGCAGATCTTCGGCCGCTTCCTGTATGCGCTGAACAATACCGTAGCCGTGCATTGATTCACGCGCCAGAGTGTTCAGTATCAACAACTCCAAGGTACCCTGCATCAAGTCGGTTCGATGATTTGTCATGGAGGGACTCTCCCCTAGATTATCTTGGGGACAGACAATATCGCGGCTTCCCTAGACTGTCAAGGGAAGAATTAGATCACTGAATGCGGAGAATGTTGAAACGCTATTCCGACTGCCGGCGCGCTTTTGAGATGAAGTCTTCGATGTCGGCGATCTTGCGCGGTAGCGCTTCGCTGAGCCAGCGGACGCCGTCCGCCGTGATCAGCAGGTCGTCTTCGATGCGCACACCGACGCCTTTGTACTTCGAAAACGCCGGAGCTACAGCCGTCTTGAACTTGACCCACTCAGCCTCGTTCCAGCCATTCGGCATCTGGTCCAACGCCTCCGGCCGCACGTAAATCCCCGGCTCATTTGTAAAGACGACTCCGGGCACGAACTTCGCCCCGCCGCCAACGTCGTGAACGTTCATACCCAGCCAGTGCGACGTGCCGTGCATGAACCACAGCCGATACTGGTTGGAATTGCGATCCGTGATCAAACCGAGCTTGAGCAGCCCGTCTTTGACGATTTCCGTCCCCGCGCGGCTCACGTCTGACAAGGTCACGCCCGGCTTCGACGCTTTTGCTACCGCTTCCTGAGCGTCATAAACAATCTGATAGACCTCAGCCTGCGCCGGTGTGAATTTTCCGTTGACGGGAAACGTGCGCGTGATGTCGGCAGTGTAGTGATCGTACTCGGCGCCGACGTCCATCAACAGCAGATCGCCGGACTTAACCGGGCCTTGCGATTCGACGTAGTGCAGCGTGGTCGCGTTTGGGCCACAACCGACGATGTCGGGATAGCCCCAGTTGTCGGCGTTCCGCAACTTGAACGTGTAAGCGACCTCGGCATCGACCTCGTATTCCCATTTCGCATTCGCGGCCGCGACCCATGAACGCTGGTGCGCTTCGATGCTGATGTCGATCGCGTGCTGCAAGATCCGCAGTTCCATAGGCGATTTCACGAGCCGCATCTGCGTGAAAATGGGCCAGGCGTTCTTGAGCCCGTAGCCCGATGCAGTTTTGGACCACTCGACGGCGAACCTCTGCTCGGGCCGGTATTCACGGCTTTCCGAGTCGCCGGGCATGAGCATGAAGATGCCGGCCTCGCCTTTCGCGGCGGCGTCGAACAGGGGCCCGAAACCGTGATCGTTGCTCAAGGGCGTGTCGAGAGGCAGATCGGACATGAAGATGTTTTCGGGCTTGGGCCGGTATGGCTGGCGGTTGCGCAACGCGGCGATAAACGGCTGAAACTCGTTTGATTGCCAGATCTCGCGAATACCGGAAAGTTGATGCGCCTCTTGCGCGCTGTACATGTGTCCGGTCCATGTTTCAGCAGCGGGATTGCGGCGAGGCATGAAAAGTATCTCTTTGAACTTGGTGTTGCCCGGCAGGAGCACCAGGGTCGCCCCTTTTTGTTTCAGATTCGTGAGGTAGTAGAGATTGTTCTCCTGACGATACGGGTAGTCGACGTCATTAGCGTAGACGCGCGGTTCGGCGCTGAACAAAATCAACATCGACTGCGGCCCGACGCTCTGCGCCACTTGCTCGCGTCGCTTGAACAACTCCGCGACTCGCTCCTTGTCGTTGAATACCGGCGCCGGCGGCGCCTGCCGCACGTTCGGCGCGGCGCGTCTCGCGTTTGTTGCGCGTACAGAAACGCCGGCTGGCGCAAGCAGCACCAGCAACAAAGAGATCGACAACAACACAAAAGCGACTCTTGAAGTTCTCATTTTTACTTCTCCCTCAATGAAAGCGGATCACGGCGACGGTGAGGGTGGCGGTTGCGGCCGGCGATTGGGTCGCCGTCCGGGACGAAGCACCTGCCTTCTGCCGTCCGGACTCACGTACACTTGTTTTCCGTCCTGCTCAGTAATGAGCGACGAACCGTCCGGGAAGGTTCGAACAGTAACACCACCAGGCAGGTTCTTAATCTGGACTTTCGGCGGCCACTGTCCGCGTGGAAACTGTGACGGCTTCGGGAACTGCGGAGGATCGACTCCCTGGTCCTGCTCGTGGCCCTGCCCCTCGGTGTCAGCCGTAGGCGCCGGATTTGGCGTGGGCGTCTTCTTAGTTTCGTCAGTTCGCGTCTGCTTCTCTTTCTTCGGCGCAGGTTCGTTGGCTCTCTTAGCCGTCTCTTCTTCTTGCGCGGGCGTCTCCTGCTGCTGCGGTTGGTCGGGGGTAGCGATTGGAGTGCTTGTCGCGGGGGGTTCGGTTGGCGCCGGCGTTGGCGCGATCTGGACCACGTTGTTACTGCGATTCTGAAACGCAAAGAACGCCAACACGCCACACGCGAGCAACAACAGTGCGGCGACTGACGCGACCAACGGCAATGCGCGTCGTCGATCGCGTATCGGCCGGACCACGGTCGTTTCGCCGGTAGGAACGGTTTGTTGTCTCGCGATCGTTTCGGTCGGTACGGCGACTGTGCTGGCGGCAGCAGGCGGAAACAGCACTGTCTGTGCCTCGCCGCGACTGACGACCGTCGCAGCTTGATCGGCGGCGTGCAGATCCTTCCGCATGTCGGCGGCGCTGGAGTATCGCTGCTCGCGATTCTGGGCCATCGCTTTCGCGAGAAACTGGTCGATCGCCGGCGACACAGACGGATTCGCAACGCTGGCGAGCGCTAACGGATCAGGCTGCCCGTTAACGACCGCTGCTGCGCGAGTCAACGCGTCGGGCGGCTTCACACCGGTCATCAAGTGATACAGCGTCGCGCCGAGTGCGTACAGATCGCTGCGAGCGTCGGTGCCCAATCCCTGTATCTGTTCAAGCGGAGCGTAGTTTGGCGTGTAGCCGAAGATGCTGGCGGCAGTTGTCACGCGCGAGATCTCACCGGCCTGGCCTTTCGCCAATCCAAAATCGAGAAGAATGATCTGGCCGCGCGGCGTGAGCTTCATGTTCTGAGGCTTGATGTCGCGATGGACGATCTGCGGGTCCTGTGTGTGGAGATAGTCGAGCGCGTCGAGCAGTTGATCCGCCCAGGTTAAAACCTGATCTGACGGAAACGGGCCGCGCTTGCGGTTCATCTTCTCCGCGAGATCGTCGCCGGGGATGTACTGCATCACGAGAAACTGTCCGTCGCCCTCGGAAAAGTGGTCGCTGACGCGAGGAAGCGCCGGGTGATGCAGACGCGCGAGCAGGCGCGCTTCGCGTTCGAACTGCTTGCGCAAACGCTCGTCGCCAAACAACGTCTCTTTCAGCGCGACGGTCGTATCAAGACGCTGATCGATGGCCTCGTAAACGGCGCCCATTCCACCCTGCCCGAGTTGGCGGACGATACGATAACGGCCCTGAAGGATTGTTTCCGGCGTCAGCATCAGTAGGTAAACACCGCGAAGGCGGCAAACAGGGCGATTATACAGTGGTCTCCATTTATTATTAAATGTATCCTACAAGGCGTGAGTACGAGGAATGAGGAAGTTATCGACGTTGGACCACCCAGGCGCCGCCGTCGCCGGCTGATCTGGGTGATGATCGCCGTCATCCTGCTGCTCGTCTCGTTCTCGAGAATCCTTTCAGTTTACCTGTCGGCGCTGTGGTTCAACTCGCTCGGTTATTCATCGGTTTACTGGTACGTCTTAAAAACCAAGATCGCGCTCTTTGCCGGCTTCACGATCCTGACCGCGCTGCTGCTGGCCGCCACTTTTCTACTCTTTCAACGACTCTTCGGCGCGTACGCTTTCGAGCAGCGCACGATCATTCTCAATAACCAACCGTTTCAATTTTCGCCGGCGAAAGTCATTCGGCCGCTCGGCTGGTTCGTATCGGTCCTGGTCGGACTGATCTACGGGTTCCAGTTGAAAGACCATTGGCGGCAGTTCGCTTTGTACTGGCATCAACCGGCGACAACGTTTCACGATCCGATCTTCGGCAAGCCGCTAGGGTTCTATCTGTTTTCATTGCCGCTTTACGATTCGCTCAACTCGTGGTTGCTCGGCGTCACGTTCATCATCCTCTGCGCGGCGGTCGCGTATTCCCTACTCGGGTTACCACAAACGGTATTGAAACCGAGCGTCCGCTGGTCATCAGGCGCTGCGTTTCGCGCCGTCTGTTGCGCGCTCGCGCTCTTTCTACTGGTGTTGAGCTGGCGCACTTATCTATCGCGCTTTCCGTTTCTCTGGCAGGACCATGCAACGTTTTCAGGTGTCACCTACACGGAAGCTCATTACACGCTTCCGGCCATGCTTGTCGTCTCGATAGCGCTGATCGTGGCCGCGATCATCGCGCTCATAAACGCCTTTTGGCTGCGCCGCTTCAGCTTGTTGCTCATCGCGCTGGCGATTCCCGTCGCCGTTTATGTCGCCGGCGTGGTCCTCATTCCGTCGTACGTTCAGAGTTTCGTCGTCAAACCCAACGAGCTCGAGCGCGAGTCGCCCTACATCGGCTACAACATCGAGTGGACGCGCCGAGCGTTCGGACTGGAACAGATCGAGTCGCGCGAATTTGAAGCAGAGACGTCAATCGCCGCGGTCGACTTGCCCAACAACCGCGAAAGCCTCGAAAACATTCGCCTCTGGGACTGGCGCGCGCTGCAAGACACGCTGCGGCAAATTCAGGCCATCCGCATCTACTACGACTTTGCTGACGTCGACGTGGACCGCTACACCATCGGCGGGCAAGTCCGGCAGATGATGATCGCGCCGCGCGAGATCAAGGACGACAAGCTGCCGGAACAGTCGCGTAACTGGATCAACGAACGCTTGATCTACACACACGGATACGGCGTTACCATGAACAGCGCTAACGGCTTCACTCCCGAAGGCTTGCCACAGTTCGTGTTGTCGAATATGCCGATTCACTCGACCGTGCCCGAGATCAAAGTCACCAGGCCGGAAATATATTTTGGTGAACTGACGGACCGCTACGTCTACGTAAAGACACAGCAGAACGAGTTTGATTATCCGCAGGGTGAGACGAACACCTTCACGGTCTACCAGGGAACTGGCGGGATTCCCGTCGGGGGTTGGGGCCGTCGCATGTTGTTGGCGTGGGGCATCGGCGACCTCTCGAAATTGCCGTTTTCGACAGCCATCACGAGTGAGAGCCGCGTTCTGATTCGCCGCACCGTTCGTGAGATCGTCAATGGCGTTGCTCCGTTTCTGACCTACGACAAGGATCCTTACATCGTCGTCAGCAACGATGGCCGCCTGTTTTGGATGCTCGATGCTTTTACCGAGTCGTCGTACTTCCCGTATTCAACTCATCACGACGTCGGCGACAACTCGCTCAACTACATTCGCAACAGTGTGAAGGTGGTAATCGATGCGTATAACGGCACGGCGCGCTTCTATGTCTTCGACAACCAGGATCCGCTGCTCGCCGCCTATCGGGGCATTTTCCCCGGGCTGTTTCTCGATGCGAGTCAGATGCCGGCTGATTTGCGAGCGCACGTGCGGTATCCGGAAACGCTGATACGCACTCAAGGCGAAGTCTACGGTCTGTATCACACGCAAAATCCACGGATGTTTTTCCAGCGTGAGGACGTTTGGAACATCGCACAGCACGTCACGATCGACGAGGACAACAAGCAGAGGAATACGCCGCTCGATCCTTATTTCGTGTTGATGCAGTTGCCGGGCGAACAGAAGAAAGACGAGTTTGCGCTGATCGTGCCGTTCTCTCCCGCGAATCGAAACAACATGATCGGGTGGATGGCAGGCCGCAGCGACGGAGAGAATTACGGGAAGCTGCTGGTTTACAACTTCCCGAGCTCGCGCTTGATTGATGGTCCGACGCAGATCGAATCGCGCATCGATCAAAACGCACAACTGTCAGCGCAGTTCTCGCTTTGGAACCAGCAGGGGTCGCGCGTCATTCGCGGGCATCTGCTGGTGATTCCGATCGGGCGCTCGCTCGTGTTCGTCGAGCCGATCTACTTGAAAGCCGAACGGAGTCCCATGCCTGAGTTGCGACTGGTTGTGTTGGCCACGCAGGAGAAACTGGGATACGGACAGACGTTTGGTGAGGCGATGAATAGTCTGTTTGGCGAGGCTGCCGCCGCACAAACGGGGGCGGCACCGCCGTCGTCAGGTCAGACGCCCGAGGAAGGGCGCGCCGGTCCTCCGTCACCTGCGTCACCTTCGGCGACACCGAGCGCTACGCTGCAACAGTTGGTCGAACGGGCAATTCAGGAGTTCGACGATTACCAGCGACTCGTGTCGCAAGGTAAGTTCGCCGAGGCGGGCCAGAAACTCGAGCAGCACAAACGTACACTCGACGAGATTCGCAAGTTAAGCCAGTAACACAGATCTACCGCAGATTCGATTCCACTTTCTCCATCAGTTTCTTAGCTTTCGCGACGGCGTCGTTGTGCTCCGCCACGTACCTGGGATCGGCCGGCGTGGCGAGCAACGTCTCCAGTTGCTTCTTCGCTTCTGCGTCGCGGTTGTTTGCTTCGTAAGCCTGCGCCAGGTGGTAACGCATAAGCATATTGTTCGGGTTGAGCTTCACGCCTTTTTCCAGATATTCGATCGCCTTCCCACTATCACCGCCGAGCACCTTCGGCGCTTGCAGATAAAGCCGTCCTAACCCGAGGTATGCGCTGTAGCCCTGATAACTCTCGTCGATCTTCAACACGGCTTCCATCTCAGTCTTGATGTCCTGAAAGCTCGAAAGATTCGCGATCGTGCTATGTGCGGCCGCGCCGCCGTAATTCGCGCCGAGCCAGAAATGACCGTCCGCCTTCCCAGGTTGTAGTTCGACGGCTGCCTTCCCTGCCTCAGTCCCCTCGCGAAACATATTGTCCTGCTCGTCGTCGTTATCCGTATGGTCGCCGACGTAAAAAGCGGCTCGCGCGAGCTTCCACGCGGCGTCGTAATTTCCGTAATCGGCAGTCCGGGCCTGTCGCAGCGAGGTCACCGCAACCCTTGCCTTCTGTAAATCCTCGCGGCCCTCCCAGAGCGAGTCTGCTTCGGCGATGGATTTCGCCGCCATCGCGGCATCACTTCCGCCCGTCAGGCTAGCGGTCGTTTCCGGCGCTCCTCGGTCGCACCCAATACCACTAAAAGCAATCGAAAAAATAGCTGAGAAGACAATCATTGATCTTCGTTTTTGCTCGTTTTTCTTAGGATTTACCATCCATTGGCCTCCGATTGTCTGGCATTACCATACAGTTTGTAATAGTTTTGCTTTCGGTTATTCAAAATCACGTCGAATACGGTATAGTGACTCACCTAAAGCACTGGAGGAGAGGTGGCGGGGGCAGCATTCTACGATCTCGAAGGCACGCTCGTGAGCACGAATCTGGTGCACACGCTGTCCTTCTACGCGGGCCGCCAGCAGGGGCTCATGGCCAGTTTCAAGAAGAGCGCGGCCACTTTCCTGAGTCTCCCGGTATTTGCGATCACGGACCAGTATAGCCGAAAAGTCTTTAACGACCTCTACTTCAAGCGCTATAAAGGCCAGTCCGAAGACCGTTTGCGCTACTTCGCGCAGGAATTGTTTGAAGACGTGATCAAGCCGGCCGTGTTTCCGGGCACCTACGAACTGATCGAGAAATCGAAGAGTCTCGGCTTACGGCAGGTCGTTATCACGGGCGCTCTCGACTTGTCGGTGAAGCCGCTAATGGAGCACCTCGGGATCACCGAGTACGTGACTAATCGCCTCGAATTCGTAAATGGTATGGCGACGGGGCGACTGTTGCCGCCGGTGATGGCTGCCGCGACGAAGGCGTCGTGGATCAGGACTTACACGGAGCGGGAAGGCATTAGCCTGAGCGACTCCTACGCTTATACCGACAGCATGAGCGATCTGCCCATGTTGTCGATTGTCGGCCATCCGGCGGTGGTGAATCCGGACATGCGTTTACGACAAACTGCCCTGCACCACGATTGGCCCATACTGAATTTAAAATAATGGCGCTTCAACTCAGAAGAAAAACGCACGAATCCGTCGTCTATATCGACCGCGACAGCGCGCCGCGTATCATGCCGTCGGGCGAAGACTTCATTCTCGAAGACCTGCCGATCGGGACGCGAGTTATCTATCCGAACCAATCGATTAAAGGCCTGCCGAACCGCGAGGCTGCGATTCGTTACGCGCTCAATCATCCGCACGGCTGCGATCCGCTGTTCGCGCAGCTCGAGCCCGGAATGCGCGTCACAATCGCAGTCGACGACATCAGTCTGCCATTGCCGCCAATGGCGACCCCCGACATCCGGCAGACGATCCTCGAAGTCGTCTGCGACATGCTCGCGGGCCACGGCGTCGACGACGTTCACATCATCATCGCCAACTCGCTGCACCGAAAGATGACCGAGTGGGAGATGAAGCGAATGGCCGGCCCGCGCATCTTCGCCGATTACTACCCGGACCGTTATTACAACCACGACGCCGAATGGCCGGATGGCCTCATCAAGATCGGCGAGACAAGACACAAAGAGCCGCTCGTACTCAACCGCCGTGCAGCGGAAAGCGATCTGCTGATCTACGTCAACCTCAACTTCGTGCCAATGGATGGCGGCCACAAGTCCGTCGCCGTTGGTCTTTGCGACTACGAGTCGCTGCGCATGCATCACGATCCGCAGACGATTCGCGATTCGGACAGTTACATGGACCCGGCGCGGTCCGCGTTAAATCACAAGGTCGTCAAACTCGGCAAGATCGTCGACGAGCAACTGAACGTCTTCCATATCGAGACCGCCATCAACAACCGGATGTACGGCGCGGACATGGATTTCCTGCTGCGCAACGAAGACGACTTCAGTGCGTTCGACCGCATGAAGTATGAAGCGATGCGCTTCACGATGAGCAAACTTCCGCGTCCGGCGCGCCGGAAGCTGCTGCACTCACGCCCGTCGCAGTACGAGATGATCGCGTGTCACGCCGGAAAGACAGACATCGTTCACGAGAAGATCGTCGCCAAGGGATTCGAACAGTACGCCATTCCGATTCGTGGACAAGCCGACATTCTGATCACCGGCATCCCGGACATTTCACCGTACAACGTCTATTCGATACTGAACCCGCTGCTGGTCCAGGTGATGGCGCTCGGTTATCACTTCAACTTCTACCGGAACAAACCGTTGTTGAAGAAGGGCGGCGTGATGATCGTTCATCATCCGTGCTACGACGACTTCGATCACGATTTTCATCCGAGCTACATCGAGTTTTTCAATCGCCTGTTGCCGGAGACGCGTGATGCTTTCACGCTGCGCGAGAAGTACGAGCGCGAGTTTGCAAACAATCCGAGCTACATCGAGATGTATCGCCGCGGCAATGCCTATCACGGCGCGCATCCATTCTTTATGTGGTACTGGGGCGAGAACGGCCGCCAACACGTGGGCCGCGTGATCGCCGCCGGGGCGGAGAACGCGCACGTGCCCGGGATCCTGGGTTGGGAACGCGCCGACAACCTGACCGAAGCGATCGCGATGGCGAGGAGTTACATGGGTAATTCAGCGCAGATCACGATGCTGCACCAGCCGATGATCGGCATTGCTGATATGGAGTAAAGCAATGAGGCTCTCTCCAACTGAAATCTATAACGGCCGCAACATCTTTCTGATCGGAAGCACCGGCTTCCTCGGCAAGGTGACGCTCAGCATGTTGCTGCATCGCTTTCCGAACATTGGGAAGATCTATCTCACTGTGCGCGCGCGCTCGCAGGAAGAATCGGAAACGCGGTTTTGGAACAACATCATCACCGCTCCGCCGTTCGACCCGTTGCGCGAACGCTACGGCAGCGCGCTCGAAGGCTTTGTTAACGACAAAGTCGTCGTCAAAGGCGGCGACATCGCCGAGACGAACTTCGGCTACAGCGAAGAAGAAGCACAGGCGATCGCCGGGGACATCGATATCATCATCAACTCCGCCGGTAACGTAACCTTCAATCCGACACTTGAAAGCGGCCTGCGCACCAACGTTGTCGGCACGCAAAACGTCATCGCCTTTGCGAGACGGATGAAACGGCCTGCGCTGGTCCACGTCTCGACCTGTTTCGTCGCCGGTAACCGCTCCGGCGCCGTCTGGGAGAGCGATCCAGTAATCGGCTACTTCCCCCGGAAACACGAGCCGGAAATGAGGGGCGTCGAGTTTTCTGTCGAACAGGAGATCGCCGACTGTGCGAAGCTGGCTGACCGCGTGAGAGACGAAGCGCGTGACGCGATGATGACGGCGCGCTTTCGCGAACTGGCCCGCACGCGGCTGATGGAAGAAGATCGCGACGTCGACGATCCGGACGCCCTGGGGCTCGCCGTTGCTCGCGAACGAAAAGTATGGACCCGCACGCGCCTGACCGATCTCGGCGTCGAGCGTGCGGCTTACTGGGGTTGGCCCAACATCTACACTTACACCAAGTCGCTCGGCGAACAACTCGTCGCCGCCGAGACCGGCATGGTGCGCAGCATCGTCCGTCCGAGCATCGTCGAGTCGGCGATGTCGTATCCCTTCCCGGGGTGGAACGAAGGGTTCACGACCACCGCGCCGATCATCTTCCTGATCCGCAAAGGCCAAACCCAGATTCCCGCCAACGAGAAACTGATCCTCGACATCACGCCCGTCGATCAAGTCGCCTTGGTGATGCTAGCGGTTTCCGCTCAAGCTTGCGTCGAAGAGCCGCGCCTCGTCTTTCAGGCCGCGACCGGCGACTCCAATGCGAACAACATGGAACGAATCATCGGGCTCTGCGGCCTCGACAAGCGAACGTACTTCGAAGAGAAAGAGACGGGCGTAAAGTTTTTCAATAAGGTCGCCGCGCGCATGGAGCCGCGTCCGGTCTCGTTTGAGAAGTACGAGCGGACATCCATTCCAATGTTCAACTCGGCGGCGAAAAAAGCGTCGTCGCTGCTCGACCGCGTACGTCCGCGCTGGGGCGGCGGAAGAGTCGGCGAGGTGATCGATCTCATCAAGGACAACGTCGAGCGAGTTGAAGAGTTGACGCGCGAAACGACCGAAGCGTTCGATATGTTTCGGCCGTTCACGATCGAAAATGCTTACGTCTTTCGATCCGATAACGTGCGTTCGCTGTTCGATCGAATCAGCGAGGACGAGCGCTCGTTGTTGACCTGGAACCCGGAAAAGTTTGACTGGTACGACTACTGGCTCAACATTCACCTGCCCGGCCTGACAAAGTGGGTGTTTCCAACTCTCGAAGACGAGATGCGGGCCAAACCCAAGCGCGTCTACACGTATCGCGACCTGCTCGAGCTCTTTGAAACGTCCACCAAGCGTCACGCGACGCGCGTGGCGATGCGTATCGAACGCGATGGACGCAAGGAGCAATATACCTACGCCGATTTACGCGAGCTGGCGACGCGCGTAGCCGGTTTTCTCGCGAGCCAGGGCATCAAGCAGGGCGATCGCGTGATGCTCGTCAGCAGCAATGCGCCCGAGTGGGGCATGACTTACTTCGGCGTGCTGAAAGCAGGCGCAACCTGCATCCCCTGCGATCCCGAAAGCTCGACGGCCGAGATTCTCAACTTCGCCAAAGCGGGAAACGCGGCCGGCATCATTACGAGCCGCGCCATCGTCGACGATCATCCCGACTTGCAGGAACGTCTGCGCGATCAGGGACTGACTCGTTTCTGGACTTACGACGACGTCTTCGAACTTCCCGACGAACAGATCGAAGACCAACGCATCGCGCTGCTGCCGCAAAAGACGCACGCGCAGAGCGTCGCCTCGTTGATCTTCACGTCAGGCACGACGGGCCAACCGAAGGGCGTGATGCTCTCGCATCGCAACCTGACGAGCATGGTCTCGATGCTCTCGTCCGTTTTCGATATGAGCACCAGCGACGGCGTGTTGTCAGTGCTACCGCTGCATCACACGTTCGAGTTCTCCACCGGCTTTCTGACGCCGCTGAGTCGCGGCGCACAAATCACTTATCTACCCGAGCTCACCAGCGACGCGCTGGCCCGCGCGATCAAGAACGGTCACGTGACGGGCATGGTCGGCGTCCCGGCATTGTGGGAACTGCTGCATCGGCGCATCAAGAACCGGCTCTTCGAACGCAGCGAATGGATCGGCAAAACTGCCGAGAACATGATCCGCGCCAACGCCTGGCTGCGCGACAAGACGAAGGTCAACGCCGGACAGGTCTTGTTCTATCCGATTCATGAAGGCCTCGGCGGACGCATTCGTTATTTCATCAGCGGTGGCTCGGCGTTGAGCGAGAAGATTCAACGCGACTTCTACGGGCTCGGATTCACGATCCTCGAAGGCTACGGGTTGACTGAAGCGTCGCCGGTTTTGACGGTCACGCGACCGGAGAACCGCATGTTGAGCGGCACCGTCGGCAAGCCGTTACCGGGCGTTGAGGTGCGCATCGCCGAACCTGACGTGAACGGCGTCGGCGAAGTGATCGCGCGCGGCCCGAATGTGATGTTGGGTTACTACGAAGACGAAGCCGCCACGCGCAAGACACTCGTCGAACGCTGGCTCTACACCGGCGACTTGGGAAGAGTCGACGACGACGGCAATCTCTATCTGGTCGGTCGTTCGAAGGAGATCATCGTCGACACCAACGGCAAGAACGTCTATCCGGACGAACTGGAAGAGCTTTACCTCAACTCGCCATACGTCAAGGAACTGAGCATCGTCGGCTTGCCGGACGGCATCGGCGAGAAGGTCGCATGTCTGGTCGTCGCCGACGACGAGTACGACATTTCGCTCTCGCGCGCGACGCTGCATCGCCTCGTTGAAGAGCACTTCCGCGAAGTCTCGGCTTCCCTGCCCTACTACAAAAGAGTCAAGGTGCTACACTTCACCGACATCGAACTGCCACGCACCGCCACGCGCAAGGTGAAACGGCGCGAGGTGGTCCAGATCATGGAATCACTCGAACAGAGTTCCAAGTCGGGACGCCGTGAGACTGCGCGCGACACCGCCGATGCGGATGCCGCATGGCTGATGGTGATTGTCGCCAACGTCTCGAATCGTCCGCGTTCCGAAGTCACGATCGATACGCGCTTGAGCGATCTCGGGTTCGACAGCTTGATGTTCGTCGAGCTCGCCACATCGATCGAAAGCTCCGGTGGTTCGATCTCCGCGCCCGAGCGATTCAACGAAATACAGGACGTGCGCGAGTTAACGACGGTCGTGAGCCGCCGCGGCGGCGCTTCCGTCAAACAGGAAGTGCGCGAGGAGGAACCGGAGAAAGACGACGAGATCCACATTCCGTCGTTTGTCCGCACGGCAGGCGCGAAAGCGGGCGACTTCCTCCAGAGCTTCCTGTACGACCAGTTCCTGAAGACCTATTACGAAGGACGCTCGAACATTCCGCCGCACACGAATTTCATCGTCGCCGCGAATCACTGTTCGCACCTCGACATGGGTCTCACGAAGATGGCCCTCGGCGAGGCCGGCAATGACATGGTCGCGCTGGCCGCTGCCGACTATTTCTTCGACACAAAATACAAGCGTGCCGTAATGGAGAACTTCACCAACCTGGTGCCGATGGAACGCACCGGCTCGTTACGACAATCGCTGCGCCACGCGCGATCGTTCCTCGCGCAGGGTTACAACGCGCTCATTTTCCCGGAAGGCACGCGCTCGATGACGGGCATCATGGCTGACTACAAACCCGTGGTCGGTTACCTGGCGCTGCATGCGCGCGTGGGCATACTGCCGATGTATCTCGACGGCACGTACGAAGCGATGCCGAAGGGAACGACGTTCATCAAGAACCGAAACATCGGTGCACGGATCGGGCGTTTCCTTCCGTTCGAAGAGCTGGAAGAGATGACGAAAGGCATGGCGCGGGCCGAAGCGTATCGTCTCATCGCCGCGCGCGTGAGACACGAGGTAGTGAACCTGCGCGACCGTACGCGATATCCGTTCGATCCGAAAGGGCTGCGCAAACAGTGGCGCAACGAACGCAAGGCTGAGCTCGTATCCGCTTAATCCGTGGTTAAAAACACTCCCGGCAAACGCACCGCGCGCATGACTCCGGTCACCACCGGAACCAAACGTCGCGCTGCCATCGAGAAGCGACAACGCGCCGTTACGCTCATCACCGGCGGCACCGGCTTCCTCGGCTCGCACCTTGTCCGCCAACTCAGCGAGGAAGGGGCAAAAGACGTCCGTGTGATGGCGACGTCAATTCCTGACTGGCTCGTCGACCTGGGAGTCGAGACATTCGCCGGCTCGATCACGAGCGCTGAAGACACGAAACGCGCGGTTGAAGGCATCAGCGAGATCTATCATCTCGCCGGCAAGGTTTCGCGCGAGCGCGAAGACTCTCGTGCAATGTATGACGTTCACGTAGAAGGCACGCGCCTGCTCTGTGACGCCGCCAAAGCCGCCGGCGTCAAGACGATTGTTCTCGCCTCGACAAGCGGCACGATCGCCGTGACTAAAGACGGCGACGCCATTCCGGACGAGACCTATCCACTGCCGCTCGACATCATCTCTCGCTGGCCGTATTACGCGAGCAAGGCCTACCAGGAGATGGCGGCGCTCGAACGCTTCAACGGCAAAGGTCTGCGGCTTGTCATCATGAACCCGAGCCTGTTGCTCGGACCGGGCGACGATCGTCTCAGTTCCACGAAACTGATTCTCGATTTCATGGCCCGAAAGATCGGCGCTGTGCCGACGGGCGGCGTCAGTTTCGTTGATGCCCGAGATGCGGCGCGAAGTTTTCGCGCCGCGATGAAGAAAGGACGCCACGGCGAGCGATATCTTCTCGGTGCGGCAAACTGGACCTTCTCAAAGTTCTTCGGCAGGCTCGAACGGCTGACAAAAGTCTCCGCGCCAAAATTGGCCCTTCCGTCGCGGCTCGCGATCACGGGCGCTCAGCTCGTCGACTCGTTTTTCAAACAGTGGGACCTCGCTTCGCCCGTCGAGCCCGGCGCAATCGAAATGGCCCAGTACTTCTGGTACCTTAATTCTTCCAAAGCAGCGCGTGAGCTCGGTTTCAAACCGCGCGATCCCGGCGAGACGTTGCACGACACGGTCGTCTATTTGCGGGAAAACTTTCTCGGCGGAAACGCGTTCCGGAAATAAAGTTCCGAATTGGGGAACTCTTTACCCTTCTCGGGCGTCTTATCAGCGACAAAATCAGGAATTCCACATATGCGCTGGATTAGGGCACTAATTCTCTTCTCCGTATTGATTGGTGTTGCCGCTGCTCAGGCGCCTCCCACGGCGCTCCAGCAAGGAACTCCGGTCGAGAAATCAATCGGCGGAAGCCAAACTCACAGCTACACAGTCACCACCGAGGAAAAGAACAGCGTACAAGTTACGGTTGAACAGCGCGGCGTTGACGTCGTCGTCAGCGTTTTCTCGCCCGCCGGCAAGAAACTCGGAGAATACGATTCGCCAAATGGAACCGACGGCCCGGAGAACGTCTCATTCGTCGTCGTCGAACCAGGCGCTTACCGGATAGACGTGACGCCGTTGCATGCCGAAGCACCCGCTGGCCGCTATCAGATAAAGATCGGGGAAATTCGCGAAGCCACGGAAGACGAACTCAAGGCCAGCAAGAACCAGGAGACGCTGAAGGCGCGCGCGCTTGCATTGCTCGGCGACATCGACGGGTTAATTGCCGAGTTGCGCTTGCCGCAAAGCCGGATCAAGGCCCAATTCCAGGCAGCAAATCTCTTGTGGACCTCCGACGAAAAGCGCGCGCTGAAGTTCATCACCGACGCCATCGCTGGCTTTAAAGAATTGCGAATGGCCACCGAGGCAAGCCCCGCGGAATACTTCCGAATCTACGGCGAACTCACACAACTGCGCTATGAGATGGCTTACCTGTTGATGACTCGGCAACCTGAAATGGCGCTCAATTTCGTCCGCTCTACACCGCCGTTCAAGGATCCCTATAACAATAACAACCCGTACTCCAGCCGCGAGCAAGTCAACCAGCAGATCGCGCTCGAGAACGAGATCGCCAACCAAATCGCCCGGACTGATCCCAAACGAGCCCTCGAGGTCGCGCGTGAGACGTTGAAATCGGGGTACTCCCAAAACCTGATGAACATGATAGAGAGCATCAGGGGAAAAAAACCGGAGCTCGCGGCAGAGTTGATCGGCGACGTCGTCAACAAACTATTGAACGACAAGGAACTGCTCAGGAATTCTGAGGCCGTCAGTCTCGCGATGGGCCTGCTTCGCATTCAGGGACAACTCCCGCGAGGACGGCTGATCGAACCGGATGCTCAAAGGCGTGGCGACCAGTTGTTGTCAGAACAACAGCAACGCGATCTGTTACAGAAACTGGCGAATGAAGCGATGAGCTCCAAACCTCCGCTCGGCGTCGGGTATTCGCCTGAGCGAGACCTGACGGCGTTCATCCTTCGTAATTTGCAGTTGATGGGACCGGAGCTGGACGGCGTTGTGAAGGGAGGCGCAGCCGCCCTCGAGAAAAGAGTCAACGAGCTTGGCGGCCGCGGCAATCCTCAGTTCGACGCGATGGTCAAGTATCAGAACGAAGCTCTCAATCTCCCCGTAGACGAAGCCTTGGCGATGATAGGGCGCGCGCCAAAGGAGTTTCAGGATAACCTTTATATTCAACTCTCGAACAAAGTGGCAGGTGGAGGAGATAGCGCCAGGGCCAAACAAATCCTGAACGATAACGTCACGAACGGTTATCAGCGATGGCAGGCGCTGATCCAACTCGAACAACAGGAGACGCATCGGTCGGTGGCGAAAGGAAAGATCGACGAGGCGTTGAGAAACATCGCGAACATTCCGATCCCGGAAGAACGCGCATCGATGATCAATCAGATAATCGATCAAATCGGGCCAGGCCAGAAACGCGATACCGCCCTGAATTATCTCGAACAGGCGAGGGCGTTGTTCCCGCCCTCGGTTCGAGCGCAAGGCGACGCACAGATGGGCGCCCTTTGTGGAATCGCGAGGGCGTTTGCTCGGTACGATATGAAGAGGGCGTTTGAAATCCTCGATCCGCTCGTGGACCAGTTGAACGACTTAACTGAGGCCGCTCGAGTGCTCGAAGGGTTTGGCGGTCACTACTACGAGCAGGACGAGTTGACTTTGAACGGCAACCCGATTTCCAACGCGGCACTTCAGATAACGCAGACAATCGCAACGTTGGCGATGACCAATTTCGATCGCGCGAAGTTGACCTCAGATCGACTCACGCTACCCGAGATCCGTCTACTCGCCTACATGAGCATCGCACAACAGGCGCTGCAACCC
>JBKPNH010000004.1:0-117124 GCA_046732535.1 Acidobacteriota bacterium
CAGCTACACAATTCTCGGCCTTTATCGACTGTTAAGATCAGATGCCTTCCTTGTGCCGCCTCACCCCAGAACTCTGGCGTCACATTCAACTCATACATCGACTGAATTACAACGCACAGATTATGGCAAGGCACCTTACACAACGCCTCGTGAATCTGCGCCTTTAAACTCTTACTCCTGAGCCTCTGATCAAACTTCGACTTGATCATGTGAAACGTCTTTTCGACGTTGCTGCGCTTGTGCGAGACTCAAGGGCCAAGTGTGACAGCAGCCGCCGATCTACAGACACAGAGCGCAATTGATCCGCCAGAAAACACCGCAATCGATCCGCCGGAAAACACTGGCGGTAGAGGTTAGTTACGGACTTTCAGGACAGAACTTCAACTGGCCTGATAAAAATACTCAAGGAGACATCAAGATGATGCGAAAAACTCTACTCATTATCGCTCTCTGTGCACTGTGGTTCACGGCTGACTCTTTTCTAATCGGAACAAACGCACCGCACGAGGCTGCAATTGACTGCCCCCGAGGGCTACGTTGATTGCCACGGCGTCTGCGTGCCCTATCCGTGTCCAAACTAAATCCGAAGACACCTCTTTATGAGTTGCCGTTCAGGGACGGACTGAATCGGACCGCTCGAACGCCTTAAGAAACTCCACCATCTCCACCTGCTCACTGTACTGGGCCCAACCAAGCGGCGTGGCATGGAATTCCGTGTCGCGTATTTGCGGGTCTGCGCCCATCTCGATCAAAAGCTTCGCCATCTCCAGATGACCGGTCATGGCGGCGTGATGCAGCGCTGTCGTTCGCTTTACTTCATTCAGATTGAAGCCGAGGTCCTTCATCAGGTGCACCGCTTCGCGCCTGTCGTTTTCAGCAGCGAGCTGGAGTAACTCTGTCCGGCGCTCACCCAGTTGCTCGATGAGTGTCTTATTCTTCATTAGTAACGAACGTGCCGCAGCTTCATCGCCGGCGAGACAAGCAGCGGCAAACGAGTCGAGATCGTCAAACGCGATTTCTTTGGCGCCGTGCGCCAAAAGATATTCCGCGATCTTTTTATTGCCGTGCAGCACTGCCAGTTCATATGGAGTTCGCTGCAAGCGCGTGTCGGCACGGTTTACGTCGACGCCGTGTTCGACGAGCAGACGCATCCGTTCCATCTGATTGTACTTCGCAGCCCAACCCATCTGTTGTTGAAGAATCTCCGCCGGCGTATCCAGATGACTGTCAAGCCGCCTGGTCCAGACGCTGCTTGAGTTCTGGCCCAATCCGAATTCGAACAGCAACTCGAGATGGCGCGTGCCGCCGGTGAACATGCGGTTGTACAGCGTCTGACTGTCGTTCGCATCTGCGCCAGCTTCCAGCAACAAACGAGCGAGCTGATAGCAATACTGATGTTCGGGTTGATGCACCGGGCCGGCTTCCCCTTCGCCAAAGGCGCCGGTTAAGGCGGTAAAGAGATAGTTGCCATCCCAGAGAAAACCGGCGTTGGGATCGGCGCCATGCTCGAGCAACAATCGCGCGACTGCCAGTGTGGAATGTTCCTTCTCCTCGCTGTTCAGGCGCGAATAACAAGCGTAGAGCAGCGGCTCCCAGTTATGCGGACCGCCGCGCAAACTCGCGAGCTTCGGATTCTGGCGCAGCATCTTCCGCACCGCGGCGACATCGCCGACAGTTGCCGCGGTAAAAATGCTTGCGCGCGCGAGCTGAGGACTCTCTGCCAGCAGTTCCCTCGCCCGCACGCGACGGTCTGCGTGATCCGAAGCGTAATCGAGACAAGCTAGACGGATGAATCGATCAGGCAACGGCTCGGCATCATCTGTATCGTCCAACTTCTTCGGCATGAAGAAGTGCTGGTCCAGCGTTTCAACATATTGTTTCAGCTTCGACCAACTGGCAAAGTCATGACTGCGCGCGATGACCAGTTGTGCATCACTGAGTGAAAACTTCACAAGCGCGTCATTCATGCGCGGATGAAACTCACGGACTCGGTCGAGCGCGTCCGGCTCATTAGCAAGCACGGACTTGCATAAAGACTTCGCCTGTTTGCGCAGATTTTCCAGAGACGGATTCTTAGGTAGTGATTGAGTGGGCACGAGCGGCCTCCTTTCCCGTTATACGGGGTCAAGGCCTGTGGTCCGCAACATCAGGCGAAGGAGTACGCTTGCGAAAAGATGTGATTCAGTTCGGTAGGCTTAGCCCTTCCCGCGGACCGGCGGCGTCCGAAACGCAACGCGAGCAGATTAGCGGAAGAGGTGGACGACAGACAAGGCGCCCGGCGGCAGGCCGCAACCTATTACACACTCGAACCGTAACCGTCTATACTTTAGACCACCAAAAGGCACAAAAGACCGATATATGTCCTCAACCCTTTAGCCAGGAGAAAATCTATGTCCAATCCAGATCAGTTTATCTTCGGTTATGGCTCATTAGTCGAATCTCAATCGAGGGCAAGAACTTCGCCTTCTGCCTTGTACGCTTTTCCTGCAAACGTCGCGGGTATCAAGCGCGGCTGGTTTGATCAGGTCGGCGGCGTTAGCCTGGCCACCACCTATCTTGGGGCGGTACCTGACTCCGACTGCAATTGCAATGGTGTGATCTTCCAAGTCTCTCAACAGCAACTTAACGCATTTGATGAGCGTGAGACGGGTTACGAACGTAAAAGAATAGAGCAGAAGAAAATTACCATGCTGAATGGGACCAAGTCTGCTCCTGACGGCGATATTTGGTTTTATGCAAATAAGGAGAAACGCTACGCTTCGCCACAGTTTCCAATAGTCCAATCGTATGTAGATATTTGTTTGAACGGCTGCCTGGAGCTGGAGGCAATATATCCTGCGGCGAAGGAAGCTAAGTTTGCAGAGACATTCCTTAAGACATGCTCAGACTGGAGTAAGTACTGGGTGAATGACCGAATTTATCCGAGGAGGGCGTTCATTTACGTCCCTAACGCAAGCAAGATCGATCAACTGATCGTGACAGTGTTAGGGAAAGACGTGTTTTCGAGTATCCAGATAGAGCCGGCGAGTTGGGAACGTAGCGAATGACACTTATGAGGAACAATCTATCTTGATGGGTACGGTAAATTATTGACACGGCTGTCCTCGGTGCATAACATAAACGCCTTCTCCCTTTGAAAAACTTGAAAGCCCCGGAGTTCACCACTAAGCCCAGGAGTGATGTATGGCCGGACGACTGTCCAGCATCGGCTCCCATACCGATCGCCGCAGGAGGGCGAACACGATGTTGAAGTCAACCATGTCAAGAGTTGCGTTCTCTGCCTCTCTTCTAATTATTTTGTGTCATGTAGCGAAAGCTGACCCAGTTGCCACTGTTCTGGGGGGAACCATCATAGCGTCCAGTAATGTTCAGCAAGCTATCAGTGGGAGCCTGCAGGTTATAGATCCGAACGGCAATCCATTTCTTGTTACATTCAGCAGCCAGGGCGGGCCGTTAGACTTCACCGGTGCTCCAGGCACGCCAGTGGTTTTTCAAGCGGGAATAGCGGGAGACGCAGACCAGGGCAATGCAGCAATAACTGTGTTGTTCGTCGGCACCGGTCCAGTAATCCCGAATACCAACGCACCTACACTCGATCTGATCGGCTCCGCCACAATTACGTTTTCCGGTTTCGCCTGCCCTACTAACTGTTTAGTTGAAACTCCGTTGTTCAGTTATTCCGGCAGCTTCAGCGGACCTGTCGCCTTACATTTCACCAGCTTCGATTTTAATGGCGAAACAAGGTATCAACTGCGAACAGCCACAGCCACTACTTCGACTGTGCCTGAACCTGTATCTATGTTGCTGTTTGCCAGTGGACTCGGGGCTGGTTCGGTAGTCATTCGTCGCAAGTATCGCCTACGGCGTTAATCGCAACCGATGTTAGCTTGCGTCTCTGGCCGGTCGGAGGACAGTCACAACCAACCACCATCTTTCAGACTGCGAAGGACTTCCTGTATTTCTTCCTTGAGTGACTCGCGAGTGGTGTCCGTCGTCGGCGTTACGCGCACGAGTATCTTGTGATACTTCGGACCCCAGGCGTCGTAGTAAATCTCCCATTCGTCGCGGTTGTGAGGGTTCGGGGCGATGTTGGAGACCGACCACGGTAGGTTTTCTTCTTTATACGCCTGCTCAGCAATCGCACGTATCATTGACTTATCCATCTCTCTCGGCCTCCAAAACTCTGTACAGATCTAACTATTCCGGTAAGGCCACGGTCAAGGAACGAATAGAAATTAACTTGGACCGAATGGCAATTCGCGTATCCTGCGCGGCGACCTTTAAACTCACCTCCAAGGAGAACCCCCGATGGCTAACGCTTATCAAACATCGAGCACATCGTCGTGCTGATGTTTGAAAACAGATCTTTCGACAACGTTCTCGGAGCGTCGTCCTTAAAAACATAACGGCGCGCACCCCGAAGATGCGCGCCGTACGCCAGGTGTTCGAACCGGCTGAGAGTCGGAAACGCCAGGGAAACCCCCTGTCCAATCAGCCCATTCCAAACAACCCGACAGCTCGAGAAAAACTCGAACCATAATTCAAAGATCACGCGGCGCGACGTCTAGCGGACGCCGAGGATATGAACGACCCAGACGATGCAGTCGCCCTGCGACAGGTAACGCACTCGATAGTTGAGCCCGCCTCCATTCGCAAGAAAAGGACTACTCGCAAATACGTCCGTATGCGTGTCCCAGAGTTTATTCAACGGTTCGCCGTCGTAACCATTCCAATCAGAATCGCGGTTGAGTCCGGCGCCGTCTCCCTTGATCTGAATCGAACCCAGTGTTGCCGGGTTCTCGATCCAGGTGCGCTCGTCACTGATCCCGGGCATCGATCGCAGACCACAATTCGAGACGCCGACCTGCCCGTCAGCGCCGATCCGGCTGTGCTTCAGGTTCGGCAGGTTGCCGTTGATCGCCGGCAGAGTCGCGTGCACGACCGAGTGTGGACCAAAGAACATCTGCGGTCCCAGGTTCACATAGATTTGGGCCGCTCTCGGAATGCATGGATTTGAGTAAAAGACGATCAGGCTCGCGCCTTCGGAAAGCGGCAAAGCATTGCCCGGACCGACACAGTTGCCGTCGCCCCACGGACAACGATTGTTGGTAAGGGCGCTGCGCAATCCTCTAACACGATAATCGCCGTTGATGCCGGGAAGGATCTGGCCGGTCACATTTGCGAGGTATGAGAAGAACTGCCCTGCCCCATTCCAGCAAGGCTGCGCCGTCGCGCCTTGTACCGGAACCGAAAAGGTCGCGCCTGTCGAGCAATCCGGTCCGAAACCAACGGTGTAGGGATTCGCCGGGGCCGCAGCGATCTCGCCCCACACCAACACTGCACTGAGCAATGTCGAACCGGGTGGTACCCCACGCAGTCTGATGACTCCGTTCCCGGAATTTCGAGTCGCTACTCCCGCGACCGCATGATCAATTCCACCGGGTAACGGAATCGGAACGTTTTTGAACGATACCGGAACCGGTCCAGTGGCGACGGCAGAGTCTGACGCCTGTTCTTCAGCAGCGCGTTTCTCTACTTCGTCCGCGTCGAGGAATAGATCGACGTCTGTTTGCGCCGTCGTCTCTTTATCAACTACCGAGCTCATGCCGTCGCTCTGCGTTGCTATTTGTTCAGCTTCGGCGTTGGCGGTAACGGCTTTCTGCGCCGACACCGTTACTGATTCGATGCCCACCAGCTTGTGTTGAATGGACGTCATCGTCGTGGCTGCTAAGAGGACGAGCACGACGAGAATTGGTAGTAGTCTGTGAATTCGCATTCTGATGTTCTCCTTTCTGGTGCAGGAGTAACTGCACCACACTCGTGGAGCCCTTGCTCTTGATGAGTGTTGTTGGTTGAGGAGCCAATTCAAGCGACTAACGCCTGAAGCGAGTCTCATTCGGTTAATTAATGTCCCATGCGCAATTCAGAACGTCGGGCTAACTGCACGAAGCAGGATCGTTTCGATGTTGGGCAAGGGAGACACCGTCTGGTTGGGCAGGGAGGTTAAGCTAGTTGGGCTTGGGAGGGCGTGAAAGTATAACGCGTTAAATCGGAAGATCTCAAACGCTTTTTATGGCCGATTCTTGCTATTTATTGGCGGACCATGCTGCCGACAATCCATCGTTCTGGGCCACATAATCTCAATAAACTTAGGCATTAATAACAATAGTTACGCTGCGAAGTATCTGCTACCTTCGAACCTCGCTTAACAGGAGGAGAACATCATGACGACTCGGCATTTCGTACCGCTGCTGGTTGGAACGGTGCTTGTTCTGGTTATCGGATCGCTTTTCGCAGGGGGAACAACTTCGGCTGCTGGCGGTAAAGGAGATCGATCGGCGCCGACGGCGCCATCCAACCTCAGCGCCGGCAATGTCACGACGACCTCGGTGACACTTTCGTGGACCGGCTCGACTGACAACTCCGGCAGCTTCACTTACAAGCTCAAAATAACCAATCTAAAAAATTCGGCTTACAGCACGCTCACGAACATCAGTCAGTCACAGACCACCTATACCGCAAAATTCCTCATGACCAACACTCCACACACGTTCACGGTCTACGCCGTCGACGCTGCTGGAAACAAATCAGCCGAGAGCAACGTTGTGAGCGCAACGACACTTGCCGACAACAGTCCACCGTCCGCGCCGTCGTTGACCGCAACCGTTCTTAATCCATCGCAAGTGAAACTGACCTGGACGACGTCAACTGACAACGTAGCGAACAACTGTTGCAATTACAGCGTCAACTTAAACGGCAGCAAGTACACCGGGCACCTCAACTGGGTCGCCGCGCCCGCTGGCAGTCTGGCGTTGACCATTCGCCATCTGACGCCAGGTACGAACTATTCTTTCAGCATCAGTGCTTCCGAGTTTTCAGGAGGCGGCGTCAGCACAAGCAACACCGTCGACGCAACGACACAACCGAGCAACGACACCACGCCACCATCACCGCCGACCAATCTCCGACTTGTTCAGGATGATAGCTGCGGCGAGATTTGGCTCGGCTGGGGTGAGGCCACTGATAACACCGACGCGCAGGACTACATCGAATACGAGATCTACGTCAACGGCGTGCTGAGCCCAATGCCTATCTCGGCCGGGCTCGGTGTGGACTTCGTGTACGGCACTAACCACGGCGACAATTACTTCCAGGTCATGGCTGTAGATCGTTCCGGAAATACCTCAGTTTCGAGCAACGTGCTCATATTGTACCTCTGGCCGTGTTAGAATCTCGGAGCGTTCTGTTGACATGACGAAGCCGCGATAGGGCAATGTCGCCAAACGGCGTCGCCTTCATCCGTCGCTGTGACGTGCCTCCCGAAAGCCTCACGTTACGATCCGTCAACTTGTACGAAATTCACATTGGAGGTGCCAGAATGGTCCTTGACCTGGCCGGACTGCTGGCGCGTGAACAAGCCGTACGCCGAGAGACTGAAATACTCCGGGATGCCAATATTGCCCTGACGGAGAACCTCAGTCTCGATCGAATTCTGGAAACCCTTCTCGACTACCTGACTAAGCTAGTCCCTTACGACAGCGCTAACGTGATGCTTCGCCAGGGCGACTCGCAGTTCGTCGTTAGTGCACTGCGACGCTACGAGCACTTTCAGGATGTGGAGACTACCCGCGCGATCGCCTTCGACGGCAACGCCAATCCCCTGCTCCGCCGCATCTGCGTGACGAAACAGAGCCTCGTCGTTCGCGATACCGACAACGAACCTGAGTGGCAAACCGTAAGCGGCGCCGATCACGTGCGCAACTGGATGGGCGTGCCGCTCGTCGCCTCAGGCAAAGTCATTGGCCTGTACTCACTAGACAAGGCTCAACCTGATTTCTTCCGGCCCCAGCACGCGCGCTTGGCGGAAACACTGGCGGCGCGCGCCGCGAGCGCGATTCAAAACGCGCAACTGTTTGCCCAGAGCCAGCATTACGTCGCCGAGCTCGAGGAGCGGATCGCGGAACGTAAACGAGTCGAAGCAGCGCTTCGCGAAAGTGAAGAACGTTATCGCGAGCTGTTCGAGAACGCGCGCGACGCGATTTACGTCCACGATCTCGACGGCAATTACATATCGATTAACCGCGCCGCTGAAAAACTATGCGGTTACACGCGGGACGAGATCGTCGGCCGCAACTTCGCCGAGTTAATCGCGAAGCAACACATCGAACACGTGCGCGAGTGTCTCTTCTCGAGGCTTGCTCAAAGCGGTGAAACGACATACGAAGTGGTGGTGATCGCCAAAGACGGCCGGCACGTGCCTGTCGAAGTAAGCAGCCGCGCCATTTACGAAAACGGCATGATCGTCGGCGTGCAAGGCACTGCTCGAGACATCACGGAGCGCAAACAAACACAAGATACATTGCGCATGTTCTCGCATCTGTTAATCGAAGCTCAGGAAGACGAGCGCCGCCGTATCTCTCGTGATCTGCACGATCAGATCGGCCAGGCACTGACTGCCGTCAAGATGAACTTACACTCGGTTCAGCGCGTTTGCGCCGAGCCCGAAGCTTCGCACCGCATCAGGGACAACATCGACGCCGTTGATGAAGCGCTGCGCCTGGTGCGCGATCTTTCAGTCGATCTGCGTCCGCCGCTGCTCGACGATCTGGGACTGGCAACGGCGTTGTGCTGGTATCTCGATCGATATGCGAGGCGGTCGGGGCTCGCCGCGGAAGTGACGATCGAGATGCCTAATCAGAATGAGCGGTTCTCGCGCGAGCTCGAGACCGCCTGCTTCCGCATCGCCCAGGAAGCGCTTACGAATATCGCGCGCCACGCTCGAGCGAAACACGTCTCATTGCAGTTAACCCGTCAAGAGACATTGCTCGAGATGATCGTCAAAGACGACGGCGTTGGTTTCGATCCAGCGGCGCTGGGCAAACGTGCGGCACGCGCTCCGACTCTCGGCCTGCTGGGAATGCAGGAACGAGCGCACGCGGCCGGCGGCGATATTTACATCCACTCGGTCCCTAAAGAGGGGACAGAGATTCGCTTCACCGTGCCGCTTGAAGGTGCGGGTCCACCATCCGACCCATCAACGCTTCAAGCCCGCTGATGGATCCATTACCATGCCGGAGGCGTGGTTCCGAATGTTCAGCAAACCAATTGCTATGCTTAGCCGCCGCAAGCAGCGCCGGATCGTAGCCGTAGATCTCGCGCACGTCGATAGAGTGCTCCTTCATCGCGCTCAGCCACGTCTCGAAAGCAAAACGTTGGGCTTCGGGTGAGATGCGATGGATGCCGGCGTTTTGTTCCCGGCCCTCTTCGACGAGCATCAGGTAAGTCCGCGCCTGGATCAAACCGGCGAGCAGACCGCCGGTTTCGAGTTGCACGATACGCGTCGGCACGGCGGCCTCCGCACGGCTTACGAAGTTGTAAGGAAACCCGAGATACGCAATACGAATCGCACCCGAAGGCCCATCTTCAGACGTGATGTCCCACGTATCGCGATCCACTTTGAAACTGGCGCCCGCTTGAAGGTTGCGGATTATTGGACCAAACTCATGATCTCCGCCGGAGGCGCTGATTAGCTCTATTCCCGGACGATGCGCGAGCGGCCATTTACCCTCGAACGGGTTACGTCCGGAAGCACCCAACAGGTAATCGCAACGCAACATCAACTCCTGAAGCGAGTCGACTCGCGTCACGCGATCCTGACGACACAGCGGAATCTTGAAGTGCGAGGCGGGATCGTAGAAGAAAACATGACCACCCTCACGCAAGACAGTGTTCGCCAGTCCTCTGCCGATGCTCCCCAGGCCCGCGATTCCGATTTCGAGACCCTGCAGCGGTTTCCCGCGGAGATAATCGCTACGCAGTCTTTCGATCAGCAGATGCGAAAACAGGTATCCGCCGATCTCGAGCTTCACTGCGGCCCTGGCCCAGGAGAAGACAGCAAAAGGCGGAGGCTTCTCTTCGAAGACGAAAATTCCCCTCGAAGTCTGCTCGACGCCGGCGAACAGATACTTTTGAAGTAACGCAGGAGGCGTGTTGGTAACGCAATGGCCGCCTTCATCCAACACGATAATGCGTTTGATGTTACGTTGTTCAAGGTTTTCGGTGACGACTTTCCAAAGACGCTTGATGTCCTCTTCAAATGATTCGTCAAATCTTCCGGGTTGGGGGACGGTGTTTTCGAGAACGGTAACGCCAAGATCGCGAATGGCCGAGATGACCGTGGCGTTGTTCGAGTAGATCTTTCCCAGAGCGAAAATGTTCGAAGGTTTTAGACCTATCTCCCCGAGAGCTCGAAAAAGGTCGACAGTCTGGGCAAGCATGTGCTGAACCGCGACCAATACCGTGTCGTCGCCGAAAGTGAACCGCACGGTTCGGGCACGGTCTGACAATGCCCCCGTCACTTCCATCAACGATTGTGGTGTGTTCATGATTTTTCGGTTTACTGGGCATTGAGAGGATCACGCTGCTTAGTATGACACCGTAGTGTATCTTGCGAGGCTAACGTTTCCGTGTTTTTGCGAGGCGAACAATCTAAGATGCCTACTCGCGGCGCTGAGTTTTACGGGGTTTGAAATATCTATGTTCCAAGCGAAAACGGCCGGCCGAAAATGGACGGTTCCTTGACACCCCTGAACGGCGACTGTTAAATTACGCGGTCTTTTTCTGCAATAGATTCTAGTCTGTACGTACAAAGGAGTTGTTTTGACCACCGAATCTGGTTACCTGTTCACCTCCGAATCCGTTACCGAAGGACATCCAGACAAGATCTCCGATCAAATCTCAGACGCGGTGCTTGACGCCGCCCTGGCCGTCGATCCCATGGCCCGTGTTGCTTGCGAAACGCTGGTGACGACGGGCCTTGTTGTTATCGCCGGTGAAATCACCACCAACGCCGTTATCGACTACTCGCGGGTCGCTCGCGAAGCAATTCGCGAGATTGGCTACACGCGGGCCAAGTATGGGTTTGATTGCGATACTTGTGCGGTTTTATCAGCGCTTGATCGACAGTCACCCGACATCGCAATGGGCGTCGACACAGGCGGCGCCGGCGATCAGGGACTGATGTTCGGGTTCGCCTGCAACGAGACACAGGAACTAATGCCCTTGCCTATCCAGTTGGCGCATAGGCTGGCACAGCGGCTTTCGGAAGTCCGAAAATCCGGCGAGCTTCCCTACCTGCGTCCAGACGGCAAATCCCAAGTAACAGTTGAATACCGCGACGGAAGGCCGTTCCGTCTTGAAGCAGTCGTCATCTCATCGCAACACGATCCTAACGTAACGAACGAACAACTGCGTTCGGAGATCGAAGAAAAAGTGATCAAGCACACCGTGGCTTCTGAGTTCTCCGCGGAACTGCTCGACAAAGACACGAAGTATCACATCAACCCGACCGGACGGTTTGTCACTGGCGGACCGCAGGGGGACTCCGGTCTCACCGGCAGAAAGATCATCGTCGATACCTATGGCGGTTACGCTCCGCACGGCGGCGGCGCCTTCTCCGGAAAGGATCCGACGAAAGTCGATCGCTCCGCTGCTTACATGGCCCGCTACGTCGCGAAGAACATCGTCGCCGCAGGGCTCGCGGATCGTTGTCTCGTTCAGCTTGCGTATGCGATCGGCGTCGCCGATCCGGTGTCAGTGCTTGTCGATACCGCCGGCACCGGCCGCATCAGCGAAGCTGCCTTGTCGAAACTCGTGCGCGATAATTTCGAGTTGACGCCTGGCGGCATCATCCAGGACCTGAACCTGCGCCGTCCGATTTATAAAGCGACGGCGGCGTACGGGCACTTTGGGCGCGACGACGACGGCTTCACCTGGGAGAAGACCGATAAAGCCGAAGTACTGCGCGCCAGTGCAGGTATCTAAAACTCTTCATTCAATAAAGGAATAGATCAAGTATGAGTGCATCACCTGCCGTCGAATACGACGTGAAAGATATTGGTTTGGCAAGTCATGGAAAGCAGCGCATCGAGTGGGCCGAGCGCGAGATGCCGGTGCTCCGGTTGATCCGCGAGAGGTTCGCCGAGGAAAAGCCGTTGAGCGGCACACGCCTCGTCGCCTGCGCGCACATCACAACTGAGACCGCGAACCTCGCGAGAGCGTTGCAAGCGGGCGGCGCTGAAGCCGTGCTCATCGCTTCGAACCCGCTCTCCACGCAAGACGACGTCGCGGCGGCGCTTGTTTCAGACTGGGGAATTCCCGTCTACGCGATCAAAGGCGAGTCGACCGACACTTACAATCGTCACGTACGTACCGCACTCGATACGCATCCCGACATCATCATCGACGACGGATCGGACGTTGTTGCAACGTTATTGAAAGAGCGCGCCGACCAGGTCAAAGAGCTCATCGGTTCAACTGAAGAAACCACGACCGGAATTCAGCGTTTGAAAGCTATGGAGACAGCCGGCGTGTTGTCGTTCCCGTCGATCGCCGTGAACAACGCGCAAACGAAACACTTCTTCGATAATCGCTACGGCACGGGCCAATCGACACTCGACGGCATTATTCGCGCAACGAACATCCTGCTCGCGGGACGAAATCTGGTTGTCGTGGGCTATGGTTGGTGCGGCAAGGGCGTTGCTCTTCGCGGCCGTGGTATGGGCGCGAACATTATCGTCACCGAAGTCGATCCAATCAAGGCTGTTGAAGCAGTGATGGACGGCTTCCGCGTTATGCCGATGTCCGAGGCAGCGTCAATCGGCGACATCTTCGTGACTGTGACTGGAAACCGTCACGTCATCGACGGCGAACATTTTTCGAAGATGAAAGACGGCGCGATCGTTTGCAACAGCGGTCACTTCGATCTCGAGCTCAATCTCGTGGCATTGCGCGAGATGGCGGGTGATCCGGCGACGATGCGGCCCTTTGTCGAAGAGTACAAGATCAGATCGAACGGACGCCGGGTCGTCGTACTGGGCGAAGGACGTTTGATCAACCTGGCGGCCGCGGAAGGCCATCCGGCAAGCGTGATGGACATGAGCTTCGCAAATCAGGCGCTGTCGGTTGAGTATCTCGTGAAGAACAAGGGAACGCTCCCGCCGGGCGTACACCTGCTGCCGAAGGAAGTCGACACGGAGATTGCGAGTCTGAAGTTGCGAGCGTTGGGAGTGTCGATCGACACGCTTACCGCCGAACAACTCGAGTACATCTCGAGCTGGGAAACCGGTACTTAATCCACGGATCGGCGTTTACGTTCGCACTCGCGAAAGAAAGTAGGTCCCCGCTGCGGCGAAGATCAGTAGCGGGGACCAGCCTGCCACAGTAGGACGCAGCAGACCGTGATTGCCTAGCTGCTGAAATCCTCCACCAACAGCCCAGTAAGCAATACCGACCACGACCGCCGCGCAGAGCGCGATCACAGTTCCCTTCCTTCCAAACGAGACCGCCAACGGCATTCCGATAAACGCCATGATGAGGATGCTGAACGGACCGGCGTACTTTCTCTGTAACGCAACCGCCATCGTCGACACGTCCATTCCGCGTTGCTTGGCGGTGTCGAGGTAACGCTGCAAGTCGCTGGCGCTGAGTTGTGAAGGTCTATCGATCGTCGGTTTGAAGGCAGCGGGTGATTCCACGCCGGCAAATATCGTTTCCGGCTGCGAACGCCGTTCGACTTCCATGCCACTCAATGAGAGCGTCTCAGTGTCGATCATTTTCAAGTGCGTGTCATCGATCCATGATGCACTCTTCCCACTCACGACCTGCGTCAGGTGGACAGCTTCTTCGTCGAGATCATAGATGGTTGGCTCCATTAAACTACCATCCTCGGAAAACTCGTACGAATAAAAACGGCGCGAGTCGGTGGAGGCGAGCCACTGCCGTCCCGTACGCGTAATAGCGCGAGCTTTATCACCGCGAATCCGAGCGCGGAGCGCGTCCTGTTTCAGATTGCTGGCAGGCATTACGTGCTCCTGGATCAGCCACGAGCCAAACGCTACCGCGATGGCAAAAACCAGTCCCGGCAACATCAAACGGTAGACGCTCTGTCCCGATGCCCACCACGCTATCGCTTCCTGTCTGCGCGCCAACAACGCGTACGTCACGAGCACCGCAACCAACATCGTCGCCGGAAACAACTCGACAATGACGAGCGGTGTGAGAAAAAACAGATAACGGGCAACCAAGCCGGCGCCTGCTTGAGTGACGGCGATGAAGCGCCAGTGCTCAAAGAGCGTGAAGATGTTGAAGATGGAAGCCAACGCTACAAAGCAGACGACGAAACTGATCGCCAGCGAGCGCAGCAATGTCGCATCCATCAAGTTCGGGAAGGCGAATGTTTTGCGAAAGCGCACAGCCATCTCCGCGGATTTACGTTGTATGCGCCGGGTTGGCTTTGTGTTCTTTGTGCCTCTTTGTGGCAGAACTGGAATCCGCTGGACTAACAAAAAAAGCAGCCCCAAAGCGACGATGACGATCGTTGCCAGCCATGGCCCAACACGCGGTGACACAGTGCCGACGCGCGAAAGCGATTCGCCCAGCAGCGAGAGCAAGTAATAAACAATGACGACGATCAAACTGAGCAACACGCCCATGCTTCGGCCGCCACGCCGTACTCGCAAACCCAGCGCAGCCCCTATCAGCGCAAACACAAAGGGCGCAACCGAGAGCGCTGCTCTGCGGTTGAGGACTCGCGCCGCCTCCCTCTGTTGTTCAGGCTTTCCGCTGATGCTGCGTTCGCGTAGTTCTTGCCAGTCCATCGAATCGGCGTTCGTCTCGCCCTCGTTGAGACGTTGGACTAATTCGGCGCGGCCGGTGTTAATGGAAAACCTCACCTGATCGAAACGCTCAACCACATACGACTTCTGCTCTTTCCCATCTTTACCATTAGCGGGAGCCGTCGCGGCGTTCGCGTTATTGTTGACTGTAGGAAATTTGGTGGAGAGAACATCCGACAAAACCAGTTCTGACTGTTCCCCCGACGAGTCGATTCGTCCGGAGCGCGCGGTGTATACCCTGTCGGTGCGATCCTGCTGGGTGAAGATGAAAACGCGTCCCCAGGTTCCGTGTGTTTTATCGCCGTCGCGAACGTAGATTACATAGCGCGGCAAAGTATTGAACGTCCGCGGCTCGACCGGCGAGTCGAGTTTAGCAAGAGCGCCCTGCAAGGCGATGCGTTCCAGATTTCGCGCGGCCTCCGGCGCCTCTTTCACATGCAGGTACGTCGTGACTCCGCTAAACACGAGCCCGATCAACAACGCCGGCCAGATCATGGTCCACGACCCGACTCCCGCGGCGCGCATCGCCACGATCTCGCTGTCGCTTCCCATTCGTGAGTAACCAACAATGATTCCGGCGAGAGTCGCAAGCGGAATCGAAAAGATCAGCACGCCCGGCAACAAAGCCAAGCCGACGCTGCCCAGCAATGAAAACGGAAGTTCGGTGTAGATGACCACTTCCGCTAGGCGGCTCGCTTGTTGCGCCAACAGGATGGCCGTCAGCAACAGCATTGACAGAGCGATGTAGGGAACCATCGCCCCGACAATGTATCGAGGGATCAGGAAGCTTCTGGAGTTGAAGTTTTTCCTTAACACTATTGGATGAACGTCGGACGCGCCCGCGGCATTCTTTCCAGGACCCTGCTGATCAACTTATACGTTAACTGAGCCAACTCTTTTCTGATGTCAGTCGGCACTTCCCTTGTGTCCTCGGCGAACTTTGCCGGCGAGAGTTTCTCCGTAGCCCTTAACTGTTGATGTACGTGTTTCGAAATAACTGTGCCGCGGGCGCCGCTGCAACTCAAACAGCGAAGCGACAAGTCTGATCCCAAATACACCGTCTCTTCACCGCTTAACGCTTTATGACAGTTGGCGCACGCGCGCAGCTCCGGCAAAAATCCTTCAAGCTTCAGCAGCCACACTTCGAAGTAGCGGAGCACCCACTCGAGATCCGCCGGCGTTTGCGACACCGCGTCGAAGCAGGCCAGCGCCATTCGATATAGATTATCGTTCGCCTGCCGCGGCGGCGAGAAGTCCATTAGCAAGTCGCCCATGTAAGAGAAACCGCCGAGCACTGCCGCATCGGAAGATAAGTTAAAGCGAGATCTCAGGATTTCGGTCTGGCTGAATGAGACGAGCTCCTGATGTTCCTTCTCGAAGTAAGTGAGATTGATGAGAGTGAAAGGTTCGAGCGAGGCGCCAAAGCGATTCTTGAGCTTGCGGCAGTTTTTTGCGACGCCTCGAATCAGTCCCGCGGAGCGGCTGAGGCAAACGACAATCTTGTCGGCTTCTGCAAGGTTATAACTGCGTAGGACCAGGGCCTCGGTTTCGAATAAAGCCATCTTGAAAGGATCATGGAATGAAGCGAAGAACCCAACCCAGCACGAGACCAATAGCCATGAACTCCGCGAACACCTTCACGCCATAAATCCAACGCTCGCGGGGCGTGTCTTTTGAGATCGCTCCAAACACGATCGCCGCGAGCGCGGCAAAGAGTGCCATAACGAGGAAATGTCTCAAGATTTCCTCCCCGCTGCGATATCAAAAGCGTCGAGCATCGTCAGGTAATTCAATAATCCGGCGATGAGCAGAAACGTGGTGCCGTATTCGTACGTGGCGCGAGCGGCCTGCTGGGGATCGTCGCGAAAGCCGATGTCCAATATATAACAAGCGAGGTAGAGTACGCCGCTGCCGATATCCGCAGCCATCGGCGGGATTTGAATCAGCACCGGCCATTGCAGATACGATGTTGCGCCGTCCAACTTGATCTCAAAAAGGTGACCGCCCATCGCCAGGCCGACAAAGAAGCAGACCCACACTGCGCCACCCATCAGCGCCGCACGACCCCACTTGTGCAACACCACATGACCGATGCCGGGAAGGAACCAGGCAGCAAGGCCAATCCACCAGGCGCCGCTGGGTGTAGGCTCGACGCGCTCGGCCTCCATTCGTTCAGACTTGACCAAATTCACCCTCCATCTCGCACAACGCTTCGCTTGAAGTTTTACCTTAATCCACGTCGCTCATTCAACCGAGAGCTAAGCATCGACTTGAACCGTCGGCATGACGACCTTTAACACTTCACGTTAACGGTACAGCAGGTACGGCTCGCGCAATTCTTTAAACTCACTCGCCAACGCTCCCCATCCTTTGGTGATCGAATCGAGGTCGGCGCCGCCTTCGATCGCTTCGCGGATCTTACTCGTGCCGCTAATGACGTCGAACGGGTTCTTGTCGAATACGTATTCGTACGGCGGTTCCTTCCAACGAAATTCATCTCCGTACATGTCATACGCAACTTTAACCAGCGCGATTCCGGCAACGACCGGATCGAACCGATCCCGATCGACAACATGGATCTGCACACCGCCGCAACTCACCTTCGCATGCTTTTGAAAAGTCGGTTGAAACATACAGCTCCGGAAAATGACGCCGGGCAGCGCCAAATCCGCCAATCGTCTGGCATACGCATCCGGATCGATGTACGGCGCGCCGACAAGCTCGAAAGGCTTCGTCGTTCCCCTTCCTTCGGAGAGTTGCGTGCCTTCGAAATGGACCGTACCGGGAAAGATTGTCGCTGTGTCCAGGGTCGGCATGTTTGGCGAAGGCATCACCCATGGCGCGTTCGTGTCGTCGAGCCAGAACTCGCGCTTCCATCCTCTCATCGGCACGATTTCCAATTCGCATCGGATGTCGAACTGTTTCTGAAACATCAGCGCCAGCTCGCCCACAGTCATTCCGTGACGCGTCGGCAGCGGAAACAGGCCCACAAACGATGCGTACTCCGGATCGAGAATGTTTCCCGAAACGTCGACGCCATTGATCGGGTTCGGCCGATCACAAACCACGACTCTCTTGCCCAGCTTCCCTGCTACTCTCATGCAGTTCGCGAGCGTGTAAACAAACGTATAGATGCGGCAACCGACGTCCTGCATGTCGAAAACAAGCACGTCGACGTCTTCCAACATCTTTTCTGTCGGCTCTCGCGTTTCGCTGTAAAGCGAATGCACGGGCAGTCCGGTGTTGCGGTCCAGGCCGTGCGCCGTCTCGATCATGTTGTCCTGAACGTCGCCGCGAATTCCATGCTGCGGTCCGAAGAGCGCGGTCAGTTGAAACTCTGAGTGCCGGTGGAGAAGATCCGCCGCATGTTCGAAGCTGTGATTCACCGACGATTGATTGCAGATCAATCCAACACGACGGCCACGCACTGCGTCAGGAACATCTTGAAGCAAAACTTCAAGTCCAACCTGAACCGGCGCCAAACTCCTGCTTGAAGCAGTCTCCTTCTCGCGTTCACGCTCTACAGTTAAAGTCATGCTTGAGATTCTCCTACCCGCACAAAACGGATCCGCCGTTGACGTTGAGCACTTCTCCCGTAATATTGTCAGCCCACTTCGAACACAGAAAAACTATCGGCCCGGCGATGTCCTCAGGCGTCGCTACCCTGCCCGCGGGAATCGTCTTCAGAATCGATTCACGGCTCGCCGCATCGGAAAAGACGTCCCTGGTCATGTCAGTCTCAACCCATCCGGGCGCCACGCAGTTGACGTTGATGCCTGACGGCGCGAGCTCGCTGGAAAGCGACTTGGTGAAAGAGATCTGACCGCCTTTCGATGCGGCGTAGTTGGAAACAAACGCTTCGCCGCGCTGGCCGGCCGTTGAGCTGACAATCACAATCCGCCCGAACTTCTGTTTCTTCATGATCGGTGCGGCCGCGCGGCACACGGACCACGTGCCTTTCAGATTGATATCCATCGTCCGGTCCCAAAGCTCTTCAGATATTGATTCGACCGCCGCGCCTTCCCAGATCCCGGCGTTGCAGATCAGGAAATCGATTCGCTGGAACCGGTCAACTGTTTCTTTAACCACTCGCTCGCCTTCCGCGAGTCTGGAAACGTCGGCCTGGATCGCGACTGCTTCTCCGCCACGCGCTCGCGCCTCGTTCACTGTTGCTGCCGCCGACTCTTCGTCGCTCACGTAATTGACTAAGATCTTCCCTCCGTGCGAAGCGAGCAACAGGACCACAGCTTTGCCGATGCCGCGCGAGCCTCCGGTGACAAGTGCGACTCGATCCGCCAGGCCGAGGCCCTCGGTTGGGTTAGCGTGTGTTAGAGACATAGGCAGAACGCTGATTAACAGAACCGCTTACATGGGCCACGAAGGATTCGAAGAGACGCAAGGAGTTCTCATCGTTCTGCCAGCCGAATTCAGGATGCCACTGCACCGCGACTACAAATCGATCCGGACGTGGATCCTCCAGCGCTTCGATCACTCCATCTGAGCTCCATGCCGTGGCGACCAGATTCTCACCCAGCACCTCAACCGCCTGATGATGGTGACTGTTCACCAACAGATTTTCTGTGCAGAGGATTTTAGCCAGCCTGGTCTCCGGCTCGACCCGCACACTGTGCGACCGGCGATCGCGAGGCACGCCCTGTTCATGCTTGATCGCGTCCGGCACTTGCGAACGAATGTCTTGAATCAACGTCCCGCCGCGAAACACATTCAATACCTGCATCCCAAAACAGATCGCGAACAAGGGCAGTTGCTTTCGCTCGGCGGCATCGATGATCAGCATGTCCGTCTCGTCTTTGATCGGCTGCACAGCGCCGAGGTTCGGATGCGGCTGCCGGTTATATCTCATCGGTTCGACATCCGAGTCACTGCCCGGCAAAAGAATCGCGTCGAGCCCGTCGACCACGGCGTCGACATAGCCGGGATTTGGTATCAAACTGATGTGAACCGGCGCGCCGCCCGCGGCCTCAACAGCTTCGCTGTAATGTCGTGACAAGTAGAACCGATCGGTAGGGTATTCGATGCGCATCGCGATCCCGATGCGGGGTCGTCTTTCCATGGAACGTATGATAACCGATATTCCAGCGTTTGCGTTTACCGGCAAATCTGGCGTCCTTGACTTACATTCAAACGAATTCCTATAGTGCTCAGTATCTAAACATGCGGAAAGAAAATAATAGGGTGCGTAGCACTACTGTCCTTCTTGTTAGGAAAGACGCTCACGTCGCACTCGCTGGAGACGGGCAGGTGACGCTCGGCGAGACTGTCATGAAGGCCAGCGCCAAGAAAGTCCGGCGCCTTTATAACGATCAGATTCTGGCGGGGTTCGCAGGAGCGACGGGCGACGCGTTTTCGCTGCTGACGCGCTTCGAGAGCAAGCTCGAACAGTATCACGGCAACCTCGAACGCGCTGCGATCGAGCTGAGTAAAGAATGGCGCACGGATAAGATGCTGCGGCATCTCGAGGCGCTCCTCGTCGTCGCCGATAAGAAGGCTTCGTTTCTTCTGTCGGGCAACGGCGACGTGATCGCACCGGATGAAGGTATCCTGGCTATCGGCTCCGGCGGTTCCTATGCCCTGGCGGCAGCGCGCGCACTCATCCAACACACGGACCTTTCCGCTCGTGAGATCGCGGTCGAAGCCTTGCGCATCGCAGGCGAGATCTGCATCTATTCCAATCAAAACATAGTAGTAGAAGAATTGTAATGGTTATCTATTTGGCGGGAGAAGTTGATGAGGAAGCTCGGCTCGACGAGATGTCGCCTCGTCAGATCGTAACTGAACTGGACAAGCACGTCGTGGGCCAACGAAACGCAAAGCGCGCGGTCGCGATTGCTTTGCGGAACCGCGTGCGGCGGCAAAAACTGCCACCCGAAATGGCAGTCGACGTCATGCCGAAGAACATCATCATGATCGGTTCGACGGGCGTCGGTAAGACTGAGATCGCGCGCCGGCTCGCCCGGATGTCCAACTCGCCGTTCCTGAAAGTCGAAGCCTCGAAGTTCACTGAAGTGGGATACGTCGGACGGGACGTCGAAAGCATGATTCGCGACCTGACTGAGATCTCGGTCGAGATGACGCGTCAGGAAAAGAGCGAAGAAGTCGCCGAGAAAGCGGAGCTCAACGTCGAGGAACGCATTCTCGATCTGTTGCTGCCGCCGCCGCGCGCCGTCTCTGGTTTCTACGACTTTGACTCAGACAGTAGCGAAGAACCTTCCACCGAACTCGACGCGCCCGCACGCGACGAGCAGTTTCAACGCACGCGCGAAAAGCTTCGTACTCAACTACGCAGCGGCAAACTCGACAACCGCCTCGTCGAGCTCGAAGTCAGAGAGAAGAACTTTCCCGTGATCGAACTCGCGGGTCCGCAAGGCGTCGAAGAGATGGGCATCAACATGAAAGACATGTTGGGCAACCTCTTTCAAGGCCGCACCAAGCGGCGCAAGATGCGCGTCGACGAGGCGATGGAATACCTGATGCAGGAAGAGGAAGAGCGGCTGATCGACATGGACCAGGTCGCCCGCGCCGCGATCGAGCGCGTCGAAAACTCCGGCATCATCTTCCTCGACGAGATCGACAAGATTGCCGGGCGCGAATCAGGCCACGGTCCCGACGTTTCGCGTGAAGGCGTGCAGCGCGACATTCTGCCGATCGTCGAAGGCACGACCGTCAACAGCCGCTACGGCATGGTCCGTACGGATCACATTCTCTTCATCGCTGCCGGCGCGTTTCATGTCTCGAAACCGTCGGACCTGATTCCGGAACTACAGGGCCGCTTTCCGATTCGCGTCGAATTGGAGTCGCTGACCATCGAAGACTTCAAACGCATCCTGACCGAGCCTCGCAACGCGCTGATCAAACAGTATCAGGCGATGATGGACACCGAGGGCGTCAAGATCGAGTTCAGTGCCGACGCGATCGACTCGATCGCCAACTTCGCGGCCCAGGTCAATCAGCAGACTGAAGACATCGGCGCGCGCCGCTTGCAGACGATCATGGAAAAGCTGCTCGAAGACATCAGTTTTGAAGGGCCCGATCTCGAACCCAAGCAACAGCGCATCGACGCGGCTTACGTAGAACGAATGCTCTCCGAAACTGTTAAGGATCAGGATCTGAGTCGCTACATTCTGTGAGCCCCCCACTCAAAACACGGATCTTATTCGCTGTTTTCTGTCTCATCGGTGTTCTCGCTCCGGCCGGGTGCGGGAAACGCCGGCCGCCGCAGCCTCCCGTCGAGCGCGTGCAACAACGCACCGAGCTGCTCTCGGGTGCGCAACAAGGTAACGAAGTGATACTCAGTTGGCCGGCGCCGCAACGAAACGCGCCTGACGAAAGCGTTCAAAGCATCCGTCGCATCGACGTGTATCGCCTCGCGGAAAAACCAGGTGCGCCGCTGGCGCTCACGGAACAAGAGTTCGCCGCAAGATCAACGCTGGTTGGATCCGTCACTTACGAACAGATCAGAATCGCGGGCGACACGTTGACGTATCGCGACAAGCTAGAGCTGGCTGGCGAGCCCACTCGTCTCCGTTACGCTTTGCGGTACGTGAACGCCTCGGGTCAACGAGCAGCGTTCTCGAACTTCCTGAGCATTGAGCCCGCAGCTCGCATCGCACAGGCGCCGGCGCTCTCCTCCTCGCCTAAAATCGCGGAAGACGCGATCACGATCTCGTGGCAACCGCCGGCGGCAAATATCGATGGCTCAACGCCCGTGAATCTGCTCGGTTACAACGTCTATCGAATGGATGAGTCGCAGAACGAACCTAACCAGGTGCCCATCAACGCGGCGCTTGTTTCGGGAACGGAATACGCGGACAAGAATTTCCAATTCGGCAACAACTATCGCTATATCGTCCGCGCTGTGTCACTCGGCACCGGCGGCGCGCAGGTTGAGAGTCTGAATTCAAACTCCGTCGAGGTTTCCGCGCGTGACGTCTTTCCACCCGCGCCCCCCGAGCGTCCGAGCGTCGCGCCGGATCCGTCATTCGGCCGTCTCGCCATTTTCTTCGCTGCTAATAAAGAGTCTGACATCGCGGGTTACAACATCTACCGCTCGACGGATCCAAACCTGCCGAAGCCGTGGACCAAACTTAACCAATCGTTGTTGACGCGCACGACTTATCAGGACGAGCGAGTCGAATCAGGCAAGACTTATTATTACTATATCGTCGCCGTCGATAAGACCGGCAACGAGAGTCAGCCTTCTGAAGTCGGATCTGAGAGGGTACCTTAATAATGCCGAAGCTCTGCCGCATAGCTCATGAATCACTTGAAGGTCCGCGCCATGCGACTCTTGTAGACGGCGTTGTCCATATTGAAAAGGAGGAGCGGCAGTTTTCGCTCGGGGAAGTAAAACTACTCGCGCCCGTCACGCCTTCAAAGATCGTCTGCGTCGGCCGGAACTATCGCGAGCACGCGGCTGAACTCGGCAACAAGATGCCGGACGAACCGCTGCTGTTTCTGAAAGCGCCTTCGGCCGTGATTGCTTCAGGAGACGGGATTGAACTGCCGGCGGCATCACAACAGGTCGAACACGAAGGTGAACTCGGGGTTGTAATCGGACGCACCGCCCGAAACGTCACTGATGATCCGTTGAGTTATGTTCTCGGTTATACCTGCGTAAATGACGTCACAGCCCGCGATCTGCAACGTAAGGATGTGCAGTTCACGCGTGGAAAATCATTCGACACTTTCTGCCCCGTCGGCCCGTGGATCGTCACCGATCTCGATCCCGCAAACATCTCCGTCACAACGCGCCTCAACGGCGAAGTCAAACAACGAGGCAACACCGCCGACATGGCGTTCGACGTGACTTTCCTAATACGGTACATCTCTGCGATCATGACTCTGTATCCCGGCGACCTGATCGCAACCGGAACACCTGCCGGCGTTTCGCGCATGAAGCACGGAGACGTCGTCGAAGTTGAAGTGAGTGGAGTCGGTATTTTGAAGAATCAGGTGTACGATCAAGGGCAAGTTATTATTTAAAGGAGTGTGTGATGAAATTCTTTCTCGATACCGCCAACCTAAACGAAATCCGCGAAGCTGCATTCTATGGTTTCGCCGACGGAGTCACGACCAACCCTTCACTTATAGCCAAAGAAGGCGACGTCGATTTCAAGCAACACATCGCGGCGATCTGCGAGATCGTGCAGGGTCCGGTTTCGGCGGAAGTGACGAGCCAGGACAAGGAAGGAATGGTTCGCGAAGGTGTGGAGTACTCGAAGATTGCGCCGAACGTAGTGATCAAATGCCCGCTGACGAAAGAAGGACTTAAAGCAACGCGTCAACTATCCGACCAGGGTATCAGCGTGAACGTCACCTTGTGCTTCTCGGCGGCGCAGGCGATTCTCGCTGCCAAAGCGGGGGCGTCGTTCATTAGTCCATTCCTTGGCCGGCTTGACGATATCGGGGAGAACGGGCTCATCCTGCTGCAAGACATCGTCGAGATCTACCGTAACTACACGTGGAAGACCGAGGTGCTCGCCGCGAGCCTTCGCCACCCGATTCACGTGATCGAAGCGGCTCGTCTGGGTGCCGACATTGCAACCATCCCTTTTAAAGTAATCGACCAACTCTTCAATCATCCGTTGACCGATAAGGGACAGGCGCAATTCCTCTCGGACTGGGCCAAAAGTGGTAGAAAATGAGTGGAAGGCAATAACTCGATCCTTGTACGCGCTGCGAAATACGACGGCGCGGAACATCGGCGTTGGCCGGCTCGTCTCGTCCAACAAACGGGTCCGCTGCTGGTGCTCGACGCCGTTTTCAGCGAGGATATCGAACACGACATCCTCGGGAAGGTTGCTTCCGGAACACTCAGCACGGAATACTACTGGCTGGATCGCTGGTACAACGTCTTTCGGTTTAGCGATCGCGAGAAGAAGTTTCGAAACTTCTACTGTAACGTGGCGATGCCGCCGAGCCTTGACGGCGGCGTTCTCACCTACGTCGATCTCGACATCGATGTGTTAGTCAAACCCGATTCCTCCTATCGGGTCCTCGACCTCGACGACTTTGAAGAAAACGCCTCGCGGTATGGATATTCGCCCGAGGTGCAGGAGAAAGCGCACGCGGCGCTGGCGGAAGTGATCAGGCTGATCGAAACGCGATCGTTCCCTTTCGACGCGCTCGGCGCGCAATAACTTTATGGCGTCTCAACAACAGATCAAACAGTCGAAATCGAAGCTCGACACTTTGCGCGAGCGGAGTGCGCAGGCGGAACAAGGCGGTGGTGCGGCGCGCGTCGAGAAACAGCACGCAGCCGGAAAGATGACGGCGCGCGAAAGAATCGAGTTTCTGCTCGACGAGGGATCGTTCGAAGAGTTTGACAAGCTGGTCGTGCATCGTTCGCAGGACTTCGGGCTCGACAAGCAGCTCTATCCCGGCGACGGTGTGATCACCGGTCACGGCAAGATCGACGGGCGCGCCGTATTCGTCTTCGCGCAGGATTTCACCGTCTTCGGAGGTTCGTTATCTGAGACGCACGCGGAGAAGATCTGCAAGGTGATGGATCTTGCGATGAAAGTAGGCGCGCCGATTATCGGTCTCAACGACTCGGGCGGCGCGCGCATTCAGGAAGGCGTCGTCAGTCTTGGTGGCTACGCCGACATCTTTTTGCGCAACACTTTGGCGAGCGGTGTCGTGCCGCAGATCAGTTGCATCATGGGACCGTGCGCGGGCGGCGCTGTTTACAGTCCGGCGATCACGGATTTCAACATCATGGTCAAGGACACGTCGTACATGTTCATCACTGGACCAGACGTGATCAAGACCGTGACGCATCAGGAAGTGACGAAAGAGAGACTGGGTGGCGCGCTGACGCACAACAGTATTTCGGGAGTGGCCCATTTTGCGGCTGAGTCAGACGAACATGCGTTGCGGATCGTGCGGGAGTTGTTTTCGTTTATTCCGTCGAACAATGTCGAAGATCCGCCGCGGTTGGCTGTCAGCGATCCGGTAGATCGCGTAGAGCCGAAGTTGAACGACATCGTTCCCGAGGCTTCGAACCAGCCGTACGACATGCGCGACGTTATCCACCACATCGTCGACGATGGATACTTCTTTGAAGTGCAGCAACTATTTGCGCCGAACATTGTCGTCGGATTTGCGCGGCTCGGTGGGCGAGCTGTCGGGATCGTCGCGAATCAGCCCGCGTTTCTTGCGGGCGTGCTCGATATTTCAGCTTCCGTGAAGGGCGCGCGCTTCGTTCGTTTCTGTGATTGCTTCAACATTCCGTTGGTGACGTTCGAGGACGTTCCCGGTTTCCTGCCCGGCGTTTCGCAGGAACACGGCGGCATCATCACTCACGGCGCGAAGCTCCTTTATGCTTTTGCCGAAGCGACTGTGCCGAAGGTGACGGTGATTACGCGCAAGGCTTATGGTGGCGCGTACTGCGTCATGGCTTCCAAGCACATCCGCACAGACGTCAATCTTGCCTGGCCGTCGGCGGAGATCGCCGTGATGGGCGCTGAAGGCGCTGTCGGCATTCTTTATCGGCGCGAATTGAGCGAAGCACAGGACAAGGAAGCAGCGCGCCGTTCGAAAATCGTCGAGCTCGAAGACAAGTTCGCCAATCCTTATGTGGCAGCCCAGCACGGCTTCGTCGACGAAGTAATCGAACCCTCCCAAACACGCCCCAAACTAATCCGCGCCCTCTCACTACTCGAGAACAAACGCGACACTAACCCACCGAGAAAACACGGGAATATTCCGTTGTAAGTCTACCGTTCAGCGGGTTCGAAGGATATTAAGCGAGCAACGGGATCAAAAGTGATTCTGAAGGGAAACAATGCCCGGCGGCCCAGGATTATGGGTGTGCCGGGGGCGACGCCGGTTAAGACGTCTGTTGGAACGCCGTTGAGGACGAGACCACCGATGTTTACGGTTTGGGGAGCGACGCGACGAGATTGAACTTGTCCGCCGCCTAAATCCTGATTTATCCGTGTTTCATCTGATCTGTGTGACGCGCGCCCATCACTCACCGCAAGACCGAATCCCGAGCCGGTATCGACCAACGCGAGACGTCCGTCGCCTAGTTTTACAAACGGACGATGACTCCCAGCCTCACGCACCCAACGCACAACTGCGCCGTCCCGAGGCTGTTCATTAACTCGCAGCCCACGAGCGGACGCATCGAACACGCGCAACTCGCGGTTCGGGAGATCGACCGTGTAACCGAATCCACTAAAGACTTCCGTCGGATCCAGAACGCCGTCAATCGAACGCGGCAGATCCGCCACCGCAGCGACAAATCGTCCTGGAACTCCGTTGCCAGGCTTGCCCAGCGACAGTCCAGCGATCTGGGTCTCCTGATCGGACGCGATCGGAGCGGTGCTGAGCCCGCCAACCAGCGGTCTTCGTGACTTCGACACCTGCAACCGCGCCTGATCGACCACGCGCCGGCTGACGATCGAAACACCTGCACCGGTGTCGATGACAAACACAAACGGCCCGGCGCCGTTGATCCACCCCGTTGCCGTCAGCCCCGCATCTCCATCCCTAAGCGGAACCACGGATAACACGGATGCAGAAAGTCGTTGGGCGGTCCCGGCAATCGGAACCGCCCAAACAACCATTGCCACAAGAGTACTTAGAGCGACTTTAGCTTTGCTCACGACTCCGGACCTCGCGAATACTTAGTAGCTTCGGTCTCGGTTGCGCAGCTTGTACGTCCACAGGGCCGATCCACCCGCGCCAGAGAGTGCACCAATCGCGGCACCCTTCTTACCACCGATCAGGCCACCAATCGCCGCACCCGCGCCCGTACCCATCGCCACGGTCAACTTATCGCGGTGCTTGTCCCAGAAGCTCCTCTTTTTCGGCTGATAGTCGTAATAGACTCGTCGCGCGGAAGAGGTGCTGCCACTATTTCGATAAACCACGCGAGACGGAGCGCGTCTTACGCTCGTGGTGCTGGTGGTGCTTACGGCTTTACCCTGCTGTTCGCTGGCGGCAGCAAAACCATCTGCGAAACCTGTTTTATAAGCCGTCTGTTCACTGGCGGTATCAAAACCGGCCGCCACCAAATCCTGGTCAACCTGCGGCTGTTCCGCGGAAATCGGCGTCGCCCTCTGCGCTAGTTGCTGAGACTTTGTTTCAGCAGTCGCTGACTGGGTTCGGTTCATGACGAGAGCGCCAACCGAGCCACCAACCAACGCGGCAATCAAGGCAACTGGAAGAAGTTTATTTGTCATAATCATCGCTCTGTTCTCTCCTCAAAAAGATCACGCGTGACGATCACGCGCTTGCTGCGTACTTATGCTGCAAGGACTATTCCTTTGTTGTCGGGTGTGTTGGATCTAACGCGGGATCAGCGAAATTATACCGATCTGCCCTGAAAAAGCGGCGATCGCAAGAAATTCACAAGCTGAAACCAACGATTGCAATGAGGAGAGGAACGGGAAGAGCGAGTTGTAATATTCGATATGGAAACGGTGTAACCGATATGGTGACGATCTCGGTTACACCGTTTTTCTGAAGTACTTAAGCGGCTCTTTGGCCGGGCTTATCTTTCAGCAGCTCTAGTGCTTTCTTGAGCTGAAGATCTTCTGTTGCGGGCTTCACGACCGGTGCAGGCGCGGGGGTGGCAGATCCAGGCTTCTCACCTCCCTGTTCCGGTTTCGCGATCGGATCGTCGTCGTTACCAGTCAAGTCTTCCGGATCGACTGCGTCCGCGACTTCCTGGCCTTTCACTTCCACGGATGGGGTAACACCGGAATGCGCGCGATCCTCTCCAAGGAACGTCTTTCCACCGGCAGTCGCCCATTTGATCGTCGTCAGCAACAGGCCGTCGCCGCCGCGCAAGGTAAAGAGTTGCTGCTCGGTGCCGGCGCCAAAACTCTTCTCGCCGACTACCTGGCCTCGATTTCGTTCGATTATCGCGGAGGCAACGACTTCCGCCGCGCCCGCCGTACCGGTGTCAATCAACACCACGACCGGGCCCGAAAACAGTGCCAACTTCGGATCGGCGGTGAACGTCTTCAACGACTTTCCTTCGCGGCCCACAGTTTGCGCGAGCAAACCGTCTTTGATGAACAGGTTGGCTACAGCCACGGCTTCGTTTAGCGATCCGCCCGCCGTGTCGCGGAGATCAAGGACGATCTTCTGCGCGCCCTGCTTGTTGATCAGGTCCTGAAGCCGATTCCGAACCTCGGCTGACTCGCCGTCGGCGAAGCTGTTGATTCTAAGGACGCCGACCTTTCCAGCTTCCAGCCGCGCTTCAGCCGCAGGGGCCCGACTCGTGCCGCGCTTGACAGAGATCGTCAGCGGGCTCGAGTTTGCTCGCAGAACGCGGAGCTTCACTTCCGAACCTGCTGGACCGTTGAGCAACTGTTTCGCGTCGTAAAGCGAGATGTCGCGCGTGGCTTTGTTGTCGATGTATTCGATGATGTCGCCGGCGTTGATTCCCGCCTGGTCCGCGGGTGAGCCCTTCATCGGTGCGATCACGTAGAGATACGATGCAACCTGCGACAACTCAGCGCCGATGCCGGCCTGACCTTCGCTTTTCCCTGCGTTGAACTCGCGCACCTGCTCGGGTGTGAGATATGTTGAGTAAGGATCGAGGCCGTAGGCCAGTCCGCGCAGGGCGCCGGCCCGAACCTTATCCATGTTCGGTTCATCTACGTAATCTTGCTGAATGTGCTGTAACACGCTCTCGAAGATGCGCAACTGCGCGTTCGGATCGTTTGCAGGCTGTTGCGCGCGCGTCGAAATCCAACCGCCGACAACTGTATATAAAGTCAACGTGGCGGACAGCAGGATCAGAATAAACTTGGTGCGAAATGACATTTAACTACCTCTTCGATTACGTTAGAAACCGGTACAATCGCACGATTTGCGAATCGAACCGTATGATACAGGCCGTATTTGGGCTGCGCAAGCCTGCTTTCTGCTGCGAATCAAGTGAATAAACCTGACGACGACTTCAATTTGACGGGACCGATTCTCGCTCTCGATCTCGGTGAAAAACTGGTCGGAGCAGCCGTTAGTGACGAGAATCTGATAACTATCAAACGACTGCCGCCGCTCAAACGTTCGAACTGGAAAAAACTGCTTCGGGACGTCCTTGCCTTAATTGAGCGCTTTGACGCGCAAATGATAGTAATTGGTTTGCCGTTGGCTCTTGACGGCAGCCACGGCGAGGCAGCCCAAAATGTTCAGCGCCAGGCCCGGAATTTTGCCCGCTCAACCGCGCTTCCGGTTTATCTTCAAGACGAGCGCTTGACTTCGTTCGAAGCCACGGCGAATTTAAAAGCGGAGGGCAGGAAGCCCGGCGAGATCCCGGATCTCGTCGATTCCGAAGCAGCGGCAATCATCCTGCGCGATTTTCTGCGAACCGACCAGGACCGAATTCTCGTTCAAACTACAGGAGATCAGGACACGACACACGAATGAAGCGGCTAATACTTCTGATTATCGCAGTTGTGTTATTGGCGGGCGCAGCCTCAGGCGCATGGATCTACTCGGATCTGCGCAAACCCATCGCTCATAACAAGAGTGGCCGGTACATTGAGATACCGCGAGGTTCGTCGCCGTCTTCGATCGTGAAGAAGTTGGTGGCTGAAGGCATCATCAAGCACGAGTGGCCACTGATGCTTTACCTCAAGGGCACGGGCCGCGGATCGACGTTGAAGGCCGGCGAATACGATTTCCCTTCGCCGGTCTCGCCGCTGGATGTTCTCGCAAAACTCCAACAAGGCGAACGGCGACTGACTCGCCTGACGATTCCGGAAGGTTGGACGCGTTGGGACATCGCCAAAGCAATGACACAGGTCCCGGAACTGCACCTCGCAAGCGAAGCTCAAGCTTTAGAGTTAATGAATAACGTGAGCCTCATCAGCGACCTCGATCCTGCGGCGCAAAACCTCGAGGGTTATCTTTTTCCCGACACTTACGAATTTGCGCCAGAGACCACGGCCGTTGACGTCGTCGAGATGATGGTGAAGCGCTTTCGCAACGTTTGGAAGCCGGAGTGGACGGATCGCGCTCGCTCGCTGGGCATGACGACGCGACAGATCGTGACGACCGCGTCGATCATCGAGACTGAAGCCAAGCTTGACGAGGAACGTGCGGTGGTGGCTTCAGTAATCTACAACCGCTTGCGAAAGGACATTCCCCTGGCGGTCGATTCGAGCATCGTTTACGCATCGAAGCTCGAAGGCAAGTGGCGTTACGACGGAAAAGTCTACCGCAGCGACATCGAAAGACGTTCACCATACAACACGCGCATCTACACCGGATTGCCGCCTGGGCCTGTCGCCTCACCAGGCGAGAGTTCGTTGAAAGCAGCTTTGAATCCAGCGCAATCAGACTATCTCTACTACGTTCGCAACCCCGCGCGCGACGACGGCGCGCACAACTTCTACAGCAACAGCAGCGAGTTCGAAACCGGCGTGCAGGCGCTGCGCAAGTGGGAACGCGAACGCGATCAGAGGAACCGTGAGAATGGCCGCTAAATCACTAGTGGTGCTTGTATTTGCCTGACCATTAATCTATTCTCACATCGCGCCCCAGAACAGTTCTTTTTGATCAATTAAGGTGTCAATATGTTTCGCATAATTACCGGTCTGGTGGTTTTAGTGGTTTGTTCTCTTCCCGCGTTTGCACAGGCAGCAAAGGGCGTCGACAAGCAAAACGAACGTGTCAGGGACAGCGGCTCAGAACGAACGCCTGGCAACAATGGCAACAAGACAGACACGGGCGCAGGCCGAGGTTTCGATTTCGGTAAAGACCGCACACCCGAAGCGCCGCCGTTGCCAAATCCATATCGCCTGGCCGGCAGGCGCGACGTGATCATTACCGCCGTGCAAGAGCTGATGCGGGATCGCAAGTTCGTGCTCGATGAAGCTGCGTCGAAATTGTCGGAAGGAATCATCGTCACCCAGCCGTTCACGTTCACCAAAGGCGCTGTCGTCTCGGCGGCTGAGTTGAGCCGCTACGCAGACACTCCCGTTTCCGCGGCTCGCGCGTGGACTCGCGGGCGCTACACGCTCACGGTTGAGGTTCATCCCATTGACGGCACGACGGCAAACATCGCAGTCAACGCAAAGATTGAAGGACGCAGCGACGGACCAACAGGCGCCGAGTGGACCACGTTGAGAAGCACCGGCCTCGCCGAGGATGAGTTCCTGGAACGATTGGTTACGGCTGTGACCGGCGTGACACCACCGGGACGCACGCCCCAACCATAACGTAAAACCTGAAGTGAGTATTGCGCATCAGAGTCCGGCAATACTTGAGAAATCACCTAAAGTAGTTTTTGAATGATCAATAATCCGTTTCACCAGGAAGAAGCCATTGCGCAGGAACACGATTCAAACCGACGCTTACTTCTCGGAGTCGTTTGCGCCGTGGCCGTCACCGCCCTGCTCATAGCGGGCTACGCTTATCTCCGCCGTTCTCACACGCAGAGGATCCTCGCCGAGAACACGCCGCCTCCCGTCGCCGATTCAGGTCCGAAAGGTCCACCGCTGGCCCACGTTGTCGTTGACGAACCGACGCTTGAAAAGAGCTTCACCGTCATCGGCGGCGTAGTGAAGAACATTTCAGAGCGCGAATTGTCCGGCGTTTCAGTGCTTATTGAATTAAGGCGGAGAAAAGACGGCGGCATCGAGGAACAAGCATTGCCAGTAAATCCGGCGGTGCTGCAACCGCAGCAAGAGGGCGTCTACTCGATGAAAGCGCACGCGCAGGACTTCGCTTCGATTCGTCTCGCCGGAGTTAAAGCGGATCCCCAATCGTCGCTCATCGTGTACACATCCGCCCAGGGAAAGAAGCGTCCCCCCGAACGGTTTGAGCCACGGACGATCGTCGTCAAACGCTCCGGAAAGCCGGGCGAGTTCATCAACACACCCGAGAACCCCGGCCGCGTCCCCTAGTCTAAAATTCATCATGCGCTGAGGTTTTTGTTTAAGGGTCGGCGTGCCGATGGTTAAGGTAAATCCTGAATTTTGCGTGCCGTGCAACGCAGCACCTGTTCGAATCGTCACAGTAATGACGAGTGATGAGGTACACGCTTAAACTCATATGTCTGATTTGCGGCCTGCTTCTCTTTCCCGCATTTGCCTCCGCGCAAACGCGGCCGCCGGCGCCGTCCGATCTGGACCCTTCAGCCACGCGAGAGCACCCGATCACGGACATGGAAGCGGAGATAAGAGCCAAACAGGCGATCAAGTACGCCGAAAAAGGTCACCAGGAGAACATCGATCGCGCTAAAGAGATTGCCCAGATTGGGAAAGAGCTGAAATCCGCCGTCAGCAACACGCCGCTGCTGGATCGCGAGTCGCAAAAGAAGATCGAACGTCTCGAAAAGCTCACACGAAAAATCAGAGGCGAGGCCGGTGGGGACGATCAGGAGATCCAAATCGACAACCGTCCCACGGATCTTCCCTCGACTGTCTCACGCATTGCCGACGCGGCCGACACGCTGTCGAAAGACGTTCAAAACACTCCGCGGCAAGTTGTATCGACGTCGGTAATCGAAAACGCTAATGTTCTACTTGAGCTGATCAAGATCATGCGAGCGTTTCTGCATCAATATTAGCCTGTTAATATTAGCCAATGCCCACAACTCGTTTTGCGCCCGCGCGCGCCCTTTCCCTGTTCGCTCTCCTATTCATGAGCGCGTTCGTCGTCTTTGCACAGGATGATGACGACGTCGTACGAGTTAATACAGACCTCGTAGTGCTGAACCTGACCGTTACCGATAAAGCCGGACAGTACGTAAAGGCGTTGAAGCTTTCAGACTTCAAGATCTATGAGGACGGGGTTGAGGTGCCGGCGAACCTGATCACAAGCTTCTCGCTTCAGGAAGCGCCGTATGCAGCGGTGGTCCTGTTGGATAGTTCCGGAAGCATGGAAGCGCGCTTCTCATTGGCCCGTTCAGCGGCGATCAGGTTTCTTGATGGATTGCGGCCGGAAGACGTCGCGGCAGTTTATCGATTCGATTCGAAAGTTGAACGTGTGCAGGAGTTTTCAGGTGGACGCGATCTGGCGCCGATAGCCTATGCGATTCGCGCGAAAGGAATGACGACGTTGAATGATGCGATCGTCGAGGCAGCGAATACGTTGGCGGCGCGGCCCGAGCAGCGCAAGGCGATCGTCATCTTGTCTGATGGGATGGACACGTATAGCAAGGCTTCGAGCGATAAAGCAGTGGAGACTGCGCTTGCCGTGGGCGCGAGTATCTTTGCTGTCGACATGTCGCAGATTGACGCCGGTGGAAAACGTCTTGGCGCTACGACGTTGAAAGGGTTTGCTGAGAAGACCGGCGGAAGATTTATCGCGACTCCCGGCGGTCCTGAACTGCGCGATGCATTCAGCGGCATCGCCGATGAGTTGGGCCATCAGTACGCTGTCGCTTATCGCCCTCCGAATCAAAAACGTGACGGCAAGTGGCGCGCGTTGGAAGTTAAAGTACAACGTGAGAACCTGAACGTCCGGACCCGCAAAGGCTACCGCGCCCCGAAGAAGTAAACACGGATTTTAACGCGTGGTCTTTGTTAGAGACTTTTCGCGGTGGCGTTCGAAGGCGAGGTCGATGAGGGTTTCGAGGAGACCCGCGAAGGGCAGACCCGAGGCGGCCCACATCTTTGGATAGCCTGATACCTCGGTCAAACCCGGCATCGTATTCAACTCATTAATCACAAGCTCACTGCCATCACGCGGCAAAAAGAAGTCGACGCGCGCCAGCCCTGCTCCATCGATCGACTGAAACGCCCGAATCGCCATCCGTTGAATCTTCGTCGTCACTGCCTTCGACACCGGCGCCGGAACGACAAAACTCACGCGGCCCGTACTCGTATATTTCTCTGTGTAGTCGAGGAACCTCGCCGCTTCATCCAACACAACGTACTCGCCAGGCAGACTCGCCTTCGGCTCATCATTCCCCAACACCGCGCATTCAATCTCCCGCGCGATCACTTCTTCTTCAACAATGATCTTCCGATCGTACTGCGCCGCCAGGTCGATCGCTTCGCTCAACGACTTCCTATCCTTCGCACGCGAAACACCGACAGACGATCCGAGGTTCGCCGGCTTCACAAAACACGGCAGCCCAAGCTCAGCAGTGACCTTACGTAAAACTTTAGCTGGATCGCTTCGCCACTGAGATCGCAGAAACCAGATGTACTTACAGATCGGCAACCCCGCCTGAACAAAAAGCGACTTCATCGCCACCTTGTCCATCCCGCAAGCAGACGCGAGCACGCCACAGCCCACATACGGCACGTCGGCCATCTCAAGTAATCCTTGAAGTGTTCCGTCTTCACCGTACGTTCCGTGCAGCGCCGGAAAGACCACATCCAGTTTTTCCGCGACCAGCGGTTGTGAATCGACGTCGAGAGAAATGAGCCCCTTGTGCGACGGATCGCCAATCAGCGCGACGTCGCCTTTAGCAGGACCATTCGCGCAAACCAACTGGTGTACAGCCGCAGGAAGCAGTTGCGCGGACTGCGATGGACCGAGCCACTTCCCTTCCTCCGTGATCGCGATCGGCACTACCTCAAACTTCTTCCGATCGATGCTCTCGACGATCGCGCGCGCCGATCGAATCGAGACCTCGTGTTCACCTGATCGCCCACCGAAGATCACTCCGACGCGAAGCTTTTTTGGCACTCTTGTTGGTCCAGCCTTTACAGAATTGTCTTGCCCAGTGCTGACAGAATGAGCTCGACGCCGAGTTCGGCAGTCTTGTTGTTTACGTCGAGCGCGGTATTGATCTCCACTATTTCGAGATAACGCATGCCACCGGCTTCCGCAATCTTCTCCATTCCGAGATGCGCCTCGCGATACGTGAGCCCGCCGCGAACAAGCGTGCCCGAGCCGGGCGCATCGCCGGGATCCAAGGCATCGACGTCAAACGTGACGCCATAACCCGCCGTGCCACGCGAAGCGATCTTGATCGCATCGTCCATGCACGCCGACATGCCGCGTTCGTCGATATCTCTCATCGTGAAGAAACGCAAACCCGTTTTCCTGATTAATTCCCTTTCACCCGGATCGATATCGCGTGCTCCGACGTGAACGCACAAACGCGGATCGAGTTTAGGAGCAAAGCCGGCAACGTTGGTGAGTTCGGGAGCGCCGTATCCGAGCAGAGTTGCCAGCGGCATTCCGTGAATGTTGCCGGAGGGTGTGGTCTCAGGTGTATTTATGTCCGCGTGGGCGTCAAACCAGATCAGACCGAGCGTCTGTTCTCGTTGTTTGAAATAGGAAGCAGCGCCGGCGAATGAACCAATCGCGATCGAATGATCGCCGCCAAGCACGAGCGGCAGTTGATCGGCTTGAAGTATTACTTCGACTTCGTCCGCAAGTTGTTCGCAGGCGCTGCTGATCTCGCGCACATACTTCAGCTTATCTTCGGCGAGCGGAAACGTCTGCGGACGCTCAAGCCGCATGTCGCCAAGGTCGCGAACCGGATATCCCAAACGTTCGATTCGCTGTTGCAGGCGAGCGACTCGCAACGCCGCCGGACCGATGTCCACGCCTGCCATGCTTGCGCCATAACCAAGAGGCACACCCAAAATCGTTACTGTTTTGTTCCCCTCCGCGCTCATACGACTCTTGTGTCTTTTGCGCCTTTTTGTGGCTACTCACCCAGATTGAAGACTTCTTCGCGCCTTTTCGGGCAAAGCCTCTTCAAGGCCTTATCCGGTAGAGCATGCGCGGAAACGGAATCGTCTCGCGGATGTGCTCGATGCCGCACATCCACGCCGTGCAGCGTTCGACACCCATGCCGAAGCCTCCGTGGGGAACGCTGCCGTAACGCCTCAAATCGAGATACCACTGAAACGCTTCTTCAGGTAATTCGTGAAGCGCGATTTGCTGCTGCAAAAACTCGAGCGAGGTCGCGCGCTCACCGCCGCCGATGACTTCGCCGTAACCTTCCGGCGCGAGCACGTCAACGCCTAACGCCAGTTCCGCACGTTCAGGATCGCGCGCCATGTAGAACGCCTTAACGGCCGCCGGATAATGATGGACCATCACCGGTTTCTCAAACTGGCTGGAGATGTAAGTCTCGTCCGGCGCACCGAAGTCGCCGCCCCACTCAAACTTCGCTTCCATCGCGCCTTTCTCGAACCCCTCGTGCAGCATCTTCACCGCATCGTCGTAATGAAGCCGCGGGAACGGCGCCACGATCGCTTCGAGCTTCGACGTGTCGCGTTCGAGGACTTTCAACTCTTCCTTGCGGTCCTCGAGGACGCGCGCCGCAATGTAGGACAGCATTCGTTCTGACAACGCCATGACGTCGTCGAGCGTGGCGTAAGCCATTTCCGGCTCGACCATCCAAAACTCAGTCAGGTGCCGTCGCGTCTTCGATTTCTCCGCGCGGAACGTCGGTCCGAAACAATAGACTTTACCGAGCGCCGCCGCCGTCGCTTCGTTGTAGAGCTGCCCGGATTGCGTGAGATACGCCTTCTCGCCGTCGAAGTAATCGACTTCGAAAAGCGTCGTCGTCCCTTCGCACGCAGCGGGCGTGAAGATCGGCGAATCGCATAAGGTGAAGCCGTCGTTATCGAGAAAGTTTCGCACTGACTGCACGACTGTGTGACGCACTTTCAGCACGGCGTGCTGCCGGCGCGAACGCAGCCACAGGTGCCGGTGGTCCATCAGGAACTCCGTACCGTGCTCCTTGGGCGTGATCGGATAGTCGTGTACTTGTTGTAAGACTTCGGCGGCGTTAACGTCGATCTCGAATCCGCCGGGCGCGCGACTGTCTTCACGCACCGTGCCTTTGACCACGAGCGCCGACTCCTGTCCGAGCCCTTTCAACGTTTCCCACGTCTCCGGATCGATCGCGGTTTTCAGCACCACGCACTGGACGATGCCGGTTCCGTCACGCAACTGCGGAAACGCGATCTTCCCGCTCGAACGCAGGTTGTAGAGCCAGCCTTTGAGCACGACTTCCTGGCCGACGTGTTGTGAAAGTTGGTTGATGTATGTGTGTTTAGTTGCTGTGCTTGCTAGTGATTGCGTCGTCATTCAGAAACCCGAGGGGTGTGTAATAGTTAGTTGATTCGTTCCTTCAGCATACGACGGAGGGTGGGGAACCTGTCGAGCCAGTCGATGGCCTGGAGAACGATCTGAAGTGTTGGTTCAATGAAGTGCTGGTAAGCTGCGCCGCGTCCGGCAACGGCTGTTTGATATGAAAACGTCCCGGTAGCTTTCAATCCACGTTGGACCGTCATCAATCGAAACTCCTGCGCAAACTCGTCCGGATCGATTGCGCCCAGCCCCAACTTGCGACGTTCTTCCAGCAAAAACAGACGATGAGTGCGCAACTCCGCCAGCGAAGGCGGACACGGCTGCCGATCCAAAAGAAACGAAACGAGATCGTAACTAGCCGGACCCATGCGAGCGTCCTGGTGATCCACGATCCGCATGCGCTTCTTCGGATCGATCATCAGGTTTGCGGCGTGATAGTCGCGATGACACAGCACGCGCGGCGCAGCCGCTAATTCCGCGGCGATATCGTTGAGCTCGGCTTTTATTTCCGCGACTTCGCCATGCCGGAGAGTCTCACCACGCAGGCTACCGAAATAGTGATCGAAAAAGAAATCGAGCTCCCACGAAAGCTTCGCTTCGTCAAACGCCAGCCGGCTGGCGATGGAGTTCATTTCATACGCCTTGTCAGACGCCTTCTGAATCTTCGCGATCAGCGCGATTGCCTGTTCCTTGTACTCGTCGCACTTGTCGTCAGATTCGTTTTCGTAAACTTGAAATAGCTGCTCGTCGCCGAGGTCTTCCTGCACGATGATACCGGCGGTGCCATCGACGGCGTAGATCTCGGGCACGGGAATCTCGCATTCCAGGAACAATCGCGTGACGTCGAGATAAGGATGAAACTCAGGATCGAATGCTTCCGCGTAAACGGCGGCGATAGCGGTGCGTTTCTTCCAACCGATGCGGTAGTACTTGCGAGTCGAGGCGTCGGGCGTGAGCGCGATGACTTCCTTGCCCGTTATCCCCTGCTGAGCGATGAATCTCGCAAGCCGATCTGACGCGGAGGACTCAAATGCGTTAGAAATCACCTGTTTTGCGGAACTCATTCGTGAATTGATAGAAGCGACGATGCGGGATTGTATCACAAGGGAACGACAAAGTTTTCACCTTGAAAATTGCCGGGAAGCGCTTTTTCCGGTGGTATTTTGCCTTCCACCAAATCACGCGGCACGACGACCGCGTTCTCGATGATCTCGTTCTCAGGAACCCTGACGTAGTCGGCGAGAACACAGCGGTTCACCCGCGCGCCGGCGCCGACTTCGACACTGTCCCAAAGAATCGCATCACTCACGCTCGCGTCTGCGGAGATAACGGTGTTGGCTCCCGCGGAGTACGGTTGATCGTTCTCTTTCAGCATTTCGAGACTGATGTCGAGATAGCGTCGCAATGTCGAGAGCTCGCGCCAGCGGCCGGAGGCGACATGCGCGGCGACGATCTCACCGTTCGTTATCGCTTGCGGATAAACGTCCGTCGTCGAGTGAGAAAAGACACCGCGCGGGATGTATTCGAAGATGCGCGGCTCCAGGATCTGAATGCCGGTGAACATCAGCGGCGCTGGTCCATCGGCTTTCTCGCCGGGCATGCTGCCGAAACGCGTCACACGGCCGTCTTCCGTCTCTACGATGCTGAAACGCTCGCGCTGCGCATTCGGAAGGAGCACGAGCGTGGCAATAGCCCGGGTGCGACGGTGAGTATCGAGCGCTGCTTTCAGGTCGACGTCGGTGATGATCTTTCCGTTGATGGCAAGGAACGTGTCGCGGTCGAAGAACTCGCGTGTGTTGTCTAACGCGCCGCTTGTTCCGAGTATCTCCGGCTCTTCAAGAACGTAGTGAAGCTTGACGCCGAACCGGCTGCCGTTGCCGAGCGCTTTGCGCACTGACTCCGGCCGGTGGTGAAGATTGACGACGATCTCATCGAATCCATAGCTCGCCAGATATTCGGCGACATAACCGACAAGCGGTTTGCCAAGAATCGGAATCGCCGGTTTGGTTCGATCTTCCGTGAGCGGCCATAGACGTGTGCCGTAGCCGGCGGAAAGGACTATGGCACGCATTGGCAAACCACAGATGACACGGATTATGACGCTTTAGACGCGTCGCGCATGACGAGGTCGAAGGTTCCGGGGGCGACTTTGCGAAAGCGGGTGTTGCGATTGAGAGAGACGGCGACGCTGATGGTCGGATTTTGACCCGTAAACTTGAAGCCGCCTTCGAGCAAACGATTGTAGATCTCGTTTACGTGAAGCGGCGCACCTTCCTCGCGCAGCAACAACGTAACCGCCTGAGGGATCGTCCGGTCCATGAAACGATCGCTAAGCGCCTCGACGTTGTTTCGCACCAGCGGAATCTGTGGCCGGCGCTCCATCGGCATAGGACCGCGTTGCACCGGTTGGTGAGACGGCTGATGTCCCGTGTGATGCCCTACGTTATGCGACGACTGGCGCATTGCCGCTTCCAATTCAGCATCGGACGGGTATCCTGACTGAAAACTTCCCATAACCGTCGACAACAGGCGGCAGATCGCGGCTTCGGTCTGGCTGATCAGCAGATCAATCTCAGCCAACTCAGCGCGCACGCCATCGGCTTCTGCGTCCAACTCACGCAGTCGTGCCGAGAGATTTATTCGCGCCGCGCGTGATTGCCGCAGGGTCTGTTCGAATCGAGCGAGAAGGTTTTCGTTGTAAGACCGGTCCATCCGCGGGCGATTATAGCCATGTTTCCGGATTTTTGGCGAAGAATTATCGATCGCGCTTGAGCACGTAGGTTGGGAGCGCGCGCAGCGAGTCGCAGTATTCGGAGTCAGGCAGATCGTCGAGGGCCGCGCGTGCGTTTTCGGCGTATTCGTCAGCCAAGTCGCGTGCTTTTTCCAGGACGCCGGTGCGCGTCAGCGCCTCGCGCAGATCTTCCTGACGCACCGTTTCGTAAGTGCCGTCGAGCAGTACCCGCTGGACCATCGCCGACGTCGACGGCTCCGCCGCCATGAGATAGATCAACGGCAAGGTAACTTTTCCGCCGAGAAGATCGGCGCCGGCAGCCTTGCCCAACTGTTCGTCGCTGGACGTGAAATCGAGTAGATCATCCGTCAACTGAAACGCCGTCCCGAGATTCAGTCCGTAATCACGCAAGGCCGTCTGTTGTTTCTCACTCGCGCTGCCGAGGATCGCGCCGATCTCGCAACTGGCGCTGAAGAGATACGCCGTCTTGCGCTTGAGCACGTCGAGATACTGACCTTCGGAAATGTCTGCATGGCCCAGCAACGTCAACTGCAACAACTCACCTTCAGTCATCTTTCTTGTGACGCTGGTGAGAATGTCGAGTATCGGCAGTGACCGTTCCGCCAGACTGGTTTCGAACGCGGACATGTATAGCCAGTCGCCCATCAGCACGGCAGTTTCGTTTCCGTAGAGCGCGTTGACTGTGGGACGGTTCCGCCTGGTCTCGGCTTTGTCGATGATGTCGTCGTGGACGAGAGTCGCCGTGTGCAGAAACTCCATCACGGTTGCCATGCGGATCGAGTTATAGCGCGAGCCGTCGCCGCCGCACGCGTAGTTGGAGAGTATCGTCAAAGCAGGCCGGACTCGTTTGCCGCCTGACGCACGCAGGTACTCGCCGAGATAAGCAATCACCTGCACATTCGAGCGCGCCTGGCGCTCAAACTCGATCTCGACCTGTTGCAGCTCGTTTGCGATCACACTGAAGATGCGGCGGGCCGAAGTGATGGCCTCGGCGTCGAGCGTCAGTGTGTTACCGGTGATCGTCATAACACGGATTAATTGGACCTGTAGTTGGTGAACTGCATGTGAATACCGAAGTCTTTGTCTTTCAGCCGCGCGATGATGTCCTGGAGCGTATCGCGGTCGCGGCCGGAGACGCGCACGATGTCGCCCTGAATCGACGCCTGAACTTTCACCTTGCTGTCTTTGATGAACTTCACGACCTCTTTGGCCTTCTCCTGCGGAATGCCCTGCTGAATCTGCGCCCGCTGCCGGACGGTGCCGCCGGCCGCCGGTTCGATCGTGCCGTAACTGAACGCCTTCAACGGCACGCCACGCCGGACGAGCTTTTGTTGCAGGATGTCGTTCATGTTGCGCAGCTTCGTTTCGTCCTCCGCGCTCAGGACCAGCTCCGTCTTTTCGAGCACGACGTTGGCGTGGCTGCCTTTGAAGTCGAAACGCTGGCGCACCTCCTTGATGGTCTGGTTGAGCGCATTCGTGATCTCGGCGGAATCAACCTGCGAGACGATATCGAATGAGTTCTGCTGAGCCATCGGCGTGTTTTCTTTATTCGGTAAGTTTGTCTCTTTAGCCAGCAGAATAACATCAAAACCCGTGCATGTGAAACTTATCTCTTACTCAAGAACGAGCAAATTGATCGTTATTGCAAACTGAAAAACCGCATAAAGTTCTCTGTAGTGATGTGGGCCAACTCCTCGATCTTCAACCCGTGCAGCTCCGCCAGACATCGAGCAACCTCGACGACGTACGCAGGCTCGTTTCGCTTGCCGCGATGCGGCACCGGCGTCAGGTACGGACAGTCAGTCTCGATCAGCAGTTGGGCCAACGGGACCTGACGCGCCGCCTCCCGCAACTCCTCCGCCTTCTTGAACGTCACGATACCGGAAAACGAGATCATGAACCCAAGCTCGACGCCGCGTTGCGCCAGATCACGACTGCCGCTGAAGCAGTGAAACACACCCGGGCAATCCGCATAATCCGTGTTAAGAATCTCAATCGTCTCGGCTTCAGCTTCGCGCGTGTGAATGATCACCGGCAGGTTGCAATCGCGCGCTGCGCGAAGTTGTCGTTTGAAGACGGCGATCTGCACGTCGCGCGGTGAGTTGTCGTAATGAAAGTCGAGACCGATCTCGCCCCACGCCACTACGCGTTCGCCGCGTGCGATCAGCGTCTTAGTCTTTTCTTCAGCCGCGTCGTCGTAGAAACGGGCGTCGTGAGGGTGCGTGCCGATCGCCGTGTAGATCGACGGGTGACTCTTACCGAGTTCGACGGCGCGTTCGAAAGCGCCGCTGTGCGGATCGCCGGTGCCGACGTTCAGGATCGCGGAGACGCCTGCCGACTGCGCACGCTGAATGACCTCCTCGCGATCCGCGTCGAATTCGGGACCGTCAATGTGCGCGTGCGAGTCGACGAACATCTACTTCAGACGCGCTCCGTTCGGAACGTCTTCCGTGAACGTCGCGAGCACCGGCCGGCCTTCCTCGCCATAGGACGCAGCGACGACCATTCCCTGCGATTCGAAGCCGCGAAGTTTTCGTGGTTTCAGGTTCGCGACCACGACCACTTTGCGGCCGATCAGCTTCTCGGGCTCGTAGTACTGGGCGATGCCGGCGAGCAACTGGCGCGGGTTTTCCTCGTTCAAGTCGACCTTCAGGAGCAGCAGCTTGTCAGCTTTGGGCACGCGTTCAGCGGAGAGCACCTGGCCCACACGCAGATCGACCTTCGCGAAATCGTCGATTTCGATGAAACTCACGACGCCGGCGGCGTCAGCCTGGGTTGCGTGCGTAGTTGCCGGTTCGGCTGGCTGCGGTGTGCTCGCGCCTTGATTGATTTCGGTCATAGTCTTTGTCTTGTCGATGCGTGGAAAGATCGGTTGCACTTCGCCGATAGCAGTGCCTTCACGGAGCTCGGCCCACTTGAGCGACGCCGGATCGATCTTGTCGGGCGTCTCAGCCAAGCCCAACTGTTCCGCTAGTTTCTGGCTCGCCTCGGGCATGACGGGATAGAGCAACACGCTCAACCAGCGAAGCGTTTCGGCTGCGCGATAGAGCACGGCATTCAAGGTCTGGCTTTGAGTGTCGTCCTTAGCCAGGTCCCACGGCTTGGCTTCGGTAATCATTTTGTCGATGCGGGCTATCACCGACCACGCGACTTCCAATGCACGGCTAAACGCGAGATTTTCAAAGTGCACCACGAATTGATCGCGAGCGCTTTCGATAAAGCCAGCCATCTCTTCGGGACTCTGACCCGGTGGAATCTTACGGTCGCAATAATTCGCGATCATCGTCAACGTACGGCTCGACAGGTTGCCGAGACCACTGGCGAGATCACTGTTGGCACGATCGATCAAACCCTCGTAACCGAAACGGCCGTCCTGGCCGAACACCATCTCGCGCAGACAGAAATAACGGATCGCGTCGATCGTAAAGTGCTTGTGCAGCACGTTCAACTCGACCGTGTTGCCGAGCGTCTTCGACATCTTGCGGCCATTCGGATCGAGCCACATTCCATGGGCCACGATCGCGCGCGGTAACTCGACGCCCGCGGCCAGCAGAAACGAGGGCCAGTAGACGGCATGAAAACGCAGGATGTCTTTGCCGACGACGTGAATTGCGGGCCAGTACTTTTCAAAACCCGCCGCACGGTCGCGCTCTTCGTTGCCGAAACCGATCGCGGTGATGTAGTTCGTCAACGCATCGAACCAGACGTACATCGTGTGGTTCGGGTCGCCGGGCACCGGCACGCCCCAGCTTACGGACGTCTTCAGTCGGCTCACGGAAAGATCCTGTAGCCCGCCGCGGACGAAGCTGATCACTTCGTTACGTCTCGATTCCGGTCTGACGAAGTCGGGCTTCTCATAGGCGTCGAGCAGTGCCTCAGCGTAATCGCTCAGGCGGAAGAAGTAGCTTTCTTCCGAAACGCGGTCGAGCGGTGTGTCGTGAATCAGACAGGTCGGCACACCGTCGGGTGTAGCCGGCTTGTTGTATTCGTCTTCCGTCTTGTACTCAGCGCACGGCGCACAAAACCAACCTTCGTAGTGGCCCTTGTAGAGGGCGTCGTTGCCCTTCGGCGTCTTCGCCTTTGCGATGCGACGCCATAACTCACTCACGCCCTCGTAGTGAAAAGGGAACGTCGTGCGCATGAAGATGTCGTAGCCGCCGTGTTCGGTGTCGAGACCAAACTCGCGCGTCATCTGTTTGAAGTAATCGACGACGAAATCGGCCTGCTGCTGTGGCGTGCGGCCGGCTTTTTGAGCTGCTCGTTCGATGTTGATGCCGTGCTCGTCGGTGCCGGTCAGGAAATAGGTATCGATGCCGCGCTGGCGTTTCGAGCGCGCGATACTGTCGCAGACGATCATCGTGTAGAGATGACCGAGGTGCGGCAGGCTATTGGCGTAGTAGATCGGTGTAGTGACGTAGAACGTTTTCATTTGGTCTTCGCAAATTCATCTCCGGGATTGAAGTGCGGCTTCTCCGGCATATCGGAGATGTGACGGCCGATGGCCAACGCGATCTCCGCCGACTGGATCATGCCGTTGAAGTTCCATGAGTCGCGCATTTCGTCTGACGGCTGATGATAGTGGGCGGTGTTGTAGGCCTTGAACTGTTCCTCGCCCCACTCTTTCGGATGTCCGACGTATTCGTTCCCTTCCTTCAAACTGATCGACGGCACACCCGCTTTCGCAAACGGGAAGTGATCCGATCTGAAGAACGATCCCTGCTCTGGACGAGCGTCGGGCGACACGCGCAGCTTCATTTCGCTTGCGACGTGTTCGACTATATCTTTGAGCGTTGAACGTTCAGCGCCGAGGGGAATGAAGTCGCTCGTCGGCCCGAGCACGTTCATTGAATCCAGATTGACGTTCGCGGCGGTCTTGTCGAGCGGAACGACCGGATGCTTCGAATACCACTCCGCGCCAAGCAGTCCCTGCTCTTCGGCGGTGGGAAACAGAAACAGACTCGATCTCTTCGGACGTTGCTTCGCGAGCACGTCAGCGATAGCCAGCACGCAGGCGACTCCTGAAGCATTGTCGAGCGCACCGTTATAGATCGTATCGCCATCCTTGTTTGGCGCGCCGATGCCGAGGTGGTCCCAGTGCGCGGAATAGACGACATACTCGCTCTTGAGCGTAGGATCGCTTCCTTCGAGCACGCCGACGACGTTCGGCGCCGCGACCCGCTTCACTTCGCTCTTGAGATCCAACTTCGCCTTCAGGCCGAGACTCACGGGTTGGAACTCGCGTGTCGCAGCCTTCGCTCGCAAAGCATCGAGGTCCTGTCCGGCGAGTTTCAGCATTCGCCGCGCGGAAGCGTCGGTCATCCATGAGCGGAACTGTAGAAACGGCGTTGAGTCTCCTGCTTTACGCTCAATATCGAAGCGCCATGATCCGTTCGAGGTGCGGATGACGTTCCAGCCATAACCCGCCGACTCGTCGCTGTGCAACAGAATCGCGCCCGCGGCGCCGCGACGTGCGGCTTCCTCGTACTTGTAGGTCCAACGACCGAAATACGTGAGCGCTTTGCCGCCAAACAGGTCCGGCTCCGCGGCAGTCGCCGGCGGATCGTTCACGAGCATCACCAGGATCTTGCCTTTGTAGTCGATGTCGCCTTTGTAATCGTTCCAACGCTGAGTTGGGGCCTCGATGCCGTAGCCGACGAAGATCAGGTCTGCGTCGACATTGATCGATTCAGTCTGCGCGCCGGTGAAGGCAACGAAGTCGTCCGCAAACTTGAAAGTCTCACTTGCCCCGCCGCTGCCGCCTGAGATCGTCAAGGTCGTATTCGGATCCGCTTTCACGCCGACGAGCGATACCGGCTGAAAGAAACTGCCATTCTCGCCCGCGCCTTTCGCGCCGATGGCTTCGAGTTGCGCTGCGATGTACTTCGCCGCCAACTCGCCGCCGCGAGCGCCGGTGCCGCGTCCTTCGAGCATGTCGTCAGAGAGAAACCGGACGTGGCCCTTGAGCATGGCTTCGGTGATGCCGGAGCCGGAGCCGTTGGTCGCTGTTGGTTGTGAATCGACAGCACAGCCGGCCAGCGTCACAACCGCCAGCGTGATAAGCAGCAGTTTCAAGTGAAAACGAGATGACATGAATTCTCAGTCCTTTCCCTTGATGAGAGCCATGGCTTCAGCGCGCGTGCGCGGGTCGCTGCGAAAACCGCCGAGCACCGCTGAGGTGATCGTCTTCGCGTCGGCCTTCCGGACTCCACGCAACGTCATGCAGGTGTGTTCCGCTTCGATAACGACCATCACGCCCAGCGGTTTGAGACCCTCGAAAAGCGTGTTTGCGATGTCTGTAGTCAGCCGTTCCTGCAACTGGAGCCGGCGTGAAAACGTTTCCGCCAGCCGCGCCAACTTCGAAATGCCGAGAATGCGTCCGCCCTTTGGGATGTAGGCGATATGACACTTGCCGACAAAGGGCGCGAGGTGATGTTCGCACAACGACGCGATACTGATGTCTTTCACGATCACCATCTCGTCGTGTTTGTCGCCCGGCAGCGGCAGGACGTGCTCCTGCGCGTCTTCGCGCATGCCGGAAGTCAGTTCCGCGTACATCTCCGCGACTCGTTTCGGCGTGCCTCGCAGACCGGGCCGCGTCGGGTCTTCCCCGATGCCTTCGATGATCATCCGCACGCCTTGCGCGATTAGATCCAGGTCCACCGCCGGCGCCACTTCTTGCTGTTTATTGTTACCCACGGTTTTTTGCTAGCGCCAAGCGCGCTGCCTCCTCGACCAATTTCAACGGCACATTTGCCCGGATGGCGGCCATTCGGCATTGCTCAAACTCCGGCATCTCATTCACGACGCGCCCGTTCAGGTGCGCCACTTTAACAGATATTGGCCCATACTGCGTTTCGACCGTCACCACGCTACGACGCAATGCGCGCCGCTCGACTTCATAACTGCGCACGCCGAGCGTCGTCGTCTCGAGAAACAACAACTTCATCACCGCTTCTTTTTCCTGAGGGCCGCAAAGCACAGACAGCAGCACTCCGGGACGGTTCTTCTTCATCTGCACCGGCGTGAGGTAGCAATCGAGCGCGCCCAGCTCGAAGACGCGATCCATCACGTGGCCGATGATCTGCGGCGAAGCGTCGTCGAGATTCGTTTCAATCATCCAGAGCCGTTCGGACGCGGCGTCGTCTTTTTCCGTTTCGCCGATCAGGACGCGCAACACGTTGGGAAAGTCGTCGTACTCGCGCGTGCCCGCGCCGTAGCCGGTGCTATCGGTCTTGATGCGCGGAATCGGACCGTAGTCACTGCACACCGTCGTGATGATCGCGGCGCCGGTCGGCGTCAACAGTTCGCCTTTTATCTCACCCGAATAGAACGGCACTCCGCGCAGCAATTCAGTAACTGCCGGCGGCGGTATCGGAAAACGTCCGTGCTGCATTTCAACCATGCCGCTGCCGACGTGCAACGGCGAACTAACAAAGCGATCGATCTTCAGCAGGTCGAAACAGATCGCGGCGCCGACGACGTCCACGATCGCATCAAGCGCACCGACTTCATGAAAGTGAACTTTCTCTACAGGCTCGTTATGTACGCGCGCTTCGGCTTCGGCCAGCCGCGAGAAGATCCGTAGCGAAAGATCTTTAACGGCCGCAGTCACGCCTGAGTTCTCGATGATGTGTTTAATATCCGCGAGATGACGATGTTTATGCTCATGGATTGTTTCCACCCGCGCGTAAGTGGCACTCAATCCCGATCGATCCGTGGTCTCGAAGTCGATCTTGAAACCTTCGACGTTGAGCAGAGACAGTTGCTGACGGAGCGCATCAGGATCGACGCCGGCCGCGACCATCGCGCCGAGTATCATGTCGCCGCTCGCACCGGCAAAACAGTCAAAGTACAGAGTCTTCATTCCGGGTGACAAATCTCGGGTACAACTTCGCCCGCCTTGCCTGTGAGCACTTCATCACAGAGGCTCGAAAGCGGCGTACGTTCCGGGTTCACTTCGCACAGGTACGCTCCGCCCGATCTCGCTATCTCGGGCAGTCCGGCAGCGGGATAAACGAGCGCCGAAGTCCCGATCACGAAGCACAACTCACACATTGCCGACTTCTCAGCGGCAAACTCAAACGCGCCAGGCGGCAACAACTCGCCAAACAGCACCACGTCCGGCCGCATCGCGTTGGCGCACGACGGACACGCGTCCGGCCGCGGGCTCTGCGCCATGTCGTGCTTCAATCCGCAGACAACACACCGAGCGCGCCAGACATTTCCGTGCAGCTCGACAACGTTGCGCGATCCCGCTTTCTGATGCAATCCGTCGACGTTCTGTGTGACCAGGGTGAAGTCTGCAAAAAGATCCTGCCAACGCGCGATCTCGTAATGCGCCGCGTTCGGTTCTAGCGACTCCAGCACGCCGCGGCGATAGTCAAACCATTCCCAAACGGCGGGCAAGTCGCGTTCGAGCATTCTCCCTGACGAGATGACGTCGAAAGGCATTCCCTTCCAGACCGCGGTGTTGCCGCCGCCGCGAAACGTCGGCACGCCCGATTCCGCCGACACGCCCGCGCCGGTCAGCACCAGCACTCGCCTCGCCTCTGCGAAGCGATGCCGCAATTCGGCTGAGATCGTGGGCATGGGCGCGATGGTACGCTATACTCTCGCCTTTTGCATCATGACCCTAAGCGACCTTCAACAAAAGTTAAAAGAACTGATCCGTGTTTCTGCCGGAGAGATCTTCGGAGTTGAACTCGATCAAATAAACATCGATCAGCCGCCTAAACCCGAACTCGGCGACCTCGCGTTTCCCATCTCCTTCGAGCTCGCGAAACTCGTCAAACAGAAGACCGGCGAGAAACAAAACCCGCGCGCCCTGGCGGAAAAACTGAAAGAACGGCTCGAAGCCGTCGAGGAAGTCGCTAGAGTCGAGATCGCCGGTGCCGGTTACATCAACGTCTTCTTCGATCGCGCCAAAATGCTCAGCCTGATCGCAACGCCCACTCTCGGCAAAACCGCAGCGCCGGAAGATCGCGTGAAGAAGATGGTCGAGCACACGAGCATCAATCCGAACAAAGCCGCGCACATCGGTCACGTTCGCAACGCCGTGCTCGGCGACACCTTCGTACGCATCCTGCAAGCCGCCGGCGATCGCGTGGAGGTCCAGAATTACATCGACAACACCGGCGTGCAGGTCGCGGACGTCGTCGTCGGCTTTATCCATCTCGAAAACAAAGATCTCGATCAGATCAAAGCGCTCGATCAGTCGCTCACAGACGATTATCCATTCGATTACTACTGCTGGGATCTGTACACCAAAGTCGGTGTGTTCTATCGCGATACTGAAAACTTAAAACTTCGCACCGAAGTCCTGCACGCGATCGAAGCCGGCGACAACGACATCGCCGAACTGGCCGACTACGTCGCCACGCGCAACGTCGAGTGCATTCTCGACACGATGGAGCGGCTCGGAATTCGTTACGACCTGCTCGCTCGCGAGTCAGACATCCTGCACCTCCACTTTTGGGAACGCGCTTTCCAACTGATGAAGCAGACCGGCGTCATCAGGTATGAAACCGAAGGCCGTCATGCCGGCTGCTGGGTCATGCCGTTCGAATCGCACACCGGCACGGACGAACACGAGTCAGACAAGATCATTGTGCGGTCCAACGGCACCGTCACCTACACCGGCAAAGACATCGCTTATCAACTCTGGAAACTCGGCAAGCTCGGTCTCGATTTTCATTACAAGGTTTTTCGCAACTATAGAGACGGTCACGTGCTGTGGGTCACGACAACCGATGCCGAAGCGGAGTCGAGAAGCGAAAGCGCACGTCCGCATTTCGGCGGCGGCGTCACTGTCTACAACGTGATCGACTCGCGCCAGTCGTACCCGCAGGACATCGTCGCGCGCGGCGTGGCGGCAGTCGTGCCGGAGATCGGCGACGATGCGAGTATTCATTTCAGCTACGAGATGGTCGCGCTCTCGCCGGCAGCGTGCGAAGAGCTCGGCATTGAACTGAGTGATGAAGATCGGGCGCGGCCTTACATCGAGATGAGCGGCCGCAAGGGACTCGGCGTCAAAGCCGACGACCTGATAGACCAACTGGAAGCCGGCGCGCTCACTGAAGTGGAAAAACGAAACCCGGACTTGCCGGACAATGACAAAAAAGCGACTGCACACGAAGTCGCAGTCGCTGCGTTGCGCTATTTCCTGTTGAAGTTCACGCGCAACACCGTCATCGCTTTCGATTTCAAAGAAGCGCTCTCCTTCGAAGGTGAAACTGGCCCATACTGCCAGTACGCCGCCGTGCGAACAAACTCCATCTTCCGTAAGCTCGGAAGTGAAACTGCCGCCGAGGCGGATTCGTTAATAGATAGCCTGGCTGAAGATGCCGAAGCGCGAAATAAAGTGACGGAGGTGCTCTCGGACGAACGCGGCACCGAGATCTGGTCGCTCTTAATGTTGACGCAGCAACTCGATGATGTGATAGTACAGTGTCGTAAGTCTGCCGAACCCGCCAACCTGGCGAAGTACACATTTTCGCTCGCGCGAACCTTTAGCAGGTTTTATCACGACCATCGCATTCTCAATGAGAAAGATGTCGTCCGACGCGCTGTATTGATCGCCGTGACGAAAGTTGTACGCAATCGGCTGACCGCTGCGCTTTCGATCCTGGGCATTAACGTCCCCGACCAGATGTAAAATAAGACCTCCTATTACTTCGCCCTAAACCAAAGAGTAAAAACCATGCTAATCGTAATGAAAGCCGACGCCACCGATAGTCAGGTCGAGACTGTCCTGCGCGTCATCGAGGGTCTGGGATACAAGGCGCATCCGATGCCGGGCACGACCCGAACCGCCATCGGTATCACTGGAAATCCAACCGCAGTCGACCCTTCTCATTTCGAAAATCTTGCCGGCGTCGCCGAAGCAATTCGCGTCAGCAAGCCCTATAAACTGATCACGCTCGATCTGCGTCCGGAAAAGACCATTGTGCGTTGCGGCGACGCAACGATCGGCGGCGAGGAGCTAGCGATCATCGCCGGGCCGTGCGCGATCGAGAGTCGCGCCCAGGCGTTTGCGATCGCCGAGTCTGTTCGCCGCACCGGCGCGCGTTTCTTCCGCGGCGGCGCCTACAAGCCTCGAACTTCACCTTACGCCTTCCAGGGGCTCGGCGAAGAAGGGCTCAAGATACTTGCCGACGTACGCGACACCTACGGTTTGAAGATCGTTACCGAAGCGTTGGACGAAGCCGGCGTGGATCTCGTCGAGCGTTACGGCGATATGATCCAGATCGGCGCGCGCAACATGCAGAACTTCTCGTTGCTGCGCCGGGCAGGCCGGGCACGGATTCCAATACTGTTGAAACGCGGTTTGTCGGCAACGCTCGACGAATGGCTGCTCGCGGCAGAGTATGTGATGGCGGAGGGCAACTACCAGGTCGTTCTCTGTGAGCGCGGCATCCGCACCTTCGCGCAGCACACGCGAAATACATTGGATCTCGCGGCGGTAACGGCAGTCAGGCGGATTTCACACTTGCCGGTGATCATCGATCCGTCGCACGGGACGGGAAAGAACTACATGGTCACGCCACTGGCGCGCGCCGGTGTCGCCGTCGGCGCTGACGGTTTAATCGTGGAAGTTCACGACCAACCGGAACAAGCGCTTTCGGACGGCGCTCAGGCCTTAACGCTCGACCAGTATGAAGATATGGTGCGCGAAGTGAGATCGATTCACGAAGTGATCGCGCCGGTTACTGCGGCGTTGTAGAGAGGATCTGACCGAGATCTCTCGCGAACACGGATCTCGGAATTACTTTATCGTAGCCCGCGGCGAGGGCGTTTCGCTGCAAGTCTGTGTGAACGTGTGAAAAGAAACCGAGCAACGGTATCTTCCGCAGTTCTTCGTCTGCCTTCAGTTCCGACGCCAGTGCAACCGGGTCGAGCTTTGTATTGTGCAAGTCGACGACCACCAAATCCGGCTTCGCTTCTCGCGCCGTCTCAATCAACTTCTCCACGGATCTCAGGAATTTGACGGTGCTGCCAACCGCTTCCGCCGTGGCGCGAATCTTAGAAGCGAAGAACATGTCGTCAACAACTGACAAAACAATACCCACTGCAATTCCTCCGCTCAGCGATGATCAGAAACTCGAGTTCGGCCTCTCTAACAATCAGCATTCTAACAATCATGCGGCCAATTCCGAACGTTCCCGGCTTATCGTGGCGTCATACAACATCCGGTACGCACGCGGGCCGCACCTAATTCCCGGCGGCGTGCTGCGCAAACTGGGCCTCATGAATCTCTCGCGCCGTCCGCAGCACGTAGAAAATCTCATCTCCGTCGCCGCACGCGCTTTCACCAGCGGAAAACTGCTGCCCGCCGTCGACGTCCTCGCCTTGCAGGAGGCAGACAAGCGAACGATTCGCACTGGCGGTCATCACGTCGCGTGCGAGCTGGGGGCGCAGTTGAATATGAACTGGGTCCATGTGCCCGCTGGAATCCCCCGCGGCATTAAACCCGTGAAGCGCCAATGGTGGCTTGATTTCGAAGAACCAATCGATCTGCATGACGAAGGCGACACCGGCGTGGCCCTGCTGAGTCGTTTGCCGTTGACGGACGTGACGCGGATCGATCTGCCGTGGCAGGAGTGTCCGTGGCGCCCTCGGCTGGCAATGGCTGCGACGGTTCCTGTCGGTCAACGTCAAATTCGGATCTTCAACGCTCACGTCGATCCGCACGCCGCCTCCGACGGACAACTCGCGCAGCTCGAACTGATCGCCTCACACGCCGAAGCAAGCACGCTTCCGACCTTGATTCTTGGCGATTTCAATACTCTATCCAAACAGAAATGCATCGAGACACGGCGGTTTCTCGAATCGCGCGGGTATACGACCCCCTTTCCCACCGGCACGTCGACGTGGCGCGGCGGCGGCCTGCTGATGCACGCCGATTGGATCTTTTCGCGGGGCTTGAGAATCCTTCGCTGGGGTGTGGCCAAACCCCTCAAAGTCTCAGATCATTGGCCTATCTGGGCGGAAATCGATCTCAAAAATTAGCTTGTAAAGATCAACTGTTTTCATTAGTGTAAGCGCCCATGACACAGAATCCCCCGGTCGTTCCGGACGGCCCTCGCGATGGCGGACGTTTAATCGTAATCACTGCACCCTTAACAGAGGCGATCGACCACGCCGGTTACTTCATTCAGATGGCCATGGCTTCGTTGCCGATCTGGATGGAAGGCGTTATCAACCGAAAATATCCGAAGTGGCGTGAAGTCGAACATAACGAAGACGGTTCGGCGCGTTACATGCCGGCCGGCGTGCGTCTGGTCGAAAAGTCGCTGTTGCGCGTGTATAAGAGCGACGACATCGTCGCTTGTTTTCCTGACGACCTGGACAAGTTTGTCGGTCCACGCACGCGCGTGGTCGCTGTGTCGACGCACAATCCGCTGGGTGTGACGTTCGCGGCCGGCGTCTATACCTCGATCTTCGGCTCCTCGAAGATGCCGATCAACTCGCATTACTCACGGCAACTCTTCGCACAGATCAAAGCGAGCCCGTTCCGAAAAAATTTCAAGGTGATCGTGGGCGGCTCAGGCGGATGGCAGATCAGTCAAACAAACAGCTACGAGGAACTGGGCGTCGATTGCGTGACTGAAGGACGCACGGAATCCGTCGATGCGCTCGAGCTGGTTCGCAAGGCGATCAACGGCGAGGAGTTGCCGCGCCAGGTGGACCTCAAACATCCGATGGACCGGGATGGAATTCTCTTCCCCGACACGCGCACGACTTTCGGCGTCGTCGAAATGACCACCGGTTGCGGGCGCCGATGCAAGTTCTGTCTCCCGGACCTGAATCCGCAGATCGATCTTCCCAAAGACAAGATCATGGAAGCCGTCCGCGCCAACGTCCGCCACGGCAACAAGCAGATCTCGCTGGCTACCGAAGACATGTTCATTTGGGGCCAGGTCCACACAGATACGCCGTTCTACTTCCCAAATCGTGAAGCGCTGGTCGACCTCTATTCCGACATCGTGAACACACCGGGCGTCGAACAACACGTGCTGAGTCACTGCACGATCGCGCCCGCCGTCGTCGATCCACTATTGATCAAACAACTCTCGGATTTATTGCTGCCGAAGAGCCCGATTCACTTCCCGTATCTCAGCACTCATCCGGAAAAGAAGGCGCTCGCGCCTTTGATCGGTTTGGAGACCGGGTCGGTCCGAATGGCGAAGCAGATCATGTCGAGCAAGGGCGTGCCGTTCTCGATCGAAGACTGGCCCAGCGTCGTGCTCGAAGGATTGCGCGTGCTGAACGAGAACAACTGGTTTCCGGCCATGACGTTGATTGTAGGCAACCCGGGCGAGACCGACGAGGACGTGATGGAGACGATCGATCTCGTTTACGAGATCGAACGGCGCGGACTGTTTGCGTTTCTGATCCCGTCGATCTTCACGCCGTTGCACGACACGCGGATGGAGAAGGAAGAAGGCGTGAGACAAACACGCGAACTGACGCCGTTGCAATGGCAGTTGATGATGAAGTGCTGGAAGATGAACCTTCGTCCGGGCCAGTACAGTTGGTGGGGACCGATGGCCTGGCGCGTCGGGTCGATTGGCATGTGGCTTTACAAGTTGCGCCGGCTGAATGGTCCAAACTTCACCTGGCCCCTCTGGATGTTTTCGGGCGCCATTCCTGAAAAGACTTTGCAACGGATGGGTAAGATCTACGCCGGCAAGCCGTTGAAGACGAAGAACCGAAGGGAGCTGATCGCCTCACTGAAACCGAGAGACTGGCAGTATCTGAGGGCGGACAACGGCGACATGCCTGCGTCTTACGTGCCGGAAGTAGCTGCGCAGGCGATGAGTGCGTGATAACAGATTAATGAAAGATCTAAAACGTCTTCTCGATCAGAACCGAGCCTGGGCTGAAGCGATCACGGCAAGCGATCCGGATTTCTTTCAGACGTTAGCGAAGCAACAGTCGCCGAAGTTTCTTTGGATTGGATGTGCTGACAGCCGCGTGCCATCAACGCAGCTTGTCGACGTGGCGCCCGGTGAGATGTTCGTACACCGCAACGTGGCGAACGTCGTCGTCCATACCGATTTCAATTGCTTGTCGGTGATGCAATATGCAGTGGACGTGTTGAAAGTGGATCACATCATCGTGTGTGGCCATCACGGTTGCGGCGGAGTGATGGCGGCGATGAAAAACGATCAGATGGGGCTGATCGACAACTGGCTCCGGCACGTTCAGGACGTTTTTCGCGAGCACGAGCAGGCGCTCATGCATATCGACGACGAATCAAAGCGCGTGAACCGGCTGTGCGAGTTGAACGTTATCGCACAGGTGGTGAACGTTGCGCGCACCACGATCGTCCAGAGCGCATGGCAGCGCGGGCAGGAGTTGGTTGTCCACGGCTGGATTTACGGGTTAGAGAACGGTTTGCTTCGCGATCTGGGGATTTCGATCGATAATGCGGAGGAACTGGGCGCTGCTTATCGCAGCGCGATTGGGAGGTAGCGATGTCTCAAAAGCTCTTCCAAATAACGATCGTTCTCTTTTTGGTCTTAGTCTCGATTGTCACCGCTGCGATGATCGTGACGGCGTTATTTAATCTGTTCGCCTCGTCGATGCTGGCGCAGGGTCACGGCATCGTGTACGTCGTGGGCGCTGTGCGTACCAGGCAGCTCGGTTACATGATAGTCGCCGCCTCGCTGCTCATCGCCGGCTTATATCTTTTCATCCGCCGCAGCCGTTTCCGGTAAATTGCGTCGTCGCACATTTCTAAGAACAATCAGTGTTCCGATTGGCGCCGCGCTATTAGCCCGCGTTCCTGATTCAAAATCGCAAACAACAGACTTCGAAAAGTTCGCTGAACTTCGCGCTAACCTCCTCGACATGGTTAACGAGGAACGCGCGGTCGCGAAGGTGCAGGAACTGAAGGCAGACGAACTCGCCACGCGCATAGCCACGAACCACGCGACCGAAATGGCGATGCAGGAGTTTGTCAGTCACTGGGGACGCGACGGGCTCAAACCATATCATCGCTACTCATTCGCCGGCGGCACTGACTCGACGCAGGAGAACGTTTCGGCTGCCGATAATACGTGGTCCAACAAGCTGAGCGACCTGAAGCAGGATACCTCCTACCTGCACCTGCGCATGTATCAGGAAACGCCGCCCAACGACGGCCATCGCAAGACGATCCTTGCCCCGCAGCACACACACGTCGGCTTCGGCATCGCGCTCAACAAGCTGCATCTGCGGATTGTTGAATTATTTGTGGCGAGATACGTCGAAGTGAAGCCGGTTGCTCGCGTGATGAAGCCGGGGGCGAACTTCCTCTTCGCGGCGAGGATGCTGAAACGGGAACATATCCTCAACCATGTTGAGGTTTTTTACGAACCATTGCCAAAGCCGCCGGAGCTGAGTTGGTTGAGTGAACAGCGGTCCTACGCGCTGCCCGATCATTCAAGGAATTTGCGTCCGAAAGTGCAGCCGCCGTACACGTACGCGGATCGGACCAGGGGCGAAGTCGATATGCAGCTCGATGGAAGCTTCCGCGTACCCGTGACTCTTTTCCACGACAAACCCGGCATCTACACGATCGTCGCGTGGGTCAAACGCAAGAGCTCCGAGAAGGCATTTCCCGCGACAGAAGTTTGCGTGCGCGCAGAGTAAGCTCAACCAAGCGACCGCTGGCGTGCGGCTTCGAACAACAGAATCCCGGCTGCAACTGAAACGTTCAAACTCTCCACCACACCGTGCATCGGAATACTCACGATCCGACTCGCGCTTTTTGTTTCAGCGTCAGTCAAGCCGGTCGATTCAGGTCCCATGATGAGCGCGCTCGCTCGGGTCCAATCGAGATCCGTGTACGGCAAAGTCGCCTCAGCATCAGCGCAAATGGTCTCAATGCCGCGCTGACGACACCAGTCGATGACCTCCGCGTAGTCCGATCCCGTCCAGATTGGAAGTCGAAACGCCGAGCCCATCGCGCCGCGCAGCGACTTCGGTGAGAACGGATCGCTCGTGTTCCTGGTCGTGATTACGCCGCTCACGCCCGCTGCTTCCGCAGTCCGCAAAATCGCACCCACGTTTACCGGGTTGTTGATCTGATGCATGACGACGAGCAGCGAGTTCTTGTCGACACTTCGCGACAACCGCGCTTCGCTCGACTCAGGACGACGCGCAAGCGCGACGATTCCCTGCGGCGTTTTGGTGTAGGAGATCGACTCCAGCAGCTTCTCGCTGACCGATGCATTGCGTTGCGACGCCCTGGATAACTCGGCGATTACACTCGCGACCCTTTCTTTTCGTAACAGTTCTTCCGAAACGATAACGGCCTCAATTTCGAGCGCAGAACGAAGCGCTTCTTCACATAGCCGCAAACCCTCGACGAAGACATAATCTTCTTTTTTCCCATCTCGCACCGCGCGTGCAAGCCGCAGCAGCGTGTTATCGCGGCTCGTGATCGATTTAATCATCCGTGGTTCTTTTTCCTCTTGAGACTCGCGGCAAACATCTCGAGCCCTTCACGATCGATCTTCGCCACGTCGTCGATCTGCTGCGGCGTCAGACCAGCCTTCGCCGCTTCGCCGCGCGGATCGGCGAGAAACTTCGCGCGCGCACTTTCATCGATGTAGATCTTTGCGAGGAAAGCTTCAAAGCGCGAGTCGTTCATGCGGCCATCGCTTTCTGTCTTGCTTCTTTCCTGGATCTCCCACGAGCAACGGCTCGACGCGCCTGATCGAGCTGATCGATCAGCCATTCGATGGGTGGAAAGTTTCCGTCTCGCTCGAGAACCACAGTAAGCGCATGTGGCACGCGCGCGGCGACCTCTTCGAGCAGATCGTAAACCGGCTCCGGAACGTCGTGCCGGTGATCGTCGAGCAGCCGCGGCGATTCAGCGCGTCCGATCCACCTGCCGCCGGCGAGATGAATGGAACTGATCCGCTCCGGCGGAATCCGCGAAATGAAATCTACGGGATCGAACTTGAAGTTCAAAGAGTTGGCATGAAGGTTGTGCAGGTCCAAGAGCAGATCGCTGTCCGAGTTACGAATGATTTCCGAAACCCACGCTGCTTCGTCGCGGTCGCTTCCCGGCGGTTCGATCAACGTCGCCACGTTCTCGACCTGCGGCGCGATGCCCACGACAGCACGCGCGCGCCGGAGATTACTGATTGCGCCTTCAATCGTCGCCGCTGTTCGCGGCGGCGCAGCCAGATGCCCGATTTCGATTCCACCACCACGTACAAACGCGAGATGCTCCGACCACGAGACCGGCTTCACTTCGTCACACAGCCGGGCCATCTGATTGAGTCGCTTCGTTTCCACTGACACTGAGGACGCGAGACCGAGCGTTACTCCGTGCAACGTAATCGGAATCTGCGCCGCCAGCGTGCGCAGCGCGCGGCGTTCGCGACGAGGAGCGCGAAAGAAATCGTCCGCAATGACCTCGACGAGGTCGATCCGGTCGAGGTTCGAGAGAATCCCGAGCGCCAAAGGCGATCGCCATCCAAGTCCGAATCGATCACGAACGCCCATGATCATCCTCCACAACCACCGCCGCAGCCACCACCACACGAGCTCCCGCACGAGCTGCTGCACGAACTGCCGCAGCCCGTATCACTGGCACACGAATTCGACTTCCTCGCCCGTGGAAACAATGTGCCTGTATACGCGAACGCCTCGCCATGCAACGCGCCGACGCCGAAAGCCGCAGCGAGCATCATCGGTTCAATGGTCGCGCCGCCTGACGTAAGAGACGTTGCTCGATCACGCAATCCGCCGTAAAGGTTCTGCACGTCTTCTATCATCGTCTTTCCGCTTTGGGTCAACCGCGGAAAGGAGACTGCGGCTGCGACGACGATCGACACGATCGTCAGGATAATCAGAAAACCGACGTTCGTGCGTCCGGCGTCGAGAGCGATCAGCACTTTCGTAAACCCGACGCCGCTGAGCAGAAACGCAGCGATAACCAATCGTATCAAGCGCGCCTGCGTCACGTTTTCGTCGGCCAGCAGTTGCGCGCGTCTCAGTGTCACACCGTACGACTCACACGCCTTCATCAAACCATCGTCCTCAAACATCCACGAGACTTCGCCGGCGCGTGCGTATTTCTTCAACAACGCCTGTTCAATCGGCCGGCGCGCCGACTCAGGCGACGCATGCTCGGCGCGTTTAAGGGAGGTGTCGCTTGCGACGAGCAATCCCCGATCGATCAGCGAAACGGTCGCGACTCGCAACACTTCCGCTTCGCCGCCGCGTAGATACGCGATCAGGTACGGATCGGACAGATCGATCTTCGGCGTCTTTGACGACTCAACATGCCGGCGCCAGATGACAAGAGCACCGATTACGGCGCCGGCAAAAATGATGTAGAACAACAGAAACTGTGGCCCAGGAAGGTCAAACGGATTCATGGTGGGTCACCTCATTTGAGAGCGGCGGCGCGCGCCCACATGGCGCGGGCCAAATCGATCAGATGAAACAGGAGCGGCGCTGTTACGTCCTGTGGCAGCCTGTATCTTTGCCTGGCTTCCGAGATCAGTTGAACGTCGGCGGCTCGTGGTGGTCCATCAGCGAGCAAGGCGGACATTATTTCGAGCGCGTCTTTGGGAGACGTCGGTGGGCGGCCCTCGAGTTCGAGTAATGTCGAGGCGCAGGAGCGCAATGGTCCAGCCACGTCCGCAATCAGCGCCACAAGCTGCTCTTCGCGCAGACTGCGCGCAACGTACGCTTCACGCATGCGCAGAGTCAGGTTCAACAGCGTCTGCTTCAGACGAAAGATCGCGTCGTCGCGCGAAACAGAGATGGAGGCAAATGGATCGTCGCCGTAAAGCACACGCCGGCGTCGCGCGATGTCAGCAAACTTGACCGCAAACGCTTCCGTCGCGGGACGCAGCTCACTGTCTAAAAGAAACATGGCCCGGAGCTGGATAGCCGCCTGGGCCAAACGAAGTGGCTCTCGAAATTGATCCGCCTGCTGCTGATTGAACTCAGTTAAGACGAGAATCAGATTGACGTCAGACGTCGGACGGAGTTTGCCTTCGGCGCCGCTGCCGTAAAGGACTACGGAGCGGAGGTTGCTGCCGAATGCTTCTTTCGCGGAGTTGATGAAATCCGTTAATACCGACGTAACGTTCTGGGGTAACGCTGCGATGGCTTCGGCGTTCATGATAGTCGACTGTGTTTAGGCTGGAAAACCGCTTTCCTCAGTGACTCGTTGCGCCTGTTGAAAATGCCGCCGTTCATGCACGGCGATAATCCGGTACGCGTCCATCAAGCTATAAGCAACAAACGACAGCGCCGGAGATGTAATTACGATTCGCTCCGGATCAAGGTTCGCAGTTGCTTTCATCTTTTCGGTGATCGCGGCTTGTTGGGCAACAAAATCGTGAATTATCGAACCTTTTATGTCGCTTTGGGCGGGCTCGAACTTTTTCGGCGCTTTAATCTTCCGCGTCGATGCCGGATCGAGATATTTGATAAGTAAACTTCCCCACATCCCCGGAAGCAGCGGCATTTTCTGCCACACGCTCGACCGTTTTTGTCCCGCTAACACGCTGTCGAAGATGGGCAAGTAGCCGTGGTTGGAACTGATCAGATGGTCGAAACACTGGCCCACGCTCCAGCGCTCGGCGCTCGGTTTCCAGTTGAGTTGAGCTGGTGAAAGCTTGCCAAACACTCGCTCCGCATCGACGGCAATCGTTTCGATCTGCTTAACGAGACCAGCCAAATCCATACTCATAAAACTTCAATATCCGAGCGCCATTCCGTCTTTGCGCGGATCGGACGCGCCCATCAGCGTCTTACTAACCGGATCGATCATGATGGCCTGGCCGCCGCCCATCGACGATCGCAACACCCCAGGCGGCTTCGCGCGTACATGGCCCAGCGACAGCAATCGTTGAATAACAGTCGCTCCCAACTCGTCCTCGAGCAACACACCCTTACCGGCCATGAAGCGATAGCGAGGGGCGTCGATCGCCTGTTGCAGATTCATTCCGCGATCGATCAGGTTCACCAGAACCTGAACGTGTCCCTGCGGTTGAATCGCGCCGCCCATCACGCCAAACGACATGAAGAGATCCTCACCTTTCAAAACCATGGCCGGGATGATGGTGTGAAACGGACGCTTGCCGGGCTCGAGACGATTCGGATGATCCGGGTTGAGCGAGAAACCACTGCCGCGGTTTTGCAGCACGATTCCGGTGTCGCCAACGACGATGCCCGATCCGAAAGCGTCAAACAGACTGTTGATAAACGACACGGCGTTACCGTCTTTGTCGACTACTGTCAGGTACGTCGTATCTGTACCGACGTTGACGTCGCCCGGCGGCGGCGAGTCAAGTGCTTTGTTCGGATCGATCAGCGCGCGGCGGCGCGCGGCGTACTCTTTGGAAAGCAACTGGCTCACAGGCACTTTCCCAAAGGACGGATCGGCGATGTAGCGGTTGCGATCGGCGAAGGCGAGCTTCGTCGCTTCGATCAGCGTGTGGTAGTAGCGCTGAGGTTGCGCGCTCAGCTTTTTGAGGTCGAAACCTTCGAGAATGTTGAGTGCGATGAGCGCCGTGATTCCCTGCCCGTTCGGCGGAATCTCATAGACGTCGTAGCCGCGATAGTTGGTCGAGATCGGATCGACCCAGTCATGTTTCGTCGCGGCAAGATCTTCCAACGTGATGAAGCCGCCGTACTTGCGGCAGTAGTCGGCGATGGCTTGCGCGATCTCGCCTTTGTAGAACGCATCGCGTCCACCTTTCGCGAGCGTGCGGAAGGTACGAGCAAGATTTGGGTTACGAAAGATCTCGCCGGCTCGTGGCGCGCGTCCGTTGACAAGATAGTTGGCTGCGGCAGAGTAATTCCGGTTGAGCTTACCGACTTCCGCTTCCCAGTCTTCCGCGGTCTTTTCCATTACCGGGAAGCCGTTCTCCGCGTAAGCAATCGCGGGCGCGAGCAGATCGGCAAGCTTCATCGTACCGTACTTCTCGTTCAACGCCACCCAGCCATCGAAAGCACCCGGCACGGTGATGCTCTCCATACCGAATTGCGGCATCTGCCGGATGTTCTTTTTGGCGAAGTGTTCCAGACTCAAAGCTCGTGGCGCTCGGCCACTCGCGTTCAGTCCTTTCAACTCTTTCGTTTTGGACCAATAGACCAGCGCGAACATGTCGCCGCCGATACCGGTCATCATCGGTTCGGTGACGTTGAGAACGGCAGCCATCGCTATGGCCGCGTCGACGGCGTTGCCGCCGCGTTTGAGCACTTCGAGGCCCGTGAGCGACGCAAGCGGCTGGCTCGACGCCACCATTCCGTGTTGCGCGCGCACCACTGATCGTCCGGCTGTTTGCGCAGAGAGATCCGCGTTCCCGATGTGGCTTAGCAAGAGCACACCACAGATACAAACACAGAGAACGCGGATCGTGGAAGGAAATTTATTTAGTTTATAAACTCTGTTGCCAATCACAGTATCTGAGATTGGACATTCTCATTTGTCGTTTGTCAACGGCTGCCCATTAGACCCTCAACTGTCAGCTTCGTGTCTGCCGCTTGCCATGCTCGCTCGAACTCCTGTTGGACCATCTGAGCGGAAGAGTCTTTACCTTGTTTTCGCAAACTCTCCGCCAATCCAAACAACGCGCGGCCATTGCGAGGGTGCTTCGCGATCTCTGCACGGAACACGTTTTCGGCCGTGGCGTAATCGCCGCCGGCCAGCAACGCGCCGCCGAGAAACTCACGAACGGGCAGATCCCAGTCTGACGGTTCGTTGTAGCTTGTTTCGTCCTCGGCGGCGACGGCCTTGTTTAGCAGGGCAAAGGCCGCTTGCTTGTCTCCACGCGCGTACGCGATCTTTCCCGCGAGCGCAAGATCGGCAACTTTCATGATGTTTACGGCGACGTTGTTTCCCATCGGCGCGTCGGCGGGAATCGTCTTCGCGATTGCCTGCAACGCACTCAATTCTGCGTCAGCTTTCGCGAGGTCGTTCTTCGCCGTGAAGGCGCTGCCGCGCGCGAAGTGCCAGAAGCCGGTCGTGATCTTCAACTCCGGTTCGGGCTTCGGTTCATTCAGCACTTCGTCCCAACGCGCAAAGCGCACGAGCGCGACTTTTGAATACGGCATGAACATCTCGAGCATCGGCATCGCTTTCAAATGCGGCTTGACGTTCGCTTCGAGCTCGCGCGCCGACTTGATCGAGTCGCTAAAACGTCCCTTCATGGCGCTTGCTGCGGCCAGGAAATGGATGTTGTGGTTGTAGTACATCATCGTGTAGAGACCCTGCGCGCCTGTCTTCGTGATGTACTCGCGATCGGCGGCGATGGCGTCTACGTTCGATTGAGCAGCTTCCTGGTAATCGCCGGTGCGGACGTAGATGTGCGAAGGCATGTGGACCAGGTGCCCGGCCTTCGGAGCGACCTTGCCGAGGCGCGCGGCGCTCGGCAAGGCACGTTCCGCGTTGTTGGAGGCTTCGACGGCGTGAATGTAATAGTGGTTCGCACCCGTGTGGTTTGGATTGCGGCGCAGCACGCCTTCGAGCACCGAAACGATCTCGAGCGTATCGGGCGAAGGATTGCCGTCACGGCTCCAAAGTTTCCACGGCCGCAGATTCATCATGCTTTCGGCGTAGAGCGTCGCGGCGTCGAGATCGTCCGGATAACGCTTCGCGAGTGCGCCCATCGCGTTCTTGTAGTCGACGGCGAGCTTGTTTTTATCGGCTTGCAAATCAGCCACGTAACGTTTCGACAGCGCGTCGATGTAAGCACGCTCATGCTCCGACGCCTTCGGCGCTAACTCGATCGCTTTTTGCAGGTTCGAATAGGCTTCGACGAGCGCCGGGCCGTCAGCCTGCACGTTGTAGTTCGAACCGAGCGCGAGCGACGCGCCCCAGTAAGCCATCGCCAACTGCGGATCGAGTTTCGCAGCCTGTTTGAACGAGCGAATGGCTTCTTCATGATTGAAGGCGTAGATGTACGCCAGTCCCTGATTGAAAAACTTTTGCGCCTCCGCGTTGTTGGTTGAAACCGGATGATTGATGTCACCCAGTCCGGCCGTTAACACAACCGGAGGGGGCTCTTTGGCTGGTGCATGTCCGTGTTGAGAAAAGGCTGTGACCGGTAAAAGCAACAGGATCACAAGAAACAGATGCTTCATTGAATTCTCCTACGCCGGATTCCCATTCCGGCAATGGCTGTTACTGTTAACAGACTCCACAACTCGTAACGCGAAAAATCGGTCTCGGACGGGCCATATCCGTAGTTTTTCGAGTGTTTACTCGACACTCCCGTACTTCAGCTGGGCCACCCGCGCTTTTCCTTTCGCATAGACTGTGACGACAAACAGATTGTCAAACTTCTTCTCGTCGATTACCGGGACAGCGTCGCCGCCGAGCGCTTTGATCACGTCCGGAATCGAGTTGCTGTGACCGACGACGAGCACGTTTCCGCCCTGTTCGAGGATCTTGTTCGCGACTTCGGCGGTCGATAGTGCGGAGATTTGCCGTGGGTTTGACGGATTGACGCTTAGGCTAATCGACGTAACCGGAACGCCGAGTTTCTTCGAGAGCGGTTCGGCAGTCTGCTTCGTACGCAGATACTGCGACGTGATGATGGCTTTGACGTTTGCGTCCGCGAGTACGCGCGCGAGCTCCTGCGAACGCAGGTTGCCTTTCTCCGTAAGCGGTGGATCCTGGCGCGGCTCGTCCGCTCGTTCGGCGTGGCGCACGAGGTAAACGGTAAACGGTTTGAAGTCTTCCTGTGGAAATACAAACAGGAGAGTTGCGACGACAAGCAGGAACACGGATTTCAATCAATTTCTCCTTTGAGGGATGGTTCTAATCGAACTCGGCGCGGCGTGACGACTGATCTGCTCCGACGCGGCCCGCTTCGATCTCGGCCTTGAAGTAGTTTTCGCCTTTGATTGGCCCGCCGGTAACTCGACGCAGCATCGTGATCTGTCCGACGTGCGTGAGCGCATCGGCAACCGGGCCTTGAAACAAGTTCTCAGCCGGGGCGGCGAGTGGACTGTCAGAGGCAAGAAACGAGTCAAACGCCTGGAGCGCCGCGAAGAAACGTGCGACCTCGTCGTCCCAAGGCAGCGGTGTCGAGTTGTGCCACGTCTGTTTGCCGGACGCGATCGACAGCGCCCAGTCAAGCAGATCGCCAATGTGCGCGAGGATCTCGCCCGGCGTGCGCGAGCCGTCGGCGACACGGAAGTCTTTAAACTCCGGCGGTGCGTTTTTGACTGCTTTACCGCCGCGATAGGCGAGCGTAGCAACGGTATGTCTTAGAAGTTCGCGTTTATCGTCTGAAGCAGGGGGAGAAGTAGTCATCTTTACCCTTTCACGTTTTCAACTCCTTACGCATGGGAACGAGCTCGAGTTTTACACCATTAGCAAGTTCGAGATCAAAAACACCTTGTCTCGCAAAGCCGCATGCTCATACAACTTGATACCCGGCAAAGTCGCCATTAATTCCAGTGCGCGAAAGCCGTGGTCCATCGCTTCCCTTTCGCACACCGACAAAATCTCCCGGGCGACACCTTTGCGCGCGTGCTGCGGATGGACAAAAAATGCGCGAATCTTCGCGGGCTCATTCTCCGGGTTTAGATATCCGGTGTCTCGATCGGCAAACTGATCTCCGCCGTAGAGCGTCTTTCGCTTGCTCCAACCACCGCAGCCGATCAACGTTCCATTTTTATCGGCAACGAAATAAGTTCCATCCTCGATAAGATCCGTATCGACCCCGAAGACTGACGCGATCGCCGCCTCGATCTGTTTGTCGGAATACTTGTCACGACTCAGGTGTCGCGCCGACTCCGCAATCAACTCCGTTATCGCGTCGCGGTCGTCCATCGTCGCTTTGCGCACCTCGTAGTCCATCGCCATCAGAGCAACATCACGAATCTACGGGCGTGCGGCGCCGGTCGCTGGATGCGTACGGTTGTAATCGGCGATGAAATCCCTGGTGACGTCCAAACTCGCCGCGGCGTAGATCACCGGCACGCGATTGATATCGATCAGCAACGAGATGCCTTTCGCCTGTGAATACGCATTCAACGCCTGGGCAATGTCCTTTTGCAATGGCTCGAGCGCCGCGAGTGACTCCTTCTGATAACTAACCTGCGCGTCTTCTGCCTTGCGCTTGATCGTTAGCTCGAGTCGATCCGCTTCCTCGATCTGTTGCGCCGTGATTCGCTGCTCCTGGATCGCTCGCTTCTTATCGATGTCGGCGCGCATGGCGGTCAGCCGGTCGCGCATGCCGCGAAGTTCCGTCCGCAGCGGTTGAAACTTCGCTTCGAGCGCTTTCATCACACTCATCACCCGCGCAATCCCTGCCTTCTCGTCGCTGAACGCGGACGAGTCGATCACGGCGACGTTCGCTGGAACAGCGGCGGGTCTGGTTGCGGGCGCTGCTGGATTGGCCGCCGGACGGGTTTGTGTGTGGGCCAGGATCGCAAAGGCGGCAAACACGAGGACGGCAAGTAAAATACGGAACACTTTCATTTCTTCTGCTCCTTAGATGGTTTGGCGGACTCGTCGGGGATTCGGTAACACAGATAACATAGATTCCCGCCAAATGCGCAACCCAAGAGAATCAATTTACCGCTCAAAACGGTAGAATTCCGGCTAGTGGTCTAAATTATTGCGCCTATTAGCGACCTTGTGTTAGCGTTCTGCTGCTTCATTTCGGCTTGTCGCAGTAGTCCGCGTTTTCGCCTTACCAGCTTCAATTCCGAGGGTTACTCGGTCACATGTTCGAGACGCTTCTTTCTTGGGAGATTAAAAAATGAATATACGGACCCGCCTGGTAGTTCTAGGGACGGTACTACTGTTAATCGCGGCCGCTTTAACGGTGCCACGAATTATCGAGGCCAAACGAGCGAAAGCCGCGACTGCGCAACCGATTGCCAGTTATCCCCTGGCGAGCCCGGTCCAGGGCCGCAAACAGGAGATCACGACCGGCGCGTCGATTCGCAACGACACGTCACCGCCGTTGCGCGAGATGAAACAACACCCAATCGGAGGCGGCAAGGAAAAGCGCGAGGCAAACGAGAACCCCAGGATTGCTCACTATCACAAAGACGCACCTGACAAGGTGGTCCAGAAATCAATCACCGCGAGCGAGTTCCTGTCGGCGAACATGCCAACGGCCGATATGAACATCCCCGGCATTCAGTTCCCCGGCATCTCGTGCAACTGCGCGCCGCCCGACACGAACGGTGAAGCCGGACTGACGCAGTACGTGCAGAGCGTCAACGAGGGCTTCCAGGTCTTCGATAAGACCACCGGCGCCTCCCTGCTTGGCCCATCCGGCATTCAGACCGTCTGGGGCGGCTTCGGCGGCGTTTGCGAGTTCAACGGCAGCGGCGATCCGGTGGTGCTTTACGATCAGCTCGCCGACCGCTGGTTGATCTCGCAGTTTGCAGGTGCCTCGATACCGACCGACGAATGCGTCGCCATCTCAGCCACCAGCGACGCGACGGGCGCCTATCATCGTTACGACTTTCACCTCGGTTCGACCTTCTTCGACTATCCGCACTTGAGCGTATGGCCCGACGGTTATTACATGAGCATGAACGTGTTCAATTCGTCGGGTACTTCGTATCTTGGCCCACAACCCTTCGCGTTCGATCGCGCGAAGATGCTGGCGGGTCTGCCCGCAACGTTCATCACTACCGGAATCACTAATGGATCGCTGGAGGAGGCTTATCTGCCGGCCGACGTCGACGGTTCCACGCCTCCGCCACCCGGCTCACCCGCGATCTTCGTCGAGTGGCCTGGCGCAGGCAGTTACAAGATCTTCCATTTCCACGCCGACTTCACCACGCCGGCGAATTCGACGTTTACGCTCGCCGCGAGTCCACCGGCAGCCGGATTTACAGAACTGTGTCCGTTTACGCGATCGTGCGTGCCGCAGTTGAATACGACTTCGCGTCTTGACGGCGTCGGCGATCGGTTGATGTTCAGACTCACCTATCGAAACTTCGGCACCCACGAGTCGGTGGTTGGAAATTACGCCGTGAGCTCCGGGGCCGTTTCAGGCATTCGCTGGTTCGAGCTACGAAACGTTACGTCAGGCCCTGTGTCGGTCTTTCAGGAAAGCACCTATCAACCTGACGCGACGTGGCGTTGGATGGGCAGTGCGGCCATGGACCGCGACGGCAACCTCGCGATCGGTTATAGCGCGTCGAGCGCGACGATGTTCCCGGAATTGCGTTACGCCGGAAGACTGGCGGGTGATCCGCTGAATACGTTGGGCCAGGGTGAGGCGACGCTGTTTGCCGGAACAGGAAGTCAAACCGGCACAGGCAGCCGTTGGGGCGATTACAGTGCGCTCAGTGTCGATCCAGCCGACGATTGTACTTTCTGGTTCACCAGCCAGTACTACACGACGACTGCGAGTTTCGCGTGGCGCACTCGCATCGGATCGTTCCGCTTCCCGGGTTGCGGTGGAGCACCGACGCCTACTCCGACGCCTACACCAACACCGACCCCAACTCCGACACCTACGCCGACACCTACGCCGACTCCAACACCGGCACCGGCCGCGCCGACGAACCTGAGCGGAAACGCAGTTTCCGCGACTCAGATCAATCTGTCGTGGACGGACAACGCAAACAATGAGCAGGGGTTCAGTATTGAGCGTTGTACTGGCAACAACTGCACGAACTTCGCGCAAGTTGCGACGGTGGGCGCTAACGTTACGACGTTCAACAACACCGGCCTGACGGCGAACACCTGGTATCGCTATCGAGTTCGGGCGTTCAACACCGGAGGAAACTCAGCCTTCTCGAATACGATCAGCGAGAAGACACCTAAACGGTGACCTCAAAAGGCACAAGACAGAAGGCAGAACCAATTTGCCCGGTTCTGCCTTTGTCCTTTTACAGCTTTTGTGCCTTTTGTGTCTCTGTGCCTTTTGTGGCTAATTAACCGTGAAATTGATATCCTCCGGGGTCTCGGACAGTTTCTTGTCCTTGCTATTGTAAGCTTCAATCTTCCACCGATAAGTCCCCTTCTCCAGCGGCTTCGCCACCTTGAACGACGTTCCCTCGACACGCTCGTTGGTGTACGGCGCCGTGACCATGTGATCGTTCGGAGACAGACTGAACTTGTAATAAGTGGCGTCTGGATAAACTTCCCATTTGAGCTCGAGGTCTTGCGCGCTCACAGTCGAGCCTGCCTTCGGATTAACAGTTTTTAGATCGCCCTTGAACAAGTGCGTCGGCGTGACAAAGAGCGTCTTGTCGGCGACGACGGGGTACTTCGCGGCGCTGATGCCCGCGATACCGGTCGTCGCGAAGACGTACGAATCGGTATCGAAGACGCGCACAGTCAACCCTTCGTACTCCTTCGGTTCGACGTTGGTGATCACGAAGTCGCCATCTTTATCAGTCTTCGCCGTGTACATCTTACCGCCGCAGCCGCTCAGAAATCGGCTGAACTTTTCGCACAACCTTACTTCGATATTCTCGACCGGCGCGTTGTTGTAGAGCACCTTGCCCTGCACGTTTCCGGTGCCAGGCGCGGGCTTCATCTTTTCGACGCCCTCGACAGGCGCCGGTTCGTTACTGCGGTTTGCCGTACTCTCCAGTGCATTCTTCTTCGCACAACCAAAAGCAAGCGCGACTACTAAACACATCATGACTACCTTGAGTCTATAGACCATCATCTATTCACCTTTCTTTGTTCGCTACCCTTCACTAAATAGATAAGCCGCGATCAATACCACCACGAGCAGAAAAGCAATGAACAGCAGTATCTTCCAAACGCTGTACGGGCGGTCGCCCTGGATCTCGCCGGTCCGGCCGTTCACCGAGATCTGAAAGACTTTTCCGTTGAACTGGTATGCACCAGCGTAAACCGGCATCAGCAAATGTTTGAAAGTGGTCTTGTAATATTCCGTGTTCATCTGATCGATCTGCTGCTCGTCGCCGCCAATATCCTCGCGCACGTCACGCTCAATCGTCGGTGCGATGATTTCCTTCGCACGCTCAAAGCCCTGCTCGAGATCCACCTGATAACGTTGTGCCTTAAAACCCGCCAGGAAAGCCGGATTGTATGGTTGGATTTGATCGAGGTCCCATGGCTCCAGGGCGTCGAGACGATTAGACGCCAACGACTTTGTCGCCGGAACTAACACTTCGCCGAACCAATCCTCGACTGTTCCCGACGTATCAGACCAGCGAGTGTGTCGGACCTGTCGCGTACGCTGAACCTCACGTCCCTGCGCGTCGCGTTCGTAGTAGGTTTCAGTTTCGTAGTAGTGATCGCCTCGCTGGCCAACGTAGTCAGTCCGGGTGTTCGTGAAGTACATCCAAAACGGAATGTAGATGCCGTGGATGGATTCCGGCTGAGCAAAATGTTTCAGCCCGTTAGGCGCGAACCATCTCGACGATAGCCATCCCTGCAAATTCGTGCCGGCTTGTTTTTGCGAAATGCTGAACGGCAGTAGTCCCTCCGGCGCCATGATCGGATCGGCAGATTTGGGTTGGGCCACGATCTGCACGCCGCAAAACTCGCAACGTCCCGCTACTTCCGGAGGTATGAACAGCGACTTCGCGCCACAACTCTGGCATTGCACTTCGAGCGCATTCGCTGCCAGTTCGCCCATCTGCTCGGGGCTGAGGCGTACGTATTGGTCATAAGGACGTTCCTGAACTTCGGCTGCGCTTTTCGGGATCTCTTCCTTGTGACCGCAGTACGGGCACGTTAGAAAACCGTCCTGCGGTTCGTAGAGAAGGTCCGCTCCGCAGGAGGGACAGGGAAAGTGATGAACTTTTTGCGGCGCGGCCTCGACGTTCTGCACTGGGTTTGTGTTTTTGTGCCTCTTTGTGGCTCTATTCGCTCACGCGATTCATGCCAAAAATGCGATCGAAAAACGCTGCGGTCGCCGAGTTTACTTTCACGAGGTTGGCGTGCCGCATGAAATGGTGCGTGTCGTCAGGTATCACCAGCTCTTCAAACGTCACTCGCGCCTTCTCCAGTCGCCTGACGAGATCCGTCGTCTGACTGAAACGAACATTGCGATCGTCGTCACCATGAATCAACAATACCGGCGACTTCCAAGTCGACATCGAAGCGACCGGCGACGACTGCCACGAAAGATCGAGCGCGCGCTGTACATCCGGCGGCTTCTCGTAACGATTTTCGAGCAGCGGCGCCGCGCGTTCCGCGGTCCAGTTATGGACCCCGTGAATGTCGACGCCTGCGGCAAACAGCCTCGAGTCGCGGGCCAGTGCGAGCGCGGTGAGATAACCGCCGTACGAGCCGCCGTAGATTCCGATCCGCTTGGCGTCGACCTGAGGCAGCCGCTGCAAATACTCGCCGCCGGCTTTCACGTCCTGGTATTCCGACGCGCCCTGCACGCCCGCATTCAGCGGACGATGGAAGTCATGGCCATAACCGATTCCGAGCCGATAGTTGACGGACAAGACGACGTAGCCACGGCTTGCGAGAAACTGGTTGAGCGCGTACGCGTTCGAGTAGTAGTCGGAGTAGTGCCAACCAAGAAGCATCTGGCGCGGTGGACCGCCGTGAACGTAGATGATCGCCGGCTTCTTCGCGGCGCCGCCTAGTGTTTCAAACAACTGCGCGTGAATGTCGATGCCGTCCGGGGCTTTGTAGACCACCTTTTTCGGAGTCACGAGTTGACGCGTGGGAAAATCAGAAGCGATACGATCTTCCGCGAGTGTTTGCGACTTGCCGCCGCTCGCCGGCATCACGGTCGGAAGCGGTGGACGCTGAGGAGTGGCGGCGAGATACGCGATGTACTTTCCGTCGCCGGTAACGAACGGCGTCCATTCGAGTCCTTTGCCGGGCGTCAACACGACCGGCTGAGCTTTGTCGACCGGGACTTTCACGATGTGCCGGCGGTCGATGTCGTCGGCGTCAGTTCCCGCGTTTCCGGCGAAGAGCATATAAGTACGGTCGGCGCTGATCGTGACGTACTCGGCCATGTAGTTGCCCGGTGTCAGCAACAACGGCTCGCCGCCGTTTTCAGGAATCGAGTAAAGGTGCGGCTGGCCGTCGAGATACGTGAGAAAAACGATGCGTCCCGCCGCGGCCCAGTGCAGGTTTGTTCCACCGTGTGTTGACGGCGGGGAGCCGCGCAAGGTGAATGGGCTTTTCCATAGTTGACGCCCCTCGCCGTTCGCGACGTCGGCTGACCAGATGGACCACGCTTGCGGGCGCTGTTCCAGAATCGGTTCGGGAGCGCCGCCGTTTCCGGGTCGCCGCACAAATGCGATCCGTTTTCCGTCAGGAGACCAGCGCGGGCTCGCATCGCGCGAAGTCGATGGAGCGAGAAAGAGGATCGGAGCTGAATCGTTGGTGTAGACGCCGATGAATGAGTGATCGCCGCGATTGGAAACAAACGCGAGATGCGAACCGTCGGGCGACCATTCGGGCGAGCCGCAGTCTCCGCGGGCGAAGAAGAGGCGCTTGGCGGGCGTCGAGCCGTCGACCGGCACGGACCAGATGCCGCGGTCCTTCACGAACGCGACGCGATCGCTCTTCGGCGAGATAACCGGCTCGTCACCATCGCCGAGAAGTTTGGGTTCGCCGCCGGCAAACGGAACGCTCCAGATCTGGACCTTCGTCGCAACCGCCGACATCGCCGGATTGACCGGCGCCGAGCTGTCGAAATTCGAGCCGTGATCGCCGCCGCGAACATATACTACGTACTTGCCGTCGGCGGAAAGCGACAGGCTGGTTAACTCCTGTCCGTCATCGACGTTGTAGTTGGTCAACTGGCGGGCCTTGAATTCCGGTCCTTCCGCCACCCAGACGTTTCGTAAGCCACGTTCGTTAAATGCCCACGCGATCCGCGCGCCCGTAGCCGCTGTGGTCAACTCGTTTGGAAACGGATAGCTCTTGAGCTGCTCCATCGTAAACGACTGCCCGTTTATAATCGTCACAGTCACCAGGCAGATCAGTGTTACGATAAGCGCTCGGATTTCGACCGATATTCGCATGGGCGTTCTCCTTCGATGATGAAAACGATTCTGATTCTATCTGTGTTGCTGCTGGCTGCCAACGATTCCCATCAGGCGTTCTGGGATCAGTTTAAAGCGGCGGTCAGTAAAAAGGACGTCGATACAATCGCGACGCTCTCGCGTTTCCCGATTGGCATGTCGTACGGCATTTCAAGTGTGAAGAGCAAAGTCGATCTGCGCAAACGTTATCGCAAGGTCTTCAACGAACAGTCGGACGCGGCGACGTGTTTCAGTAAAGCCAAACCGGAGATCGATCCCGAGAACGCTAAGCACTTCACCGTCGCCTGCCCCGACGCCGCCGGCAACGAAGTCGTAATCTACCACTTCACTCAAACCCGCACCGGCTGGAAGTTCACCGGCATGGACAATTTGAACGAGTAGACACTGGATTGTTCCGCCCCAGTCTTGCTGAATGAACCTTAGTCTTTGGTTTCGACCGGTTGAGCCATAGCACGCAATCGATTCCACCACCAATAACGGCGTGGTTGCGCCTTGTTATCCCGATCTTGTAGTGGCACCAGATCGTTTAGGGTGGCCAACAAGGGATTACGTGGCCACGGCAATCTCTGCATTAGCGCCCCAAGTACAAGACAGGCCGCCAGCGTGAAACCCACTATCAAACGAATCGGCCCCATACCACCGCCACGAGGAAATATAACGATGAGGGAATCCACTAGAAGCGCGTAACAAAGGATCTTGAACAAAGCAACCAATATTTTCAAAACCACGTGACCCCACCTGCGATAAGAGACGGTTCTCGATTGAACAGTGGTGGACATCTGTCTCCCTATAAACACGAAAACTGGCAGTATTACTGCTATCAGGAGAGAAAGCTTATGAACCTGAAATACCATATATGTCTTACTGTTCAGAACCGGCAATGCTCTTTTAAGCGATTCAGTTGATTTGTCAAACATATCGAACTTTTCTTTAGAAACTAACTGAGCTATGCCTTGTAGTTTCGGATCACTAGAAGGCAAATCATATGGATCAATCAGATCGCTAGCGTGTCGTCTGAGGATTTGGACGCCTTCTAAATGCATCTCAGGCACCGCGGGTTGCCCTGAAAACACCGGAAAAAAAATATTCTTTGGAAGGATTCGAGCGAAGACCGCATTATTCGAAGGCGGGGGGAATTTATCGTTAAGCTCAACAAGAATGTCGGTCGCTTTTTCTTCTACGTCGCGGAGAAAGCGCCGATCGACAACATGAACATTGATAGGATAAATCTCGCACAACACTGTCTTATCATTCTTATAACACCACGCTTCAATCAGTATTGATGCGATAAAAAGCGATACCGAAACGACCAGCGCACCCCGAAAAGCATACGTTCCGACTTTGGCCCGAAGCAATCTGAGCCTCAGATCGCGAGAAACGTTTCGCCACTGTCTGAGAAATCTTCGTTCCAGCTTGCGTTGAGCTTTATTAATTAATCGCATCGCCTTTGTAGCGCAGTCGAGTGCAGCATTTCCTGTCTCTGGTTCATTAATCAGAGATTCTGCAATGGGTATTGCTATCCTTCCGGGAAAGACTGTCTCTAAAGGCCAGATCCTACTATCTTGCCGATCCGGTAAGAGTCCCGCTCGATCTTTCAAATCCTTATTACGGCTTGTGACCAGTCCAGCCAGAGCCTTACTGGCTTCCTTTCGCACAAACGTATTATCACTCGATAGAAGTTGAACCAACCGATCTAACGATTCTTCCGTAGCAATATCCTTTAACAATCGTACTGCGGCGATCTGCCAACGCTCTGAATCGTGCTTTAGAAGTCCGGGTATAACTCTCATCGCCGCATCGGGTGACGTCGCCAGCGCTGACTCCAGCGCCGAAGCACCTATCGCCTGGTTTCCTACCGCGAGGTGATTGACTGCTTCAAAGAAGCGTTGCCGTGCAACATCGAACTCGGCCTCGGGACGCTGCGCCAGCGATGACAGGATTTCCAAAACAGGTCTGAATTCCGTGCCGCGCAGGATTTGTGCTTTTAGTTCGGTTGTAACCAGCGAGACCTGCGATGCCACAGGCACTTCGGTCATGCTGAGTAGACACCTTGCCGCTTCAAGCCATCTCTTGTTCCGAATGAAAGAGTCAATGATTTTCGTTAACTCAGGAATGTTCCTCAGCATGCCGCAATAGAAATACAGAACCTCGATAAGATCCTGTCGATTACTGAATCGTTGAACTACATCTTGCGATTCTCGAACACGCCCAGCCTCATTCGCGGCAAAGTACTCCTGAATCGTTCTGTGAGCGCAGGTGTAGATCCCGTCGCTCGTGGGTTTGATGATTCCATTAATCTCGACCAACTCCTTGATAAACTCATTGAAGTCGACTTCCTTTCGAAACACGGCTGTGGCCTGCTCGCGAAACGCATCCGCCGTGAGTTCTTCAGGATCTTCGCTAACCTGCACCGTTTCCAATCGTGTAAGCGAAACGCGTTGAAGAACGCTCAATTTATCAGTTGACTCAAATTTCTGTTTGATCCCCCGTCGTGCAGGACGTTTTATGATCAATTCGTCGATCGCCTCGTTATAAAAACGGCTTCTCGAAGTCGGAAATTCAAAGTGTTTGGTTTCGAGGTAGAGTCCGGTGAGAATTGTCAGCAGCAAAGGATTACGGCAGATATCTCTGATTTGCGAGTCTCCCTGAATCAAGCCATAGAGGGCCAATGCTGACCGGCCCTGATAGCTGGGCCAGCCCTGCAAGAACACTCTCATGTGATGATTAGCAAAAGGCTCGACTCGAACGACGTTCTTTATGACAGAACGGAGGTCTTCAGTTCGGTAACTGTATTCGCGGCATGTAACGACGACGTGATTATGGTTATCCAGCAACTCGTCAAATTGACAAAAGCTGATGATCTCTCCCACAACGTATTCGCGATTTACGCCGACTTCATCCAGGCCGTCTAAGACGATTAACATTCGTCCCTCACGAAGAACTGAATCGACAAACTTATCCGCTCCGGGAAAATGAAAATCCGCAAACGCGGCAACAATCGCTTCTTTTACACTCTGTTGCTTAGTCGCGAGTTTTCTTAACACGACAAAGACAGGAATCAACGCATTGAGAGTCTCGTTGGCGCGTCCGTGAATGACGCTCGTAACGAGACTCTTCATCAGTGTCGTCTTGCCAGTTCCCGGGCCCCCCAGCAGAACACAGCGAGCATGGGTTGATACGTGTGCGAACAGGTCGATAGTCTCCTGCGAGCTGCTGGAGATCAGTTTGAGCGGCGCAAACGCATGTTCTAACGGAACGTCTAACTCCGGTCCTATTGGGTTCTCGATCTTCGTTAACCAGGAACGCTTGATCCGTCTCTTATAGTTGCGTAACGAAATGGGAAACGGATTCCGAGGAGCAACCCAGCGATAGATTCTTTCGAGGAGCCATTTGAACGGCAGCAGAAACCAATCCAACAACGCTTCCGCAGCTCGTCTTCCAAAAACGGCAACTATGCCCGTAATGAGCGCCGTAACAACGATCAAGGCAATCGTTCCCTGAGCTGGCAGGTTGAATGACATAATCAAATCCTTCTGAACGATGTGACGTCGCTGAGACTTGCTTAGTGAGTAGCAACAGTCAGTGAAAGTTCGCAGTGAAACCGGGTTGTGAGAAACTAGCCAACTTACGGATTCTCAGCATCAGTGATGAAACTCGAAAGGCGCGGGGAACGATAATACAAACCGCTCAGTGAATTCAATGTTCAGTCAATCTTAAAAACATTACAGGAGGACGTTATGGCAAATGCTTTGGCAGGTAGAAACATCGGCATGATCCTGTTGGGGTTGTGGTTGATTTTGACAGGCTTACTGCCGCTGCTTAACGTCGCGCTTTCGTCAACCGTCGCGACAGGTTTAGGAGTGCTGGCAATCGTCGCGGGAATTCTTATCCTGATCCAGCGCTAACAACCGGCACACCGGCGATTCGACTGCGGGTAACTCGCTGGGCATATATCGAGGTGAGCAAAAGGGAGAAGGGCACTTGGAATGCACCTTCTCCCTTAGGATATTTACTTCGAACTAGAAGTTGAAGCGAAGGACAAACTGAATCACTCTGCCGCCGGGGTCCGTCGTCGTCGACGTATCCTGGTAAGCAACTGTCGTTTGTCCGAAAGTCGGCGAGGCGTAGGTGCCTGCCAAACTAACCGTATCCGCTGCGAAGCTTCCAACCTTGAAGTTTTGGTTATTGATTACGTTCAACGCCTCCACGCGAAATTCCAGATTGGTGTTTTCCGTGAAGGTCAATTTCTTAACCAGACTGGCGTCGATCCTGGTGAAACGTGGTCCATACACCACCAGGTTGTTGATGCCGCACTCGCCGTTGAATCTTGCCTGGCAATGGCAAAGCCAGCGGGCGCGATGAAGGGCTTGGACATGTCCGGAGGCGTGCCTGAGTAACCGGTCGGCGAAGTCGGGCTGATACTAAGCGCCCGGATCGTGTTAACGATCACATCCAGATTTTTGGACAATGATGCGAGGTCGTGAGCTAGTGCATGAGTGGATCCTCAGATGTGTCCGATGTCTTCTGGTTCTAAACTCCCACCGATTTGCAGATTACGAGCTCTGTAAATCAATCTTGTGTTTGCGGCGAGTGATTGAGCAACACTCGCTGCCCTCCTATTCTGATCCCGTACTCGCGACCGGTGACGGCGCTTCTTCCGGAACAATCTGCGGTTTGGGTTCTTCGTGTCGAGCGTACTTGTCGAGACCGAAGCCGAGAAAGATCGTTGCCACGATGAAGGCTGACGAGAAGAAGTAGGGCGAGGAGACGCCAAGCCTGTCGAAAGACCAACCAAAGAAGAGCGGCGCGATGATCCTCGCCACACCTCCGTACGTCTGCTGCATTCCCATGTAAAGCCCGCGCTCGAGCGGCGAGATGACGCGCGACAATAATGCCGTCACACATGGGAACGTGAAGGCGGTCCCTAAAGGAATGAGCGCCACTGCGATGCCGAGCATCCACAGGTTCCGCGCCAACGGCATCCCGACAACTCCCGCCGCCAGCAACACGAGCCCGAGACGCGAGAGCTTCGCTTCACCCAGCCAGTCGACCATGCGGCCGAGCAACAACACGCGCGTGAAGACAGAGATCGAACCGATGTACATGAAGAAGTATCCGATCGTCTGTTCAGTCACCTGGAAACGCGCGTTCAGGAACAACGCGAGCACGGAAAAGCTACCCTGAAACGCGCCAATCGAGATCGCGTAGATCCAGATCAAACGCGACGACGGTTCGCTGGAGTGCGAGAGGACGCGCCAGATGACCTGCCGCGACGTGCGCCGCGTTTGACCGGCGTGTGATTCGTGTTCGTTGGGGTCACGCGACTCGGTCAGATAACGCGCGGCGAAACCGATGTTAATGAGGCACAAGGTCGCGGCAATCAGTCCGGGCGCAGCCTGTCCCATCCGCAACGTCGCCGCGCCGGGTATCACGTCGTACTTGCCTAATGTAATGGCAAACGAACCGAGCACGGGCCCGAGCGCCACGCCCAGGTTCGTCGTCGCTGAAAGCCAGCCGAGAGCGCGCGCCCGATCCTGCGGCGCGGTGGTATCGGCTACGTATGCCTGGATCACGCCGACTGTTCCGCCACCCGCACCCTGCACGATGCGCGACAGGAACAGCAGCAACAGCGAATCAGCAAACCCGAATATGAGATAGGCGATTCCGGAGGCGCTCAACGCGATCAGCAGCGCCGGCCGGCGTCCGACGCGATCCGAAAAGCGTCCCCACATCGGCGCGCTCAACAGTTGGGCCACCGTAAAAGCCGCGATGATGAACCCGACGATGATTCCGATTCCGAAGTGAAATCCCAGGATGTCGATGCCGTTGCCGCCGAGCGACTTCACGTAGAACGGAAGCAGCGGAATAATCATCAGCAGGCCGACCATGTCCATGAACGCGGTGCCCATGAGCACCAGCAACTTCGCCGGAATCTTGCGCACTTCGCGCCACAGAATGTAAATAAGGCCGCCGGCGATGGCGACGAGAAACACGCGCACGATTGGTGACTGGAACGACTGAGCGATGTTTTGCTGGAGGGTCATCCGGGTTGAGAGTTCATAATACACCAAGCTTTATACAGCACGCTTTGTCATACGAGTGTGACACGTCAGGGTTATCCTTTTACTTACATTTTAATGGAGGCAACTACATGAAGCTGACGGAGTTTTTTCGAAACGAGCTCGATCGAGAAGTAGACCGCTCCCGCAAGGCGCTCGAACAAATGCCGGACGGCAAATACGATTGGAAGCCGCACGATAAGTCGATGATCTTCGGCTATCTAGCGAACATGGTCGCGACGATCCCGATGTGGATCACGATGGAGATCAGCCGGGATGAGTTGGATGTCCATCCGCCGGAAGGCCAGGGGATGAAGCAGGAGCGCGCTGAGACGAAAGACGCGATGCTGCAGGCGCTCGACAAAACGGCGGCCGGCGCTCGCGCGGCTCTCGAAAACACCACGGATGAGCATCTAAAGACGAATTGGAAACTGCTTGCGGGCGGGAATGTAGTTTGGGAAGGAACACGCGAGGAGATGATTCAGGACACGATCAATCACTGGTGTCATCACCGCGGCCAGATGACCGTTTACCTGCGCCTGATGGGCGCCAAAGTGCCCGCTCTCTATGGTCCATCCGCGGACGACGCCAGTTTCTAAATGGCGCGGGCGATCAGGTAGGTGATGGAGCGCTGTTCGTTTCCCTGGAGGCGCTTGGCCCAGGAGGTGTTGAATTCAGGCCATTGTTCCGCGGGCAGCGTTCCGCGTTCGAAGATTTCGAACCCGGCGGATTTGTATTCAGAAATCAGTTGGTTGTCGATGTAGTCGAGTGTAAACGGCGGAAGGCCCAGCCGTTCGATCTCCGATCGATCACGACTCGGATCGAGCCCAAGCACCACTTCTAACAACGCACCCGCCGAACAGATCCGCCGCACATTGCGCAGGACGCCAATGTCTCCCGTGGCTACTGCCCGCAACAGGCTTCCCCACGGAAAATGAACGTGTACTTCATCCGCGACGCCGTCCAACTCCGCCGGCAAGTCCTCAACCGCCGACTGAACAAACAGCACATTAGCCGCGCCGCCCTTCGACGGCTTCCGGTAAATCTTCTCCGAGATCTTCTCCAGCGGCCTGACGTTCGGATCGATCCCGATGTAGAACTTGTTCGGGTGCTGCCGCGCAGACTGGTACACAAAGCGCCCGTCGCCGGTCCCTATGTCCACGATGATTCCCTCGCCGGTAAGGAGCGATAAGGCTTTCAAAGGCGTCTCTATCGAGTTATCAGTTGGTGCTTCCACGAATCGATTTGATCATATTTCTCCTCCTCACAAAAGCGATCGGATCCAGCCGCCGTCGATCTGAATCGACGTGCCGGTGATATAGCCGGCGCGTTCAGAGACGAGAAACGTCGCGAGCGCCGCAAATTCGCTTGGCTCGCCGAGCCGTCTCATCGGGATCTCCTGCTCCCACCGCGCACGAAACTCGGCAGGGCTGATTCCCTCCCTGGCCCCTAATTCCTGCGCCAGGTGTTCCACTCGTTCAGTGCGCGTGTACCCCGGCATGATGTTGTTGACCGTAACGCCCTCAGCCGCGACTTCATTCGCGAGCGTGCGCGCAAATCCCGTTAGCCCCGCACGTAAGCTGTTCGACAACATCAAGCTGTCAATCGGCTGCTTAACGGCGATCGACGTGATGTTGAGAATCCGTCCCCAACGTCGTTGTCTCATTCCGGGAAGTACCTGGCGCGTCAACTCGATCGCGCTGAAGAGCGTCAGCCGCATCGCTTCTTCCCACTGCTCGCGAGTCAACTGGTCGAATTTGCCTGTTGGTGGGCCACCGGCATTTGTGATCAGGATATCGATCCGGCCGAATCGCGCAGCGCCGGAGTCGACCAGACGCGTGATCTGGTCCACCTGCGTGACGTCCGCGGGCACCGCCAGAACATGCGCGCCACTTTTATCGGCGATCGCAGCCGCCGTCTCAGCCAGCGTGGCGGGGTCGCGCGCGCAAAGTATCAGCGAAGCGCCTTCCGCCGCTAACTCCTCGGCGACCGCGCGTCCCAAACCAGTGCTCGAGGCGGCGACCAGTGCGACTTTGTCTTTGAGTCCGAGATCCATCTATTTGCGAAGGTAATCGTCAGTCTTGTTGAGCCAGTCCTCACGCGGTGGACTGAAGACGTCGACGTCGAGAGTGTCTGCGAGCGCTTCCGCCTTGTGCTGGACCAGCGACGGAATGTGCAACACCTCGCCCGCCATTACATCTATCACCTGCGACTCGTCCGCGCCGATCCAGAACCGCAGACCACCTTCGAGAATGTACGTGATCTGCTCGTTCTCATGTGAATGCCGCGGAACAATCGAACCCTTTTTGAGATAGACGTGCGAGAGCATTATACGATCGCCCGTGATCAGGCGGCGATCGAGCGTCTCGTTCACCTTCTCTTTCGGCATCTCGTCCCAGCGATAGAATGTAACGTTGCGTTCGCTCATCCGTTTTCTCCGTAAAATTAATTGGCCGTCGAGAATAACTCATCTCGACGGCCTCTGGAAACACGGATGGACCGAATTCTTAGTTGCTAGAATTGCCGTTGTTGCGCATCTTCAGGATCTTGCGCAGCTTCATGCGTGCCTTGTGCAATTGCGACTTCGAAGTGCCGACGGCGACGCCGAGCATCTTCGCGATCTCTTCGTGCTCGTGACCTTCGACGTCGTGCAGCATAAACACCGTGCGATATCCCGGCGGCAACTGCTTCAACGCGTTGTCGAGCGCGATGCGATCCATCACCGGCATGCTGTTCGGGTTTTCCGTTCCCCGAACGATCTGCACCGGCGTCTCACCTTCTTCGGTCGTCTTTTCGAGCTTCACGCTTCTCTTGCGGAAGTGCATCAAGCACTGGTTCACCGTCAGCCGATGCAACCAGGTCGTGAACGCCGACTCGCCGCGAAAACTGCCGATCTTCCGGAATAGCTGGATAAACGCTTCCTGGGCGAGATCCTCCGCTTCAGCAGCGTTCTGCGTCATCCGGAGACACAGGGAGTACACCCTTCGATTGTGCCTCTCGTACAACTGCTCGAACGCGCCCATGTCGCCCTCACCAGCAGCGATCGCCAGCGCGTGATCGGATTGCGGAGCCGGCTTCGTTTTAGGTTTGGCGGCAACGCCGCTCTGCCAAATTGGGAAGACTTCTGCGTTTGTCATAGTGGGACTAGATAGAGCAAACGCGAGGCCACGGAAACGGCGTAAAAAACGCCGGTTATTGAGGGAATGTTGAGGGATTTTTCACAAATAGTGGACGAAAACGGGTCTGAACATGCGAAACGGTATACGGCCCCAAAACAGAGCTAATCCGTGTCTCATTATGAGAACATACGGATTAGCCTGATTTCGGACGATGTGTGCGAATTTACGGACGCGTCGGCGCTGTGGAGGTCGTCGTAGCTCCCGTATTCAGACCACGATTAATGATCATCTTCACTTCGACTCGGCGATTCTGCTGGCGCCCCTCGGACGTCGTGTTGTCGGCGACCGACTCAGTCTTGCCGTAGCCCATCGGGGTCACGAACCGACGGAGCGGAATCTTGTGTTGCACAGCCAGGTACTGCACCACGGCCTCAGCACGCTGCTGGCTCAGGCGGAAGTTCTTCGCGTCACTGCCGGTTGAATCTGTGTGACCCGCCACTTCAATCATGAACGCGCGCGCGCCCTGCGTCTTGACGGCGAGATCGTCGAGTTGGCGCTTGGCTTCGGGCGACAGGACAGCGCTGTTCGTTCTGAAGTTTACCGACACAGTCTCCTGCACGTCGTAATCGTCGAGCGAAGAAACACGCTCGTTTACGGCTTTCACCTCAGCACGCGCTTCGGCCGCGACGGCGTAAAGCTCATCCATCTGACCCGCCATGCGCTCCTGGTTTGCTTCCACCGGGCTCACGCGCGTGTCGCTGGTGATGGCGGCGCGCATGTCCGATTCGTTGAACCGGATCTTCTCGGCGACCAGAGTTCCCTGATTATCGCCACGTCCTTCAACTTCGACGATCAGGCCTCGCAGGATGTCAGTAACCGGATATTTTTTGCCGCTGCGGAAGAAACCGCCGTGGGTTTTGATACTGGTATTGTCTGTTATTAGAACCTGATAGTCGGCGCGACTACGGTCGCGAATCGTGAACGTATCACCGCTCCGCTCGATGACGACGCCGCGGAACTTCATCTTGGAGCCGCTCGGGACGGAACGAATATTGGCGCTGCGCTCTTTGGTAGTGGTGGTGGTGCTGGTTTGCGTTACCTGGCCCAGGACCACGGGTGCAGCCGACATTACAACGGCGAGCATGCAACCAATGGTGAATGGGCGAAACTTGCTAAAACTCATAGTCTGCTCCTTCAATCCTTTACTAGGAATGCACTGCGCACACTCCCGGATGCTTTCTTTGTGTCGGGGCGAATTGAACCAGTGGGGGTGAGAACAGGGTAGCAAATGCAGGGGCAGAATAGAAGCAAGTTACCGCGCGGAATGTTGCGGTAATCTTGTTTTTGAAATTCGTTTTATCCGTGTTGGGGGAACACGGATTATATTTAACTTGACGGCGGCTTCAGGCCCATCATCCGCATGTAAGTAATGATGTTGCCGTAGTGCAGGTTGGTATGGCCCACGTTGGCGAACAACGGTCTTAGCTGGGCGTTGTTTGCGCCATAAGCGGCGGTACATTTGCCGACCGCTTCTTTCAGCTTGGGAAGGACCGTTTCTTTGTCAGTCTTTCCCTTCTCGATTGGCGTGGTCCATTCCACTTTGTTACCCACGCCATGCGAGCAGAAATAATTGTACGAGTCTGCAATATGGGCGACCAGCTCGCCGAACGTGCGAACCGTGTCGACGGGCCGATAGCTGTACTTGTCAGCCGGGACCATGTCGGCGGCCTTCGTCACCCAGTCGTTCACTTCCTCGAAGCCTTTGCGAACATCCTCTGCCTGAGCAAAGATCGAGCCAGCCGAGAACAACAAGCAACTCAGAATCATGATGATTTTTATCTTCATAGCGGGTTTTTTAGAACACGGATTTGGCGGATAACAAGAAATAATACGTGAGCGGTATCAAAAATGACGCGAACGGGCTTAAAAGAGCGATCCCTGTAATTCGTGTTCGTGCTTGATCACGGCATTGAAGTCCGCTTCGGGTTTCAGTTTGGTCTCAACTGTTCTGACGAAGCCTTCGAGACGGCGGAATCCGTCGAGCTTCTCGCGATCGCCCACCTTCGCGGCGTCCAGCGATCTCCGTAGCACATTGATCGATTCATCGTAAGTCTTGAGCGGGACCGGAAACGGATGCCCGTCTTTCCCGCCGTGCGCAAACGAAAAGCGCGCCGGATCAGCAAAGCGGCTCGGTGCGCCGTGGACCACTTCGGCAACCAGCGCGAGGGATTGCAACGTGCGTGGTCCCAGATTTTCCAACAGCAATAACTCGGCGAAATCGTGAAGGTCGCGTTCGTAGGCGACAGCCAGCACTGCGCCGAGCCGCTTCAGGTCAACGTTCTTCTCTCGTACCTCGTGATGCGCAGGCAGCTTGAGATGGCGCGCGGCGATCAACGTCTTGTCCGGACGCTCGTGCGCGATCTCGAGTAGCGCCGTTTGCGCGGGCCGCGCGCCGGAGTCGACAAGGTTCATGATCGTGCCCTGGTTCTCGCCGACGATTGCCGAGTGCGGTTCGGCGACGAAGTCGCGGACAGTCGCGGAATGCCAGTGATACCGCCGCGCCATCCCGTTGCGATCGTTCAGTCCCTGTTGCACCACGGCCCACTCGCCATCGGCAGTCACGACGAAGTTGTGCAGATAGATCTGAAAACCGTCGGCGATCGCGTTGTTGTCGATGCGCGCGGTGAGCCGGCTGGTGCGCACGAGAGTCTCGCCGTCGAAACCGCGGCGGTCACCGAGCTTACGCAGTTCGCCGGGCGTGTTTCTGGAGAAACGTCCGCGGCCGCCGCAGATGTAAATTCCGAGCTCGTCGGCGCGCGGGGTGAGTCCGCGTTTCAACGCGCCCATCACGGAGGTGGTGATGCCCGACGAATGCCAGTCCATGCCCATGACCGCGCCGAGTGCCTGAAACCAAAACGGATCGCTGAGACGTGAGAGGAATGCGGATCTGCCGTAGTCGTGGACGATCGTCTCGGTGATCGCCGTGCCGAGTTTCGTCATGCGCTCGGCGAGCCACTGAGGGACGCGCCCACCGTGAAGAGGAAGATCTGCAAAACCCGATCTTTTCATCCGTCTAATCCGTGTTACCGCGCTCGTGTCGACGGTGAATCAGCAACACGAAACCACTCACCCTGCCCATCGTTCGTCCGCAACAACTTCATCATCTCTTCGTACGTGAACGGACGCGCGCCGCGCCGTCCGAACACCGAGATCTGGTTTCCGCTTTCATCGACAGCGCGATCGCGATCGAGTCCCTTGGAAACAGCGAGCGCTTCGCCTTTCGTCTTGAACGTCGCGATCAGCACCGGCTGCGGGCGCGGACTGAAACCGGCGTACTCGGGCATCGTCTCCGGCGACGTGAGCTGCAGAATGCGCAAACCGTTCTTGCCATCGGCGACGTAGGCAAAGAGACTCGCGTTCGTCATCGCGATCTTCACCTGGTGCACGTCGTTGAGTTGCCCGTTGGCATTGTAGCGTAGATCCAGGCGCGGACGCTCCGGCTGCTCCACGTCGACGATCGCGAGGCCGTGCTTGCCGTTGGCGACATAAGCATACGTGCGCGCAACATAGACATCACGTGCATCTTCAAGCTGAACAGATGCGACAACGCTCGCCGATGCCAGGTCGATCACCTTCAATCCTTCGTCGTCAACCACAAATCCATAGCGAAATTGGATCGCGATTGCGCGAGGGTGTTTCAAAGGAATTTTATGATGAATCCGTGGTTTCAGCGGCTCGTTGATATCGACGACGATCAGGGCATCTTGGGTTGTGATGTAGGCATTTACGCCCGCGATCGTGATGTTATTGGCGCCATTGAGAACGCCGTCAGGATTAAACGCGGGACGCGCACGCTTCAAATAGTTATTTAACGGATCTCCGTCGAGGAGAGTCGCCGCGTTCACCAGGATCAACCCTTCGTACTTGTCGGCGATATACAGGTAAGCGTACAGCGGATGGATCGGTTGCTCTTCGTTTTCCGGGCGGCGCGAACGTGCCGGATCGACCGCGAGTGTCGTCGGCGCGGCAACGGCCGTCGCATACTTTGTCTTCACCCAAAACTTCTGGCCGAAGCGCGACACCGGCGCCGTGACGATCCGTTCCGAGAACCCTTTCTGATCGATCTGCGCGACGTCGTAGATGCGCAGCCCGCCTTCGCCCGCCGCAACATATGCATACTCGCCGCGCAATTGCACTTGCAGCACACGCGGATTTCCCACGTGCTCATAAAACGTCTTCAACTCGCTGCCACCACGCGTGAACTCTTCGTAGTTCGACGGATATGCAATCTTGTGCAAAGTGCTGCCAAACACCGCTTGCGGCTCCGTTTGCTCCGTCGCGACGACGACTTCGAGCGCATGATCGGCGGCGACGTAGACATAACGGCCCATGAAGTTCACGAAGTTCGTGCCTTGCAACAACAACTGCGCCAGCCAGGCATTGTTGTCGTTCTTTGCCGAGACGTGACAGTCGCTGCACTGCTTCGTCTCCGTCGATCGGACGGTGTGCGGTACGTGTGTATTGAACGCCTGTCCGGCAAAGCCTTCAGCCGACGTAGTCTGTTGCTGAGAATAGATCCACTCGCGGTTCTGGTTTTGCGAACTGACCAGCACGGCTGACGACGAACGCACCGGTGCGACTCGTTTTCCCGTTACCGTTCCATCGCGGCCCAGCATGAAAACGTCGTCGCGCAACACCTGAAAGTTGTACTGCGTGTAGTTGCGCGTGTTGCCGCCTTCATTGTGACGGTTAGGCATCTTGCGATTGGCCTGCATCGACAGGTGGCAACCAAAACAACTCGTCATCCACGACGAATGGCAGGCGACGCAGGTCATGTCGCTATCGCGGTGCGCGAGTTGGTTCGCATCGGATGGAACGGAGCCCCAGGTCGCGTTGTCTTTGCGAATCGTCTTCGCGTAACGAGATTTTTCGTTGTAGTCGCGAGCCGTAGGGGTGACTGTGTCGAGCGTCTGCGGGACGCGCCACCACCGCCCGGGAACGACCATCGAGTTCTGCATGATGTCGCCCGTCTTGAGATCGACGTCGCGTCCCTGTTCGTCTTTTCGTTTTCGATCGCGCGTCACTCTTTGGAAGAGCGGAATGCGCGTTCCCTCTTGATCTCGAACGCGAATACGCGTCAGGTCCTGGCCCGTGAGCGGCTGGTTCTGACTCTTGCGACGCTCGGCGGCCGCACCAACGGCAACCGCCGCCGCTGGTCCGGAGGTGAACAGCGTCGCTTTTTTCTGAATCGTGCCGTGACAGTCTTCACACGCGATCTCGATCGACGCGCGCGGCTCGTTGTAGAGATTGCCGTCGCCGTGCGAGTCCTGCCGGAAGTGGCAGTCGACGCAGTGCATTCCGCGTTCGAGGTGAATGTCGTTCAGGTGTACTGCCTTGCTGAACTTCTGCGGATCGTCCGCGGCGACGATGTTTCCCTGCGCGTCCAGCAGGTTGCCTTTGCGATCGCGTTTGTAGACTTTCCGAAATAACCATCCGTGCCCATGTAAATCAGCAAACTGGGTGTTCCGCAATAAAGCATTAAAATCCGCGGTCCCGGTCTTCTGTAGAAAATCGAAGTCGGACCACAAGCCGCGCAGGCTCGATCCTTCCGGGTTGTGATTCAGCTTCTGCTGTTCCTCGTCCTGGCTCGGATCGTGTTGCTTCGCCGGGTACAGCTTCGCGCCGTCGCTTTCGTTGTCCCACCACGTCAGGCCCATGTAGCTGGCGACCATGTTCGTTCCCGGGTGCATGTGGCAGACCATGCACTGCGAGCTCGGGATCTGGCTCGTAAACTGGTGTTTGATCGGATGGCCCGACGCGTTCTTCGGAATGCTCTTATCGGCGGTCTGCGACCAGCCGAGGTTGCCGGCCTGGTGGTAAGTAGCCGAGTGGGCCGGATCGCGATCGTTCGCGTAGACGACGTGACAGGCCGAACAACCGGACGAGCGATAGTCGCCCGCGTGATCGTTCGTGCCGGGATAGTTCAACGTCGGATCCATCAGCCGCGTCTTTTGCAGACCGAGAAACACGGGATCCGTTCGCTGCGCGGTTCCGAAGCCGCGCGGGCTCAGTCCCTTGTCAGGTTTGCCCGGCTCTTCTTCTTTGTCGGGAAGTCCGACTTCCAACCGGCGCTTCCCGCCACGCTCGAACACGCGCAACACGTTTCCGGGCTGCGAGATTTCCCAGCGCGGAATGGGATCGATCAGACTCAAAAAACCTTTGACTCGTCGCTCTTCTTCCGTCGTCGTCTGCAGCAAGGACTGCGGTTCGCCGTTCTCGCCGTAGCTCTCGCCGAAGCGCGGGTCCTTTAAATGAAATCCGCCGTTGTTGTAGAGCGCAGCGCCCCAGAGCATCGCGCCGTGCGTCATCATGCTGCGCGGCACGTTGCGCGACTCGGCTTCGTGACACGAAGAACTGCCGCACGTCTTCGCGGCCACGCGGAGGTCCGCCGGATTGACGAAACGAACGTATTCCCAACTTTTGAGATTCCAAAGCGTGTTGGTTTTACTCGCCCGCACGTGAGCTTCGTCTTTCAATGTCGCTGCCGGATTGCCGCCGTGACACGCCGTGCAGCTCAGACCCACAGCGTCTTTTCCGTCTTTCAGTTTGTCGAGCGTCTCCGTGGTCCCGTATTTGTGCATCGGCTCGATCATGCCGTGGCACGACACGCACCCTTCCACTTTGCCAAAAAACACAAATAAAAGAATGAAAATCAGTGTCATTAGAAGACTAATTTGGCTTGCGCAAACAACGTGTACAAGGCCTTATTAGGACTGATCACATCCGGCTGACAAAAATCTTCGACGCCGGGCGGACAGTTTCGATTTGTGTCGGTAAATATGTCGCGAAACCCACGACCAGTTTGCAACGTCGCCGCGCCGAACGTCAGCGTGAAGTTGTTAATCAGAAACGGCCGATACGCGACGCCGACGCTGTAATCGAATCCGATGTCGTGCCGGATGCGATTCTGAAACAGCACCAACTCCAGCGGCTCAGTGCGATGAAACCGCAGATAGTTCACATTGAACACCGCCTTGATGCGCTGCGTTAGCTCAACATCCACACCGGCGTTGTAAATGAAAATACCGGGATTCACGAAGTTGGCCTGACCCTGAATCTTGCTGCTGCGCAAACTCGGCAGCAGGCTGTTTGGTTGGACCAGACCGACGCCCGTTTGCGTCAACCGAATTCCATTTCGCACCCAGAATGAAAACTGCCCGCCGGCGAAATTCGGATCGTCGAAGATCGCGTCAAACCCCGAACCGCGATCGTCCGTCGGATTGCCGTCGCCCTGCGCGAAGAAGAACGAGCCCTTGAAGCGAAGATAGTCGCGATCGACTGACGCTTCAGCCGCGGCCATATGGGATCTTACGTCGACCCTTCGCCCCGCGATCGGATTGTGCTCGTCGTGTCCGAACGCGAAGTAGTACGAGTGCGAGAGATTCAAACGACCAAGGTGTCCGTCGCCGCTGAAACCGAGATAACCGACCTTGACCGCATGCGGCCGCACGTCGCCGATAGGCGCGGGACGAACCAGGAAACCATTGCGATCAAACTCCACCGAGCGCCGATCGTCGTTGTAGTGAAAACTCCCCTGGATCGTGTAGCCCTTGCGGATGAAATCCTGGCGAAACACGTTGGCGATGTAAACGTTCTGATGGCGCGAGTCGAAACGATTGAGACCGCTGTTCGTGTCTTTCTCCAACATCGAAAAATATGCGCCGTTGAACTGAACGCGGTTGTTGTCCAGCGCGCCAAACACTCGCGCGCCGAGATTGTTATCAGAAAAAATGAAACCTCGAAAATCGGAGACAAACGGTTGGATTCCAGCGCGCACCGAGACGAAATCGTAGTTGGCATTAAGGTCCGCCAGCTTCACTTCGCCAAACGCTTCTTCCAGTGAAGCGTGCCAATCCGTGCGGTTCGTGCCGCGGCGCACATCGATGTTGACGACGCCATTTTCGCGCGCATCGAGATAGTTCGGAACACTGAGCGTCGGCGAGAACTTGATGGCCCAATCGCGTGGTTTGAACGTCGTGTCGCCGTGGAACAGTTCGAAACTGAACTGGAGCGTCTCTGCCGCGGCAAACTGTTCGGGACGCCCGAAGAATTCAGCGCTCAACGGATCGACGGTACTGACGCCCGATGGCGTCGGAGCGCGGCGTTGTTCGACGTTCGTCGCACTGACGGCAGTCAGGATCAGAAACAACTTGTCGCCGCGGATCGGATAATCGCCTTTCAGGACGTTTTGGTTGTAAGGATCCCACCAGCGGCCTCGCTTGAACGGGATGTCGCGGCCACGCGCGCCGCGATCGCCGTAGCGATCGTACTCGGGAAACGCGATGCGCCAGCGATCGGGAGTCTGACGACTTTGCGGCGAAGGCTGACCAGCAGGTGCTGGCGGCGCCACAGTAATATCGACGACAGTCTCCTTGCCAGCTTCGATAATCACATTCTCGAGCGTGTCACCCCGAATGATCGCGAAGTCGCCGTACTTCTTGTCCTTGTCAAACTGCGCGACGTGCGGTTGGTCCAGCGTGACGCGATACGCGCCCGCGCGGAGTTCTAACGAGTAGTTGCCTTGAGCGTCGGTCCGAATGCGTCTTGTTTCACGGGTGACTTGATTAGTAACGACGACGACGGCGTTTGAGACCGGTGTGCCCGACGCCGATCGGACCACACCTTTGAGGTGGCCGGAAGTCTGTACAAAAAAACTTGCTACGATCAGTAATATGATCACGCGGCTGCGTTTTACCACAGAATTCGCGGATTCGGCAGAAAAAATCTGTGATACATTGTCGCCAGATGTGGCGTCGACTGATCTTCGTAGCGTGTGTTCTGTTCGCCGTCTATACGCAGGCGCAACAAAGCGGCCCAGTCCTTATCAGTCACGCCGACTCGACCCGCGCGATCGCCTTCGACTCCATCACACGCCAACGCGAACCCTTTTCAACTACCGCTCAGGTGAAGTTTGGTGCTGACCAGGCGACCCGCATCATGCTGTTTGCGATGAACGTCGACCCGCAGGCCGGCGAGATCATAACGGCTGACGCGGAAGACGCCACGCATAACATTCATACGTTGACAGTCGAAGACGTGCGCAAGGTTCCGGATCAACCGTGGGCCACTGCGGTCGTCGTGCGGCTGCCGCAGAGTTTGCCGCAGTCGGGCGACGTGCTGGTGCGAATCCGTTATCGCAACGTCGCGAGCAATCGCGTGCGAGTCGGCATCGGGCAGATCGGCGGTGGGCCATCGGATGACATCAATTCCATTCCGACGCCCGGTCACTCCGGACCACTCGAGCCGCCGTCCAATGCAACCGCCACAAACTTAGCGGCCAGCGACGTACAGCGGATCATTCAACAAGCAGCGTCCGCCGCGGAATCGCTCGGCAAACCTGTAACGATTGTCGTCACCGATCGTGAAGCAAACGTGCTCGGTTTCTTTGCCATGACCGGCGCGCCCGCGACTTCGACAGTCCGCAGCGTCGGCACGCTCGGACGCGGACTGGAAGGCGCCGTCGTCCCGGCCGCGGAAGCGGCGACGGCGAAAGCCGCAACGGCAGCATTCTTCAGCACCACAGGAAACGCGTTCACGACGCGCACCGCGGGCTTCATCATTCAGGAACACTTTCCGCCGGGGATCAGCTTCCGCGCTGGCGGTCCGCTCTACGGTGTGCAGTTTTCGTCGTTGCCGTGTAGCGATATCAAGAAACCGTCGGCGCGTCTCGGACTCTCTGCGGATCCCGGCGGATTGCCGATCTACAAAGACGGACTGCCCGCGGGCGGCATCGGCATCGAGGGCGACGGGCTTTACACCGTCGATCGCGATCCAACCGACAACGATCAGCCGTTTGAAGAACTGATCGCCGCGTCGGCCGTGCGCGGTTTCGAGACGCCTTCCGGCATTCGCGGCGACACGATCCTCGTCGACGGCATCAGGCTGCCATTCTCGAACGTCGCGAATGCGCTGGCGCCAACGAACGTCGCAAGTATCGCAGGCGCTGTCTTTTCATTTCCCGCAGCCGCTTCTGAATTCGTGCCGCAGATGGTGGGCGGGATCGCCGGCGAAGTCAGTCCACGGTTCTTCCCATTCATCGGGGGCACCGCGCCCGCCGGCGCGAACGCGCTAACTGCCGCCGAAGTTCAGACGATCATTTCGCGCGCGGCGCAGCAGGCTAACATCACGCGTGCCGCGATCCGCCAGCCACTCGGCAGCAACGCGCGTGTCACGATCGCCGTCGTCGACGCATCCGGTGTCGTGCTCGGCGTGTTCCGACAACAGGACGCGCCGGTGTTTGGTTTTGACGTCGCGGTGCAGAAAGCGCGAACGGCAGCGTTTTTCTCGAGCGCCGGCGCGGCGTCGCAATTGCGCAGCGCGGGCTTCGGATCTCACATGGACCGCGCGGCCGCCGACGGATTGCGTTTCGACGGTGCGTTCGCTTTTACCGACCGCCCGACCGGGTTTTTGCACCGGCCCTTTTTCCCGGATGGGATCAACAACACCGCGGCGGGACCGCTCAGCACCGCGCTCGGCGAATGGAGCCCGTTCAACGTCGGACTGCAATTAGACCTCGTGCAAGCGGGGTTTCTGGCGTCGTTAGGCGGGCCTCCAGTTCCCTGCACTTCGATACCGAATCTGCCGAATGGGATCCAGATCTTTCCCGGCAGTGTGCCGCTCTATAAAAACGGTGTGCTGGTGGGGGCAATTGGCATTAGTGGCGATGGCGTGGACCAGGATGACCTGATCGGCGCGGCGGGTGCGAACGGTTTTTCACCGCCGGCAGCAATCAGGTCCGATCAAATTATTGTTCGCGGCGTTCGTCTACCGTTCTTGAAGTTTCCGCGCAGCCCGAACCTGTAGCTCATGAAGCTGGCGCTAATACTGGTCTTGCTGTTGTTGCTCCTGCCCCAGACACCGACCGGTGTGCTTCGCATCCGCGTGCGGGTGAAAGCCGACGACGCTGCGCCATTGCGCGGCCTCGCTCGGAAACGCTTCTTCCTGATTCACGGAACACTCGAACAAAACCGGGCGCTGATCGAAGCTATCGACAAGCAGCCGATCGTCACTCGCGATTGCTATTACCGCAAGCTGAATGCCAGTGCGGCACTGATCGACTGGTTGAAAACAGGTGACTGCGAATCGGTCTATTGTCGCGAGGTCGAGCAGGAGTTCATTAAGGCAGTGCCCGAGTTCGCGGCTGCCTTTGCCGTGGGTCAGAAAGAATTTCGCGGCGACGAGACGGCGCGCAAGTGGGTGACCACGAATCTCGATCCGAATCTACGGGATGGATTTTATCGCGATCGACAAGGCGTGATCGCGACATTGCTGAAGCAGGCTCCAGGCGCACTCTCAGTGATGACTGATAGAAATGGTACGGCCTACTTCACCGATCTCGCACCGGGAACTTACGTGTTGTCGAACCTCGTTCCCACGGAGTTGGGCCAAACGGTTGTGAGTTGGAATTGTGAAGTGCAGGTGAAGCAGGGCGACCTGGCGACTGAGAAACCCTATCTCGTATCGAACCGCAAAGACAGGCTCGTTAAGTGTGTTGGAGTTGAGAAACCGATTCCCGCTTGTAATTAACTACAGATGATACTGATCATCCTTTTAATTCTTGGTCCGTTTTCCCATGAGACCAAAAAGCACCAGGCGGAGTGCAAGACCTGTCACGTCGTTCCCGGCAAGAACTGGTCAAAGTTTCCCGACATCGTCGACTACCCGGACCACGCAGCGTGCGTGAATTGTCATCGTCGCGACTTTTTCAGAGGGGCGCGGCCGCAGATCTGCTCGGTTTGTCATTCAAAGACCTCGCCTCGTGACGACGTACGCTATGCGTTTCGCAATCCAGCGTCTAAATTGCAATTCACGATCGAGTTTCCTCATGACAAGCATCAGGACGTAATCGCCCGCCTTTTCATTCCGCGCAATCACGCTCAGCAAAACTACAACAACTGCTCCATCTGTCACGCGCCGCGCACAACTACGTTCAAAGCCGCGCCTACCGATCATTCATCCTGTTTCAATTGTCACTGGAAGTCGCAACAACCTGTGGCTGCTAATTGCAACGGTTGTCATAAACTCGCGACTACGCCTTACGTTGCGGCGACCGCACCAACACGGATTTCACAGAAATTTATTCACGAAGGCGGCGGCGAGAAGTTGAACCACGTGCTTGAATGCACGGCGTGCCACATCAACATCACCCAAAGTAAGAGAGGGCCGGTTTCGTTGCGTGGTATACGCCCGGACGTGCCGATCACCTCGTGTACCGAATGTCACAACAAAGACGGTCTGCGACAGGACGTCAGCAAAGAGCTGGCGGCGATCGATAAAAACCGCGCGTTCGTGTGCGTCTATTGCCACGCGCCGAACGTCGGCAATCTCGATCCTCCGGCCAGCCATTATCTGATCGCTGAACGCCCACCAATAAAACGCAAGGACATCAAATGATCATCAGTGTCATCTGTGTTGCAGTTCTTGCGTTTGTGCAGGGCCCCGAAGTGGACTATTCGAAGTTTCTGCACACCAGCCAGCGTCACAGTTCCCTCGCCTGCACTTCATGTCACGAACGAACCGATAACTCGGCGACGCCGCGCTTCCCCGGTCACAAAGCGTGTACGGATTGTCATCGCGGACAGTTCACTACGCCCGCGATTCCGATGTGTTTGATCTGTCATACCGACACGAAGAGCAGCAACCCGCCATTGAAGAGCTTTCCCGCGAGCTTCAACGAGCGCTTCAATGTGAAGTTCGATCACGCGCAGCACATGCGAGGTTCGGCGCGACCGCAGCAGGGTTGCAACGGCTGCCACGCAACTGCGAATCGCGGAGTCGCCTTGTCGATCCCGGCGAACCTCGCGGCGCACAATGGCTGCTACAGTTGTCACACACCTACGAGTAAATCAGAAGCTGGACGCGAGATCGCTTCCTGCGGCGTTTGCCATGAGCAAAAGGCGTATCGGCCGACGCCCGTCAACGCGCGCTCTTATCGATACGCTTTCAGTCATGCCGACCATGGGCCACGCGACCGTCTCGCCTGCGCTGACTGTCACAAGCTGACGGCCGCCGCACCGCAAACGCGCCAGGTCAGTTCGCCTGCGCCCGCTGAGCATTTCGCGACCTCGCGCGGGCAGACGTGCGCGACTTGTCACAACGGAAAGCGGACCTTTGGGGGCGACCTCGGGTTTAAAGACTGCCGGCGGTGCCATTCTGGGCCGACCTTCAAGATGCCGTAACCACGGATAAAAAAATTGACAGACGATTTACGGGCTAATTAAGATTCATAAGCTATGAAGATACTTCTTATCCTCCTGCTTACGTTCGGTTGTGTGGCCCTCTTTTTCACCCAGGAAAAAGAGAGCAAGATCCAGCCGAAAGAGGTCGTGCTTTCGAAGGACAGCCAATCGGACAAGTACGGCGCGGTTCCTTTTAACCATGAGTCGCACTCGCTCAAGAAGTACAGTCCCGACGGCCAGTCAGTGCTGAGCTGCGTCGAATGCCATCACACGGACCAACCGGCGGCGAGTTTGAAGCCGCCGTTAAAGACTTCCGAACGCAACGTGGTTTTGACTCCCGAGATACTGGTTCCGGCTGATGCGAAAGCGGTGAAGAGTTGCCGCGCGTGCCATCTTCAGGCCGGCGACGACAGCGCGCCGATGCCGACGGTCCAATACGCCGACAAGCCGGCGCCGACCAAACTCACGAACGAAGTCGCTTATCACCTGAACTGCAATCTTTGCCACGACAAGGCCATCGCCGCCCGGCCTGCTCTGAAAGGCAAAGTCCCCGGTTCAAACGACTGTATCCCGTGTCACAAGCCCGCGGGCTGAGATTTGCTTTTTCTAATGTGTTGGACGTGGCAGGAAACGCAATCCGGCGAGCTATCTTGCTTGTTATGACAAGCGGCGCAGGTCGTCCGCGGCGCGGTCCGATCGATCGGATCGAATGACTTGTGACAACTGTTACACGACAGCCGCCCTTCACTATTCCCCTGAATCCCAGCCACCACTTTCACTCGCTGATCGTGCAGCGCATGAAACTGATTGCTGCGCCATTTTTCATCAGAATCAGTCGGCAACCGCACGAGCGCTAACTTCCTCAACGCCCACTCGTCCTCGTTGATCGTCTTCGGGCTCCACTTTCCATCGACGATCGGATAACCAAACGTTCCACCATGCGGCGTACCGACTCTCCGCCCGTTGTAAACCTTCGCATTCGTATCGTTGTGACAAACAACACACGACGCCAGCGCGCCTTCAGTCGGATTGAACGCCGCGCCCTTGTGCTCCGCATGACAATCGATACATCCAATCCCCGCTGCCTCATGCGGGCGGATCACGTCGGCGACAAACGCCGCCGTCTTATGACACTCGGCGCAACGCTGCTCCATCTTTCCCTGCCACGAATGACACGACGTACACGAACCCGCATTCGCCCTGGCCGCTATCGGCGGCACGAGCCTCATCAAACCGATTTCATGCGCAGTCGAAAGCGGCGCGGGAGCGAAAGCCTTCGTGTACCAGTAAGCACCGGCGATCGCGATCACGCCAACCACCAGAAACCCCCAAACCAAAAAAGCCACCGGCCAACGCGACATCAGGTCCGTCGTGGGGGTCCAGTTCGACTGCGCCTTTCCCGTTCGCCTGCGCGCGCGTGGGAACAGCGGCGATGGACGCACCATCTTCGTCACTTCGCGCATCCGCTTGTCCCAGAAAATGTCGAGCGCCTTCGTGCCCGCGATCGGCGCGGCGCGCGGCTTCTTCGCTTTCGCGGCCTCCGGCAGCTCGAGATTGGCCGTACTCAAACCCGCGTCGCTGACGTCGATCTCCGAAGGCTTCATCCCGATCTGAAGCTCGACGCGAATCACGAGCGCCTCACCCGTGATCTCGATCTCCAACTGGAATGGCCCTGCCTCGATCACGTCGCCCGACGCAAGCGCCTCGTTCTCCTCGACCGGTTTGCCGTTCAGCAGCACTGGATTTCGCGGCCGCAGCGGAAACAGAAAGTAGTCGCCCTCGACCTGCTTGATTCCCGCCTGCACACGCGAAACAGACGGATGATTCAGCAGCACTTCACACGCGGGCAGCCGCCCAATCAACAATCCGTCGCTGATGATCGTGATCGGATCAATCAGCAGATCGTTACGAATGATGACGAATTGATTACCGGCAGCCATTTAGACTTTGAAGAACACTACCTGGACTATGTGGACGAGCAGCAACGCCAGCATCAACGCCGTCGAGATGACATGCGCGGGAATCCACACGCGCAGCGAGCGATGCAGCAACAGGAGCGCGTCGACGCGACGCGCCGTCACAGCAGTTTCGACAGCCGAGATCAGCAGGTTGCGCTCCTCTTCAGTGGCGAGCCGCATCAGACGCTCCTTGAACTCCTCGCGCGCCCGGGCCAACACCGCCTTCAGCGATTCCCGCCGCGATAGTTGCTGCCACAGGTAGCCACGCGAAAAGAATCGCGGGTAGACGCGATCGCGAATCTCGTCTTTCAACCATCCCTGGCTCTGCTCGAGGATCTCGTCAGACTGCTTACGCAACTCCGCGCGCCGATCCTGGAGATCTTCGACCAACAGCGGCTCCCCTTCGATGCGCGTCATGATTCGCGGGGCGACGTAGTAAGAGATAACGCCTACGATGCCGGACAGGATTACGACGTCGAAAGCGATGTAAAGCAAAGTCGTGAACACACCGCCGGTGTGGCTGCCGGAGTGAAGCAGCAACACGACGCCTGCGATCGCGCTAAAGTAGACGTGGGCCAGCATCCAGTATCGCAGCGCGCCTGCACGTCGGCGGTAGATCTGCTTGCGCAGCGGATAAGTCATCACGACCACGACGCCAAACAATCCAACCAGGCCGGTGAGCCAGCGCATCGTGAGCCACGTTCCCGCGAGCACGCCGTCAAAGCCATACTTTCCGAGCGCGAGGATCACTGCAACGCCAGTCAATATCGTGAGCAGCGCTCCACCGATGTGCCACGCGCGCGCCAGCGGATCGCTCTTATGAATGTTGCGCCCGATCGCGTGCGTCTTGTCCCTGAAAACGATGCGTCCCTGCGTCGGCGCGAGCTCTGTGAAGTACTCCAGCGGATCGACGCGCACCAAGGCGCCGGTCGGACAGTTCTCCTCACACGAATAAGCCTTACGTCGTGCGCCCGGCGGATTCAGCGGCGTCTGCTCGCAAAGGTTGCACTTGATCGCGACCATGTCTTTGTCGCCCGGCTCCGGCGTCACAACCGGATCGACTCGAAAACTGAATGCCTTCCTGAGCTTTGATACGAAACCGCCGTTCATAGGCGGCGCGTCACGCGGCACCATCGAGATCGCATCGTACGGACACTGCATCGCGCAGTCGTAGCAGCCGATGCACGTCGTGGGGTCGATGTCGATGTCGCCGAGCGGATCGCGAAAGATCGCTCCAGTCGGACATCCCGTCAGACACTCGGGATCCGCGCAGTGCATGCAGACCTGCGGCACGAGCGCATGCTGAAGTCGCTTCTTGCCAATCTCGACCGGCCGTTTAATCTGAATCCCGCGACGCAGCAAACGCGACTGTCCATGTACCTTGTGACACGCCAGCGAACAGTTGCCGCAACGCACACAAAGATCCATGTCCATGACGAGCACGTTGGCGCCGTCGACGATTCCGGTCGCGATCTCGTGCTCGGTCGACTTCAAAACATTCAGATCGGGAATCGACTCGATCGTCGGCGGCAAAGAATCATCAGCATTCGAGAACGCGGAAAAGCTCGCGGCCAGTTGTTCGCGCAGTTGGGGATCAGGCGAAAAATCAGCCAGCGGAACTTCGAGTACTTCCGTTCGGGCCATCAGGCTGGCGCTGTACTTCCACGTCTCCTTCTGCTTGATTCCTTCGAGCCCGAGACAGTTTCCGCCGCCCAGAAAATCTACGCCGATGCTTTCGTCGACTCCCATCACGACTTCCGGTGAGGTCGCGTGAAAAGGAATTCCGCGCGAGCGCCGCACCCAACCACTCTTGATCAGAATGAGCCGATCGATCGGCTGGCCCTCGCGGCAAAGGACGTGGTTCTTACTATAGACCATGTAACGCGCCGAACGTCGCAGCTCTTCAGCCAACGCCTGGCCCACCGGCTTGTCGCCGATCAGCGCGAGATCTTCGAGCACGCGGCCAAAGCCGTGCGAACGATACGTCTCGTCGAGCACCTGGCCAAACTTCGGCAGCTTGCGCAGCAGACGCAACGCCGGCCGCGTCACTTCGAGTACTACGGCCGTTTGTCCGTCAGGGACTGTGATCGTCGCGTTGCGCTCGATACCGGCGAGCAACGCCATCTCGCCGAAACAAGCACCCGACTCAAGCCGTCCAATCCTCTTCTGTCCGCCCCCGTCGCGAACGGACACGTCGAGCGCACCTTCCACGGCGATGTAGAAAGTGTTTCCGCCCCACTCGCCCTGCCGCATGATCGCTTCGCCCGAGTCGTATGCCAGCAGCCGAACATAAGGCCCGACGCGCTTGCCGTTGGCGTAGTCTTTTCCCTGAAGTATTACTTCCAGATCCTGCGGGTACTTTTGTTTGCCGTTTTGTTCTTCAAAAAGTTCGGCAGTAAGGGTGAGACTCTGGACGGCTTCAACAACGCGACCCCGATCGGTGATTTCGCGTGGCATAGGTTTTTTATTAAACCACAGATTAAACAGATCGTATGCTAAACTTTCGTCATCAATGTTGCCTGAAAATCTTTATTCACTTCCCCGCGAACAACAAATCGGACAATTCCTCTTCATCGGACTTCCTGGTACGGAACTCGACGCGGACACGCGTGCGCTGGTCAGCGATATCAAACCCGGCGGCGTGATCATTTTCGGACGCAACGTCGCTTCACCCGAGCAGCTTCGTTCGCTGCTCGACGGCGTGCGCGAGCTGGTGCCGACGCCTCCGCTGTTCGGAATCGATCAGGAAGGCGGGCTCGTCGATCGCCTGCGCCGCATCTTCACGCCGATGCCCGCGGCGCGCACGATTCGCCAGCACGGCGACCTTGCCGCGGCCCGCGCGCTTGGACGCATCACCGGCGAAACGCTGCGCATGCTCGGCTTCAACATCAACTTCGCGCCGGTAATGTCGATCATGACCGACGATCGCGACCTGCTCTCGAATGGCCTTTACTCGAGATCGTATGGACGCTCACCGGGCGAAGTACTCGGCTACACGACCGTCTACATGCGCGGGTTACAGGGCACCGGCTGTCTCGGCTGTTTGAAGCATTTTCCTGGCATCGGCGCCGGCGAAGTCGACTCGCATGAAGAGATACCCGTCGTCAGGCTCTCGCACGACGACCTGATCGCGCAGGATCTGGCGCCGTATATCGAGTTGTTTCAACGCCGCGACGATCGCGTGCGTTGCGTTATGGTAAGCCACGGCGGCTTTCCCAACATCGACATCAAGGAAGAAATGACGGGCGGACTGCTCGAGCCCGCGTCGCTCAACCACAACATCGTCACCAGGCTGCTGCGCCTCGAACTCGGCTACAAGCACCTCGTGATCACGGACGACCTCGAGATGGGTGCGATTGCGCGCCACTACGAGATCGGCGACGCGGCCGTGCGCGCGATGCTCGCCGGTGAAGACATGCTGCTCATCTGCGCATCGCCCGATAAGATTCGGCGCGGTCACGAGGCGCTGCTCGAAGCGGCTGAGAACGGCAGACTTCCCGCGGATCGCATTCGTGAGTCGATGCAGCGCATCGCCCGGACCAAGGCCGTCATCGAACCGCCGCTGCCGCTCGATCTCGAGCGCTTTGAATTTCTTGCCGACTGTATTGCCAAGCTCAACAGCAAGCTCAATTATGTTTATGGAGGCGCGATTAAGTGAGGATAAGTAAGTTTATCCTGCTGTTTTCTTTGATAATTCTAATGATGCTGGCCCCGGCGGGTTGCCGCAGACGAAGCAACGCGTTTGTGATCGCCCTCGGCGACAACATCCGCACGATCGATCCGATCGGCTCGCCTTCAACCGACGCCGCCAGCGAACGAGTCCGGACCTTGATGTTCAATACGCTCGTCAAGAAAAACGAGCAGTTCGACTACGTTGGCGAGCTCGCGTCAGACATCAAGCGCTCGGACGATGGTCTAACGTTCACCTTCACCTTGCGCGACGGAGTGAAGTTTCACGACGGCCGCGCGTTCAGTTCCGCCGACGTCAAATACACACTCGATCTGCTGCTCCGCAGCAGCTTCGCCAAGTCCGCCAGCTTTTTCGAAGGCACCGGAGAGAACAAACAGAGCTACATCAAAAGTGTCGACGCGCCTGACGCAAAGACGGTTGTCGTGACAATGGTCAAGCCGTGGGTCGGCTTGCTGTCGAATCTCGTTGCGATCCCCATCATCGCCACGGACAGCTACGAAGCGCAAAAGACACACCCAATCGGCACCGGCCCATTCAAGTTCCTCAACTACGACAATTCTCAACAGGTATGCGACCTCGAAGCGTTTCCCGAATACTGGGAAGGCCCGCCTCACCTGCAAACCATTCGCGTGCGCGTGATCGCAGACATGAATGCGATGCAAGCTGAACTGCAAGCGGGCCGCGTGGACATCGCTCCGCTGCCGACGAGTCTTTCGCCGGATGCAGTCAAGCGGCTCGAAACAGATCCAAACCTGCAGGTGAAAGCGTTCAGCGGCTCGAACATCTATTTGTTGACCATCAACACCGCTTCGCCTCCGATGGACAACGTGAAGGTCCGCCAGGCCGTTGCATACGCGATTGACCGTCAGAGCATGATCATGAACTTGTTGCTGGGTTATGGGAAGATGGCCCACTCGATCATTCCAGAAGAATCATGGGCGTACTCGCCAGGTCAAACGTATTCCTATGATCCAGCGATGGCCAGGCGACTTCTCGACGAGGCGGGTTTTCGCGATCCCGACGGTGATGGACCACGGATGCGATTCGATAAGCCGGTCGTTTATAAGCTCTCGGGCAGCAGCATTGCTGGAAGACAGTATGCGGGAGTGATTCAGAACCAACTCAAAGAAGTAGGCATCCCGGTCGAGATTCAAACTCCCGAGCAGAACACATTATTTGATGAGTTACGACGCGGCAATTTTCAGATCGCTTACTCGCAGTGGGTCGGCGGCAACCAGGATCCGATCTTTTACAAAGACCTGTTTGCCACTTCCGAGATCCCCACGCAGACTAGATCTTCACGCAACCGAAGCCGATACAGCAACCCCGAACTCGACAAACTTTTGGAGGAAGCCGTGAACACTTTCGATCGGCAGAAAGCGCGCGAGCTTTACGTGAGAATTCAGGAAATTGTGAGCCGTGACGCCCCGATCTTTCCATTGTGGTACCAGTCAAACATCGTGATCGCGCGGAAGAACGTCGGGAACATCAAGGTGGATGCGAGCGGCGACTGGGGCTTTATCAAAAATCTCACTCGCGAGTAAGGATCTCGCCACTAAAGATCTCGCCACGAAAGATCTCGTTAGCCCGGATCGCGCCTTCGCGGACCACGCGCGGCGGAGAGACTGTTGCGTCGAGCACGGTTGAAGGTTCAGTGGCCGTGACTTCGCCGCCGTCCACGATCAGATCGATGCCTTCCGGAAAGTAGGCCCGAACTTCGTCCGCTGAACGGGCAGGCTCACGGCCCGCGGGATTCGCGCTCGTGGCAGTCAGGACGCCGCCGCAATTGCGCACAAGCTCGCGAACATTCTCGTCATTCGGAAGTCGCACGCCGACTGTTCCCGTCCCCGCGGTGATCTCATCCGGCAAATCGTCAACGGCTCTTCCGATGATGGTCAATGGACCAGGCCAGAACCTTTCGGCGATACGATTGAACTCTTCGGTCCGTTCGACAATCAACCGAGCGAGGTGATCGAGGTCTGAAATGAGTAGCAGGATCGGTTTGTCGTCTTCCCTGCCCTTCAACGCTCGTATTCGCGCAACCGCGACAACATTGAACGGATCGGCACCCAGCCCATAGAACGTGTCGGTGCGAAACGCTATTACTTTGTCCAATTCGTATCGATCCTTGTTTTCTTCAAACTGGGCGCGTCCAGCACGTTTGAGTCAAAGCCCGAGACGTACGGTTTGACGACTGCATAAGACCGCGCAAAGTAGATCGGCATCGCCTTGAGATCCTTCAACGCCTCCGCCTCTGATTCCGGCGAATCGTGATCGAACAACATTCGCAGGTTCGTCAACTCGCTCATCGTCTGCATTACCATTCCGCGCCGCACGACGTCATAGTCACCCGCACGGATTCCAGCTTCGTATTCATCCCAACTCCTGATCACGATCTCCGTTTCGATGTTGAGCTCGGCGCGCCACATCGCCGCGATTGACTGCGCCACGATCCGCTGTTGCTCATTCCGGTTGATGAGCAGGCGGATAACTGGAAAACCGTCACCGTCGGGGTAGCCCGCGTCCGCGAACAGCGCCCGGGCCTTGTTGGCGTCCTGTTCGAGCAACTCAGTTTCGTCGACGACCGGCTTTTCGCCTGACATCGCTTGGGGCAGAAACTTTCCCGCCGGTTCGGTCGCGTCGCCGAGATCATCGCGGCTGATTCGTTCGCGATCGATTGCGAGAGCGAGCGCCTCGCGGACTCTTACGTCGTCAAACGGTTCGCGCGCGACGTTGAAACCGTAGTACGTGAGCGCGCCGAAGGTGGAATGGCGAAAGTCTTTGTAGGGCTTGAGAAGTTTCAGCGCCAATGGTTCGAACGGCGCGTTCGTAACGGCGTCGACTTCACCAGCGCGATAGGCGGCGAGCGCGTCTTCGGCGCCGGCGGTGTTTACAAACGTGACACGATCGAGCGCAACCGAGGCATCGTCCCAATACGTTTTTGCTCGTTCGAGACTGACGCGATCGGTTTCGGTCGCGGACAACTGAAACGCTCCGTTTGAGATCAATTCGTGCGACTCGAGCGGTTGCGTCCGATCGGCGTCATCCACTTTCACTGGACGAAACACCGGATGGGCGACCAGGGAGGGAAAACTCTCATCCGCGTGTTGAAGTGTGACTCGCAAGACGTGTTCGCCAAGGGCTTGCGCGCCGAAAGCAGGAGCCGTTGTGGTTGTCGTGGCCCCTTCGATGTTCGCCAGTAACTCGGTATGCGGAGCAAGCGGTCCGATCTTGAGCGTGCGCTCCCACGAACGGACGAAGTCGCGGGCGGTAACTCGCTCTCCGTTGGACCACCGCGCGTTGTCGCGCAGGTAGAAGGTCCAGACGCGGCCGTCGGCGGAAGATTCCCAGCGGGTGGCGACGGCCGGAACAGCCGTCAGCGTTTGCGGATCGTAATCAGTCAGTCCTTCGAAGAGCGCACGGACGGCGTCTGTGTCAGGCGCCGCCGCAGCGAAGGCGGGATCGAACGTTTGCGGCAGGCCTCCGTCGCTCCAGCGAAACTCCTGCGTGCGCGGAGCCGCGACCGTGCCGTAATAGGTGGACGGTGTCTCGCCACTGAAACATCCGCTGTGCGTCAAACAGAAGATTAATAGCAAAGAACAAAGGGGTGAGATTCGTTTCATCTGTGTTTAGATAATTCGTTATAAACTTCAACCGTTCGTTTTCGTGTTGGTTCAAAACCATCCGTGGTGTCGATCAAATAATCAGCGTACTTTTGTTTCTCTTCCTGCGGCATCTGTGAAGCGATACGCCGCTCGGCTTCTTCGAGCGTAAGACTATTCCGAAGCATCAGCCGCTCGAGCTGGACCTCGGGCCGGCAGTGGACCACGATCAGCTTGTCGAAACGCTTGTAGCCGCCCGACTCGATCATCAGCGCAGCATCGACAATCCCTATACCATCCGGATCTTCGTTTTCCCACTCGCGCAGGATCTCGTCCTGGCGGGCGATGATGAACGGGTGAAGGATGTGGTTCAAGCGTTGGCGCTTCTCTTCGTCCGCGAAGACGATCGACGCCATTCGCTGGCGATCGAGTGTTCCATCTTCACGAAGGACATCAGTCCCGAACGTTTCCGCGACAGCTTTTAGACCCGGCGCACCGGGTAGAACAACTTCACGCGCCGTCTTATCCGCGTCTAATACATGACAGCCGAGTTCGGCAAACACGGATACTACGAATGATTTACCGACGGCGATCGATCCGGTTAATCCGACTCGGAGCATCTCAACTCCGGCGTAGGCGTGCGGCTTTCAGTGTGTTCTTCATAAGCATCGCGACCGTGAGCAGACCGACGCCGCCCGGCACCGGCGTCAGTTTTCCGGCGACTTCAGCGGCCTCTGCCGGATGCACGTCGCCGACGAGCGTGTAGCCGCGTTTCGACAGGACGCCGAGTCGCTTGTCTGCATCGTGACCGAACAGTGCTTTTACTTCATCCGGGTCGCTGACCTTGTTCATGCCGACGTCGACGACGGTGGCTCCGGGTTTGATGTGTTCGCCGCGGATCATTCCCGTTCGTCCGATAGCGACGATCAACAGATCGGCTTCGCGCGTCACCGATGCGAGGTCGCGAGTGCGCGAGTGACAAATCGTGACGGTAGCGTCGCGCTGCAGGAGCAGTTGGGCCATCGGACGCCCCACGATCTGGCTGCGGCCGACCACGCAAGCACGCGCGCCGCGAATCTCGACGCCGCTGTCGTCGAGCAACTCGATGATCCCCGCCGGCGTACACGGCACGAAGACCGGTCTGCCCAGCGCCAACTTTCCAGCGTTGATCGGATGAAAGCCGTCGACGTCCTTCGCCGGATCGATCGCCTCGATGATGGCGCGCTCTTCGACTCCGCTCGGCAACGGAAGCTGAGTGAGTATGCCGTCGACGTCGTCACGCGAATTCAACGAGGTGATCAGCGCCAACAACTCTTCGGTGGTCGTCGTCGCCGGCAGCGCGTGATGCTCCGAGCGTATGCCGACTTCCTCGCAAGCCTTGATCTTGTTGCCCACGTAGACAGCCGACGCCGGATCGTCGCCGACGCGCACGGCGGCCAGGCATGGACGAATGCCGCGGGTTTCCACCAACTGTTCGATCTGCGTCTTTACGTCGTTCTTGATTTTTGCGGCCAGTGGGCCACCTTCAAGCGAAGTCGCGATAGTTATCATGTTTGCCCAATAGTATAATTCGACCCATGTTGTTGGCTAGACTGCTTGTCGTAATCCTTCTCTGCGCCGTTGCTGTAGCCGCGCAGCCGAACGCCGCCTACCGCCGCGGCCGTGAAGCCGAAAAATCCGGCGACATCGCAAACGCGACGGCGAATTATCAAGTCATCGTTTTAAGCAACTCGGTGCTTAAAGAGTATGCGTTGTGGCGACTGGCGCGCCTAGCGCGCGCTACCGGCGACTTGCCGCTCGAACGCGAACGATTGCGAAAACTCCTGGCCACCGCGCCGTCCAGTCTGCTCGCGGACACCGCGGCGTTGAGACTGAGCCGGAGTTTTTTCGAAAGCGGCGATTTTCAAGCGGCCGCGGACGCCGCTAAACCACTCACCGTCTCGAAGAACGTAGCGCTCTCGCGTGAAGCCACACTGCTGATGGGTCAGGCACTCGCTCGCGCCGGAAAAGCCGCCGAAGCGCGCGAAGTATTCGCTCGGCTGGTGATGCAAATGCCCGACGCTTCCCGCCCTGACGACTTCGCGCTGGCTGCCGTTCGCGAGCTCGATTCCGTCGACAACAAAGCAAGCCTCACGGAAGCTGAACACCTGTTGCGCGGTTCGGTCTATCACTTCAATCGCGATTTCGCCGGAGCGCGTCTTCACTATCAGGCCGTCGTCGACCAGTTTCCGCAAAGCGGCACAGTTCCGAACGCGCTCTTCCAATTGGCCCGCGGCTTTTATCTCGAAACAAAGTATGACGAAGCAGTCAAGGGTTTTCAGAAGGTATTCGACTCGTATCCCGAGTCGTCGAGCGCGCGTGAAGCGTTGAGCTTTCTCGCTTCGACTTACCTGCGCATGAAGCGCTACGACGACGCCATCGCGGCCTACAAACGCTTCATCGAACGATTTCCCGACGCGCCCAGTCCCGAACGGCCCTATCTGAACCTCATCGATGTGTTACACGAGGCTGGGCGTCACGCCGAGGCGCTTGATTGGGTGCAGAAGACGCGAACGCGTTTCAAGAACGAAATTGGCGGCGCGCTTGCCCTGTTTGCGCAACTGCGAATACATGTGGCGCAGAAAAGCTGGCTCGCAGCCGTGCGTGACGCGGAGGAGTTGTCGAAGTTTTCAGACCTCGGCGGTACGCGCGTGCCCGGGGGAACCACTCCGAGTGAGGTCAATTTCCTGCGCGCATATGCGCTCGAACAGATGGGCCGCACGGAAGAAGCGGTCACGGCATATCTCTCGATTCCGGATGGACGCAACGAGTACTACGGCATGCGCGCCACGCAGCGTCTGGCCAGCCTCAGCGATAACCAATTTGTGCGTATGCAGTTGAATTCATTGCTCAGTCAAACAAAGTCTGAGCAAAACGAAGCGGCACGAGTAGCCTTACAGTCAGCCCTGCGGCTGACAAACGATCCGAAAACGAGAACTGAAATATTGAAACAGTTGCAAGCGACGTACGAGGCGCTGCCTTCGTATCGCTTGCCCAAGTTCAACCCGATAGCACTGGGTGCGAAAGACCCGGAAACACCGGGCGACGCGCTCCTGGCTCTCGAACTCTACGACGAAGCACTGCCCGAGCTTCTCGCCACGCGCACGATCGCGCCAAACTCGGACGAAGCCTATACGATTGCCCTTCTCTCATTGCGGGCGAGGTTGCCGAACCGGGCCATCCGGTTTGCCGAGGCGATCTGGAAGACTATGCCGCCGGACTACGTGCTCGAACTCGCGCCACGCGATCTCGTGGAGCTTCTCTATCCCGCGCCATTTCGCGAATCGTTGTTGAAACACGCCACTCCAAGGCAGATCGATCCGCGTTTCGTCTTATCGATTGCTCGCCAGGAGTCGCGTTTTCAACCTGACGCGAAATCGGTTGCAGCGGCTCGGGGAATGATGCAGTTCATTTCCTCGACGGCAAACCAGATTGCCGCACAGATGAATCTCAGTTCCTTCGTTCAGGACGATCTCTACAACGCAGACACTGCGATTCTCTTCGGCTCGCAATACCTGGCAAATCTGTTCAAACTCTTTCCCGACCAACCGCAGGCCGTCGCCGGGTCGTACAACGCGGGTGAAGACAACCTCGCGCGCTGGATCGCGCGCGCACGCGCGACCGATCCCGATCATTACGTTCCGGAGATCGGCTTCTCGCAAACCAAAGATTACGTCTACAAAGTGGTGGCGAACTACTGGGTCTATCAACGCCTCTACGATGCTCAACTCCAGCCGTTAAGCAAATGAAAAAAACTCTCCTTCTGTTGCTGATTGTGATCGCCGGCCTCGGTGGCGCTGCGTCGTGCCGGCGCGCGTCCGGCAACGAGAGGCGCTACGAGCTCAAAGGCAAGGTCGTGATCGTCGAACCGGAGAAACACCTGGTGACGATCACGCACGAAGACATCAAGGGCTACATGCCCGGCATGACGATGCCGTTCACTGTGCGCAACGACTCCGAGCTGCAAATGCTCGTGCCGAACGCGGAGGTCACGGCCACGCTCGTCGTGGATGGCTCGCAGTCGTGGCTGGAAAACCTTTTCGTCGTCGTCAAACAGGGCGCGACCGGCGTTGCGCCCGCCGCTCCGGCAATGCAGGCGAAGGAAGGTGACGAAGTTCCCGATTACGTCCTCGTCAATCAGGATGCGAAGGAGATACGGATTCGAAACTATCGCGGCAAGGCGCTGCTGTTGACGTTCATCTACACGCGGTGTCCTTTGCCGGAGTTTTGCACGTTGATGAGCGACAACTTCGCGGAGATCGATCGAAAACTGAGCGAAGACCCGCAGTTGTACGCGAAGACGCACCTTCTCAGCATCAGCATCGATCCAGCGTACGACAAGCCTGAGGTGCTACGCAGTTACGGCGCCGCGCATACGGAGCGTTATGAGAAGGAGACTTTCGCGCACTGGGAGTTTGCGGCGGGAACCGAGGGACAGGTGAAAGACATCGCGCAGTATTTTGGTCTACGCTACTTCCCCGAAAACGACCAGATCATTCACAGCTTGAGAACGGCCATCATCGCGCCTGATGGAAAGCTCGCGAAGGTCTACACGGGTAATCAATGGGAGCCGGAAGAGTTGATTGAAGAATTGAAAAAATCCGTTGTTACGCCAGGCCCCTGATCTTTTTGATCTCTTCGGTCAGCACCGGCACGGCTTCGAAGAGATCGCCGGCGATGCCGTAATCGGCGATGTCGAAGATCGGCGCTTCGGGATCTTTATTGATGGCCACGATCGTTCCCGAGTTCTTCATGCCGACGAGATGCTGGATCGCTCCGGAGATTCCCAGCGCGACGTAGAGCTTCGGCGCAACAGTCTGGCCTGACGATCCGATCTGGCGATCGATCGGAAGCCATTCGGCGTCACAGATCGGCCGCGACGCCGCGAGATCGCCGCCCAACACTTCCGCCAGCTTCTCCGCCAACGCTAGATTGTCTTTGCTCTTGATGCCGCGTCCGACGGCGACGATCACGTCAGCCTTCGTCAGATCGACAGCCTGCTTAGCCTCCTGGAACGGCGGCTCAGGAACCATGCGAACGTCGCCAATTTCAACTGATACGTTTTCGACTGCCGCAGAACCGCCCTTCGTCGCCTGATCCGGACGATAAGCGCCAGTTTGGAAAGTCGCGAACACCGGCGCTTCGCCATCTGATGAAACGTCAGCGTCGAGCTTGCCGAGAAAGATTCGCCGGGTGAAACCGATCTTCCCGTTTTCAGCTTTCGCTCTGATGCAATCGCTGATCAACGACTTCTGAAAACGCGCGGCGAGCTTAGGCGCGAAGTCGCGCACCTGGTAAGTATGCGTCAGGAAAACGAAGTTCGGCTCAGTTTGTTTGACGATCTGTTCGAGCGCGTCAGCGTAAGCGTCGGGCGTATACTCGCCCAGCTTCTCGCTGTTGACGCATATCACTTTCGCGACGTCATAGCCCGCGATCTCCTGCGCGAGACCCGAAACGTCACCGCCAAGCACGACGGCCGTCACTGGCTGTTGCAACTGCGATCCGAACGATTGCGCCGCCGCGATGGCTTCGATTGAGCTGCGATTGACGACGCCGGCTTTGTTCTCAATAAAAACGAGTATTCCGTTACCCATGGGCTTAATAAACTCTCGCTTCCGTGTGCAGCTTCTGCGCCAACTCGGCGGCGCCCGCTTTCGCATCGCCGTTGCCGAGCATCTGCGTCTGTTTCGTCTTTTGCGGCAGATAGACCTTCTCGATCTTCTGGTGCGAAGGCCGCTCGACGATCTCGGCGGGCGCGTTCACTTCTTTGATCTCTTTTTTCTTCGCCGCCATGATGCCCTTCAGCGTCGCGTAACGAATCTGGCTGATGCCGGACTGGATCGTTAACAATGCCGGCAGCGGCATCGTGTACCACTGGTACCAGCCACTTTCCAGCTCTCGCTTCACGCGAAACTTGTCGGCGTTGGCGTCCACTTCAATCACGATCGTCGCGTGCGGCAGACCGAGAAGCTCAGCCATGATCACGCCGGTCTGTCCATAACCATGATCATCTGACTGGAGTCCGGTCATGACGAGATCCGGCTTTTCATCTCCGATCGCGCCGGCGAGCACTGTGGCCGCGGCAAACGGAGAGAGATGCGCGAGATTGTCGCCGACGACGTGAATCGCCCGATCGGCGCCGCGCGCCAGCGCGTCTTTGATCACGCTCTTGACTCGCTGCGGCCCCATCGAACAAACCACCACTTCCCCGCCCAACTTCTCGCGAACGCGCAACGCCTCTTCCAGCGCGTAGCCGTCTGACTCGCTTACTTCAAACGACAGGTCCGCTTCTTCGATCCACGTCGCATCTTTATTAATTCGCAGGATCGCGTCTTTGTTCGCAACCTGCTTCATCATCACGATTATCTTCACTATTCCTTGTACCTCTTAAACAACAACGCCGCGTTCGTTCCGCCAAACCCAAAACTATTCGAGAGCACGTAATCGACTCGCGCCTCACGCGGTTCGTTCGGAACGTAGTCGAGATCGCAATCGGGATCCGGATTGACGTAGTTGATCGTCGGCGGGATGACGTTGTTATGCAGCGTCAGCACGCAGAAAATCCCTTCGATACCGCCGGCCGCGCCGAGCAAGTGACCCGTCATCGACTTGGTCGAACTAACCGCCAGCTTGTAAGCGTGCGCGCCGAATGTGTCCTTGATCGCCTTGGTCTCGAACTTGTCGTTGTACGGCGTCGACGTGCCGTGTGCGTTGATGTAGCCGACCTGTTCGGGTGTGACGCCTGCGTCCTTCAGCGTTCGCTGCATCACGCGGCGGGCACCCGAGCCTGTTTCGTCAGGCATCGTCAGATGGAAAGCATCGGCAGCGGCGCCGTAACCCACGATCTCGCCGTAGATCTTCGCGCCGCGGCGTTTCGCCGATTCCAACTCTTCGAGGATCATGATCCCCGCACCTTCGCCGATCACGAAGCCGTCGCGATCGCGTTCGAACGGACGCGACGCGTGCAGTGGATCGTCGTTGTTTGTCGACAATGCGCGCATCGCCGAGAAGCCGGCCACGCTCATCGGCGTGATTGCCGACTCCGCGCCGCCGCAAATCATGATGTCGGCATCGCCGCGTTGAATGATCTTGAAACTGTCGCCAATCGCGTGAGCGCCCGCGGCGCAGGCTGTTGCCGTTGCCGAGTTTGGTCCTTTGGCGCCGAAACGAATGGAAACCTGACCGGCCGCCAGGTTGACAATCGCCGAGACGATAAAGAACGGCGAAACACGATCGGGACCGTCGTCGAGCAGCTTCGAGTGCTCGCGCTCGATGGCCCAGAAATCTCCGATGCCGCTGCTGATGTAGGTGCCGACGTTTTCGGCGATGTTGTCGGGAAGTTTTCCGGCTTCGGTGAGCTGGAGGCCGCTATCGGCCACTGCTTCGATGGAAGCCGCAATCGCATAATGAATAAAGGCGCCCATCTTGCGCGCCTCTTTCTTTGCGATGAATGTTAGTGGGTCGAAGTTTTTAACTTCGCAGGCAAACCTTACTGAAAACTTCTCAGCGTCGAACTTCTTGATGTAGTCAGCGCCGCTGCGGCCGTTCATCAGCGCAGTCCACGTTTCTTCGACAGTGTTGCCAACAGGAGTGACGAGGCCGAGGCCTGTAATCACGACACGACGTGTCAAATTAGAACTCCCTTGAAAACAGAAGCAGCGATCAGTGAATAGTGATAACTCACCACCTATTCACTCATCGACTACTTCTTGTGCTGGTCAATGTAATTGTACGCGTCACGGACGCTTTGAATCTTCTCCGCGTCTTCGTCGGGGATCTCGATCCCAAACTCTTCTTCAAAACGCATCACCAGTTCAACCGTGTCCAGCGAATCGGCGCCGAGATCGTCGATAAACCGCGCGTTCGGCGTGACCTCGTTCTCATCGACTCCAAGCTCATCGACGATAATCTGTTTAACCTTGTTCTCGATCTCTTGATCGGGCATCTTGTTAGCTCCTCTGTGAGTTTATTTAGACTAATACATCTCGAGCAGCAAGCGCTGCGCTAGCCGCTTCCAGGCTTGCTGCGTCTTCCACATTCAGGCTCTTCAGCTCGCGATTCGTCTGCCGCATCAAGCCTGACAAAACTTTTCCCGGTCCAACCTCGACCACTGGTTCGACGCGATTCAGCATCAGCACCTGCATGGACTCGAGCCAACGGACCGGCGCCGATACCTGCCGGACAAGCGCATCGCGCAACTCGTCGGGCGCAGTCGTGACGCGCGCGTCGACGTTTGTAACTACCGGCACTTTCGCTTCGTTGAATCGCAGCCGTTCGAGATCAGGCGCCAGCCTGTCCTGCGCCGGCTTCATGAGCGCGCAATGGAACGGGGCGCTCACGTTCAACTTGATCACTCGTTTCGCAACGCCTTTCAACAACTCGACCACGCGATCCACGGCGGCCGTATTGCCGGCGATCACTACCTGGTTCGGCGAGTTGATATTGGCGATCGAACATAATTCTTCGCCCGCCGCGCCCTCGCCCGCGTGGGCGCCTGCTTCCTGGCAAACGCGTTCGATGTCGCTCAACTCTCCGCCCATGACCGCAGCCATCGCACCCGTGCCGACGGGCACTGCTTCCTGCATGTAACGTCCCCTGGCGCGCACGGTCCGCAGGGCGTCCGGCAAACTTAAAACTCCGGCCGCAACAAGCGCAGAGTATTCACCTAAACTATGCCCGGCGACAAATGCCGGGGCTGCCGTTCCGGCGCTCTCCAGCGCGCGAAACGCGGCGATCGAAACCGCGAGAATCGCGGGCTGTGTGTTCTCGGTTAACTGTAAATCCTCCGCCGGGCCTTCAAAACAGAGACGCGAAAGCGAAAAGCCCAGCGCGTCGTCGGCCTCTTCGAAGACCTGCCGCGCCACGGGAAACTTATCCGCGAGATCTTTCCCCATCCCTGGGCTTTGCGATCCCTGCCCGGGAAACAGAAACGCGGTTTTCACGGATCCGCTCACCATCTCATCAACACAGCGCCCCAGGTCACGCCGCCGCCAAACGACGCCATCAAAACCAGGTCGCCTTCTTTAACTCGCCCGGCCTCGACACACTCGTCGAGCGCGATCGGAATCGAAGCTGACGACGTGTTGCCGTGTACGGCGATGTTCGAATAGACCTTCGATGGATCGACGTTCAATCGATCCGCCACCGCTTCGGTGATCCGCTGGTTCGCCTGGTGCGGTATGAACAAATCGATGTCCTGTGCCTGCATGCCTGCCTGCTCCAAAACCTCGCGCGAGATTTCGGCCATCGAGCGCACGGCGACTTTGAAAAGCTCGTTGCCCTTCATCTTGAAGAAATGGTCTCCCGAGGCGAGCGTTTCAGCGGTGGGCCGTTTGCGCGTACCGCCGCCCGGTGAATAGAGCTGCTCTTCGTAACGTCCGTCTGACTTAATCTTCGACGCCAGAATTCCGCGGTCTTCAACTGGCCCAAGTACGGCAGCGCCTGCGCCGTCGCCGAACAACACGCACGTTTGGCGATCGGTGTAGTCGACGTATTGAGTAAGTATCTCAGCGCCCACGACCACGGCGTGTCGCACCTGGCCCGTTCGGATCATCGAGTCGGCCAGCGACACTCCGTACAAAAATCCCGAACAGGCAGCTACGACGTCCATGGCCGCGGCGTTATGTGCGCCGAGCTCAGCCTGGATGATGCAACCTGTCGAGGGAAGTATTTGATCGGGAGTAACTGTGGCACAAAGCAGGAGATCGATGTCAGTCGGATCGAGGCGTGCTCTTTCGATCGCTTGCCGCACCGCGCGGACGGCAAACAACGAAGTGTATTCGTGCGGCGCGGCTTTCCGGCGTTGCTTGATGCCGGTGCGCGTCGTGATCCAATCGTCCGAGGTTTCGACCATCTCGGCGAGATCGGCATTGGTCAGAATGCCTTCAGGGTACGCGTGTCCAGTACCCAGAATTCCAGCGCGTTGATTTGCCATTAATTGCCTCAGAATATAAAGGTCGTAATAGTATCGTTAAAATCCATGTTCCACAAAGGCACTTGCTTACGCGACCTGCGAAATCCGTGTTTCCATAATGCCCTTCTCGATGCGCTCGCTCGTTCGATTTTCGGAGAACTCCTTAACACTCCTGATAGCGTTGCGAATCGCCTTGGCGTTCGATCGTCCATGTCCGATGAGCACGATGCGATTCACGCCCAGCAGCGGCGCGCCTCCGTACTCCGTGTAGTCCAGCCGCTTCTTGATACTGCGAAATGCCGGCTTCGCGAGCACAGCGCCGGCCTTCGTCACGGCTGTCTGCGTCAATTCGCGTTTGAGCATCGACAACATGGCCTCAGTCAGTCCTTCGGAGAGCTTCAGCATAACGTTGCCGGTGAATCCGTCGGTGACGATCACGTCGACCATTCCGGAGAAAACGTCGCGTCCCTCGACGTTACCGACGAAGTTGATGCTGCTCAACTGCCGCAACAGCGGAAACGCCTCTTTCGTCAGATCGTTTCCCTTCGCCTCTTCCTCGCCGATGCTCATCAAGCCGACCGATGGCCGGACGGTGCCGAGGACGGATCGTGAATACGCGTCACCCATGACCGCGAACTGGGCCAGGTGATGCGGTTTGCACTCCGAATTTGCGCCGACGTCGAGCAATAGAGTCGGTTTCGCTGCTTTCGTGGGAATCATCGCGGCGAGCGCGGGACGATCCACGCCCGGCAGCATTCCGATCACCATCTTTGCCGTGGCCATAGCGGCGCCGGTGTTTCCCGCGGAGACGAAACCGTCGGCCCGGCCTTCGATCACCAACTTCGTTCCGATTCTCAAAGAGCTCTTTTTCTTGCGTCTGACTGCGTTTGCGACGGCCTCATCCATCGCGATCACTTCCGCTGCTTCGACCAGTTCGATTCCGTGGTCGCCATCGCCGCGCCAACCGCAGCGCCGCAGTTCGGGCTCGATCTTGTGAGTTTGGCCCACAAGGATCACACCCACGCCGAAGTCGCGTGTGGCCGCGAGCGCGCCGTCGATCTCCGTGAACGGCGCATGGTCGCTGCCCATCGCGTCGAGAACGACCTTACCCGTCAACGGGGCTTCATTCTTCGACTGACTTCGCACTGATTTAGTTTAGGATTGTTCCACGTGCACGATTTCACGGCCTTTGTAATGGCCGCATTTTGGGCACACGCGGTGGGGCATGCGGGGCTCCCGGCAGTTCGGGCAAAGCGTGGTTTGGGGCGTACGTAGCGCGTCGTGCGCGCGGCGTTTGTCTCGACGAGCTTTGGAGTGTCGTCGCTTTGGATTTGGCATAATTACTCCGTATCTTTTTTCTTAAAACTCTTCAGCGCAGCCCAACGGGGATCGACCTCATCTTCTGAACAATTACATTGGCCCGTATTCAAGTCGATGCCGCACTCCGGACAGATTCCCTTGCAGTCTTCACGGCAAAGCGTCCGCGCGGGAACGGCAAGCAGGATCTGTTCTTTTACGATCTCGTCGACGTCGATCGACTTACCGTCGAACACTGAGACCGACATTTGCTCCTCGTTGAGCGCCGCCACGGAGCTGGACTCATAATCCGCTCCGGTAATGTATTCGAGCGCGAAATCGGCGCTGACTGGCAGTTCGATCGGTTTCAGGCAGCGATCACACTCAACCTGCGCTCGCACTTCGACATGGCCGTTGACGAAGACCTCGTTTCCGGCGCGTCTGACGTTGCCGTTGACGTTTGCCGCACTGGTCAAACGTACGCGCTCGTCGACTGGATTCAGATCGTCAGGCTGGTAAACGTGGGCAAAACTGCCCTTACCGCCCTCCAGGTTCTCGATCTCAATCCGCATGACCACCCCGCGCCCGCGCGCCATTGCCGCTGATAGCCGCTCCAGCGCTATGCGCACAAAACGGCCATTATAGCGGCCTAAGCCGGTCTGTCAACGCGGGATATCGACATTGGGTCACAGATCAACTTTACATCGCCGATCGATTTATGTTAGCGCAAAGTAGTAATGTCACCTTTCTCCAAAGTTGAAATGTCACCTTTTGTGGTACTGAAGCTGGAACTTCAGCACGAAAGGTACGGAGCAGGTGGAGCCCTTAC
>JBKPNH010000005.1:0-31643 GCA_046732535.1 Acidobacteriota bacterium
GTGCTGGGCACGGTTGTTTGATCTTCTGCTGACTGCGTATCGATTTTGACGTAACGAAGAAACCGGTCCAGCGCCGATTTGGTCGGTGGCTTGAGTTGGGCTTGCGCCTGGGCGGCGACGGCCAAAAACAGACACAGAACAGAAGCGGCAATTAATCTCATTTTAAAAGCTTTCCTTTAACCACGAATTTTACACGGGGAGGCGGTTCAAGTCGTCGAGGGCTTGCTGTAGTTCGTTGCGTTTAGCTTCGAGGAGGTTGTCGTCAGCATCAGCCGGCACGTAGATGGGCGGCGCAACGTAGACGTGCGCTCGCGTAAACGGTTTAGGGATCTGAAACTTGTCCCAGCTCGGCATCGTCCAGTAACGATCCAGCGCCATCGTCACCGGCATGATCGGATGCCCGGACTTTTTCGCCAGCAACACCGCACCCATCTTCGCAACGTAACGCGGCCCTTTTGGCCCATCAATCGTGAACGCCGTCGTGCACCCTGCCCGCATCAGCCGCGCCATCTCGACAATCGCGCCGACGCCTCCGCGCGTGCTCGACCCGCGCACTGCGCCATACCCAAAGCGCTGAATGAAACGGGCAATGTACTCTCCGTCGAAACTGCGCGAGGTCATGACGACGATGCGCCGTTTCCGCCACCAGTACGTCGTCAGAAAGATCCGGTCGTGCCAGAAGACGTAGATCGGCAGCCCGCCATTCGACTCCGCCTTTTCATGGTTCTCCCAGCCGGTAACCTCGAACCGAGCGGTCTTACCGTGCAGGTTGATTAGCAGGTAAAAGACGATGTCAGCCGCGCGAATCAGGAGACGATCTTTAAACGAATAGCCTGAAAGATCAGCAAATTCGTAAGCGCGGTTGTATTTAAGCACAGATGACACGGATGTTAGTAAATCGGGGACTCGCCCGGCGGACGCGTTTTCCAGCGTTTATGAATCCAGAGCCACTGGCCGGGATACTTCCGGATCTGTTCCTCCATCAGTAGCGACATCTTCGTCGTCAGGAGACGCACGTCAGCTTCTTCATCGCCGGAAGGTTCTATCGAAATCGGCGGCAGCACAATCAGTAAAAACTTCTTCTTCTCTTCGCTCCACGGCGCGAAGACAGGAACGAGCGGCGCTCCGGTACGAACGGAGAGTTTGGCGACGATGAAAGTCGTCGCCGCCGGTACGCCAAAGAAGTCGACGAAGATCGCCTCGTCGTCGAGCGTGTTCAAGTCCGGCAGGAGGCCGAGAGCCGTCTCGCCTGAACGCAGTATCTTGAGCATCGCGCGAGCCGCGGAGAGTTTGTCGAGCGTTTGATTGCCAAACCTGGTCCGCACGCGATCGACCAATTGTTCGATCTGCGGATTGTCGAGTCTTCTCACCAAAAAACTGAACGGATGTCCGACGAGAGAAAGGCCGAAGCTCGTCAACTCCCACGCTCCAAGATGGCCCGTAACCAGAATCAGTCGATTGCCGTGGACGCGCTTCGCGGCCTCCAGGTTTTCCAGACCCTGGACCTCGATCAGTTGCCGCAACTCCTCCTGCGAGCGTGATGAGAACTGGCTGAACAGTCCCAACACTCGTCCCAGACTGTCGAAGCACTGGCGCAGCAGCTCAGCTCTTTCGCCGTCGCTTTTCTCGGGAAATGCCAGACGCAGATTGATCGCGCCCGTTCGGCGGAGGTCGCCCGCCAACAGGTAAGCCAGTTTGCCGAAGGCGCGGCCGACTCCGTAGGCAGCCGGCGCGGGCATAAACCCGAGGCTGGTGAGGACGGACTTTGCCGCCGAGTATTCTAAAAGGGTTTGCAGCTTTCCCGGCTTTGCCATGCGGACGAACGGAGGCGTAGTGTAACAGGATCTGATATATTTCGAACGTGTGGCGATAGGTTTTCGTACAGACAATCGCTAGTCCTATTTCACGCGGTAATCTCTCCTCGCACAATTCGGTTCGGATAGGAGCTTAATGGAAAAACGCCGAATTCTCATCGTGGATAATAACGATGAGCTGCGTGTTCTGCTCGAACAGGCTCTCGGAAAACTCGGCCACGAAGTAGTGGCCGCGGCTGAGCGCGACAAAGCGCTGCGCCGGGACGACCTCGAAAGTTTCGACCTCATCATCAGCGACCTGTCAGACGCCGAAATCAATGGATCAGTAAAAGCCTTCAAAATGGGCGCCGCAAACTATCTTCGCTTGCCTTACAACCACGACGAACTACGCGAGATCGTCGAAAAGACCCTCTCCTACAAACTCCGTTACGTCGACGATCCGGAACTTTCACCTCAGGTTCACGAGAAGATCGAGTTTGAACTGCCGAGTGATCTCGGGCTGATGAACGGAGTGCTCGAGTATTTGCAGGAGCGCGTCTCTAAGCTTGGGTTAATTAAGCCCGATCGGTCGAACCTGTTTGTCGCGCTCGACGAGGCATTTGTGAACGCCGTCAAACACGGGAACAAGAACGATCCCAGCAAGCTGCTCCGGATCACCGCGGAACTATCGCCGAAAGAAGCCAGCTTCACGGTCGAAGACGAAGGCGAAGGCTTCGACATCCGCGAAATCCCGGATCCCTGCGACCCCGCAAATTTGTTTCGCACATCGGGTCGCGGCGTCCTCCTTATCTACAACATCATGGACGAAGTTGAGTACAATGCGCAGGGTAATCGCGTAAAGATGGTGAAGCGGCCGGAAGCCCCGATCGAGACTCAACTCGTTGAGCCAGCCCCTGACGACAAACACGCCTGACGTTTCTCGCCCTCCATCCTTTTGGAGCAACTGGCGGTGGTGGTTGCCACCCGCGCTGATCGCGCTCGCACTCGTTATCTATTTCGTCGATCCATTCATCGGCGACTGGGACGGGCTGGATTACACGATGCTGTCGTTGACGGGTTACCCGTCGTCGATGGCGCTGGGCCGCAATCTCTTCATCTTCAGCAACCACGTGCTGTTCGTTGTTGCGCGCACGCTTTTCCAGTTACAGCCTGAGAACGCTTATCTGCTTTTCAAGTACGCCGTGGTCGCGCAGGCGCCGCTTGCCGTCATCGCAGTCTGGGTGCTTGCGCGCGACGTCAGCGGCTCGCTTTACATAGCGACAACGGCGGCGCTGCTGGTCGTGTTTTCACCAGTTTTCGTGGTCTACGGCGGACAGGTGATGACTGACGTTCCTTCCGTTCTGGTCCTGTCCGTGGCCTTGATCGTTCATCTGCGCGGCATCAGACAAAGGAGACTCTGGCTGGTACTGCTGGGCGCGGCGTTGATGGGATTGGGCGTCAACTTGCGAGAGACGGTCGGGTTCTATGTGCCGTGGCTGGTGCTGGCGCCGTTCGTTCTTGGATGGAAGTTTGACAGGCAGACCATTGTTTACATCGCGCTGTCGTGCGTTGTGTTTGGGTTACTGGCGGTTGGCTGGTTCGGTTACTGGTTCGCCACTGATCCTCACTATCGTTTGCTGTGGGATGGATGGCGTGAATCGATGCGCGAAGAATCAGCGCGCCATCCGGTTGCATTGGGGAACCTGCGGCCGTACGTGCTCTATTTCTTCATCAGCGCGCCGCTGGTGTTTTTGACGATTCCCTTCGCGCCGATTCGCGAATGGCGAAGACGCCGATTGTCGCCGATGCTGCTGCTGTGGCTGGTGGCATTCTGTGCGAACCTGCTTCTCTTTTTCAACTACAGCACGACGATTAACTGGCGTTACTTCCTGACGGGCTTGCCGGGGATCGTTCCGCTCAGTGCGTCGTGGCTGTTGCGGCTCGGCGAGAGAAAGTTCGGCAGCATGCAACGCGCGCTCGCCGCATGTACGGTGGTGGTGGTTTCGCTGGCAGTACTCTTTTTTATCTACGTGCGGCCGATCAGCTTTGAATTCATTCAGCGGCGCGCGATGAGCAAGGAGTACAGGCACCGGCTCGAGCTTGTGCCGCGCGATGCCATAATGATTTCCGGTTCGCAGACGGTCGCCGTGCACTACTGGGCCGCGATTGGCGAGGGAAATTGGAAGACGATCGGCACCGGCGGAGGATGGCCGGGCGACAGGCTGGTCCCGACTATCGAGAATTATCTAGCGCAGGGAAATCGCGTCTTCATCGACGCCGATCCGCGTTGGTGGATTCCGTGCAGTTGGCAGCGCGACGAGATTCCGGTGATCGTCGAGCTTGAGGGTCGTTTCAGTTTCCGTCATCTGCAGGACACGATTTACGAGATTCGCCCGACGGGCGATCCGCAAGCTCGCGACTATCCAAACCTGAAACGATTGCTGCCCGAGAACCGCCCGGAAGACACGAAGAAGTGTCCACCGGGTCGTGCATAACACGAATTTAAGATGCCGTACGAAGTCTTTCTAGCGTTTCGTTATCTTCGCTCGCGACATAAGCGGCGGCTGGCTAGAGTCACGGCGATCGCGGCGATGATCGGAATCACAATGGGTGTCGCGGCATTGATCGTCACGTTCGCTTTGTCGAACGGCTTCCGCGATGAGATGCGCGAAAAGATCTTGCAGGGCACGGCGCATTTGAGTGTCATGCGTGCAGACGGTCTTCCGATAACTGACTACGCCAACCTCGCCGCGCGCCTGCAACAGATCGACGGCGTCAGCAGCGCTTCGGCAACGACGTACGACGGCGGGCTCGCACGCGGATCGAAAGGTTCTACTTACGCCGTCATCCGGGGAATAGAACATCAGGCAGGTCAAACCGCGCAGGCGCGACAATGGTTGACTGAAGGCTCGTTTGATTCGTTGTTCGACCAGGCGACCACAAAGCCGAGCACAAACGAAGGACGCACGCCGCCGGCAGTTGTCGGCGCCGAACTCGCGAGCCGGATCGGAATCTCCGTCGGCGACGTCTTTCAGATCATTCCCGCGAACGAAGCCGCCACCGAAACGATGCGCCGGCTGCGCGTGGTAGGCATCTTCCAGTCCGGGCTATTTGAATACGACTCAACATGGATCTACGTCGATTTCAATCTGGCGTCGACATTTGCCGGCGGCGATCACTCGGCGTCGGTGATGAGTGTTCAAGTCAAAGACGCCGACGACGTGAAGAGCGTCGCGGAAAGAGTGCGCACGGCGTTTGGCCCGGGCTACACGACGATCGACTGGCAACAGGCAAATCAACCGCTCTTCTCCGCGCTTGCTCTCGAACGCCGCATGGGTCTGTTCATCATTGGTCTAATCATCGCAGTCGCCGCACTCAACATCACGTCGATGTTGATTCTCGTCGTTGTCGAACGACGGCGCGACATCGCAGTGCTCGGCACGTTGGGCGCGACGCGCAGCGGAGTGATGATGTTGTTCGTCATCGAAGGCGCAGTCGTCGGCGGTGTCGGAGCGATTGCGGGAATGCTGTTGGGCCTTGCTGCGTGCGCCACGGGAAATTATTTCCGCGTTGTAAGTTTGCCCGCCGATGTTTATTCGATCAGTAACGTCCCGCTGAACGTCAAACTCAGCGAAACGTTGTTGGCGGCTTTCGTGGCTTTCGTGTTGAGTGTGTTAGCGACGATCTATCCAGCTCGCGCGGCTGCACGGCTGCGTCCGGTCGAGGCGCTGCGTGATGGATGATTTCGGTCTCGACGTTGTCGATCTGCGAAAAAGTTTTTTAGCGCCGAATGGGGACCGGCTCGAAGTCCTGAACGGCGTCACGTTTACGGCGAAGCATGGTGAGGCCATTGCGATCACCGGCGCTTCGGGTTCGGGGAAGTCCACGTTGCTTCACCTGATCGGCGGACTGGAAACCCCGGATCACGGCACGATCACTTTCGACGGCCTCAACATTACCGATCTGAATGCGCGTCGATTGGCCGTTCTCAGGCGCCAACAGTTTGGATTCGTATTTCAGTTTCACTATCTCCTCCCTGATCTTTCGGCGCTCGAAAACGTCGCCTTGCCCTTGTTAATTGCCCGGGAAAAGCGCGATTATGCGTACGAACGCGCCGCCAGTCTGTTGCAGGATGCTCATCTCGTGGGCCGTGAAGACCACCCGATATCGCATCTTTCGGGCGGCGAACAGCAGCGCGTGGCCCTGGCGCGAGCACTCGTCACGCATCCGAAACTACTTCTGGCGGATGAACCGACCGGAAATGTCGATGCGGAAATCGGTGAAGAACTGGGGAAAGCGCTCATTACTTACGTTCGCAACAATGGCGCGGTTGCGGTGATGGCGACGCATAGTCCAAATCTTGCGGGTCTTTGCGATCGTATCTTGGTTTTGCAAAAGGGGCGGGTGAAACCGTCTGCTGATATAAACAACTGATCTGTTCTGTAAGCCTATTCAGAGAATTGATAGATCGGTTATAATGCCGGCCAAGTTGCCGGGCAGCGGTTTTGCCCGGCATGGTAATCATATAGACCTTTTTACCTAAACCGAGATGTTCGAACGCTACACAGAAAAGGCGCGACGCGTAATTTTCTTCGCGCGCTACGAAGCTTCACAGTTTGGTGCACCGGCAATCGAGCCTGAACACCTGCTGCTGGGCCTGATGCGCGAAGATAAAACGCTTACCGGACGATTCTTTCCGCGTGCGCAGGTTTCAATCGAGTCGATTCGCAAGGAGATCGAAGGGCGAACGCTCCTCCGGGAGAAGATTTCGACCTCTGTTGAACTGCCGCTCGCGCCCGAAACGAAACACGTTCTAGCCTACGCGCACGAGGAGAGCGATCGGCTCCAGCATCGTCACATCGGCACCGAACATCTGCTGCTCGGACTGCTTCGCGAAGAGCGTTCGATGGCGGCCGAGATCCTTTACGAACGCGGACTGCGGCTTAACGCCGTGCGCGATGAGATCGCGCGGCAGTCAGGCGCGGACGCGCGAACTTCGCAGAAGAAAGACACTCCGCACCTCGTCGAGTTTTCACGCGACCTGACGGACGACGCCAGCAACGACAAACTCGATCCGCTAATTGGCCGTGAAGCCGAGATCGAACGAGTCATCCAGATCCTGTGCAGGCGCACGAAGAACAATCCGGTCCTGATCGGCGAGCCCGGAGTCGGAAAGACCGCCATCGTCGAAGGTTTGGCTCAACGTATCGTTCGCGGCGACGTTCCTTCGTTCCTCGAAAACAAACGCATCCTTTCGTTAGACCTGTCGCTGATCGTCGCGGGAACAAAATATCGCGGCCAGTTTGAAGAGCGCCTGAAACAGATCATGCGCGAGCTGGTCGAGAACCCGCAGTACATCGTTTTTATCGACGAGTTGCACACGCTGGTGGGCGCCGGTTCGGCGGAAGGTTCGCTCGACGCCGCTAACATTTTGAAGCCGGCGTTGTCGCGCGGCGAGATTCAGTGCATCGGCGCTACCACGCCGGCTGAGTTTCGCAAGTCGATCGAGAAAGATCGCTCGCTCGAACGACGCTTCCAGGCGGTGAAAGTTCCGCCGCCGTCCGAAACGGAAGCCGTCAGCATTCTCGACGGAGTGCGCGAGCGTTACGAGAGTTTTCACCAGGTCCGTTACACCGACGACGCGTTGGAAGCCGCGGTTTATCAGTCTCATCGCTACATTCCGGATCGTTTCCTTCCCGACAAAGCTATCGACGTGATCGACGAAGCGGGCGCGCGCGTGAAGCTGCGCGTCAGGCGGGAACAGGGAAATCTCGCGGACTGGAACGATTTGAACGACTGGTCGCGTTCCTATGACAGTGCGAGTCTTCGTTCGACTCAGGAAGACGCGCTCGTCTCGGCGGAAGTGACGCGCGACGACGTGGAAGACGTCATCGCTCGCTGGACCGGCATCCCGGTCAATTCGCTGAAAGAAGAAGAGACGAAGAAACTGCTTCGCATCGAAATCGAACTGCACAAACGCGTCATTTCGCAGCGGCCGGCAATTTCAGCCCTGGCCCGCGCGATTCGTCGCTCACGCGCCGGTCTCAAGAACCCGCTGCGGCCTGTCGGCTCGTTCCTGTTCTTAGGCCCAACCGGCGTCGGCAAGACCGAAGTCGCTCGCTCCCTGGCTCAGTTCCTGTTCAGTAGCGAACGCGCGTTGATTCGCTTCGACATGTCGGAGTTCATGGAGAAGCATTCGGTTTCCAAGTTGATCGGTTCGCCTCCTGGTTACGTCGGCCACGAAGAAGGCGGCCAGCTTACCGAACGCATCAAGCGTTCGCCTTACTCGGTGCTCCTGTTTGACGAGATCGAGAAAGCGCATCCCGACATCTTCAACATCCTGCTTCAGGTGTTTGAAGACGGTATCCTGACTGACGCGCTGGGCAATACGGTCGATTTCAAGAACGCCATCATCATCATGACCTCCAACATCGGGGCTCGCTTCATTCAGAAGAAGGGAACGCTCGGCTTCCAGGCGAACACCGACGCCAGCCGCGAAAAGATGGAAGAAATGGTGATGTCGTCCGTCCGCCAAACATTCAATCCCGAATTCATCAATCGTCTCGACGAAATCATCATCTTCGATCAGCTTTCCGACACCGAGTTGCTCGACGTCGTCCAGTTGCAGGTGGACCAGATCAACCGGACCATGAGCCGGCATGGATTTGAAGTCCGTCTGAGTGAAGAGGCGAAGCGCTGGATCGTCGAGAAGACCTGTGCCGACCGCCTGTACGGCGCCCGTCCAATCCGGCGTGCGCTCCAGAAATACGTGGAAGATCCACTGTCGGAGGCGTTAATTCAGGGTCAACTCGAGGGCGCGAACATTATCGACGTGTTCCTTAATGGTGACCAGATCGATTTCCGGCCCGTCGAAGTCGAAACTCCGGACGACGCCCTCCTGATTCACTGAGGATTTCATTTTACTCACGCGAGAACACCAGAAAAGGAACACGGATTTCCGTGTTCCTTTTCTGCGCCAACTCTTTAAGCACTTTCAGGGTCTATTGTTCTCTGAGGCTGGAACAGATCTATGGTTTTTCATGCCTTTGGACTTTCCCCGTTTTTGCCTTATAATGCGCCACTTTGCTGCTTAAAAGCTGGCAACGGGCATTCTGGACGCGGAATCAAAGCTGCGGTCTACGACCCCAGTTCAGCAAAGAGAATATTTACCTTTATTGTTCAGTCTCTGAACTAGTATTTCACTCATAGACTCCCCGCAGTTTCTGAGGCCCGGCAAGAACTACTGAGGGAATTTGGTGCCTATGCACTCATATCGCGCGCTTTCGCTCTTCTTTTTGGGCGTACTAGCTGGAATTACCACAATTTTTGCCGCCGCCGCACCAGTTACTGCCCAGCAACCCCAACCACAGCGACTCGTAGAGAACGTCGAAGTTATCGGTAATCGTCGCCTGCGCAAAGACGACATCCTTTACTACATCCAAACCCGGGCGGGCGATCCGTACAACGAAGCACAGGTTCAGCGTGATTACGAGACGCTGTTGAGCTTGAACTTCTTCGACAAGACCGCTACTCGCGTGTTTACCGAGACCGCTGCGCGCGGCGGCGTCACTGTCGTTTTCGAAGTGAAGGAACTCCCGATCATTCGCGACATGACGTTTGATGGGCTCAAGAGCGTACAGGAATCAGACGTCCTCAAAGCGTTTCGCGAGCGGCGCGTCGGAGTTGCGAAAGAAAACGTTTATGACCCGGTGAAAGTCCGCGCTGCGATGCGCGTGATCAAGGAACTGCTATCCGCGAGCGGTCACCCGAACGCCGTCGTTACGGAAGAGACTGAAGAAGTTTCCGCCACGTCGCTGGCGATCAACTTCAAGATTGACGAAGGCGACCGCGTCCGCGTCGTCGAGATCCAGTTCGAGGGCAATACGGTTTTCAGCGATGGCGCGCTTCGCGGCGCGATGAAGTTCGTCAAGGAAGCCGGACTGATCACTCGCTTCAAGAGCACCGACATCCTCGATCGCGAGAAACTCGAATACGACCTGCGTCTCGTCGACAACTACATGCGCTCGAAGGGTTATCTCCAGGCGCGTCACGGCGAGCCTAGAGTCGAGAGCGTTGGCCGGCGGCGTACTGGTTTTCCGATTCTTCCGTTGCCGTTGATCTCGTCCGTTGACGAGGGGTTGCGCGTTACGGTCCCCATCGTCGAAGGCAAGGTTTATCGTCTCGGCGAGTTCAAAGTGGAAGGCAACTCGATCTTCTCTGAAGCACAGATTCGCGCCGTGATCGGCTTGAACAAAGGCGACATCGCCGACGGCGAAAAAGTAACGAAGGGCCTCTTCGAAAACCTGAAGAAGTTTTACGGGCAGCAGGGATTCATCGAGTATACGGCTGAGCCGGTCCCGACATTCCAGGACAATCCGCAGAACCCGAACGAAGGCATCGTCGATTTCACGGTCACGATTGAGGAAGGCAAACAGTTCACCTTGCGGCGGCTCGAGTTTGTTGGCAATACGTTCACGAGAGACAACGTGCTGCGCCGTGAAGTGCTAATCAACGAAGGCGACATCTACAATGACGCCTACTGGGAATACTCCGTCGTCAAACTCAATCAGCTCGGTTATTTCAATCCGATCGACAAAGACAAAGACGTCGACCGCCGCACCAACGACGAAGAAGCCGCGGTTGATCTTTCGTTGAAAGTAAGCGAACGCGGCCGCCAGCAGATCTCTTTCAACGGCGGCATCTCCGGTATCGGCGGTTCGTTCTTCGGTCTCGAGTATTCGACCAATAACCTGCTCGGCCGCGGTGAAGTGCTTTCGTTCAACGTCGCCGCCGGGAACCGTCAGCGGTCGTTCCAGTTTTCATTCACCGAGCCGTACATCAAAGACCGGCCGATCAGCGCGGGCTTCTCGCTCTTCGCTTTCTCGCAGAAGTTCTTTGGCGAGGGGACGTTCCTCTCGAACAATCTTGCGGCCCAGCAGGACATAATCAATCAGCAGTTCAACTTCCAGGACATCGACGAACAGAACCTGTTCACGAGAGATTCGTATGGCGGGTCGATCTTCCTTAGTGCGCCGCTTTCGGAGTTCTATCGCAAGCGCCGCTTCACGCAGTTTTCACGCGTGGGCGCCTCGTACCAGTTGTCGCTTTCGACGGTGAAGGATCCCGAGGTCAACGCCGATCCGAATAATCAGACGACATTCATCCCGATCATCTACAAACAGCCGAACATCCTGACGAGCCGCATCACGACGACCTTCTCGTACGACACGCGCAACGCCAGCATCGACCCGACGAGCGGCCGCGAGTTATCGGTAGCGCTTGCGGTAGCCGGGCTTTTTGGCGACGTACGCACGTATCAGCCGACGATGTCGTACACGCAGTTCTTCCCGATGCGCCGCAAGAAGTCGCCGCGTCCTGAAGTCTTCGGTTTTCGTATCATCGCGGGAACGGTGGGAAGCTTTGCCATCACCGACAAGGTGAGAAACGCGAATTCGCTCGCGTTCGTCGACGGCATCCCGATCTTCGAGCGGTTCTTCCTCGGCGACGAATTCACGATTCGCGGCTACAACGTGCGCTCGATCAGTCCGATTGCGCCGGTTGATTCGTTTATCACTACCCGCAACGTCGTCTTTGCGTCGAACCCTTCCGGCACTCCGGAAGTCATTCCTCAGTTGCCGGCTGGGGCTGCGGCCGCGTTGGGAACGTTTACCGGTGCGTCTGGCGCGAACGTGGCTGCACTGCCGCGCTCCTTTACGTCGATTGGCGGTGATACGCAGTTGCTCGGAAACTTCGAGTATCGAATACCCATCATCGGCGACGCCGTGAGCCTTGCGGCGTTTGCGGACATCGGCACTGCGTTCAACCTCAGGAGCAAGGGCGACCAGGCGTTTTCGAGTGAATTCCTGACCGACCAGCCCTTCCTGGCGACCGTCGGCGTGCTTCCGTGCCAGAGGTTCGGCACCAACGTGCCGATCAGCATAAGCTCGCTGGCGCTGTGTACCAATACCAACCTCGCGGCGTCGCCGTTTCTCAGTCTCGTAGCCCGCGACAACCGCATCGTGAGCCAGGCGGAGCTCGAAGCGGCGCAGACAGGTGACGTCAACCCGATCACGTTGCTTCCGCGTGGTTTTCAGCCGGTCTTCCTGCGTGGCGAGGCGCAGACCAACAGCGTCGTCCGGTTATCACAGAGCCTGTTTGACAGTATTGGCGACTACCGCTCAAGCCTGGGCATGGAAGTCCGTGTGCAGGTACCCGTCATCAATGTACCGTTTCGTTTAATCTTTGCGTATAATCCCAATGCCCGTCCTAACCAATTCATTGACGGGTTTCCGTTCTTCTTTAATGAAAAAAAGAGGGTCGTTCGCTTCAGTGTCGGGCGCACCTTTTAACTGCTTGAGCCAACCCACGGTGACTGAATAGACAACTAAAGGGTTTGTCCAAGTCAACCCTCAACGTAAGGAGTAGTATTAGAAAGTCATGAAGATAGTTCGCTTTTTTGCTGCGGTCGGCCTGCTGACGACTGTTGCAGTTTTCGCGTCAGCACAACAGAAACCGGCGGCGCCCGGCGGAGCGCCAGCGACCCAGCCTCAGGCAGCCGCGAACGTGCCGGTACCGGATAGCAAAATGGCATTGATCTATTCGGACATGTTCCTGGATCCGAAGACAGGGATCGCCAGATTCAACAGTTTGTTGAGCACGCTCAACCGCGAATTTCAGCCGCGGCAAACCGAGCTGACTGCCCTGCAAACCAGAATCAGTACGCTCACGAAAGAGATCAGCGATACTCAGAACGTGGCCGATCCGAATGCGCTTCGTCAGAAGAGGGAGCAACTCGAGCAGGCGCAACTCGATTTGAAACGCAAGAGTGAGGACGCCGAAGCTGCTTACAACAAGCGCCGCCAGGAGATCTTCTTCCCATTGCAGAAAGACATCGGCACAGCACTCGAAGCCTTCGCTAAAGCGCGCGGCATCACTGTGATCGTCGACGGCAGCCAGGTCCCGGTCGTTTACGCCGCGGACAGCATCGACATCACTCGTGCATTTATCAGCGAGTTCAACTCCAAGAACCCGGCGACGGCAGCCGTAACTCCGCCGTCCACGCCGCAGAAATAAATTTATCCGTGTTCCTGTTCATGCCCATGCAGACGGGAACACGGGTTAACAACATCATGAACAAATTTTTCTTCCCCCTCAGTGTTTTAATCATCTCCGCATTTGCGACCGCCGCAGTTGCACAGCGACCAGCAACGCCGGCCGCCGGCGGTGCAAAGCCTACTCCGACTCCAGCAGCATCAGCTCCGGCGAATCCAGCTCAAGCGACAGTTGCCCTGCCGATGAGTAAGATGGCGATCATCTACACGGATATGTTTCTGGATGAGAAGACCGGTATCGCCAAGTTCACCAGCCTGCTGAGGCTACTGAACAGCGAATTCCAGAAGGTCAAAGACGAGATCAACGCGTTGCAGACGCGCGGCCAGACGCTCGAAACAGAGGTCAACAAGCTTCGCGATGCGCCGGCGGGAACGCCAATCGACAACACCGCGCTACAAACAAAGATCGATCAACTCGAACAGCTCAAGAAAGATATTCAGCGTAGAGGTGAGGACGCCCAGGCTGCTTACAACAAACGCCGCCAGGAACTCTTTGCGCCGTTGCAGGTGCAGGTCGGCAAGGCGCTCGAAGAGTTTGCCAAGGCCCGCGGCATCAACGTGATTCTCGACGGCGCTCAGGTGCCGCTGCTCTACATCGCGGATAGCACCGACATCACGCGCGCGTTCATTACCGATTTCAACACAAAGAACCCTGCGACAGCAGCCGCTACGCCGCCCAAGTAATGTCCGTGTTTCTATCACGGATCACGGACACTAATGGAAACAGTCCTCGATTCTCTGGCAATCCAAAAACTCCTCCCGCATCGTTATCCGTTTCTACTTGTCGATCGGATCATTGAGCTGGTGCCCAGGGAACGAATCGTCGGCATCAAACAGGTCAGCATCAACGAACCGTTTTTTCAGGGCCACTTTCCCGGCGCGCCCGTGATGCCGGGCGTGTTAGTGGTCGAAGCCCTGGCCCAGGTCGGCGCCGTGCTGGCGTTGCGGGAGATCGAGGATCGCGATCAGAAGTTGGTCCTTTTCACGGGCATCAAGGAAGCGCGTTTCCGCCGTCCGGTTGTTCCCGGCGACACGCTCGTGCTCGAAGTAACGGCACTGCGCATCGGTTCGCGCGTGCAACGAATGCGCGGCCAGGCCAAAGTGGACGGCCAGTTAGCCGCTGATGCCGACATCATGAGCGTCGTCGCGCCGCGGGACGCCACGGACCCGGCAAATGGCGCGCCCAATGGGACATCTGGCCGCCGAGATTAGACGTTTATCAATGTCTGCCGCCACTCATCCAACGACGATCCATCCCACAGCCATTGTCAGTCCCAGCGCCCGTATCGGTTACGACTGTTTCATCGGGCCTTACTGCGTCGTCGGCGACGAAGTGGAACTCGGCGACGGCGTGCGGCTCGAATCGCATTGCGTCGTCGATGGACGCACTCTCATCGGCGCGGAAACGCATGTCTTTCCCTTTGTCTCGATCGGGCTCGCCTCACAGGACCTGAAGTACAAAGGCGAACCTTCCGAGACGCGCATCGGACAGCGAAACAAGATTCGTGAGTTTGTGACGATTCACCGCGGAACAGCGGGCGGCGGCATGTTGACGAAGACTGGCGACGATTGCCTGATCATGGCCCAGGCCCATGTCGCGCACGACTGTTTGATCGGCGACGGCGTCATCATGGCAAACGCGGCGACACTCGCGGGCCATGTGGTCATTGAAGATCGCGCCAACATCGGCGCCTACTCCGGCGTTCACCAGTTTTGCCGCGTTGGGAAGGAAGCGTACATCGGCGGATACTCGGTCGTCGTGAAGGACGCGCTGCCGTTTGCTCTCACCGTCGGCAATCACGCCAAGTGTTACGGACTCAACATCACCGGCATGAAACGCCGCGGGTATCCGCGCACGACGATCGATGCTCTTCATCACGCTTTTCATCTGCTCTTGTCTGCCAAGCTCAACACCACTCAGGCCGTAGAACGCATTCGCGAAGAGATCAGCGGCTCTCCGGAAGTAACCGACTTGCTGCGTTTCATCGAAGCATCGAGTCGCGGCGTCACCAAATGAAATTCGGATTGATTGCGGGCAATGGAAGGTTTCCTTTCATGGTTGTGGAAGGGGCCCGGCAGTCAGGCGCGCGCCTGGTGGTTGCCGCCATTCGCGAAGAGACTGATCCGTCGATTGAGCAGCTAGCCGAGCGAGTCGAGTGGGTCGGAATCGGTCAACTCGGGCGGATGATTCGTTTCTTCAAGAACGAAGGCGTCGAGAAAGCGATCATGGCCGGCCAGGTGAAACACGTGCAGATATTCAGCCGCGCGGTGCCTGATGCGCGAATGTTGAAGGTGCTGTTGAAATTACCGCGCCGTAATACTGACTCGCTGATTGGCGCGATCGCCGCTGAATTGCAAAGCGAAGGTATCGAGCTGATCAATTCGACTTACTTTCTACAGCATCAATTGCCGCAAGTCGGAACGTTGACGCGGCGCCAGCCGGACAAACACGAGCGCGAAGATATCGAGTATGGATTGGAGATTGCGCGCGAGATTGCGCGGTTGGATTTGGGCCAGACGATTGTCGTCCGCGGCAAAGCGTGTGTCGCGATTGAAGCGATGGAGGGCACTGACGAGACTATCCGTCGCGCCGGGCGGTTGGTCGATCGGCGACTCACCGTTGTGAAGGTCGCCAAGCCGAATCAGGATATGCGTTTTGATGTACCGGTGGTTGGCGTGCCGACAATCGAGGCGATGGTCGAAGCCGGCGCGACCTGTCTCTGCATCACTGCCGGCAAGACTCTCATGTTCGACCGCGAAGAGATGATCCGCGTCGCGAACGAACGCAAGATCTCGATACTTGCAGTTTAGGTAACCACAAAATGCCTTTTGTGGTTACTGGTTCCCGGGAGCGACGGCTTCCGCGGTTTGGGCAGCTTTTGGATCGTAGGGTGTGGCCAGGTATTTCTTCGCGACTGCCTGTGCGTTGTCGTAGTCGATTCCTGATTGCAGCGCCTTATTGTATTCAGCCCGTGCGCGTTCCCGCTCACCTCTCGCGTCATACGCATTGCCGCGTTTGATGTGGGCCCATGCTTCGATCCACGACGGCTTCAGATTACCGATCAACGCAGCTTCGAGGTTATCGAGCGCCAGCGGCCAGTTGCGCTGTTCGAGATACAGCAGCCCGAGGTTGTAATAAACCCACGAGTTGGAGCGATCGAGCTTCAGCGCTGCTTCGAACTGTTGCTGCGCCTCGGCGTAGATGCCTTCCTTCATCTGCTCAATTCCGCGTCGCGCGATAATCGAAACACGCAAATCGTCAGACATCCGCAGGATCTTGTTGTTCGGATCGACGATCACTTCGATCGGCTGACCGTTCGACTCGAAGTCGAAATCTTCACTGCGGCCTTCAATGCGAATCGTTTTTTGCTGATTGTCGCCTTCCGCGCGCAACATCACCTCAACCGGCATGCGCAGCGATTCAAGGTTCTGCTTCACAGTGCCGCGAGTGCGAAACTTACCGGAGCGCGTTCGGATAATCTGGTAATCGACGGTGAACTCGGGTACGCCCGTTCCTTCCACCCACTGCGCGAAGAAATAGCGCAGGTTACCACCTTCGGACATGGTCGTCGCGAGTTTCTCGAGATCGTCAATCGAGGCATTCTTGCCGCGATACTGCTGGAGAAACGCTTTCAGCAAGCGATCGAACGCTTCGCGTCCAATTGTCTCGCGCAACATGCGAAACACCATCGAACCTTTGTAGAAGACGATCGATTGATACGCCGCTGACTGATCGTCGAGAGCACTCGGCGCGCGCGCGATCGACGCTGTCTGTTCAAACGTCAGCGCGCGTTCCTGTTGCTCGCGTTGCGCTGCGTCAAGACCGCCGGCAGTCAACGTACTCTCACGAAATGCAAACGCACTCCACTCGGCGAGGCCTTGCGAAAGCCATGCATCGTCAAACGATTTGAGACCGACTGTTTGACCCCACCACTGGTAAGCAATCTCTCGTTCCAGCTTCTCTTCCGGCACTGGACGCGACGTGTCGAACATCTTGCTCGACAGGAAGATCATTCCCGGACCGGAGTACGCGTCTAAACTCTCATCGTCGATCTGAACGATCACCAGACGGTTGCCAAAGAGCGGCTGGCCGTATTTCTTGGTGTAGAACTCGAGCACGCGGCCAGTCAGTTCCGCGTATGCTTCGAGCCGTTTTTCACTGCCGGGCATCGCGTACAACTGGAGGTCGTAATTGCTGTATTTCAGATTGCGATTGATGTACTGGCCGGCGGCAAAGTTTCCGATCAGGACCGGGTTACGGTGGATGAAACGATAACGAACGGCGCCCTCTTTCGGCGCCGGTTGCGCGACTATGGCGTCGTCGCTCGTGCCGGCCACTTGCAGGCCTGACGGCACGATAAAAGTGATGTCTGAAGTGGCGCGGTCGGCTGCGTAGTCATGAAAGGGAAACCAACGCGAGGCATACATCAGGTACGAACCCTCGTTACCGACGTAAGCCAAACGGCGCGTGGCCAGCGGCCCACCTTCTGGAGAAACCAGCGCCCCGCCCCAGCGGATTCGCAGCGTTATCGGCTGATTTGCCGGCATCACCTGGCCCAGATCTATGCGCACGCTCGGTCCGAGCGAGCCGACGCCGACCGCATCCTGAACAAATCCCGTCAACGCCTTTCCGTCCTTCTCGATGCTCTCGACCTTCAGCGATCCGTTGAGCTCAAAAACGACCGATCGGGTCGCATCCAGCGGTACAAACGTGACGTCCGCGCCTGCGCGGAGCATGTGTTGATCCGGGATGATCTGCGCCTCGATCCTGTAGTGCGTAACGTCAAAACGGCTGGCGACAGGCTGTGGCGCGGGCTGTTGAGACCTGGCTGAGAGGGCGAATATTAAGACGGCCAAAGCCGCGACAACAGTGCGTGCGGCAATGCGAGGATAGATAAGCTTAGTTCGTATCATGACTTTCGTAGCGAGTGATTATACCCCTGTTTGCGACTGTTTTGGATGGCGGGAACCCCCATGCGGTTGGCTGCGAGCCGTTTTAATCTGCGGACCGCGTGCCCGCTTGACACTCGTTTGAGCAGCGCATACATTGCCTTCAAACTGCGTCGGGCGCCATGCGGCAGTCCCGGATCCTGCTCGCAAGCGACATCACTCAACATCCAGAAGGAGCTTTGATTTTATGTTACGTGTCTCCAAGTTTCTGTTACTGCTACTAATCTGCGCGCTCGCCGTTCTCCCCGGGCAAGCCCAAACCGCCAAAAACGTGCGGGTCGATTTCAAGGAAACCACCTTGAAAAACGGCCTCCGCGTGATCACGGTTGAAGATCACTCCGCGCCCGTCGTCGCGCTTTCCTTGACCTACAACGTCGGCTCGCGCGACGAACGCAAGGGCCGCACAGGTTTTGCCCACCTGTTTGAACACATGATGTTCAAGGGATCCGAGAACGTTGGATCGGGTGAGCACTTCCTGCTGGTCTTCAACAACGGCGGCAATATGAACGGCACCACCAATGAAGATCGGACCAACTACTTCGAGGTGCTCCCGTCAAACCAACTCGATCTCGCGATCTTTCTCGAAGCGGATCGCATGAAGAGTTTGGCGATCACCAAGGAGAACCTCGACAACCAGCGCAACGCGGTCCAGGAAGAGCGACGTCTCGGCGTCGATAATCAGGCATACGGCAAGACCGGCGAAGTGCTCCAGGAGCTGGTCTACGACAACTTCGCTTACAAGCACTCCGTGATCGGTTCGATGGACGATCTCAATGCCGCGACTGTCGAAGACGTGGCTGCATTCTTCAAGCTGTATTACGCGCCGAACAACGCTGTGCTCACGCTCGTCGGCGACTTCAACACCAACGAAGCGCTTGCGAAGCTACGTACCGCCTTCGAGAGCATTCCTCGTCAGCCCAATCCGCCGGCAGTCGACATGACGGAGCCGCAGCAAAAGGAACAGCGGCGCGCCGATCTCGAGGATGCATTGGCTCGTGCGGCCCGCGTGGACATCGCGTACAAAGCCGCGCCAGGCAATAGCGCCGACTTTTACGCAATGCAGGTTTTGTCGGCGGCGTTGCTGAACGGCCAGAGTTCGCGTCTGTATCAAAAGCTTGTGAGAGATAAAGAGGTCGCGACGAACGTTGCCGGTTTCGTGGATGAGAAACGAGGCGTCGGCGCTTTCTACACCTTTGCCACTCTTCGTCCCACGGCGAATACCAAAGACGTCGAAGCGATGATCTACGAAGAGATCGAGCGGCTGAAGAAAGAGCCAATCGCCGACTGGGAACTTCAGAAGGCAAAGAACTCCACGCGCCGCAACTTCATCAACGGTCTGCAAAGCTCGCTCTCGCGCGCCATCTCGATTGGTCAGTACACGGTCTATTACAACGATCCCAACCTGATCAATACACGACTCGACAAAGTCGCGGCCGTCACCAAAGAAGACGTGCAACGCGTAGCGAACAAGTACCTTGCCGACACCAATCGCACGGTCGTCGTCACCATGCCCAAGGCGAAAGCCAAGAGCGCAACCGGCGCGTCGGGACAGTAAGAAGGAGCCAAAGAAGCAATGAGAACTACAAAGAAGATAAGCAATTTCATCGTCGCGCTGATGCTGGTCGCGCTTGTTTCCTCGCTGGTCCTGGGCCAGGCGTCCCAGACTGGCCCACAAGCGCCAACCACCAAGGGCGCGGTCATCAAAGGCAAAGCGCCTGTTAACAAGAACGTTCTGAAAGTAAAACTTCCGCATGCCGAAGAAGCGTCGTTGCCGAACGGTCTGCGTGTGATCCTGCTCAGAAGCACGAAAGTGCCGACCTTCAACATGCAGATGGTGGTGTTGAGCGGCGGTCTTTCCGACAAGCCTGACTTCCGTGGCCTCTCTGGTTTCACCGCCTCGTTGCTGCGTGAAGGCACGACGAAACGATCCAGCAAGGACATCTCCGAACAGGTCGATGCACTGGGCGCTACACTCAACGCGAACTCAGGTCTCTCGTCGATGATCAGCACGATCAACACCGCAGGCCTCGTCGAGACTTTCGATCAAACACTCGATCTGTTCGCCGACGTGATTCGCAATCCGACCTTCCCGGAAGCGGAAGTCAATAAATACAAAGCCCGCGTGCTGCCGCAGCTTCAGTTCCAGCGATCGAGCCCGCAGTTTCTGGTAGCGGAGCAATTCAATCGCGCGATCTATGGCGCCGGGCATCCGGCTTCGTTGGCCTCGCCGCCGGCGGAATCGATTAAGAAAGTGACGACTAAGGACCTGGCCGAGTTTCACTCGACCTACTACCGTCCGAACAACGCCATTCTCGCGATCGTCGGCGACGTGACGATGAAAGAAGTCATGCCGAAGATCGAAAAGGCGTTTGGCGACTGGCAGAAGGCCGACGTTCCCGCGACGACGATACCATCAGTGCCCGAGCAATCGTCGGCGAAGATATTCTTGATCGATCGTCCCGGCTCGGTGCAGACAGTGTTGCGGCTCGGCACGCTCGGTATCGAGCGGACCAATCCTGATTACTTCGCGGTGTTGTTGGCGGACGCCGTTCTCGGCGGCGGCCCACAGGCCCGGCTCTTCTTGAACCTGCGCGAAGACAAGGGCTACACCTACGGCGCGTACAGTACTTTTGGCGGTACGCGCTTCCGCGGAACGTGGTGGTCGGGCGCCGAGGTCCGCACCGACGTCACCGAGGGCGCGATGAAAGAGTTCATGTTCGAGATCAATCGCCTGCGCGATCAACCTGTGCCGGCGGAAGAGCTGGAGAACGCGAAGCGCTCGATCATTGGCGGCTTTGCGTTGTCACTCGAGCAGCCGCAGTCGCTGTTGCAGAACATCATCACGCAGAAGCTCTACAACCTTCCAGCCGATTACTGGGACACGTATCCGCAGAAGGTTTCGGCGATCACCGCCGAGGACGTGCAGCGCGTGGCGAAGAAATACCTCGACATGGGCCACCTGCAAGTGGTCGCCGTCGCGGATGCATCGAAGGCGCGCGAGGTTTTGTCGAAATACGGAAAGGTTGAAGTGTACGACGCTGACGGCAAGCCCGTTGGCGGATCGAGCGATCCCAGCAACAAGTAGTTCGCTCAACATTGGGACACGGATGACACTGAACGTGGTGTCATCCGTGTTTTATTGTCTGTTGCCGATAAAGTCTATGTCGCGTTGATCGTCAAACAGGCCGGCGAATATTTTGTCGATTGGCGTAAAGATGTAGCCGTCTTTTGAGGGGATGATGCGATACATCCTTTGCGACGGCGAGGCGACCGTGAATGAGTATTTACCGTCGTTGTCAGTCGTCGAGGTGATGACCGCGCCCGTGGGCGTAACCAACATCAGGACCACGTTGGCCACTCCAACTTTGCTGGAGTCGAGCACGCGGCCGCTGATCTTTACGGTCGAGCGAACGCGCGTTGTGGCCCGCTTCATAGCTTCTTCTTCTGATAGCTCCTTAACCGGTGCGGGCGCATCTGTTTTGGGCGTCTCTGTCTTCGGAGTTTCTGTTGGTACCGGTGCGGACGAAGAAGGCGTTTCAGTCGAAGACGAAGGCGTTGGCGCAGCGGTTGTTGCGTCAGGCACAGGCGCAGGCGCCGCGGTCGTTTCTGTAGAAGAGCCGGTGCTGAAACCGCCCGCCGCAATTCGCTGGTCCAGCCCGTCAAGCGAACCATTGATCTTGCGATAGAGTTGTTCGATCACGGAGCGGCGAATCGCCTCGGGCTCGCCGGCGGTGTAGCTCTTGATGTAGTAATCGAGCGCTTGTTGTTTTTGATCCGTCTGTTCGAGCGCGGCGCCGAGGTGCCAGAGCGCCGTGCGCCACGCAGGCGTTCCCTCCGGCAGCGTTTGGGCTGCACGTTTCAGATGAGTGACGGCATCAGCATGTTTCTCCTGACTGAACAGCGCCCAGCCGGCGATATCTTCGATACGTCCCTTCAGAATGTTTCTAAGCACGCTCTGCGGCGCGTCGCCAACTTCGGGAACTGTGCCCGAGGCGATTGCGCGAGAGCGTAACTCGCGAAACTCGTCCGCCTGCACCGCCATGATCAGGTTGGGCGCCGTCAGTGCGTCGTCAGCGGCTTTTCGTGCTTCATCGGTGAACTCAATCACGGCCGGCAGCGCGATGCCGTTTCGCAGCAAACGACTCGCGACATAGGTCTGTCGAAACGCGCGCATGTTGTCGCGGCCGGAGGCAAACTCGCGAGCTGCCGCGAGCGCAGCAGTCTCGTCGATCTTCGCGCCTTCGGCGGGAGTGAGCGCGGCAGTGAAGGCGAGTAGCGCTTTCAACGATTTTGCGTTTGCCGTAGTGTCCGCGCCTGTTTTTTGATAAATGCCGGCGCGGCGCTCCGGTGCGAGCAGGTCGGTAAAGTTGGTGTCACTTGCCTGCAAGTGACCGGCGAGATACGTCTGAATCTGATCGTCTTTGATCGAGAACGACTCGCGCAGCACGGTAACCGCTTCTTCGTACAGTCCCATCGAGGCCAGTACGGTTGCGAGCTCGTAAGTCATCGTTGGAAACTTGCCGTACTGCCGCGCGTAACGCATCGCGCGCTCCGCCTCGATTGGGCGGTTCGACGCCAACAGCGAACGCACCAAAGCGATCTGCGCCCACGTGTAGCGCGATTCGATCGCTATGGCTTTGCGCGCCAGGTCGAGGGCCTTGTCCGCGTTGTCATGGGCCACTAACCAGTAGGCCGTGCCGGCGAGCAAAGGAAGATTGCGCGGCTCTTCGGTGAGCGCCGCTTCGAGCTCGCGGTTTGCGTCGTCCGGACGGTTCAACTCGAAAAGCGAGATCACTTTTCCGGCCCGCGCCGCGCGGTCTTTCGGATCGGCCGTGAGTTGTTCGTTGTAGAGTGCGAGCGCCTCTTCGGCTTTACCGGATGCGCGGTAGAGATCCGCCAGGCTGCCTCGCGAGACTTTCGAGTTCGGATCCAGTTCGAGCGTGCGTTTGTATTCGGCGGCAGCTTCTTCAAGGCGCAACGAGATGTGCAGACCGAGCGCCATGATTCGATGGGCCTCGGCGTTTTCCGGTGCGAGTTTGACCGCCGCCTCTGCCACACGGACCACTTCAGCTCCGCGTTCGACGTTTAGATAAAAACCAGCGATAGTCAGCAATCGTTTCGCATCGGAACCGAACTTTGCTTCGACGCTCTGTGCTGCTTTGAACGCGGCGGTGTGCTCCCCACGCATGTAGAGATTCATCGGGATCTGCGAGATGACTCCCGAGAAGAGCTCGTCGGTGATAGGTGGCTCAGCTTCGTCGATGGCCCGAAGCAGTTGCTCAGTGCCGCCGGCGGTGTCGCCGGCTTTCAGCGCCTGATCGCCGAGACCAGCGTGTGTGCTGATCAATAGTTCAATCGCTCTTGCTCGTGATTTCGAGTTGGGATGCGTGTCGAGAAACTGCTTCAGTGCTTCGGCGCGTTTCGCGAGTGGCAACGTCAGTGTGAGCTCGACTTCTTCAGATTCGTCGGCGTCGAGCACTGCTTGTTGTGCCGGCGTCAGACGTTTTGCTGTTGGCGTCGCTTTCGGGGGCGGCTTGCGCGTTGGTTTTGAAGTTTTAGGTTTGGGAGCTTCGGTCTTTGGTGCTTCCGGCGCTGCTTCAGTTTTTGTAACTTCAGTTGAAGTAGGTTCGGGTGTTGGGGTTTCAGTCGGCGCCGGTTCTGGCGTTGAAGTTTCTGCGGGTGTCGTGGCAACTGGTTCACCGGCTTTTGGCGGTTCGCTTACGGTCCTCGGCCGGGTCTTTTGCGGCTCGTTCGCACTGACCAGAACCGCTTGCTGCCCATCGACCAATGGCTTCGTTGTGCCGTCTGCCGTTATCACGCGCCGCTCGAGATCCAGCGCATTGATCCCCAACTTATCGGCCACCGCATTGACGAAAGCGTAAACGCCGACCTCAACCGCTTCCGTGAAGCGCCCTTCGGTTAGTGGGCCACTCATGCGATAACTCACTTCGCCGAGGACGCCGTCGGGCAAGTCGTTCTGGACCGCGCGCGTAAACTGAGTGAAAGAAGTCTTCGACGCTGCGGAGACGACGAGCAGCAGGCTTTTGTTGCGGCTGTTTTTTGCTCCGATGTTCCATTCACGCGCGAGACGTTGGGAGTACTCGGAGACGTCGATGCCGTCAGTGCTATCGACGACGGCGACGTAAAACTCGATCTTGCTCTTATCCTGAAGCTGTTGGAGTACGCCTTCCAGTCGGACTCGCGTTTGTGCGTCGATGATTCCAGAGACGTCGGTCACGTGGGTCTTCGGCGCTTGTGGTTTGGTTGATTGGGCGAGTGGATTCGCGTGGAGCAGCAGGAACAGACTGCCTGCCAGAATGGCTGTTAGGAGATATCTCGGGGCTCGCAAAATTCGGGTCATTTTTGTCGGTTTCCGCATCGACAGGGTGTTGATCTGTGGGGGACGATTCGCGCGCTCATGATACCATCACACAGCCGAAAACAAACATGAGCGAACTAGACGAAGCCTGGGCAGCAGCACTATCTGAGGCCGAGCAAAAGGCGCGCCTCGCGGGTCGCACGGACGTTGCGGAATACTTGTCGTTGAAGAATTCGAACGACCTGCTGAGAAAGGCCGGCGTGCAGTGGTTGATTGAGAGTTTTACGATTGCCGCCGGGGACGCAAACCGGGCGGGCGCGAGCATTCAGATCTCGAGGAGCGAGGGGCATCGTTTCCGCATCGGCACGTCGACGATGGTTGGGCAGCTTTTGACGCTCTCCTTTGGGGTGCGCACGTTGTTTGTGGAAGCGGGTTGGCCGCGAGTGCCGCGCGATGGCTTCGTTAAGGGCGGCGGACTGGCTTGCGCCAACATTCGTCACATGGGAATTCGCGCTGCGAGCGAGGAGCTGTTGTTGGGGAAGACAAACAACGGCACGCCCAATTGGAAGTCCGTGAACAAACAGCGCCCTCATCTGCAGCAGTCAGACATCCACCACCACATCTCCATCCTGTTGGACAGACCCCGGTAACCTTTTCCGTCGAGCTGTGCACGTTTTGGCGCTGTGAGCCGATCGTACCCTCGAGTTTCTCCGATAAAACACAGATTTAACGGATGGGCACGGCAGTTGCCAAAGCCGTCACTGGCCGAAGTGCCTACGAGGAGAAAGACAAATGACGAACCGACACACACTGAAGTTTTCAATATTGGCTGCAGCGATCCTGGCCCTGAGCTTGCCGGCTGCAGCAGCCGCCCAGTGGGGAGGCCGCGACCGTGATCGCGATCGTGACGGTTACGGACGCTACGACGAACGTGCCCTGCGCGACTCAGTACATCGATTGGACCGCCTGGCGAAAGACTTCGAGCGCAACATGGATCGCGCACTCGATCGCAGCCGCGCCAACGGTTCTCAACGTGAAGACAGAATCAACGATCAAGTCCACCAGTTTCGTGACGCCGCAGGCGATCTAAAGTCGCGCATCGGCAACGGCCGCGATCTGAATCGCAGCGCCGACGAAGCTCGACGCGTGTTGAGCGAAGGACAGCAACTGGATCGCGCTGTGTCGCGTGCACGCTGGTTTGATAACCGCGTTGCCTCCGACTGGTCGCAGATCCAACGCGAGCTGCGCTTCATCGGCGACGCCTACGGCTTCAGGAACAACGGCGGTTTCGGCCGTGACGACGATTGGCGTCGCCGCGATGACCGTAACAACCGTAACAGCAACGACGATTGGTGGAGACGAGTTCCCTTCCCGCAGTAATTCCGCCACAGTCCAGACTCCAGGTAATCCGCCGGTTTTACCCTTCCGAAAAGGCCTCGGTTCCCCCGGGGCCTTTGTCATTCGCGTGTAGAATACGACTCACATATGCCCGGCACCCTTTATCTCGTCGCGACGCCCATCGGAAATCTCGCCGACATCACAAACCGTGCGCTCGATACCCTGAGGAACGTTTCGCTGATCGCGTGCGAAGACACGCGTCACACACGCAAGCTGCTGCAACACTACGGAATCACGACCAAAACGATCAGCTACCACGAGCACAACGAGCAGCAACGCGCGCGCGAACTTGTCGAAAGACTAAAAGAAGGCGACGACATAGCCGTAGTTTCAGACGCGGGAACACCGTTGATTAACGACCCCGGATTCAGGCTCGTACGCGCGGCAATCGATAACGACATCACCGTGGTCCCAGTGCCTGGGCCAATCGCATTGATTTTCGCGCTGGTCGCCGCCGGCCTGCCGACGGACGAATTCTTCTTCGGCGGTTTCCTGCCGGCAAAGTCGAATGCGCGGAGGGCACGGCTGGCCGAGCTGAGATCCGTTCCCGGTACACTCATCTTCTACGAAGCGCCACATCGTCTATCGGAAGCACTCAACGACGCGCTCGAGATTCTCGGCGAACGTCAGGCAGTCGTCGCTCGTGAATTGACGAAGCTGCACGAAGAGTTTAGGCGGGGTCGTTTGAGTGAGCTGGCGAAGCACTACTCGAGCGAGAAACCGCGTGGCGAGATCGTTTTGTTGATCGATCGCAACGTGCTGGAAGAAGTCACGACGAACGAAAGCATCGCGAAGCTGGTCCAACGGTTCGAAGGAGACGGCCTCGATCGTCGTGCTGCGCTAAAAGAAGCGGCGCGTGTGTTGGGACTCTCACGCGCCGAAGCTTATCGTCGTTTACAAACCGAAAGAGGGAAAGATTAATTTATGCTGATCTGCACCGGCAGTGGCTTATCTACTTTCAACCGCGCCGGACGATTCGCGATCTCCCACGCCGTCATATAAACAGTCCGCGCGATCTTCTCCATCTTCTCGTAATCGATCTTGTCTGCCGTATCTCCCACGCCGTGATAGTCCTCGTGCTCACCGTCGAAGAAGAAGATGATGGGAATGCCTTTCCGCGCGTAGTTGATGTGATCGCTGCGATAGAAGAACCGGTTCGGGTCTTTCGGATCGTCATACTTCGTATCAAACGTCAGATTCAGAAACGACTTGTTCACGGCATTCACCAACTCTCCCAACTCCGTGCTCATCATCGTCGATCCGATTAGATAGACGGCGTCAGGACCGGTTAGGGCGTTATTGCGCGGGTTTGTGTCGCCTGGTTTCTTGCTGCGCCCGATCATGTCCATATTGAGTTGCGCCACGATCGCGTTCAGCGGGACGGTTGGAAACTCCGTGAAGTAGCGCGATCCCCACAGTCCTTTTTCCTCGCCGCAATGCCACACGAAAAGGATCGAACGCTTCGGACGTGTCGGCGCCCTGGCTAATGCTTCAGCCATGCTGAGCATCCCCGTCGTTCCGGAGCCGTCATCATCTGCGCCATTGCAGATGCGGTCATTCCCGACAGGCCGGCAACCCGAGCCTACGTGATCATAATGCGCGCCGAGCGCCACGTACTCCGCTTTCAACACCGGATCGCTTCCTTCCCAAACCGCAACTACGTTCTGCGTCGGAATCGTCTCGGTGGTGCTCGCGATGCTCATCGTGACCTTCTTCTGATCGCTCATGAGAAACGGTGCGGGCAAGGCAGCGTCAGGCGCGGCATTGAAGATGTTGCCGGCACCTCGCTCTCCGGCCAGCAGAGCGTTCGCCGTTTCCGGCGAGACCACGATCGACGGCAGCGTTGGAGCCGCCTGCTGCGTCTGAAACTTCGCGACGCCGATTGCGCCCCGTTCCATCATTCGCTGCCGGTTGTTTTGCCAGTTTGCGAGGAACTGATAGTCGGCGACGAAGATCAGGCCGGCGACGCCTTTGCTGCGCGCATATTCAGCCGGGCTTATTGCCTCCTGGCCCAGAGCGCGAATATCGCCACGCGTAAATCCGCGAGGTAGAGCGTTTGGCGCTCCGAAGATCACAGCGATTCTTCCCTTCGGATCGACGTCTTTGTATGCATCGATCTCCTTCGACTTCACCAGCCATCCACTCCCTGCGAAGACAAGTTGCCCGCTCACATTTCCAGCGCCTAACGGCAGAAAATCCGTACCCGTATTCAACGTCCTGCCGTTGTATTCAACTTTCGTTTGACCGCCGTCCGCACGCTGCCGATTCAACTCAATGCGCTGAAAGAAAGTGCCGTTATCGCCGGCGGGCTTGAAGCCCCAACGCGAGAGATTCATCGCCAGAAATTTCGCCGTAGTGTCGAGCCCGCGTGAAGGCGTGTCGCGGCCTTCCATTTCGTCAGACGCGATGAACGTCAGATAGTCTTTCATCTGGCTGGCGGAGATCGTTTCGAGGCCGCGTTGGGTTGTTACCGCGACCGCGGCTTTTTTCGACTTTTCGGCGGCGCGCTGGCCAAAGGTCGCGGGAATAGTTGAAGGAAAGGTAGTGACGAGCACGCTCGCCAGCACCAGAGTCGATAAGAATCTTCGCATGCGTTCTCCGAGTAGAATTAAAAATCCGTCTTATCCGTGGTAAGGGATTATGCGTGTTGCACAGCTTGCACGAGCCGCGTCAGCGTGTCTTTCGCGTCGCCGTAGAGCATGCCTGTTACAGGCTTAAAAAACAAAGGGTTCTCGAGCCCGGAGAAGCCTCTTCCCTGGCCACGCTTCAAAACCACTACCGATTTCGAGCGATCGACTTCCAGGATCGGCATTCCGGCGATCGGGCTGCCCGGATTGTCGCGCGCATCCGGATTGACGACGTCGTTTGCACCGATGACGACCGACACGTCCGTCGTGGGGAACTCAGGATTGATCTGCTCCAGCTCGTACAGCGACGAGTAGGGAACGTTTGCTTCCGCGAGCAGGACGTTCATGTGTCCGGGCATTCGTCCTGCGACGGGGTGAATGCCGTACTTCACTGTGACGCCGCGCTTTTCGAGCACGTCGGCGAGCTCGCGTACCGCGTGTTGTGCTTGCGCAGTGGCGAGGCCATAACCCGGCACGAAGATGACTTTGTTTGCGTAAGCCAGTTGCGTGGCGATGTCTTCAAGGCCGACTTCCCGCATCGAGCCTTGTTGCTGGCCGCCGGCTTCGGCAGTCGCCGCGCTGCCGAACGCGCCAAACAACACGTTCGTAATCGAACGATTCATGGCGCGGCACATCAGGATCGAGAGTATGAATCCGGAGAAACCGTCGAGTGTGCCCGCGATGATCAGCACCTTGTTCGAGAGGACGAAACCAGTGGCTGCGGATGCGAGTCCAGCGTAAGAGTTCAACAACGACATCACGACGGGCATGTCCGCGGAGCCGATCGGCATCACCAGCAGCAATCCGAAAACAAACGCCAGCCCAGCCATCGTGAAGAACAACGGCATCGATCCGGGATTCACTATCAGGTAAATGAATATGGCGAACGTCACGGCGAGCAGAAGCATGTTGAAGACGTTCTGCCCTTTGTAAGTCATCGGCGTGCCGCGGACCATGCCTTGAAGCTTCGCGAAGGCGAGCAAGCTTCCGGTGGTCGTGAGCGAGCCGAGCATGACTTCGAACCCGAGCGCGCTCATCGTGATGGTGTCGAGATGGTCCGGCCCTTTGAGATACTCGGCGACGCCGACAAGTGCGGCAGCCAGGGCGCCGAACGCGTGCGACAGTGCGGTCCGTTGCGGCATAGCCGTCATCGGCACCCAAAAGCCCATCGCGAGGCCGACCACCGAGCCGATTGCCAGTCCCGCGATGATCCAGACGTAGGTGTGGATCCCCTGGTGCAGCAGCGTGCCGATGATGGCCATCAACATGCCAAACTCGGCGAGGTGCATGCCGCGTTTCGCGGTTTCAGGGTGGCTCAATCCCTTCAATCCCAGAATGAAGAGGATTGAAGCGAGCAGATAGCTGAATTCGATGAAGTAGTTTCGCACTGGGCCTTCTGCGTCGCGCTCGCGCGCTTAGTCTTTCTTGGTGAGTTCTTTCCGCTTGAACATTTTCAACATGCGATCCGTGATTACGAAACCGCCGACGACGTTGGTGCTGGCGCAAACTACGGCGACGAAACCGAGGATCGTGCTGACGGTGTCGTGTCCTGCACCGGCGGTGACGATCGAGCCGACGAGCGAGATGCCGGAGATCGCGTTTGTAGCCGACATAAGCGGCGTATGCAGTAATGGCGGTACTCGCGAGATCACCTGGTAACCCAGGAACGCGGCGAGCGCGAAAACGTAAAGCGCGGAGATCAGTGCGTTGTGAACGTCCTGGGACATACTATTTGGCTGCCTCCATCTTCATTTCACTTATTTGCAGTGGCCGAGAGACTTGCGGCCACGCGCTGGTTCACGACTTGTCCGTCATGCGTTACGCAGGATGGTCCAACCACGTCGTCGTTCATGTCGATCTCCAATTGTCCGTCTTTGATCAGCAGCGACAAAAACGACGTGACGTTCCGCGAGTAAAGCTGGCTCGCGTGTACCGGAACGGTTGCGGGAAGATTTGTTGGCGCTACGATCGTGACGCCGTCACGTTCGACGGTCGCATCTGGCTGGCTGAGTGCGCAGTTGCCGCCGGTTGAACCTGCGAGGTCGATCACGATCGAACCCCGCTTCATGCCGTTTACTGCTTCTTCGGTGATCAGGAGCGGGGCACGCCGTCCGGGAACTTGCGCGGTGGTGATAACGACGTCGGCTGTCTTTGCATGTTCCGCAATTAGCGCGCGTCCGCGACTCATCGCTTCTTCAGAAAGTTCGACTGCGTAACCACCCGCGTCTTCCGTCTTGATGCCGCCGAGATCGACTTCCAGAAACTTGGCGCCCAATGATCTCACCTGTTCGCCTGCCGCGGCGCGCACGTCGTAACCCTCGACGACCGCGCCTAAACGACGCGCAGTGGCGATTGCCTGGAGTCCCGCGACACCCGCGCCCAGCACCAACACTCTCGCCGGTGGGACAGTGCCGGCGGCAGTCATCAACAACGGAAACATTCGCGGAATGTGCGCCGCGCCGATCAGCACCGCTTTGTAACCTGCGACAGTCGCCATCGACGAGAGCGCGTCCATCGCCTGCGCGCGCGTGATGCGCGGGATCAATTCGACTGAAAACGTCGTGACGCCGCGATCGATCGCGGGTATCAGGGCCGAAGGTTCGTCGAGTGGCCGCAGGAAGCCGATCACGACCGCGCCGCGTTTGAGACGCGCGAAGTCGTCGGTGCTTGGGCGGTTTACTACGGCGAGGACGTCGGCGTTAGCGAGTAAGTCGCCGCGATCGGAGGAGACTTCCGCGCCCGCTTCCTGGTAGTCGCCGTCGGTGCGTGCTGCGTTGAGACCGGCGCCGCTTTCTACGAATACAGAGGCTTTGAGCGCGATCAGCTTCTTGACGGACTCGGGCATGAGCGCCACGCGCGCCTCGCCCGCCTGTGTTTCACGCAACACCGCGAGATTCATGGCACGCTCCGTTTACTGTGTTTGAAAATGAAAAGGAAAAGCTTTGGAAAGTGTTTTGGGCGGTGTGGTTGCCAACAACTCCGAAGTTCGGCATAGAAGGACTAAGTGGTATCGATTTGTGCGGATTAGCTAACGCTAAGAGCGTTTTTAGTATAGCAAATTGTGCGCAGGATTAATTACTCTGGAGAGGGATCCTCCCGTGGAGGTGAGTGCGATGCGAATGGCGCAAGCGCGCGAGCGCGCCGTAATCCTGTTGCTTCTTTTGGTTATCGGTTTGGTCGGGTGCAAGCGTGCCGAGCGACCCGTCGACCTTGCGGCCGTGATGAGAGAAGCAAACACGCTGCTTCAAGAGAGCAACAAGTCCACCGAGGCATGGACCACGGAGTATGGAAAAGCATTTACGCCGCAGAACCGGGCGCAGTTTCCGGCCAACCGCGAATCGTTACGTGCTCACGCTGACAACATCACGAAGCTTCTGGACGAGAATGCAACTCAATGTAATAAAGCCATCGAGAAGTACGAACAGGCAATTGCGTTAATGAAGGA
>JBKPNH010000006.1:0-25083 GCA_046732535.1 Acidobacteriota bacterium
GAGCTACTCCGCAGAAGTAGCGGGTGGGCTCGCCGACGTAGTTCGCCATGAGCCAGTCGATTTTCGCAATCACGCGATCGATAGTGTCGTCGGCCAGCGACTCCGGGTCAACGCAGCCATGCGTTGCAAAGATGCTTATTAATCGTGAATGAATTTTCTGATACTTCTTCGCTGCTTCTTCCCGGTCGGGATTAAGCCATGTGAGCAATTTGTCGAAAGCTTCGGGAGTTGGCTTTCCAGTCATCTGCCTCAAGGTAAACAGACGCCTACCAAGTGTCAATGCCGTCGCCGCCCCTCACCGTATCACGTAGAACGACGTCTGCCGGGGGCGAAACCACTGCATTCCATCCTTCGTCAGATACGCGTCGTCCTCCATCATGATCGTGACTTTCTGCCCGCCCCACTCAGGAACCGGAGTAGACGTGTTCAACTCGATCGCAGTATACGAACCCTCGCGAAACGGCGGCTCCAACGAAGTGGCGCCAGTCGGCCGGCGAAAGTCGATACTCGCTCCCAGCGCGTGTCCCTGGTTACCAACCGAGTGCGAATAGATCATCGCTTCAATCCCGAGCTTCTTCATATCAGCCATCGTCGCATCGTAGACTTCATGACCCCTGACACCCGGTTTAATGTGCGCGAAGAGCGCATCCTGAAGCCGATTCGTATTCGTCAACGCTTTCTTCAGCCCCTCAGGAACGTCCTTCTCGCCTTGCTGCAACACGTATCCCATCTTTTGCCAATCCGTGCTCAGGCCCAGGTAGTTCACCCCGCAATCGATGTGAATAACATCGCCGCGCTCGATAACGGTCGATTCCTCGGTAACGCTCAGAAACTGTTGCGTCTTACCCGGCTCTCGATTGGGTCGTTGAACACGCAAATCAGGCTGAAACCAAACACCCAGGCCGAGGTTGTTCACCTGCTGCAAGAACCACCAACGAACATCGCCAACGGTCGTCTTACCCGGCGTGATCACCTCGTTTGAAAATGCGCGCTGCGTCAAAGCGTCCGTCACTGCAACGGCGGTTCGGTAATGCTCCAGCTCTTCCGGCAGACGCGTGTCCATGTATTCGACGATCAGCGGAGCGGCGGACACAAAGCGCGACGCGTAGTTTGGCCCAACGGCTTCCGTCAGAAACTTATACGCCTCGTATGTAAGTCCGTCGGTTGCGCCTCGCCTGCCTCCGATGTTGAGTGCGATAGTTTTCGGGTCACGTTCCTCCGCAATGCGACGCAGTGTTTTCCCGATCTCACTGCCGGGAGGATTCAGTACCTCGAAGAAATACTTCAAGTGCTCTTCGGGATAACGGATGATAGCGATCCGATCGAGTTTGTCTCCACCACGGTCGGCAAAGATGAAAAAGTCACGACGCCCGACGTAAGGAAGCGGAGGCGCGATGTAAGGCGTTACCGGATCTTCATGAAACTCTTCGTTGGTTACGATCCACATCGAGATGTTCTGCCGGCGCATCGCCGGCAGCAGCATCGTGTCGAGGCGTTTCTTCAACCAGCTCTCCCGCACGGCCTGTTGCTCGCGCATCGACAGCAGTTTCGGAAGCGATTTCTGTGTTTGCGCGTAGGCCGTCAACACCAGGGCAAACAACAGGACCATACTGTAATGTAGGTTTCTTTTCATTGGTTTTTCAGATGACTTAACTCATCAAAACCCTTTCAGTGAAAACTGGAGCCGCTCGAGCGAAGACTCGTCGAGCAGATGGCCACATCGTTCGAGGGCGTCGCGGATGGCGGCGAGTTGGTCTTGTGTAGGCGAGGAAAAACTGCGATTGAAACTTCCCAACCAATCATCAATGGCGGATCGGCTCATCATGACTACGTTTTCATTCGGGTCGCAAAGCGTGTTCAGCAGATACGAAATGCTGTCCCACTTCGCACAACGTTCGATCAGGTAAATCACGTTGCGTTTTACGTGGAGGTGCGGCGTCGATCTTAGAAACTCCAAAAGGCGCGCCATGTTAAGGGCCCACGGCTTACGGCGCAAAGCCCGTACTGCTTGATACGAGACGTGCGAAGCTTCGTCCGTCAAGGCTTTCGTAAAGGTCTCCAGGTGCGCGTCGGGCCGTAACGACGCGAGTGCTTTGACGGTAGCCATTCTGATCTTGCGAATCGGGTGCGATGCGTAGGCCACGATCAAACCGTCGTCTTCAGCGCTCCCGGATTCAGCTAAACCACTCACTACAGCATAAAGCGTCCGACTCTCCGACTTCTTCAAATGCTCCCGGTAGAACGCAGCCACGTCAAACGGCTGCATCTTGCGCAATTGATAACGCGACTCTTCTCGCATTGACGCGTGCGAGTCGAGCAGCGCGTTCCGCAGCTCTTCGAGATCGCGTGGCGGGCCAAACCTGACTGCCATTCGCAGCGCTTCACGACGCACCGGCATGTATCGGTCGCGCTTCATCGACTCGAAGAAGCTCTCGCAAGTTGGTCCTTCACATGCGGCGGAGATCCGTTTCGCACCCAACAAACGTATGACGGTATCGTCGTCACTGAGGGCACGTTTCGCAAGCTCCTCGAAGTCCGGCTTTGTTGCGTCAAGCAGCAGTTTGAAACTCTCGCGCCTGATGAACCGATCCTGCATGTTCAAAGTTTCAAGGATCTGTGGCCGGCATGAGTCAGTCTGAAGAAGCTCCCTGATCGTTTCGATGATTTCCTTGTTATCGACGCGCGCGGCGTTCTCGAGGCGCCTGAGAAGCAGAAGGTTGTCGATAATGGGCCGGCAGTATTCAGGTTTGATCCGTAGACGGATCGCTTCATACGCAGCGTTCCGAACATTCGGAACCCAGTCATTCAGACGAATGATGAGGAACGGGATTTCAGCGCCGGTGGTGAACTGCGAAAGCTTTTTGATCGCAGCCTCTCTAACGTAACCGTTATAGTGAAAGCTGGCGAAACCGAACACGGATATCGATGCACCTCCGAAGGTGTCAACGCGTTCGATTTCTTGCGGTGTCAGTCTGATCCATTCGTAGAAGCGCGCCTCCCGGAAATGTGCGCTTTGACGCACGGACGCGTCGAGCCTGTGGAGCTCCACCGGCGATAGTCCACGCATGAGGTTATGGATCGCGTCAACCGCGTTATTACTGAGCACGGATCAATCCACCGAAACGATCAAATCCGGGCTCATCATCGTGAACGTGCAACCACCAGGCTTCGGCGAGCACTTCAACGATCCGCGCCGCACGATCTTCGTCGGCGAACTGTCAGGAAAAACGAACGGATACTTGATCGACTTAAACTGCGGCGCCAGTAACTTCAGACTCTCGTCGCCTTTGATGAACTTTGCGTCGACGACCTGCGCATTACGCGCGGAGTCAGGCGCAAACAGCAGATAAAACTCAGCCTCGGCCGCCGCTTTCACATCCGCCGTCAAGGTCAGCACGTTATACGCCGGTAACTCCTTCTTCGCCGACTGCAACAGCGCGTCAAGCTTGTCCGCGGCAATCAACTTGAGCAGACTCTCACGCGCTTCGGGCCGCGCGCGATCGGCAATAACGCCTTGCGCGTACAAGCGAATCGCTTCGTCTTTCTTGCCGCGCTTCTCGGCGACCGCTCCGATGTGATGGCCCACCTCGCTGTGCTGTTGCAGGACCCACGATGCCTTGACGTACTTCTCCGCCGAATCGAGATCGCCCTTCTGATAGTAGACCCAGCCAAGCGTGTCCCAGTACGCAGCCAGTGAAGCGACGTTCTGCAAATCCTCCATCGTCAGGGTTCCAACCTCGATATTGCGCAGGCTGGACGCCACTGTCGTTACCGCCGATTCGGAATACTGCAACGCCTTTTCGAGTTGAGCCGCGTCCACAGCGCCATCGAACGCCAGATAGTAAGCGACGTTATTCAGCACGAGCGGTGTACGAGAGAGCTTCACCGCTTCCTCGAACGCGTCGATCGCCTTCTTCGATTCTCCCGTGCTGAGATAAGCGCGGCCGAGACTGACGAAAAGTATCTCGCGATCAGGTGATATCGAGAGTGCCCGTTCGAGCGTTGGAATCGCTTCCTTGTACTTGCGCGACTCGACGAGCATCTGCCCAAGACTGGCGTGCGCCGTTTGGTCCAACGGCGTCACTTCGATCTGTTTGCGAAACGCTTCTTCAGCCTTCGCGTAGTCCTGCTTTTGCCAGTAGACGCCGCCGAGCATGTTGTACGCGTAGTCTTCGAACGGATTGAGTTTCGTTTGCTCGGTCAGTACGGCAATGGCTTCGTCATACTTGCGTTGTTGCGTGAGCACGAACGCCAGGTTGCGCCGGACAGTCTTGTGTTTCGGCTCTTTCTCGACGACTCGTTTGAGCAGTTGCTCTGCGATCGGATAGTTTCCGTTTTTGAGCGCCGCTTGCGACGCCTGAATCAGATCCTCAGTCTTGACTGAATCCGGAATCGCGGGCGTGCCGGTAATTTCCGTTTCCAGCGAAAGCGTTTGCGCCGCGTCCGAACGCACTGCCGCGACAAACGCCTGGTAGTCCTGCAAACGGTCGGCCGGCAGTTCGCGCTGTCGCATCTGCAAAGTACGCTTACCGGTTAACGTTTGTCCCTCGAGTTTGTAGTCGGCGGCGTATTCACCGTAGTCGCGCGACACCTTCAACGGCAGCGGCAAGCGTGTTTGATACTTCGCTGGAACCGTGAGTTTCAGGTTGTACGAGATATTGATCGGCGGCCCAAGCTCCAGCGGTTTCTTGCTCTTCGCCGCCCGCTCGGCAAAGCTGTCGAGGTCGAACCGCGGAAACGGAAGCGGCAGCTTCAACTTCTTGGTAGACCAGTCGAGAAAGTCTTTGCGCGTGACGTTGAACTCGACTTCAAACGGTTTGTCGAGATCCGCCGGGTCCGTTGTTTTGATGTCGCTGACTTCTCCCGGAATGCCGCCGGCCATGCCGAGATAGAAGCCGAGGTTCTTCCAATCGCTCTTCGGCGTGCGCCGAAACATGAAGCGCATGTACATCTCAGAGTCGCCGCGCAGGACGAGCCGGCCATGGGCCGTGACTTTACCGAGATCGTCAACCGTGCCTTCCATCGTCACAAGCTCGGACGACGGAAACGGCGGGTCAGCAGGCGTAGTTTCCAAGTGAGCTGGGCCGGCGGTCGGCACCATCAACCCCTGCTTGTTACGCAGGCGAGGTGACAACAGCCCTACGGGCGCGATTTCGGCGGTGGTGTCGCCCCAAAGTGTTTCGTTGGCGAGAGGAATCGCAGTGATGACGTGGTCGAACTGTCCCGGCGAGGGAATGTCGACGTCGAGTTTGCGCGTGGAGTTAATCAACACCGGATACCCGCGCAGTCCGGTGGCGGCCAACATCGAAGCGAGCAGCGTGTGTTTGTCTTTGCAGTCGCCGTATTGATTGCTCATCACGTCAGCCGCGGCGTGCGGTTGATACCGTCCCTGGCCCAACGACAAGCTTACGTAACGAAAGTTCTTGGCCACGTATTCATAGAGGGCCGTGACCTTCTCTTTTTCAGTCGTGCGCCCGCGAATCACTTCTTCTGCTTTGACTTTTATCTTCTCGTCGGGAACGACGCGATCGCGCTGCAGGGCCGCGTACCATTGGCCCACTTCATCCCAACTCTGAAACGTTGTTAGTTGTACATGCGGACGGATCTCGTCCGGATCGCGCTCGTCTGCCTCCTCGTCTTCGTTTTTCTCCTTCGCTTTCTCGTCTTCGTCTGAATCGCGTACCAGCTTCGATTTTTTCCACGTGTAAAGGCGACGGTCGTTCTGATCTTTGATCGCCGGTTCGTATCCTGATTCGGTTTTGAGTTTGATTTTGCTGGCTGCGGGAATGTTCACCGTCAACTCGTCGTTGAGGACGATCGGACCGCGGGTAACGAAATCGTGTTCCACCCAGAAATGGTTTTGGGCCAGCGGCGTGTGCATGTTCCAGACGAGGTGGTACTCGAGCAGGTCGCCCGGGCGCAGGCCGGGAACAGTGATGTGCTTTTGCCTCAGGTCAGTGTAAACCGGAGCTTCACGCGCGAGAGGCGCGGAAAGATCCTGGATGTCGGCGGTAGTGGCGTTGACGATGGTGCCGTCGGCCTTACGCACGCGGACAAAGTCCATGTCGAGTTTTTCATTCGCGGAGCTGTACGGGAAGATCAATTGCCCGAAGCGCTCGACACCAGCGTCGCTCTGAACTCGCACTCGCAGGTTCAACTCACGCTGCCCGGTGCCGTCACGCTCAAAGCGATACGTCATGGATAACTGTTCGATTACGACAGCTTCCTGCGAATAATCTTGCGCCGCTTTCGCCGCCGGCGGCGGGTCTTGGGGTTTTTTGTCAGTTGTTTGCGCTCGAACTGATTGAAAAGGCGCGGCAAAGAGAAATGAAGACGCTAAAATTAAAGCAATGATCTGGGCATTGCGGGGGGAAAACATCGCTTGATTCTCCTGTTGTCTTGAGGGATCCGACGCTGTGAAGCCAGTCTACAAGAACGGTTGGGGCGTGTAAACACGCAAAAATCCTAGATTTGCGCGGCGCTTCGCCATCTGCGAAAGCGCTTTAGGCCGAAGAAGAGAGATGCTGCGGCGACGAGAACGAAGAAAGCTCTCAACGGCCGCCGTGCCGAGAGCATCTCGCCGGTACTGTAGTCGAAGGTGTAGGTCTCATCGCTCATCGCAACCAACTCCAACGTATGGTTGTTCTCGTCGAGTTTCCTCCGTGTTTCTCTTTCCCAGAGAAAGTCTACGGGCGATTTAAGTGAGCCCAGGGTGGTGTCGATCAAGTCGCTGATTTGGTATGACCGAAGCATTTTGCCGTTTGCAAAGAAAGCGATCGCCTCCTCTGAGGTATCCATCGCTCCCTGGGAATGCCTGATAACGTGAACTCCATCTGAGAGCACGATCACCCAGTTCGCATACCAATCGACGGTCCATAATGGCGTGCGCGACACGTCATTCAGATACATGCCACTGGAGGGGAAGATACGCTTAAGGTCGTCATCCTCATCAGATTCGCGGTCCCCCGGCGTCAGCATTACAAATAAATACTTTTCATTCGGGGAGTACGTCACGTACGAGCGCACAGCCAAACTGTAACCGTTAGCGAATGCGGGAAGGAAGAAGAGCAGAGTCAGTGCTGACAAACAAATGCGTCTCATTTTCATCACCCCCGAACCTGGGTCTGATCAATTAGACGCGCAAGAACAAGTCTGGTTCCAACGATCACATATAACTAGCAATCTTTATCTTTAACGAATTCCTTATTGACAACATAATTTATGGCGGTGTAGGCTGCGGCCCGTTTAAGGCTTCCTTGCAACCCCGATGCGCTGGATTCCCTCGCAGAGTTTCCGGCCGCCTCTCATTGCTCATTCGCGATTACCCACGGCAGGACCGTGTCGTCACTATCCTTATTACTCCGTCGGAGGGAGATACCAAATGGAAGTTGAGATACAAATAAACAACAGCCCGAGCGCGATTGCCCGATTTGTTACGTGGGCGCCGTCCCCGTGTCGTCTTCGTATTACCAACCCAGAAGGGTCACAAGGACAAGGCACTCCCAGCATTCGCCTGAGTGGACGTTCAGCCACAAACGCCGGCGCTGTAGTTTTTCGGCGTGGAATAACTGGCGCCTTTTCGTCCAGCCTGATGCTTCAAGTGCCGGTCAACGGCGACTGGGTCAGTTTCTTTACGGCCGGTCAGTTCGGACGCGCCAGCGTCAACCTCGACGACGTGCAGATCGAAGCCCGGAAAGGCAACGGCAATCAGGTGATCGGTTCGACCTCGTGCACGGTCCGCATTCGAAAGAACGCAAACACACTCACCAACGGTGAACGCGACCGTTTCGTCACCGCCTTTGCGCAACTGAACAATCGCGGCGCGGGTGGGTTCACGGCGTTCCGTGAGATGCACACCAACGTGAGCTCGCCCCAGGCTCACGGCCGTCCCGGTTTCCTGCCGTGGCACCGTGCTTACCTGCTGGATCTCGAACGCGAACTACAGGCCATCGATCCGAGCGTCGCGCTGCACTACTGGCGCTTCGATCGGCCCTCGCCGAATATCTTTACGCGCGACTTTTTAGGCGTCGCGGATGCAACGGGCACGGTACAGTTCAGCGCCACCAATCCGCTACAGTTTTGGACCACTGATGGAGTGCCCGGGATTGATCGCTTTCCTTTGTTCAATACGAACGCAGCGCCGGGAGGGCTGCGAAGCGAAGCACAGACTATAGCTCTGGGTTCGACCTTCCGTAATTTCCGGGTATTAGAAGGGAATCCGCACGGCTCCGCTCACGTGAGTTTCGACGGGTCGATCAACACTATCGGCACGGCTGCTCGCGATCCGTTGTTCTTCCTGCTGCACTGCAACGTCGATCGGCTGTGGGCCAAATGGCAGTTGCAAAATAACCGCTTCAATCCGGCGCAGGCCTCGTCGTATGACAGCCGTTCCTCAAACCCGATTGGTCACAACCTGCCCGACACGATGTGGCCCTGGAATGGGGTAACCGGTTCGCCGCGTCCGCCGACCGCGCCTGGCGGGCCGCTGGCTTCTTCGCCGTGCGTGAGTGCGCCCGGTCCAACTCCGCGCGTGAGCGACAGCCTCGACTACCTCGGCCGGGTGAATGCCGACTCGCTTATGGGATTCGCCTACGACGACGTACCCTTTTCCTAAAGTGCTTGACAGCAGGAGATCGAAATCATGACTACAAGACGCAAGTCATCCAAAAAGGCGAAGAAGACTTCGGCCGCGAAGAAGACCACGGCGAAGAAGAAAGCCGCGAAGAAGACTTCGGGAAAGAAACGCGCGGCGAAGCAGGCCGCGCCGGTTAGAAAGCCGGCGGCCGCGTTTGCCGTCGCGACGAATGCAAAGAAGCCCGCGCAGGAACGAGTGAAGGCGTTTATCGAGGCGCCGCTCGCAGTATGTCAAAGCGACGCGAGCCTGCAAGCCGCGCTGGACGTCCTGCGCGACACAAAGGAACCGATCAAAGTACGGCTCGCCGCGCTGCAGGCATTACAGGCCGCCAGTTTCAGCGTGATCGAATTTGAACCGTGCCGTGAAGACTATCTCGCTGCTCTGCGTGAGGTAGTGGACGACCCGGAGGAGGAACTACGGAAACGCGCGCTCGGCGTGCTCGCTCGCGAAAAGGACGCTTACGGCCAGCAGCGGTTGCTCGAAGGTTTGCAAGAGTCGGATAAAGCTCTCGTGGCGCCCGAGAAGGCATTGCAACTGCTCAGCTACGACGTTCACGCCGAAGCATATCCGATTGCGCGCAATATTCTGAATGCGCCGCCGAACCCGGCAGCGAAACGCGAGGCGTTACGCTTGCTTTCGGGAGATGCGAACTCGGCGCCGGTGTTTGAAAAGTTGCTGCGTGATAAGAACGAAGACCGCGAGATCCGACAGATTTCGGCCGCAGCACTGCAGACAGTTCAGCCGGAGAAGTTTGAAGAACAAGCGCGCGCGTTACTGCTCGACACTAATGAACACGACGATATTCAGGCGACCGCGTTGACGGCGTTGACTCAGTTCGGCGACAGGGAAGCAGTGGCGCAGGATGAAACGTTAATGAAGCGGATAGGTCAACTTGGCAAAGGCAAATCGGCAAAAGTTAAGAAGCCCGCGAGACAGTTTCTGAACAAGTACGGGAAATGACCGAGGGACAGTTTTGTAATTTGATCGAGCAGCTAGCTGCCGATCATGAGCAGTTGATCGATCTGCTGCGCGAGGATCACTCGATTTACGATCAGCGTGGCACTGCCGTGGTCGTGCGGATGCGTGGTTGGGTGCTGCTTGCGTTGGCCCGCGACGGGTTATCGGATGCGGCGCTGCCATTCGTGCTCGAAGAGCTCGACAGCGGCGTCGACGCCTATCTCGTCGCGTGCGCTGCCTCTGCGTTACGTTCTTACCCGTGGCCAAGTGCAGCCTTTGCTTCGTTCGTCGTCCGCGCGATCAGCAACATTCGCTATCGCGACGAACGCGTATCGCTGGAGAAGTTTGGCGGGTTTGCGATTGGTTCGGCCGGAACGAGCCCGGTGCGCGAACTGCTCGCAACGTTGACGTGGCTCGGTCCGCAGGCGCGTGCTGTTGTTCCCGACGTCGAGTCGTTGCGCAACGGACCGACCGCGCTCAGCAGGAAATATCACCCGGCCGTCGAACAAGTCCTGACTGCGATTCGCGTCGACGCTGACGCGGCGGCTGACTGCTGTTCGTTGCCAGGCGGCGTTCAGGAACTGTTCTCGTGGATGAAACCGGCGCGAACTACAGCCAATCAGGCTGAGTCAACGGTGTTTGAAGATCAGGACGGACAGTCGATAACGTTTGGCGAGTTTTTCAATGGCCGTCCGTCGATCGTCGCGTTTTTTTACACGCGTTGCGACAACCCGTTGAAATGTTCACTCACCATCACCAAACTCGCACGCATCCAAAAACTGCTCGAAGCCGAAGGAGTTGCCGATCGAATAAATACCGCCGGCATCAGTTACGATCCTGGTTTCGATCTGCCTCAACGCCTGCGGAACTACGGCGAGCAGCGCGGCGTTCATTTCACTCCGCAACATCGCATGTTGCGAGCGCGTGAGGGATTCGACTCCGTTCGTAACCATTTCAAACTCGGCGTCAACTTCATCGAATCCGTGGTGAACCGGCACCGCATCGAGATCTACATTCTTGACGCTCAAGCACGCGTAGCCGGCTACTTCGGACGCATTCAGTGGAACGAAAACGACGTCGTGCGCCGCGCGATGGAAGTGCTTAACGAAGATTCTCAACCCAGAGACAACCAACAGACACGCGCTGCTTTTGCCTCGCCGATCTTCGCCACTGCCGTCGCCGTCGGGCTCGCACTCTTTCCGAAGTGTCCGCTTTGTTGGGCAGCGTATCTCAGTTTGTTCGGCATCGCGGGACTCGAAAGTATTCCTTATTCACCGTGGTTGCAGCCGGTGCTGGCGATCATGTTGCTGCTAAATATTACGAGCGTTTGGTTTCGCGGCCGCTCAACGGGACGAATGATGCCTTTCTATCTCGTGACCGCCGGTGCGCTCGCGATCATCCTCGCGAAGGTTTTCAACGGGCCAACTGTTGCCGCTATGTTCGGTATCATACTTACGTTGAGCGGTTCGGTATGGTCAACGTTCACTCGCCGCGCATCTTCATTATCTTTCCATTAGATCTCCGCAACTTTTACATTGATTCTCATCATCACTGCCGAGGGAATGGCCGAGTTTCGTGCCCTGCATGAGAAATACGAGTTCGCTGCCCGCCACACGGCGCGTCGCCTCTTTCCGCGTTTGCCGCGGCGAAGGTCTTTGTGGAGGCTCTGACGCGTGCCGGCAAGGACCTGAACCGGGAAAAGCTCGTCACAATGCTCGAAAGTTTGTACGACTATGAAACAGGTACGACGCCGCCATCACCTTCGGTCCTAACAAACGGGTTGGCGCTGCCACCGCTCATATTGTTCCGCTCACTCTCCTGAATCCCGGATCTACCCCGTGATTTTTCGGTAATTTGTCTCAAAAGTACGCCACCGGACTTCCATCGACACGGTTTCTCAACATTTTTGTACGTTTAACGTCTTTGTTTCTCTGATAGACTGCTGCCTCCCGACACACTTTTCACTCCCCGAAAGGGTGCGTGGGTTTGCCCTAGACTCCTCCGTCTCTTAACCAGTTTTGGACGCCGTAGGCAGACGAAAACAACCCACAAATTCCTGGAGTACCAAATGAAGCGTTTTACCCACCCGATACTGTGGAGCATCCTTGTCTCACTCATCCTGTTGGCGACCTTCGCTTTCGAGCGCAGGACGCGCGCACAGATGCTCACTTATACCCAATCTCTCACTACTGTTTCGATCGGAAGGAAGGTATCGAAAGACTTACTGCGAAAGGTTGCGGAAGGCAGAGGCGCTGAATTCGTTCGCGTCGTCATTCAGCCGGTCACGCAGCCGGAGCTCTCGCTTGATTCCGCCATTGAATACTCAGGCGGCAGCGATGTTCGCAAGTTGAAGAGTTTCAAGACCCGTATCGTGACGTTGCCCGTCAGCGTGGCCGTTGCACTCGCGTCCCGAACGGACGTCGGTTACGTTTCGCTCAATCGTCCGGTGCAGCCGATGGGTCATCTGACGATGACCACCGGCGCCGATCAGATCAGAAACAGCGGCAACGGAAGCAGCGGCAGGCTCGACGGATCCGGCATCGGCATCGCCATACTCGACTCGGGAATCGATACTGATCACGTTTCGTTCTTGAATCGATCGAACGACGCGCGCATCGTTTACAGTGAAGACTTCACAAACGAAGGACGCACCGACGATCCGTATGGACACGGAACTCACGTCGCTTCTCTTGCGGCTGGCAACGGCCGCGTGTCGAACCGCCAGTACACGGGCATCGCTCCGAACGCAAATCTGATTAACCTGCGCGTGTTGAATTCGCAGGGCGTCGGCACCACCGGCACGGTGTTGCGTGCACTCGATTGGGTCGCTTCAAATCGTATCGCTTACAACATTCGCGTCGTCAACATGAGTCTCGGCATGCCGGCCGTCGACTCGTACCGTGACGATCCGATCTGCCGTGCGGTGCGCCGGCTCGTCGACGCCGGCGTCGTAGTGTTTGCGGCGGCTGGAAACAACGGCAGAGACGGCGACGGAAACAAGGTCTACGGCCGCATCCATTCGCCGGGTAACGAACCGTCGGCGATCACCGTCGGCGCTACGAACACGTTCGGCACCGATGAACGCGGCGACGATGTAGTCACGTCATATAGTTCTCGCGGACCCACGCGGAGCTTCTATACGGACGACGATGGCGTCCAGCGTTTCGACAATCTCATCAAGCCCGACTTGGTGGCGCCAGGCAACAAGCTGATCGACGCCGAGTCAGACAATAATTACCTCGTCGCGCAAATGCCTTCGTTAGACGCGGGCGTGAGCACCGGTGACAACCGGAAGATGATGTATCTCAGCGGGACGTCGATGGCGACGCCGGTTGCAGCGGGCGCGGCGGCGCTGATGCTTCAGGCTAATCCGCGCCTGACGCCGAATCTCGTCAAGGCGTTGATGATGTACTCGGCGCAACCACTCAACGGCTTCAATATGCTCGAACAAGGCGCCGGGCAGTTGAATATCGCGGGCGCGGTTCAACTGGCTCGTCTGGTGCGCGCGGATCTAAGTGGCACGACGGAGGTAGGATCGCCGCTACTGACTGACGACGCTCCAGCCGCTGAAACGACGATCACGAACCAGACATTCACGTGGTCGCGCGGGCTCGTTCTCAATCACACCTATGTTACGGGCTCAGACTTGATCACTAAGTATCAGCTCGTCTATGCTGCGGGAAATCTACTTGGCAGCGGCGTGGTCACTGGCGAAGGCACGCTGATGCTTGATCCATATTATTTCTCGGACGGGGTAGTTACGGGTGAGTATATCCTTACGAGTTATGGTGTAGTGACTGGAGAGGGCGCGGCATTCCTGGCCGTCAATCTGCTTTTTCAGAATCTCCTGGCCGACGGTGTAGTCACGGGTGAGGGTATCGTCGCCGGCGATGGAGTCGTCACTGGGGAAGGTGTTGTCACTGGAGAAGGTGTCGTCACAAGCGAACTTGTGGCGACCGCGCAATCAGCGATGCTTAACGGCGACAGTGGTTCATACATGTCAGCAGAGTCAGACAGTGGGACCGACTGCCTGGACGATTAACTGATTAACCAGCCTTAGAGCCGATTACACAGATTTCCCCGATCTGTGTAATCGGTGTAATTTGCATCCGAGATAAAAACCATGAGTGCGGCAGAAGTAGACGTGAAACGTCCTCAGTCTGGACAGGTGTACATGTGGTCGCTCGTCACTGTGGGAGCCGCGATCACGCTTATCTCAATCTATTACCTGCCGTTCGACAAGCTGGATGGCCGTTTTGGCTTCCTCTGTTTGATGGTGATTGCGAGTTCATTCATCGCCATCCCGATTCCGCGCGTCAGTGGCCGTATTACGGTGGCGGACACGTTTATCTTTCTGGGAATGCTGATGTACGGCGGAGCTGCGGCGATTGTGCTTTCTGCTCTCGAAGGTGTCGCGGTAACGCTGGTGATCATTAGCAAAAAGCCGCGAATTTTCCTCTTAAACTCCGCGATTCTCGCCAGCAGTACATTTGTTACTTCGACAGTCTTGAACTTGTCGTTTGGTCCACCGGCGGCTCTTGTTCCCGAAGGCTTCTCGTCAAGGTTCTTGTATGCGGTCTGTGCGATGGGTTTCGCGCAGTACATCGCAAATACGATCCTGATCTCGATCGAGAAGGCGCCCAAGATTCAGGAATCCATCTGGAATACCTGGCGCACTTATTATCTCTGGACTTCGGTGACTTACTTTGCGGGCGCGTCCGCTGCCGGAATCATCGCGATTTTGATCCACAATCACGGGTTTTGGGCCGTTGTCGCGACAGCGCCGATCATCCTCATCATCTGCTTCACGTATCAGACGTATTTGAAAAATATCGAAGCGTCAATAGCGCAGACTGAGGCGGCGCGAACGCACGTCGAAGAGCTATCGCGCTACATCACGGAGCTGCAACATTCGGAAGAAGCGCGCGGGCAGTTGCTTGTTCGCGCGGAGCGGGCGCGGGCGGAGGCGGAAGCGGCGAATCGAATGAAGGACGAGTTTCTGGCGACCTTGTCTCACGAGTTGCGTACGCCGTTGACGTCGCTGCTTGGATGGTCAAGCGTGCTGCGGGAAGCGAAGCGTGACGAGAAGGTGTTGAACCAAGGTTTGGAAGCGATCGATCGGAACGCGCGCGTGCAGGCGCAACTGATTGACGATCTACTCGACGTGTCGCGCATCGTGTCGGGAAAGTTGAATCTCGACGTTCGGCCGTTGGAGATCTCTTCGGTGACGCGCGCGGCGATCAACGTCGTGCGGCCGGCGGCTGATGCGAAGAACATCACGTTGGACTACTCGGCCGAACCGGGTCTCGGCGCGATCTCGGCCGACTCCGGGCGTTTGCACCAGATCGTCTGGAATTTGTTGTCGAACGCGGTGAAGTTCACGCCGCAGGGCGGGAAGATCGCGGTTCGAATCGAGCAGGATGGATCGCACGCGAAGATAACGGTGACGGACACGGGACAGGGAATCGATCCGGAGTTTCTGCCGCGAGTGTTCGATCGTTTTCGGCAGGCTGACAGTTCGACGACGCGCAGTTTTGGCGGATTGGGTTTGGGGCTAGCCATCGTGCGCCATCTTGTTGAGCTTCATGGCGGCACGGTGTCGGCCGAAAGCGAAGGCGTTGGCAAGGGTGCGACTTTTTCCGCGACGTTTCCGTTACTCACCGGCCGCTCGGAACCGATCGCGCACAGCGGCGAGGTCTGTGCTGTCGAGCTTCCATCATTGGACGGCTTGCGGGTGTTGCTTGTCGACGACGAAGCGGAGGCGCGCGAGATCATCAGCACGGTAATGCTTCGCACGGGCGCCGAAGTCAAAACATGCATCTCGGCCAGTGACGCGTTGAATAAACTCGCCGAGTGGCGGCCGGATGTTATTTTGAGCGACATCGCGATGCCGGAAGAGGACGGCTACAGTTTTATCGGCAAGGTGCGATCTCTGCCGCGTGAGAAAGGCGGTGAAACGCCTGCGGCAGCGCTGACCGCCTACGCGCGTGATGAAGATCGACTGCAAGCGCTCGCCGCTGGCTACCAGATGCACATCGCTAAACCGATCGGCGCCGGCCAACTCGTCAATATGGTTGCCAAACTCGCCGGGCGCGAAAGCTAAACACAGATCTCAGTGGCAAGATCGCCGCGAAATTCTGTAAAGTAAGGGCCATGAAGAAGGCGCCGGTAGGAATCGGTATCATTGGGACCGGGTTTGCGCGCACGACTCAGATCCCAGGTTTCCGCGATTGCATGGGCGCGAAAGTCGTCGCCATCGCCAGCGGTCATCGCGAACGCGCCGAAGCAGTCGCGAATGAATTCGGAATCAAACACGTCGCCATCGATTGGCAAGAGCTAGTCGAACGCAACGACGTCGACCTCGTCAGCATCGTCACTCCTCCTTCAACGCACATGGAGATCACGCTCGCGGCGCTCGAACACCGCAAGGCCGTGCTGTGCGAGAAACCGATGGCGTTGACCGCGGACGAATCCGCGCGCATGGTGGAAAAAGCCAACGAGATCGGCGTGCTCGCCCTGATCGATCACGAACTGCGTTTCCTAAACAGCCGCCGCACGATGCGCGGCATGTTGCAAACGGGCGCGATCGGCATCGTACGCCATTGCAACTACGTGTTTCGATCCGACTACCGCGGCATCGCCGATCGCGCGTGGGACTGGTGGTCAGACTCGTCGATGGGCGGCGGCACCCTCGGCGCAATCGGATCGCACGTCATCGATTCGTTTCGCTGGATGCTGGGCACAGAGATCAGCAAAGTGCTCGGCATGTTGTCGACTCACATCAAGCAACGCATAGACAAAACCAGTGGCGAGCCGCGTCTCGTCACCACCGACGATGAGGCGAAGGTGTTGTTTCGCTTCGCGGATGGCCCACTGACGCAGGACGCGACTGGCGCGGCGGCGCTGTCAGTTGTCGAATCCGGGAAGTACGAAAACCGTCTCGAGATTTACGGCACGAAGGGCGCGTTGATGGTCGAAGAGACGGGCGAGTTGTGGCGTTCGCCGGCCGGTTCGGGCGTGTGGCGACCGGTGCAGGTCGATCAGGACCACATGGCCCAGGGCATGCGCGAGAGCAGTTGGTCGCGAGGCTTCACGGCGTTTGCGGTGGCGATTTGCGATGCTTTGCAGGCGGGGAAGAACACAGTCAAAGACGCCGCGACTTTCGAGGACGGTCATCGCGTGCAAATAGTGCTGGATGCGATTCGTGCGTCAGACGAGAATGGATGTTGGGTAACCGTCCAGTGAGTCCGCGGATTCGTATCGGCGTTGACACGGGCGGGACATTCACCGATTTCGTCTTCGTGAAAGACGGTCACATCGAACTCTTTAAAGTTCCCTCCACACCCGAAGATCCATCGCTCGCAATCAAACAAGGGCTCGAGCGCATCGGCGTCTCTGCTGAGGTCGTTCATGGCACGACAGTCGGTACGAACGCCCTACTGCAACGACGCGGCGCGCGCACGGCACTGATCACGACCCGCGGGTTCGAAGACGTGTTGGTGATCGGACGCCAGGCGCGTCCCGAGCTCTACAACCTCAACGCCGTCAAACCGCCGCCGCTCGTCGCGGACGAACTACGGTTCGGCGTCAGTGAACGAGTTGTCGCTTCTGGCGAAGTGATCGAGCCGCTGAATGATGGCGAACTTCCCGCACTTGTCGAGAAACTGAAGCAGGCTGGTGTCGAGTCGGTGGCGATCTCGCTGCTGTTCTCGTTTCTGCACCCGGAACACGAGGAGCGCATCGCAGACTCACTCGCGTCACTGGGCGTGCCATTGTCGATCTCCAGCCGGATCCTTCCGGAGTATCGCGAGTACGAGCGCACTTCGACGGTCGTGATCAATGCGTATCTTCAGCCGTTGATGGGCCGTTACCTCGGCCGTTTGCAGGATCGAAGCTCGAAGCTCAACCTGCGCGTGATGCAATCGTCCGGCGGCAGTATCTCCGCTGAAGTCGCCGCGGCCGAACCGGTGCGCACGATTCTGTCTGGCCCCTCGGGCGGCGTTGTCGGTGCGTTGCGAGCTGCTCGATCGGCGGGATTCAAAAACGTCATCACGTTCGACATGGGCGGCACGTCGACTGACGTTGCGTTGTGCGATGCCGGCGCGATACGCACGACAAACGAGGCCGTCGTCGCGGAACTGCCGGTCGCAGTTTCCGTGATGGACATTCACACGGTCGGGGCGGGCGGCGGATCGATCGCGCGTGTCGACGAAGGTGGTTCGCTGCGCGTCGGACCGGAGTCGGCGGGCGCTGATCCGGGACCGGCGTGTTACGGACGATCGATGTTGCCGACGGTGACGGATGCTCACGTGGTGCTGGGCCACTTCGGCGGCGCCGGTTTGTTGGGCGGTGAGTTCAAGTTGGACGAAGAACGTGCCGTTGCTGCGTTAGCGCAGTTGGCTGACGACCTCTCCCGTGTCACCGGCAAAAGAACGAGCGTCGTTGCGGCAGCGAGGGGAGTGTTGTCGGTTGCGAACACAAACATGGAGCGGGCGCTCAGGCATATCTCAGTCGAGCGCGGTCACGATCCGCGACGGTTTGCTTTATTGCCGTTTGGTGGCGCCGGAGGCTTGCACGCCGTAGAGCTTGCGCGCGCTTTGCGAGTTCCGACAATCATCATGCCGACTGCGCCGGGAGCGTTGTCGGCGGTCGGCGTGCTGGTGGCGGACGTGGTTAAGGACCAGAGCCGAACGGTGATGTTCACTTTGCAGTCGAAACAAATTGCAAAACTATCCGTGGTCTTTCGTGAAATGGAACGCGAGGCGGCGGCGGTGTTGCGGCGCGAAGGTTTTCCCGTAGCCCATCAACGACACGAACGCACGCTGGCGATGCGTTATCGCGGACAGTCGTTTGAGTTGTTGATCGAAAAGACGTCCGGGGATATCGCGGCGAGTTTTCATCGCTCTCATCGCGAGCGTTACGGCTATGCGCAAGAGGGAAGTGAGATCGAGATTGTCAGCGCGCGGTTGAGGTCGGTTGGCGTCGTGCCAAAGCTGAACGTCCGCAAGATCACCGCGTCGAAAGGCACGGCTAAGCCCAACGACAAGAAAGGAAATGTTTTTGTTTACCGGCGTGACGTTCTCCGCGGCGGTGTGAAACTGCGAACGCCCTGCATCGTGACCGAATACTCTGCAACAACCCTGATTCCCGCGGATGCAAACGCCCGCCTGGACCAGTTTGGCAACATCCTGATTGAGTTATGAAAACTCGCTTCGATCCGACGACTCTCGAGATCTACCGCGCGCTCTTCACCTCCGTGGCTGAAGAGATGGGCATCGCACTGCGCCGCACCGCGTTTTCGCCGAACATTAAAGAGCGTCGTGACTACTCGTGTGCCGTCTTCGACGCGAAGGGACGCGTGATCGCGCAGGGCGATCACATGCCGGTCCATCTTGGTTCGATGCCGATGGCCGTCGCCGCCGCCCTGGCGGAAATCACGCTCGTGCCGGGAGATGTTGTCGCGCTTAACGATCCGTTTGCGGGCGGTACGCACCTGCCGGATGTGACTCTCGTAATGCCAGTAGTCACAGGAACACGGATTTTGTTCTATGTCGCGAACCGCGCGCATCATGCGGACATCGGCGGCGCGACGCCGGGATCAATGGGACTGGCGACGGACATTTACGGTGAAGGAATCAGGATTCCTCCGATCAGGTTGGTGCGCGGCGGCAATCTCGATCGCGACACGATGCGGTTGCTGCTTGCGAACGTCCGCGGCAACATCGAACGGCGCGGCGACTTCGACGCGCAGATCGGTTCGCTTAAAACAGGCGCGACGCGCCTGTTGGAGATCGTCGAGCGACGCGGCGAACGCGAAGCGAGCGAGTACGCGGCACAGTTGATCGACTACTCGGCGCGATTGATGCGACACACGATTGCATCGATCCCCGATGGCATGTATGAAGCCGAAGACGCGCTCGACGATGACGGCATTGACGATGGTCCGGTTAGGATCGCCGTGCGAATCACCATCAAAGGTGAACACGCGATGGTTGACTTCACCGGCAGCGCACCGCAGGTGGTTGGCGCGATCAACGCCGTCGAAGCGATCACTGTCTCCGCCGTATCCTATGTCTTTCGATGTCTGGTCGGCGGTGAAGTGCCTGCGAGCGCGGGTTTGATGGAACCGATTGACGTGATCGCGCCGCGCGGAACAGTCGTCAACGCGAACCCGCCTGCGGCAGTGGCCGGCGGAAACGTCGAAACATCGCAACGCATCGTCGACACGGTGTTCAAAGCGTTGTCGCAAGCCTTGCCGGAGCGCATTCCCGCGGCGAGCCAGGGAACGATGAATAACCTCACGATCGGCGGCATCGATCCGCGCAGCGGCGCAGAGTTTTCCTACTACGAGACGGTCGCCGGCGGCATGGGCGCGAGACCGGCGCTCGACGGCATGAGCGGCGTACACACGCACATGACGAACAGTTTGAACACGCCCGCCGAAGCGCTCGAGTATGCGTATCCGCTGCGCGTGCGCGAGTATCGCTTGCGGCGAGGTTCGGGCGGCGAAGGTGAACACCGAGGTGGCGACGGCGTCATTCGCGAGATCGAAACCCTGGCGCCCGCGCGTATGTCGTTACTTTCCGACAGGCGCAAGCGTGGACCATACGGACTATACGGAGGAAGTGAAGGCTCGCCAGGGGTCAACTCCATCAATACTCAAACAACCTCAGCGAAAGGCTCACACGAATTGAAAGCTGGAGATCGTATTCGAATTGAAACTCCCGGTGGCGGTGGCTGGGGTAAAAGACGTGTTAAGTCGTGAGCCTGCGATAGATGCCCGGCAGTCTTTCGGGTAACGACAAAACATCATCAATGATCGTGTAACCAATCTCGCCGTACAGGTCGCGCAACTCCGCCTCCGACTCGCGATCGATCGTGATGCAGAACGGCGTGATGCCTTCGTTCTTCGCCTGCCGCAACGCCTCGCGCGTGTCTTCGCGAGCATAACGCGCGTCGCCGTAATCATGGTCGTACGGACGTCCGTCTGATAGAACGATCAGCAGGCGCGTGCGTGCGTCCTGTTTCGCGAGCTTCGCCGTCGCATGGCGAATCGCCGCGCCGAGGCGGGTGTTATTTTGGTAGTTGATGCCGCCGATGCGCCGCTTCACTTCGTCGCCGTACTTCTCGTCGAAGTCTTTCACGACGTAAAACTTCACGTTGCGCCGGCCCTCGGAAGTAAATCCATTGATCGAATAAACATCGCCCACCGCCTCGAGCGCCTCGCTCATCAATACGAGACCTTCCTTCTCGATCTCGATGATGCGCCTGCCCGGACGCGTGTACGGCTGCAACGGATGCCGCCCGATCGTCCTGGCGGTCGACGACGACTGGTCCAACAAAAACGACACTGCCACGTCGCGCCGCCGCCGCAGACGTTTCGTATAAATCCGTTCCGACTGGTGACCATCCGCACGCCGATCGATGACGTAGTCGATGACGGCATTCAGATCAAACTCCTCGCCATCGACTTCATTCGCAACGCGCGTCAGGTTCTCCGGCTTCATTAATTGGAACTGATGCCGGATCGACGAGATAACGCCCTTGTGCCGTTCGCGTGTCTCATCGACAAACGATCGGTCGCCGTGCTTCACGCGCTTTTCGATCACGCGGCACCAACCGAGACGATGATCGGTCAACTCGCGGTCCCACTCGTCGTAGTTGTATGCGACCTCGCCTTCCGCCAACACCTGCTCCGGAGTCTCTGCTTCGGACCACGCTTCCGCGCCCGCGAGTTCGTCGGGTTCGCCTTCAGGCGACGGATCGTTCCACGCGTTGAACAACTCACGCGCGTCACGCCGCTGCGGCATCTGTTGGGTTTGGCGTTGCTTCATTCGCTCGACGGCGGCGGATTCTTCGTCGCTTTCAGTTTGATCTTCCGGCGTTTCGATCTGTTGGATTGAATCGTCCGCCGGCGTGACCGACTGAAACAGATCGTAAACGCGGCTGGTCGCCATCAACGTGTCTGCAACAGTTGCGTTTGCGGTTGACAGATAGTCGCCGACGATAGTTTCCAACTCGGAAACGATTTGACTGTAGTACTGGCGCGCATCGTCGCGAGCGCCGCCGAGCATCGTTACCTGGAACAACAGTTCAAACGGCACCATTAACGCGGGCAACTCGAGAATCTGTGGCCGGCTGCGGCTGAGATGTTCACGAATCAGATCGAGGTCTCGCCGGAGACCGCGATACGAGTGGCGCAGCCGCCGATCGATGCGCCCGTTTTCCAGCGTTCCGAACGCCCGCCGCGCCAGTTGCGGCAACGGAAACAACTTCAGAACTTCGCGATAATCGGCGTCGTGCGTCTCAGCATGCTTCTGTTCCTGCTCCACCAACATCTCATCAGGAATTGAAAATGCATCACGCACATCTACATCATAAATGTCACGGATCGCAGCATACGCCGAGTTGAGAATCCCACCACGCGCGTAAGTGCCAAACTCGATCTGCCCCGCCGCATGTGCAGCCAAGACTTTGTAAAGACGGAAATCCAACTCGTCGTCGCCGAATTCATTCACCACCGACGGCAAATGGATCGTGCGCCCGTCGCCGATGCGTGCCTCATCGGGCACTGCTGCCAGCGGCGCGACCTCGACCTCGCGTCCGGTCAGCGCCTCGACGTACAACCTCAACAGGTGCTGCACCGATTCGAGCGCCAAACCTGCGCTGCCACTGTGCAACGCTTCGTAACTGCCGCGCGTTTCGAGCGAGAAGTAACTGCGACGCGCGCGCGCGTCCGCGCGTCCGGATGAAAGGCCGCGGCGCGCCCACGCTTCAAACTGTTCGATAGAAACACTGCGCAGCGCTCGTGAGCTCGATCGGAAACACGCCAACGCCGACTCACCGTCAACAGCGGCAATCTCTTTCGTCAATGCAAGCACGCGGCGCGAAAGTTCGACCGCGTCGTTGCGGCTTGCGCCGTCGCTGAGCAAGCGAAGAAAACGCGGACTGCTGCGCACGAAAGCGACGAGACTCGCGTTTCCGTGCGCCGCGACCCCCCACAACAACTCGATCCATTCGTCGAAGATCTCCGGCGCGCGTCGCAGGATCTCTCCGCCGGAAAGCAGCACTTGTAACGCCGCCCCGCCGCCGCGTTCGAGAAAGTCGTTGGTCCGCGTCAATAGTCGAGTCGCGTCGGCCGCGGAAAGACCATCGAGCGCACCAGGGATCGACGACCATGCGTCAGCGGCGATCCCACCTGCGCGTGCCGCAAACGCAGCCGCCACCGCGAGCGCCGAGTCAGTCACGTCCGGACTGTGAAACTCCGCCAGCGCATGGACCACGCCGGCGGACGCGTTGATCAACTCGGTACTGTGCTTCGCGGATCGCCGCGCGATCTCAGTCGCGACCTCGAGGATCGCATTCAGCACGCGAGCATCGTTTATCTCGCGCGCGATCGCCGGCAGCGCTTCAAATGTTTCTCTGGCGGTCGATGTGGAGAGGACCATCTGGCGCGAACACAAGTTAAACAGCGACGGCAGCGCTTCCGGTGGAACGTCACGGAGCGGCTCGACGCCGGCGGCGAAAAACGACACGGCCGCGTCGTAGTCGCTCATCGCCAAACGACGGCCCATCTCTCCCCACGAGCGCAGTTCAGCGGGCGGCAGCACGTGCGAGGCCGCCGGCGCCGCGCGCACGAATTCGAGGGCCGCGCGCACAGAGATGCTCGCGATTGAGGCACTCGTTTCGAGGATCTGTGTTTTGTGTGTGTCCACGGGTTAAATCACCGTGGTAATGATCTCGCGAATACTGCGTTGCAGCTCGCGGTCGTCCGTTATCGGCGAGCACATTGACACTTCGGCCGCGTCGACCGGAGGGATGCCGAGCGTGATGAGCTGAGCGGCGTAGATCAGGAGCCGCGTGGAGACGCCTTCTTCCAGACCATGACCGCGAAGGTTTCGCACTTTCTGTCCGATGACGACGAGATCGCGCGCGGTGCCTTCGTCGACTCCGCCTTCGCGCGCCACAATCTCGGCTTCCATCTCGGGCGGCGGATAGTCAAACTCGATCGCGATGAACCGTTGCCGCGTCGATTGCTTGAGGTCTTTCAGAATCGACTGATAACCAGGGTTGTACGAAACGACCAGCATGAAGTCTGACGGCGCTTCGAGAATCGTACCGCGTTTTTCGATTGGCAGGCGGCGGCGGTGGTCTGTCAGCGGGTGAATGATGACGACCGTGTCTTTACGTGCCTCGACCACTTCGTCGAGGTAACAGATCGCGCCGTTACGCACGGCGGACGTCAGCGGACCGTCGTGCCAGATCGTCTCTTCGCCTTCGAGCAGGAACCGTCCGACGAGGTCGGTCGACGACAGGTCTTCGTGGCAAGCGACAGTGATAAGCGGGCGTTCGAGCCGCCAGGCCATGTGCTCGACGAAGCGCGTCTTGCCGCAGCCGGTCGGGCCTTTGAGAATCACGGGCAGCCGCGCGGCGTGCGCCGCTTCAAAGAGTTCTACCTCGCGGCCGACCGGGAGATAGTAGGGCTCAGTCGAGACTCGGTAATCCTGGATTGCACTTTCAGCCATTTGTTTGGCATCTTAACATTGCGATGAAAATAGCAGTAGCAATGAGTGGCGGCGTGGATTCTTCAGCGGCCGCAGCGATGTTGAAGGAGCAGGGACACGAGCTGGTCGGCTTTACGATGCAGTTGTGGGATCAGCGTCGTGGCATCAACGTTGACGAAAACGGCGACCCGCTGCCTTCGCGTTGCTGCTCGCTCGACGACGTGTACGACGCCCGCCGTGTCGCCGAAGAGCTGGGATTTCCGTTCTACGTCCTGAACCTGGAGCGCGACTTCGAACGCGACATCGTCGCGCCGTTCGTAACGAGCTACTTGAGCGGCGAGACGCCGATCCCGTGCGTCGGCTGCAACAGCCGTTTGAAATTCGCGTCGCTGGATCGACTGGCGGCGAGTTTGGGTTGTGAGAAGGTTGCCACCGGACACTACGCGCTCGTCGAATTCGATCCGGCGACGAACCGTTACAAACTACTCCGCGGCAGCGATCACCAAAAAGATCAATCGTACTTTCTGTGGGAACTGACGCAGGCCCAGTTGTCGCGCGCGTTGTTTCCACTCGGCGAGATGTCGAAACCCGAAGCGCGCGACGCCGCGCGCCAACATCACCTCGTTGGAGTTTCTGAGAAGAAGGAGTCGCAGGAGATCTGTTTCGTTCCTGACGGCGACTACGCCGGTTTCATCGACCGTTATCTCGAGGCGGAGAACGCAAGCGATCGTCTGCCGGGCGCGGGTGAGATCGTCGACGTCAATGGCCGAGTAATTGGTCACCACGAAGGCATTCATCGCTACACCGTGGGACAGCGTCGCGGCATCGGCATCGCCGACGAGCGCCCGTTGTACGTAATTTCGATTGACGCCGGCAGAAATCGAGTAACCGTTGGTTCCTCAGAAGAGCTGTTGAGCAGCGAGTTCACCGCAGCCGGCGTCAACTGGATCGCTTTTGACGATCCGCAGGAGCCAGTGCGCGCTGAAG
>JBKPNH010000007.1:0-21551 GCA_046732535.1 Acidobacteriota bacterium
ATCGTACGTGCAAAGGTAATTAATAACGGCATACAGTTGAATAAAGCGTCTAGAGTCGTGCAGGCTGTGAAGTACTTTCCAAACCAGCACCCAGGAGCGACTGAGCCCGTTAACCCGAGCAATCTCTTTCGACTGAACAGCTTCGCAGATCAATACCGGCTTCACCGCGTCAACAGCCACGCCGTGAACGTCCCCAACCAGCAGTACAACTTCGTCCGGACGCGTGAAGGCGAAATGCTCTTACACAACCGTTACCGGCATCCTTCGATTGCGGAAGGCAAACAAGTTCTCTACGCAGGCGAGATCTTCTTCAACAACGGCAAACTCCAATGGTGGTCCAACGGCTCGGGCCATTATCAACCCGCCGCTGACGACGCGGGACAGGCAAACCTGCCGATGGAGAACTTCTACTCCTACCAGCAGATCATCAAAGGCGAGCACACGCGCAAAAAGGGCAAGCAATAAAGGTTCTTACAAGGAAAGGATTCTTGTTGCATAATCCACAGCAAGCGAAAGTGATGACTGAACTGAGAAGGGCTGAAGCTGCTTATGACCATGCGACCCGGCGGTGAGTTAGCGACTCGCCCGCTGCACTTCATCTGGATTGCCGACTGCTCCGGCTCGATGGCCGTCGACGGCAAGATTCAGTCGTTGAATACTGCGATCAAGGAAGCGATCCCCAACATGCAGGACGTCGCCGACGAGAACCCCAACGCGCAGGTACTCGTGCGCGCGGTGAAGTTCTCCGACGGCGCTCAGTGGCACGTCTCGCAACCTACGGACGTCGCCGACTTCAAATGGGAAGATCTGAAAGCGGGCGGAGTCACGGCGATGGGCCGAGCGCTCACCATCGTCGCCGATCAACTCAAGATTCCGCCGATGACGGATCGCGCCCTACCGCCGGTGCTGGTCCTGATCTCCGACGGTCAACCGACCGACGATTTCACCGCCGGCTTGCAAGCCTTGATGAATGAACCGTGGGGCCGCAAAGCCGTCCGCATCGCAATCGCGATCGGCGAGGACGCCGATCAGGAAGTGTTGAAGAAGTTCATTGGTAATCCGGAGCTTCGGCCGCTCCAGGCCAACAACCCCGAAGCGTTGACTAAATACATTCGTTGGGTGTCGACCGCAGTGCTCAAGTCTGCATCATCGCCGGCCAGCCAAAGCGCGGATTCTTCACCCGGCCTCAACGTTCCGATTCCCGTCATGCCTGATACAGGAACAGGCGCCGCAGACGACGTTTGGTAATCGCGTTCAAAGAATGCCGCAAGGAATCTCGATAGAGTGGCAAGTTGTGGGTCAGACTATCCGCGGCGCTGCGCATGAACGCAACGGTCTGCCCAATCAGGATGCGATCTGTTGGTTACCCGTGTCAGGCCGGAGCTCGTCCGTAGTGCTCGCCGTCGCCGATGGTCACGGCAGTCCGCGATATCCGCGTAGTCACGCCGGCGCGCGCATCGCGGTCGAGACATCCGTGCGCCTGCTCGACGACTTTCTTCGCAGCCAGTCGAACGTAAACCTGTCATTAATTAAGGACGCGACGCAGGAATGGCTGCCACGCGCGTTGGTTCGCAATTGGGCTGAAGCAGTCGCGGAGAATTTGCAAACGGAACCGTTGTCGGAAACCGAACTGTTTTTGCTTGGCGGTGGAGCTTCGCGCGAGTCGTCGATCGCTTACGGCGCGACATTGCTCGTGGCAGCCGTGAACGAGCGGTTTGCTTGTTACCTGCAACTCGGAGACGGCGAGATTCTTACCGTCAGCGATCGCGGCGACGTGACTCGCCCGTTGTCGAAAGACGAACGCCTGTTTGGCAACGAGACTACTTCCCTGTGCGCAAAGGAAGCGTGGCGCGACTTTCGTGTACACTTCCAGCCGCTGACGCAGTCGCCTCCAGCACTTGTTCTGCTTTCGACCGACGGTTATCCAAACTCATTTCGCGACGAGTCAGGTTTTCTCAAAGTCGGCTCAGACATCCTGAACATGGTCCAGGAAAACGGGCTCGCCAGTGTGAAAGATCAACTCGCCGGCTGGCTGCGTGATTCGACGCGCGCCGGCAGCGGCGACGATATCACGCTGGGCATTCTCTCTTCGCTCGACAAGTAAATGGATCTGATTCTCCACCCCGGGCAAAAGATCCGCGCCGCCTCGATGCGCGGTAGCTGCATCGTCGAGAAATTTCTCGGCGGCGGCGGACAGGGCGAAGTCTATCAGGCGAGTCTCGACGGCAAGCCAGTAGCGGTGAAATGGTATTACCCTGCTTCCGCCACGGCTGAGCAACAGAAAGCTCTGGAAACACTCGTGCGAATGGGCGCGCCGAGCGATCGATTTCTCTGGCCCATCGAGCTCGCCTCTGCTTCGACGCCGGGTTTCGGTTACGTCATGCCGCTGCGGGAGCAACGCTTCAGAAGCATCGTCGACCTTATGAAACGGCGCATCGAGCCGAGTTTTCGCGCCCTTGCGACTGCCGGTCTCGAACTCTCGCACAGCTACTTGCAGCTTCACACCAAAGGCCTTTGCTATCGCGACATCTCTTTCGGCAACGCCTTCTTCGATCCCGACACAGGCGAGATCCTGATTTGCGACAACGACAACGTCGCCGTCGACAACCAGTCGCGCAGCGCCGTCTACGGCACGCCGCGTTTCATGGCGCCCGAGATCGTCAGAGGCGAAGCTGTTCCCAGCACGCAGACGGATCTCTTCTCGCTCGCGGTGCTGTTGTTCTACATGTTCGTGATGCACCATCCGCTGGAAGGTAAAAAGGAGTTGGCGATCAAGTGTCTCGACTTGCCTGGGATGAAGAAACTCTACGGGACTGAGCCGCTCTTTATCTTCGATCCCAATGACGACTCCAACGCGCCCGATCCGCAGTATCATCGCAACGCGCTGGCGTTCTGGAATGTCTACCCGCGCTTCCTGCGCGACGTGTTCACCAAAGCATTCACCGAAGGAATCAGCGATCCGCAACACGGAAGAGTGCGCGAAAGCAACTGGCGCGCGGTGATGGTGCGTCTGCGCGACTCGATCATCTACTGCACTCATTGCAATGCGGAAAACTTCCACGACGCTTCTGATCCGGACGCTGCGGCTGACGATCGCTGTTGGTCCTGCCGGCGGCACGTTCGTTTGCCACCGCGTGTGCGCATCGGCCGCAACTTCGTGATGTTGAATCACGACACGTTGCTCTTCGCGCATCACATCGACGAAGAAAAGAAATACGACTTCACCCAGCCAATCGCGGCAGTGACGACGCATCCGGCTGATCCGTCGATCTGGGGACTGAAGAACCTCTCCGTTCAAACGTGGTCCGCCACCAATCAAAAAGGCGAGGTCAAAGACGTCTCTCCCGGCCGAAGCGTGACCCTGGCCATTGGGACGAGGATCAACTTCGGCCACGCAGAGGGTGAGATCTGGTCTTGAAGCGTTTCGATGAGAGCGTGCCGCGACAACTCGGCGAGATTCTGATCAACCACGGCCGCTCACCGCTCACCGACGCGAAGCTCTGCGAGAACCTTCTGAAGGACTACTGTCCCGAATATAAAGAGGAGATCTCGTTGCTGGTGCTCGGCGTAAAGGAACGGATCGCCAGCGATCTGCTTGTCTCGCAGGACGGCCTGCAGCGCGGCATGCTGCGCGCGCTCCTCGTCAAGCGCTTGCGCAAGGCGCATTCGTTGAGTGAAGGCGATGCGCGTTGGGTTGTCGAGTCGTGGGCCGCCGCAACACGCACGCTCGCAAGAAAGGGCGCTGTCACCTCCGATCCGTTACCTGTCCCGGATTCCAGTCCGTCAAATCCGCAGCCCCAGTCTGGCCTCATTGGACAATGCTCCAAACCGGTCCGTGCAGTAGCAGTTTCCGGGGCGACTATCGTGTCCGGGGGCGACGATTGCGTGGTTCGCCTGTGGCCATCCGGGAAGATTCTCAACGAATTTGACACGCCGGTTTCCGCGCTGGCGTTTTCACCGAACGGAGTGCTGCTCGCCGCGGCGACTGGCTCACAGATCTACGTGATCGATCTCCAGTCCGGCGAAGTAACGTCGCTGGGCCAGGTGGGCAAACAGCCATCCCTCGTCTTCTCCTCTGGAGGCAAGAGCCTCGCGGCTGCAAGCACAGACTCGCCCTGCGAAATAAGAGTCTGGAACCTGCAAACGGGTCAAATGCGAATCTTGAAAGGTGACTGGAAAGGTCCGGCTTCGATCTCCTTCTCACCAGACGGCAACGCAATCGCTGCTACCGGCGGCGATCGAACAATCAGACTCTGGAATCTCGAGGTGGGAACGGCTCGCGTCATCGGCCGGTCAAATCGTCAGATCACTTCAGTCGCTTTTCTTCCCGATGGTAAACGGCTTGTGTCAGGGAGTTGGGATGAAACGGTGCGCGTGTGGAATATTCAAACAGGTGAAGCGCGAACACTCGCGGAAAACTGCTCGTGTATTTCACACGTCATAGTCTCTGCGGATGGTGAACGCATAGCGGCGTCGTCTCTTGATGGACGAATCCGTGTTTGGACTATTCAGACAGGCAGATCGCGCACCATCGGTGAATGTTGTGGCGTCAACGCGATCGCGTTTACCACGCAGATCGTAACGGGCAGTGACGACGGCGCCGTGCGTTTATGGGACGTGCCCCGTTAACTGACGGCTAACTCACGGCCCGATCGGTGATCTCCAAACCTTTGTCGATGATGGCGAACGCCTCGCGCAGTTCGTCTTCCGTAATGCACAGCGGCGGGTTCGTGAAGAACGTGTTCCAACGCACCAAGGTGTAGAGTCCTTCCTGCCGGAAGAACTTGCCGAGCGCCTGCATCTCGGGTGCGGCACTGTTGAATCCTGCCATCGGTTCGCGCGTCTCGCGATTTCGTACTAACTCGACGATGCCGAAAAGTCCGATGTTACGCGTGGCGCCGACAGACGGGTGCCGGCTTTGCAAGTCTTCGAGCATTCCACGCATCACCGTTCCCATGCGGCGCGCGTTCTCGATCAGCTTGTCTTCTTCATAAACGGAGATCGTCGCGAGCGCGGCTGCGCAAGCGAGCGGATGGCTGTTGTAAGTAAGCCCGCCGTTGAAGACGTTGCTCTGAAAGTGATCGGCGATCTGTCGACGCATACCGACCGCGCCGAGTTGCACGTAAGCGCTCGTCAATCCCTTCGCCATGCAGATCAGATCGGGTTCCACTTTCCAGTGATCGATCGAAAACCATTCGCCCGTGCGGCCGAAACCAGCCATGACTTCGTCGGCGATCAGCAGTATGCCGTGTTTGTCGCAGAGCTTGCGCAGTCCCTGCATGTAGCCGTCAGGTGGGATGAGAATGCCGTTGGTCCCAACCACCGGCTCGACGATTATCGCCGCGACCGTCTTCGGGCCTTCGAGCTCGAGGATCTCTTCCGTTCGGGCCAGCACGTCTTCAGTCGTGTCCGCGCCTCGCTGAATGCCGTGATAGAAATCGGGGATGCGAATGACACCGGGAATGCCCGGCTCAGCGGCCCATCGTCGCGGATCGCCGGTCAAAGTGAGTGCGCCCGCCGTGCCGCCGTGATACGAGCGATAACGCGCGGCGATCTTGTGGCGGCCCGTGAACAGGCGCGCGATTCGGATCGCGTTCTCGTTAGCTTCAGCGCCGCCGTTGGTAAAAAAGAACGCGTCGATGTCGCCCGGCGTGATTTCGGCGAGCTTGGCGCTCAGTCGCGCGCGGACTTCCGTAGCCATAAACGGATTGGCGTACGCGAGTGTTTCGGCTTGTCGCTTGATGGCGTTGATGACGCGCTCATCGCCATGACCGATGTTGACGCACATCAGTTGGCTGTTGAAGTCGATGAAGCGCTTGCCGTCCGGCGTCCAGAAATAGATCCCTTTTGCCCGCGCCACCGGAATCGGATCGACAGCGGATTGAACGGACCATTCGAAGAGCGTGTGCTTGCGGCAGAGTTCGACGATCTGTTCGCTCGTCAAGGTATCGGTAGTGGTTGTCATTATGCCGAGGATGCTATCCAAATCGTCGGCGATTGACAACGGCGGCACATTTGAAAGTACCATCTGTATTCGTGGCGTCATGACAGTTTCCCGAGAGCAGATTCAAAAGGCATATCCGCTGATACGGCCGCACATTCGCCGCACGCCCGTCATCGAGATTGACGGCGCGGACTTCGGTCTGGACGGCGTCACGATCGTCTTCAAACTCGAACTCCTGCAACACTCCGGATCGTTCAAGGCACGAGGCGCGTTCATGAACCTGCTCAGTCGCGAAGTTCCGGATGCGGGGGTCATTGCTGCGTCAGGCGGGAACCACGGCGTCGCCGTCGCCTTCACGGCGATGAAGTTGAACCGGCACGCGACGATCTTCGTGCCGACAGTCGCTTCACCGGCGAAGCTCGATCGCATCCGGAGTTACGGTGCGGAGTTGGTGATCACCGGCGACCGCTACGCCGACGCTCTCGAGGCCAGTCACGAATGGACTGCGCGCACGGGCGCACTTCCGATTCACGCGTACGAAGGCGTTGAAACTCTGCTCGGACAAGGAACACTCGGCCTGGAGCTGGAGGAACAATCTCCCCGGCTCGACTCGTTGTTGATCGCCGTCGGCGGAGGAGGATTAATCGGCGGTGTCGCAACCTGGTACGAAAATCGGACGAAGATCGTCGCGGTCGAGCCTGAATTGGCGCCGACGCTCAATCGCGCTTTGAGTGCAGGCGAGCCGGTCGATGCACCAGCCGGCGGGATCGCCGCGGATTCACTCGCGCCGCGGCAAGTTGGCCAGATGATGTTTCCGATTGCGCAAAAATACGTGCGGGAATCAGTCCTGGTAACCGACGAACAGATTGCTGACGCCCAGAAACGACTCTGGAAAACGGTCCGGATCGCCGCAGAACCGGGCGGCGCGGCGGCCTTTTCCGCGCTTCTCTCGGGCAGGTACAAACCTCAACCGGGCGAGCGAGTTGGCGTCGTCGTCTGCGGCGGCAACACCGACGTAAATTTCTCTTGACACAGGTACATCAATCAATTAAATACTGTTTGTCTTTGTTATTTTTACAAAGACGCCACCCGGCGCGGTAATTCCCTACCTGCTTTTCTCGATAAGCAGAGTTCGAGTCAAAAACAATCAAATATTTGAGGTGTATCTATGTCCTTCCCCTTTATCTCCGGACTGCGTTCCAACGACCTGGCCATCGACCTCGGCACCGCCAACACCCTCGTCTACGCTAAGGGACGCGGCGTGGTGCTCAGCGAACCTTCCATCGTCGCTATTAATAAGGTCACGAATACCGTCGAGGCGGTCGGCAAGGACGCAAAGGAGATGCTTGGGAGGACACCGGGCAACATTGTCGCGATTCGGCCGATGAGGGACGGCGTCATCGCAAACTTCGAAGTCACCGAGAAGATGCTGCAGCACTTTATCCGCAAGGCGCACAACGGCCGGACGTGGGTGAGCCCGCGCGTGGTCATCGGCATCCCGAGCGAGATCACGCAGGTCGAACGGCGCGCGGTCGAAGATTCGGCTTACCGGGCGAAAGCTTCTGAAGTCTACCTGGTCGAGGAAGCCGTGGCCGCAGCGATTGGAGCCGGACTGCCGATAACGGAGCCGCACGGAAATATCGTAGTCGACATCGGCGGCGGGACCACCGACATCGCCGTGATCAGTCTTGGCGGGATCGTCTACGCGCGCGCCGTTCGCACGGCGGGTGACGCGATGGATAATGCAGTCGCTGAGTACGTCAAGCGCAAGTACAACCTGCTGATTGGCGAGCGCACTGCGGAGGAGATTAAGATTCAGCTCGGCAGCGCGTTCGCGCTGGACGAACCGCTCGCGATGGAAGTGCGCGGACGCAACCTCGTCGAAGGTATTCCGCAAACGATTACGGTTACGGACGAGGAAGTGCGCCAGGCGTTGGATCCGGCGGTGAGCTCGATAGTCGACGCAGTACGGGTTGCGCTCGAGCGCACGCCACCGGAACTTTCGGCGGACATCATCGATCGCGGAGTAGTGCTGACCGGCGGCGGCGCCCTGCTGAAAAACCTCGACAAGCGACTGCGCACCGAGACCGGCCTGCCGGTGTTCATTGCGGACGACCCGCTGACGTCGGTGGTGCTCGGCGCGGGCAAAATGCTTTCCGACTTTGCTCTGCTCAAGCGAGTAAAGTGGGAAAACACGCTTCAGTATTAATCGAGTAGCCGCGTTATCTGCATGCAAGGTGAACGGCGCGCCATGTTCGAATCTGAAGAGCAGAGACAACGCGCAGAAGTCATCATCATGTTGCTGGCGAAGCTCTTCGTCGTCCTGGAGCTTTCGCCTGACATCTGCCCTCTGTGTCACAAGACGCTGGCGCACGATGCCGAGTGTCCCCTCACACTCGCCTGGTCAATGCTCAGTCCCGAACAACAGAACGAAGCCCGCACCGCCATCCGCGCCCTCGCGCTCAGCATGGGCTGCGACGACTCCTTCGCCGATCCCGTGGTCCATTAGCCCTCAACGCGCAGGCTGAACCGTCAGGCCCGGACTCCTCTGCCGAACCCGCAATTCCTGCGAGTCTAAAGTCGCGCTCATGACCCGCAGCAGCACCCGCTCATCACCTACCAGTTTCTGAAGTTCTTGCAGGTTCTTCCTCGCTTTATGTGAGAGGGAAAAGCGCGAGCGGATCGACGCTACTACACCGAACAATACCGGGTTCGGATTGTTGGCAATCCATTTCCGCCATTCGTAAGGTAAGGAATCCGCGGTGGATTTGAGATTCGTCGAAGAGCTTTCAACCTCGAAGATGAGACTCTCGAACGGGTCAGGCGCCTTCCCGCGATCAATCTTGATCTCGACGATGATTAGCGTGCCACTCGAGTCAACGCCCCACAGCCGCACGGCGGATCTTCGCGCATCAATACGATAACCCAGCCAGATTATGGGTCGCGGCCAACCCAGCAGCAGCGGCCAGTCCCACAACCATAACAACGCTAATTCTTCAGATGGAGTTAGCTGGCCACAGACCTGTCGCACAGTCGAAAGCGGCAACGAAAGTTTAATGTACCGGTTTGGCAGTCGCTTCATGATGTAATATACTCCCTGTTGGATATACTATATGCTTATCGCGAACGGGTCAAGTATTTTTTAATGAATCATAATCCTCGCCCTCGCCCTGCAAATCTGGCAAAGAAGCTGCGCCAGATCAGACACGTCTTAGGTCTATCTCAATCAGAATTGATCAGACTGTTGGATCCGAGTGGCAGGATGCACTACAGCCGCGTGTCGGAATTTGAATTAAGCAGGCGCGAGCCGTCGCTCTTAACGCTGCTGGCCTATGCTCGTGTCGCGGGCCTGCATCTCGAAGTTTTGGTCGACGACAACATCGAACTTCCCACGGACCTTCCGGGTAAGGTCGTCTATCCGCATTCAACGCGGTCCAGCCGCAGATAATTTATCCTTCCCTGTTTCGCAATTCGCTCCGTGCGCCTTATTATCGGAGCCGCATGGGATTCATGAGTAAAACAGCGGCATTCATGGGAATGCCCGCATTGCGAAATCTTGTCTCCGACTCGATCGCGATCGACATGGGTTCGGCGGCCACCGTCATTTACGTTCGCGGCCGCGGCGTCGTACTCGACGAGCCTTCGCTCGTCGCCGTCGACAACATCACCGGAAAAGTACTTGCGGTCGGCCAGGAAGCGCGCCAAATGTACGGACGCGAGGCGCGCAACGTGTCGGTTGTTGCTCCATTGCTCAACGGCGTCGTCGCCGACTTCGAGAGAACGCGCGAGATGCTGGCGCATTTCGTCGGCAAGGCGCGGAGCGGCATTTCACTCTTCAGCCGTCGCGCGCTCATGAGCGTTGACCCCGTCGTTACTCACGTCGAGCGACGCGCGTTACTGACCGCGGCGGAACATGCCCGTATCGGACGTGTGTTGATGATGGAGGAGGGACTCGCCGCGGCGTTTGGCGCCGGAGTGAAGACGAACGATCCGAACGCATCGGCAGTACTCGACATCGGAAGCGGCACCACAAACGTCGCGATCGTAGCGAACGGAGCGATCATCCACGGCCGCTCGGAACGAATCGGCAGCGCTGACATCAACACTGCTATCGTCAATCACATTCGCAGGCATCGCGGCCTGGCCATCGGTCCGCCATCAGCAGAACGACTCAAACTCGAGCTCGGTTCGGCGACAATGCCCGCGAATCTGGCCGAGGAAAGGACGATCGGCGGACGCGACGTTCTGACGGGAAGTCCGGCAGCCATCACGATCACGGCCGGAGAAATTTACCCGATCGCGCACTATGTAGTCGGCAAGCTCTGTGCTGGGCCACTGGCGACACTGGCCGAACTGCCTCCGGAGGTGGCGGGCGACATCTACGATCGAGGAATCATCCTGACGGGCGGCGGCGCGTTGTTCCCGGGTCTCGCCGATTACTTGCGCGAACAGACGAAACTCCCGGTGCGCATCGCCGACGAGCCGCGTTACGCGATCGTGCGTGGTCTCGAGCAGATGTTTGACGAACCGCTTTTGCTACGGCGCGTGGTCCGTAGTAGCGAGCCGTTGTTAGACACGAGTAGCGAGGCCTACTCCTTGTAGAGTAGAGCTGCGAACACACGTCAATCCTTCGAGTCCGCGGAGCGGTTTCTGGGCGACCCGAATCCGCGGACCCGATGGCCCTACTTCATAGGGCCACCCAAGGCCGAAGATTTTTTCTGTTTACGATTTGAGCCTGACCGTTTAGGATGCTAACGGTTTCGACAATTCAGCAACGGCCACATGCGCGGCTCAACGTATCACACTGGTGGGTAATGAGCAGCGCCGTTGAGCATGGAAGGTTCCAACTCACGGCGACAACCCAAGGCAGATGCATATTACTCCCAACAGCGAGTAGATGCAAGACCCTTTGCAAAATGAATCCCACCATCAGCTCGTCGCTCCTCTTCGCAGGAGGACGCGGCTGATGGGCAGCCCGCGTCCAAAGCCCCTCCGGCTGGCGGAAAAGCTCCGCCGGATTCGGACCGAGATGGGACTGTCGCAAACCGAGCTTCTCGAACGCCTCGGTCTCGGCAGCACGATGCACTACGGACGGATCTCGGAATACGAACAAGGCAAACGCGAGCCAAGCTTGATGACCCTACTCGCCTACGCTCGCACTGCCTCCGTCCATCTTGAAGACATCGTGGCCGACGAATTTGAACTTCCCCGCAAATTGCCCGGCAAGGTTAATTACCGCGGCATCGTTCGCAAACCTGCAACGCGGCGCAAGTAGCTTGAATCGAATTCCTGATGCGTCGTCTCCTCCGGATCTTAATGCTCTGCGTGCTCGGCGCGATCGTCGGAACGATCCTCTACGAGACGATCATGTTCGTGCGCGTTTACAGGTTGCGTTCACACAACCCTGCCTCTACCTCGTTGATGGACATTCGCGTCAGCGAAGCGCAAGCGAAGGGCCAACAGCCTAAACGCGAACAGATCTGGGTCTCACTCGACAAGATCTCACCCAATCTGCAACGCGCCGTGCTCGCCGGTGAAGACACTAACTTCCTTACGCATCGCGGGTTCGACTACGAAGCGATCCAGAAAGCCTGGGAACAGGCGCAACGAGAGACTGCGCGCGAAGCAAAGGAACAGGGCGAGGACGACGATTGGCTGCCGAACTTTCCCGACTTCAAGCGCGGCGCCTCGACTATCAGCCAGCAACTGGCCAAGAACCTCTATCTCTCTTCGCAGCGGTCGTGGATGCGAAAAGGACAGGAAGCGGCGTTGACCGTCATGCTCGAACGAACGTTGACGAAACGCCGCATCCTCGAGATTTATCTGAATGTGATTGAGTGGGGGGACGGTGTTTACGGCGCTGAAGCTGCGTCGCGACGATACTTTCGTAAGCCTGCTTCGACGCTGAGCACGAGTGAAGCAGCGTTTCTTTCGGCGATGATCCCGAACCCGCGCACGGTCTTCAATCCACAAATCAATCCGCGCCGCGTCGCACGCCGCCAGCGAATCATCATGCGCGGCATGCCTTACGTGAAGTTACCTTGAAACACGGATAATCAAACCGCAAATTCTTTCGCTAGTTTTAACTCGGCTTTGCGCAGCTCGAAACGAGCGCGTCCGAGGTTCCCGTGTGGTCGCATCGCCAGCACCACGAAGTAGTCGCGACTCAACACTCGCATCACCATCACCGCGCTTTCCAGCGAAATGACGAGCTCGCGCAAACCACCCAGCCCGGTATCCGTTCCGGCGCGTTGGGCGCTTCTCACGAGCGACGTGAACTCCGCGGCCGCAACATCCAGGTTAGCTTCCACGCCGGCCTCGCCGAGTACTTTCTCAACGGCGATACCGTCTGTTCCCATGATGAGCGCACCGAGGCTGCCCTCGGTGCGTTCAATAATGAACTCAAGCAGTTCCTTGAACATATGGCCCTCCAAATTATGGACGTTGACCGCCCAGTGTACCGGGCCGCGCAGTGTTCGCGCCCGCTGGGTTGTTCGGCAGCGGAGCGCTGAGCAACTGCGGCTGCGTCGTTCCAGGAGTAGTCGACTGAGGTTGCGGTTGGTTCTGCAACTGAGTCGGCGTCGGCGTATTGCTCGGCGGGTTTCCAAGCGGAACCGGTTGAGGAATCGTCACTGTGCGTTGACCATTGCTGACGGTGCCTGAAGTGGGCCGGCCGTTGTAATCCGGACGATAGATGTGCGGTGTGATGAAGAAGAGGATCTCCTGGTTCTGACGCGTCGTCAGTTTTCGCTTGAAGAGATTGCCGACGATCGGAATCGAAGCGAGTCCCGGCGTGCGCTGCTGAGCTTCACCCTCGGTGTCAGCCAGCACGCCGCCCATCACGGTCGTTCCACCATCCGGCACCAACACTTCCGACTGCATGCGCTGCGTATCGATACCCGGAACGCCGGCGACTGCGATACCGGTATTGATCGTGTTGTTTTCGATCGTGACTCTCAACACGACGGTACCCGCGTCGGTGATCTGCGGAGTAATTGAAAGACGCAACGGCACTGAAACGAAGGTCGTCGTGACTACGGCGGTGCCGCTTGCGGCCTGCGTAGTCTGGACCGGAATCTGTGAGCCACTCTCGATCTGCGCGGGACGATTATTCAAAGCCGTGACGCGCGGTGTCGCGACTGTCTTCGCCTGGCCGCGCGATTCGGCCAACGAGATCAGCATGCTGATTTGAGCCGTACCAAATAAGCCTGTCGTCAAGCCGATGACTGTGTTGGCTGCCGCAGCGGCAAGACTGTTAACCGGCTGCGTCGTGCCGGCCAATCCACCGAACACGCTGAAGGGATTCGGGCCGGACGGAATGCCCGGCGTTGCACCGCCGCCACCGCCACCACCACCGCCTCCGCCACCACCACCAGAAGAAGAAGCAGTGTTTGCTGGCAGAGTCGAAAAGTTTGCCAAACCGGCGCGAGTAAAGTTGGCGACACCCAGGTTGAGCTGTGCGCCAAGGTCGCGGCTGAAGTTGCGCTGTGCAATGACGATGCGAGTCTCGATCTCCACTTGCGGTTCCGGTTGGTCCAGAATCGCAACCAACTGACGAATCGCGTCGATGTTCTCCTTGACGTCGGTGATGATGAGCGTGTTGCTGCGGCCGTCGACTTCGATCGAACCACGACGAGAAAGACGTCGCGAGATGATCGGAAGCAGGCCCTGATCGCCGCTGCCGCCTGTTGCGTCGCCACCGGCGCCGCCGCTGAAACTAAGATTCGTCGCGCCGCCCGAGAATGCGCCGGTCGAGCCGGCTGCCTGGGCCAAGGTACCCGATGCGCGGGCGTAGTTGAGCCGGATGAACTCGGTCACCAGCGGTGAAGCGTCAAGACGCGAGTCGTTGATCACCTTTTGGGTCTCAGCCTCTTTCGCCAGCACGTCGATCGTTGCCACTCGCAGGATATTGCCGTTGACTTCGATGCCCAGCCGGTTGGCTTTCAGCACCGCGTCGAGCGCGATGTTCCAGGGAACGTCCTGAACATTCACGGTTACCGGAACAGCGGCGACGGAAGAGTCGATGACGAAGTTCACGCCATACTGTTCGGTAATGTAATTGAGAATGTCGCGGATATCGGCGTTGACGACGTTGAGATTGATCGGCTCGCCGATGAATCCCGGTTGTCCGTATTGCCGTCCCTGCTCGGACTGTTTGTCGATCCCGCGAGACAAGCCCACCGGCGGCGTAGGAGCCGGCGCCGCTGGACCTTGCGGGGTCGCGTTCTGAGCGGTGCTTGAGATCTGGGCCGCAGCCATGCTTGCGCCCGAAAGCGACACAAGCAACAGGACGAGCGTGGTCCATATGGCTGATCTGACTCGAGGCTGATAAGACATCGTTCCCTCCTTGGGGGAATTTTCGGGAAGATGGCCGTCACGCACTACGCTCGATTGCCGGGGCAACTAAAGCGCGCGCCGCACTAACACGGCCGTTCCTGGTTTTGTCAAAATTGCGCCGGTGTTCCATCGAAAACACCCAGCGCGGGGTCAATAATCAATGGTCTGGTCGAAACCAAACCAATAATTCGTCACGGCTTCGCGGTTGCGACTGACGCGTTGGGCGCAGTCGTGCTCGTCGAGTTCACTGGAGTCGGCTGTCTCAGCGATTTGTACTCGACTGCTCGTTCGCGACGGCCGTCGGTAAAGATTGTTTCCCGGCGGAACACCAGACGGTTGTCTTCGATCGCGACCAACTGGCCGTCGAAGAACGGTTCGCCCGGATAGATCACGTAGGTAAGTTTGATTGGAATTGCTTCGACGATCGCGGCGTAACCTCTCGGCGAACGAGAGATTCCAATCACCTGGATCTCGCTGAGCAACAGAGCAGTGGTGGGCTTGGGGGCAGGCATTCTGGCATTCATCGCGGCGACTTTTTGCGCCTTGTAATTGTTGATCCGTTCCTGAATCCCCGGAATGGGCGACTGATCGCGCGAAGCTTTTACGGGCGCGCGCGGCGGCTCATATTTGCGGAAGGGATCGCGGCCGCTCGAAATCGTCCGCTTGACCGTTTTCTTCGGCTCGGTCTCGGTCTGCTGGGCTGTCGCGGTCAGGACAGTGCCGCTGATCAAGATCGCGGCGGCGATCGTGGTGGCGAACATGACGCTTGCTAGCCGAGATGTTTTCGTGTCGTGAATAATCATCTTTGTCACTTCCTCTAGTGCGTCTCTCGCTTATTTGGGAGGTTGAGGAGCGGGCACGGTTGGAGGGGGAACGGTTCCACCCGCTGCGCCCTTTGTATTGGCGGCTGGTTGCAGGCGCTCCGAAGAAACGTAATACGCCGTCAGATCAAATCGAGCATCGACTGTTCTGTTGGGCGACTGTTTGTCCGCCTGCTTGAGCTCAAAGTTCGTGATTGAAACGATCCGCTGGTAATGCGCGAGCTGCTCGAAGAATGCGCGCAGTCCGGCGAACCCGCTCACGACGTTGACTTCGATCTTCTTGCCGCTGTAGTTGTCCTGTTGCAGATCTTCTTTTGGAGTGAACCGACTAAGGATTAGCCCGTTACCGCGAGCACGGTCTTGAATCCCCTGGAGGACCATCGTGAGCTCACGTTGTTCGGGCAGCAGCGCTTTCAACTCGGCATACTCTTCTTCACGCGCCTTGTACGTGGCTTTGAAGTTGTTCAAGTTCTGCTGAACGATCTGCGCCTGCGCATTGCGGGGACGCAACTGTGCGATCTCGTCGTTCATGGTCTTGGTCTCGGCGCGGGTACCGCTGGTGACGAAGTAATAGAACGCGAAGTACATCCCACTGGCGACAATGAGGAACACGACCAATCGCAGGTACCATGGAAGAGCTGGGAGCTTGCCGAGTTTCATCTCTTTATCCTTCGAATCGGAGGTTTACTTTCAGGCCTGCTATTTCTTCATCGCAACCTGATTTCCGGGCGCCGGCGCTGGTGATTGCTGCGACTTGGACGCCGCAAAGTTTGCCTTCACCGTGAACACCACGACTTCCGGCTTAACGGCATTCGCATCGTCAGCAGCCGCCGGAGCCGCGCTTGGCGCTGCCGCCACCTTTGCGTCTTCACGTGTCGTCTCGATGTTCAGGTTGCTGAACAATCCACCGGAGAACTCGAGACTCTGTCCGAACTTCGTCACGGAATATTCGTTCGGCGACTCGCCTTTGATCGTGATCTCGCCGTCTTTGTTTTCGATGGCTGTCAGATAGAGACCCGGAACGGCGTCGAACCGCGCTTTGATCTCCTGCAGCACCGCACTCGGTCCCTGTTGTGATTCGCGCAGCTTCTTGATCGCGTCGATGCGCGATTGAATCTCCTGCGTCTTCTTTTCCAGTTCCTGCTGTTCCTTCTGATACGCCAGCATCTGCGCTTGCAGGCGCTTCTGGTTTTCGAGCTCCTTCTGCGCCGCGGTATGGGCCATGTTTGTGCTCACGTACTCGTAACCAATGGCGAGCGCCAGCAATCCGAACACAGTCAACGCCAGCAACAACGTTTGAATTCGCGGGCTGGCGACTTTCTCTTCAACCGCTGCGACACCCTGTGGCCGATCCGTAACTGACTCGAGCAGATTTATCTTGATCATGCTTCCACTCCTCTCAGCGCCAGACCGACGGCAACCGCCATCTCTGGCACTATCTCTCGCATGTAGTCCGGATCAAACTTTCGCTCGTCGACGTCGATCTGACGGAAGGGATCGAAAACATCTACTGGAATCTCAAAACGCTTCGCCAGGAAGTCGGCGAGACCGGGAAGCTTGGAGCCGCCACCGGCGAGCAGGATCTTCTGGATCGTCGCGTCGCCTTCCTGCGCCGTCGCGCGATAGAAGTCGACTGTCTTCTTCATCTCCAGCGCGAGCGATTCTGAGACTGCTTCGATGATGGGCTGAATCGGCCTTGGCTCTACACCTTCCGGCAATGGCATGCCGCGCTTCACAGCTTCCGCCTGTTCAAAACTGAGACCAAGCTCCTTTTGCAACAGACTCGTGTACTGGCTGCCGCCGACTGAAGCATCGCGCGCAAACACAGAACGTGTGCCGTTCAGGATGTTGATATTCATCGTCGCCGCGCCGATGTTCAGCAGCGCGACCACCTCGCCGGGTTTCGGCTGGTAGTTCACTTCGTAACAGTTCTGTAGCGCGAAGGCGTCGACGTCGATGATTACGGGTTGCTTGCCGGCAAGCTGTATCGCCTGTTTGACGTTGGCGATCTTGTCGCTCTTGCATGCAGCCATCAGCACGTGCAAGGTTTCCGAGGATTTGCCGGTGAGCTCGTAATCGAGATTGACGTCGGCGATGTCGAACGGAATGTGCTCTTCGGCGTGCCAACTGAACGACTCCTGCAACTCTTCCTGGCTCATCTGCGGCAGGACTATGTTCTTCACGATCACCGAATGGCCGCTGACGCCCGCGGCGACTCGATTGGTGCGAATCTGGTGTTCGCTGAAGATGTGGGCGATCACGTTGGAGACGTTGTTGAGCTCCATGATCTGACCGTCGACGATCGTGTCGGTCTGAAGGTTTTCGAATCCGAGATTGAGGAGTTGCAGGTTCGATCCCTTTTTGCCGAGCTCAACTGCCTTGACGGAACTGGAGCCGATGTCCAGACCAACGAGGTTCTTTTTTCCAGCGCCTCTTTTGAACATAGTTAGTTATTCCTCGGGACGGCGACGCGCAGCTTGTTTTGCAGACGAAGCCGGGCGCGGGCTTTTCGTGCGCGCGGCAGTTGACGTTTGGCAATTCGGGCGGCGTTGGGGTCGGGGTTTGAGTCGGGGGTTGAATGTTTCAAGGTAGCAGTCCCTTTGCTGTCTGGGTTGGTAGTCGGAGACCAAGTGGCATGGCAAGTAGCTGCGCGGGAGTCAACCGGGAATCATGGGAGAAATCTGCGGCAGGAATGAACATTCGGAAACCCAGCCAAGTTGGTTACGACCAACTTCCGTAGGCTTTGCGACCTCCGCTCGCGCGAAGTGTGCCTTTCTCGTGCTCCAGTGTTTTCGCGGGACTTACCGCGGGTTAGAAACCAGGTAGGGCACCCGGCAAACGGCACTCTCGCCGTTTAACCTGACTGAGAGTACCTTAATGGGCTAAACAATGTCAATTCCTATTTTTCTTCGTTTAACTCATTGACGTTGCAGGGTTAAGGCTGGAGAATGGTCCATCCTAGGAGCTGTTTTTGGAACTAATCGTTCAGGATTCCAATTTCTCCAGAACGCCGGCGACGACGCTCGGGTCGTCCTTCACTTTCACGGTTTTGGCCGGAACGCCGGCGACGATGTGATGGCTCGGGACGTGTCGCGTGACTACCGAATGGCTGCCGATGATGGCGTGATCTTCTACCTGCATGCCGGCGAGGACTGTGGCGTGATAGGTCACTCGCACGCCGTTTCCCAGACGCGTGCGGGGTGTGTAGATCTGGTGAATGTCGTAGATGTCGTGACTGTGGGAGTAGATGTTGGCGTAGTCTGAGATCGATACGTCGTCGCCGATGTCGATGCCGCCGCGGTCATCCAGCAGCACGTGACGGTGAATGACGACGTTGTTGCCGATCGAAAGGTTGTAGCCAAACGACCACTCCACATATTGCCAGCACTTAAAATTCTCGCCGACGCTTTTGAAGATCAGCGGCGCGAGCATTCGTCGAAAGCGATGCGCGAAGAGGGCGTTTACCCCCAGCGGCGAACGGTCAAACATCTGCCACAGCCAAATGAAGGGTTTCCGCTGGTTGTAGAGTTTTGGATCGATATCTGAATAGTACTCGGGCTCGGTGGTGACGTTGCGCGGATCGAAATTGTGCAGAGCCGCGCGCGCGGGCAGGGACAGATTTTCCTGAGGGCCGGCAATTCCGAAGAAGAGTTGGAACAACGTGTCGCGGACGACGTCGTTCGGATCACTGCGGCCGTCTGTTAGCGACTTCTCTAACTCGACCAGAAAACTCTCGTAGTCCTGTTCTGCTAGTGCCTGGGCCGATAATTGACGATAAGTCATAGGTGTGAAACGCGCTCAAAGTAACACAAGCCAGTGAATTTGTTAATCCGTGTTAGGATGCGCAGCGAATGAAGCTGCTCCGCACCTCGCTTTTTTTGGTAGTTCTTTTACTCTTGATCGGCGTCGTGTTCGTCTGGTTTAACCGGCCGGCGAAGGTCGATCTCGCGAATTACGCTCCCGCCGATTCCCTTCTCTACGTTGAATTGAATAGCCCGTCGGAGATCGCGAAGGCCATCCAACACAGCGACGTCTGGAAGGCGGCAGCGCCGATTACTCGCAGCCAGGCGAGCTCGGAGAACAGGTTTGCTACCGCGGCTGCGCAGTCTGGACTCGGACCAATCGATGCGGTGCTGTTTGCGCGTTCTCAGATCGCGCTCGTCGTCGTGGGCCTGAACACGTCGGAGGAGAACGATACTCTGCGCGTGAAACCTGAAGTCGCATTGATTGCCGAGACTCATACGTCAGCCTGGCGTACGAAGCCGGCAGTGTTGGCTGCGGTGAAGCGTTTGGCAAGCTTTGCGTATGGCGCGTCTAACTGTATCGAACGGACTGCGGATGCTGAGTATGTTGAATGCTCGGTGGCGGGCGGCGAGCGCAAAATCCTCGCCGCGATTGACGACACGCTCGTCATCGTCGGTAACACCGAGAACGCGGTGCGCAGTTGCTTGGAGGCGCGGCGTGGGACGCGTCCGAGCATTGTCACCGATCCGGAGCTGGTGCGTGTGCGCTCGAGTCTCGCGTCGGACAAGCCGCTTGCGTTCGGATACATCTCGGCGGCGAACTCGGCGAAGTTGTTTTCCTGGGCCGCTCCGTTGTTGATGGGCCGCGCGCCGGGCGATCAGCAGTTGGAGCAACTGCTCGCGGTCAGCGCGGGCAAGATCCTGCGCGGCGTGGCCTGGACGGCGGTCTCGACAGGCCGCGGGATCGAAGATCGTTATCTCTTCTCATTGGAGCCTGACGTCGTCTCTCGTCTTCAGCCTGCTTTCGAAACGGCTGACCGTGATGAGAATTTTTGGAAGTTAGTGCCGGATGGTTTTCAGTCGTTGACGATCTATCGCAGCAAGCAACTGGCGACGGCGTGGCGTTCGCTGGACTCGGCGGTGGCGTTGAAGTTGGATGCACTGCCGGCGGTGCTATTTGGTTCGATTCTGAAGTCAAGTTTGTCTGTGTATGGGATTGGCAATCCGAAAGAAGCGTTGGAAACGTTGACGCCGCCGCTGCTCACGTTGAAGCCATCATCGGCGGTTGAAGGATCCGTGCTTGTGGCCCGCGTCGTTGACGACGCGCGGTTGAGACGTTCGCTGGTCCAGGATTCTTTCAAGAACGGCAATGGACAGATCGTCGAAGGCATTCAAACGGATCTCGATCCGGAGGTGGAGTTCGCGGCGGTGTTTGCGAACGGGTACGTATTGCTCGGAAAGACTGAGAACATGCAACCGTGCCTGGCGGCGTTGAGAAGAAGCCAGGCCATTCAGTACGACAAGCTCAAGCAGTCGGCGCATGACAGTTCGGCACCGATCCTGACGGTTGCGAATGATGAGTTGCGTCTCACCAACTTCATCTCGACCTTGCTGATGCTCCAGGGACGGCAGCTTTCCACGGAGGAGATTGCGAGCCTGCACGAGAGTCTGCGCGATTACACTTTTTCTTCTACTGAGACGAGGTTGAGCTCTGCCGGCATCGAGCGAAAGACACGTTCGGCGTTTGGGCAGTTCAGTACATTCACTTCGCTTCTGCGCGCGGATAATTCCGGCGTCACGGTTCGCTAGACGCTCATGCCGCAAACGCTCTTACTCGGCACGCACAATCCCGGAAAGATTCACGAGATCAAACTCATTTTGGGGGACGTTGGTTGGACGCTTCGCTCGCTCCGAGACTTTGACGGCGTTGGCGTCGCCGCAGAGCACGCGGATACATATAGCGGCAACGCGATCCTGAAAGCTCAGTTCTATGCTCGCGCAACAGAAATGTTCGCGCCGGGAATGTTAGCGCTCGCCGACGATTCAGGATTGGAAGTCGAGGCACTCGGCGGAGCGCCCGGTGTTCTCTCAGCGCGTTACGCTGGTGAACACGCCAGCGACGCTGATCGCCGCGCGTTACTTCTCTCCGAACTAGCTAAGATCGGTTCCGACAACCGCCGCGCGCGCTTTGTCTGCGCGATCGCCCTCGCCCGCGCGGATGGTGAAATCGTGAACTTGTCCGAAGGCGTCTGCGAAGGGATGATCACCTTCGCGCCACGCGGCACCTCCGGTTTCGGCTACGATCCGCTCTTCGTCCCGGACGGCTACGACCAAACCTTCGCCGAGTTATCAGACGAGGTCAAAAACCAAATCAGCCACCGTGCCCGCGCGTTAATAAAAGTGCGCGACTATCTGCGTTCTTGACCGCGCTAGTGACGACTCTTACAATGATTCACTTTTCGGGGCGTAGCACAGCCTGGTAGTGCGCTCGGTTTGGGACCGAGAGGTCGGAGGTTCGAATCCTCTCGCCCCGACCAATAGAATCAATAATTTACGGCTGCCAACACTGGCGGCCGTATCTCATTTGTGGCCAATTTGTGGACAAAATTAATTGGTCGCACGTCACGTTGAAGCTGAACGGCGCGAATGTAGCGCATGGTTGTTTTCAAATCCTTGTGCCCCATTAGCGACATTATCGTCAGTGCC
>JBKPNH010000008.1:0-14422 GCA_046732535.1 Acidobacteriota bacterium
GAAGAACCGTTGCCGCCGCTGCTCGTGCCGCGCGTGCCATCTGAGATCTATCCCGAATACCCGGTCCCACCTTCCGACCTGAGTTTCTTCAACGGCCTCGGCGGATTTCACCAGGGCGGACGCGAATACGTCACCACGCTCGGCGCCGAACAATGGACGCCGGCGCCATGGTCCAACGTCATCGGCAACTCGGTGGAGTTCGGTTTTCAGGTCACTGAAACCGGCGGCGGTTACACGTGGTCGCTCAACAGCCGCGAGAACCGTTTGACGCCGTGGTCAAACGACGCCGTCAGCGATCCGCCGGGCGAGGTGATCTACCTGCGCGACGAAGACTCCGGCACCGTCTGGTCGGCGACGCCGTTGCCGATCCGCGAGAAAGAGCCGTACATCATCAGGCACGGACAGGGCTATACCGTCTTCGAACACACCAGTCATGGAATCACGCAGGAGTTGCTGCTGTTTGTGCCGCTCGACTCGTCCGTCAAAGTCTTTCTGCTGCGTTTGCGTAACCGCACGACGCGCAGGAGAAAACTGTCACTCGTTCAATACAACGAGTTGGTCCTCGGCATCGCGCGCGCCTCGTCAGCGCCGTACATCATTACGGAAATAGACCAAGGCGCGGCAACGATCTTCGCGAAGAACCCTTTCAATAACGAGTTTGCCGAACGAGTTGCGTTTGTCGCGACGAGTGAGGAAATGGCCAGCGCCACTTGCGATCGCAAGGAGTTTCTCGGCCGCAATCGTTCGCCCGAATCGCCGGCGGCGCTGAAGCGCGTCGGGCTGGCGGGACGAGACGGCGCGGGACTCGATCCCTGCGCGGCGATTCAGACGATCATCGACCTGCCGCCGCAAACCGCCCACGAAGTCGTCTTTCTACTGGGCGAGGCTGAATCGAAGGAAGCGGCCCAGGCGCTGGTCGCGCGGTATCGCCAGCTTGGAAACGTGAACGCGGCGTTTGAGAAGGTGTTGGGCCATTGGGATGAAATACTCAGCACGGTCGAGGTACGAACTCCCGATGCGGCGTTGGACACGATGCTCAATCGCTGGCTGCTCTACCAAACACTTTCGTGCCGGATCTGGGCGCGCACCGCGTTTTATCAATCGGGAGGCGCGTACGGGTTTCGCGATCAGTTGCAGGACGTGATGGCGCTGGTCTACAGCCGCCCGGACGTTGCGCGAGGGCAGATCGTTCTCGCGAGCGCGCATCAATTCAAGGAAGGCGACGTTCAGCACTGGTGGCATCCGCCGAGCGGCCGCGGCGTCCGGACGCGAATCTCCGACGATCTCGTTTTTCTTCCGTTCGTCACTTCGTTCTATATCAACGTCACTGGCGACGCATCGGTGTTGGACGAAATTGTTCCCTTCCTCGAACAACCCGTGCTCCAACCAGAAGAGCATGAGAGTTACACGCAACCGGCAGTGTCTGAAGAGTCGGCAGCGATCTACGAGCATTGCGTCCGAGCACTCGATCGCAGTCTCGCAGTCGGCAAGCACGGTTTGCCGTTGATGGGCGGCGGCGACTGGAACGACGGTATGAATCGCGTCGGGCAGGAGGGCAACGGCGAGAGCGTTTGGCTCGGCTGGTTTCTCTACCTGACGCTCGCGGGCTTCATTCCGCACGTCGAGGCGCGCAAGCAGCGCCAGCGGCTAAACCGCTATCGCAAACATCTCGAACACTTGCGCAAAGCGCTTGAAGAGAAAGCCTGGGATGGCGACTGGTACCGCCGCGCTTACTTCGACGACGGCACGCCGCTCGGTTCCGCGCGCAATGAGGAGTGCCGCATCGACTCAATCGCACAATCGTGGTCCGTGATCTCCGGAGCTTCCGATCCTTATCGCATGGGACGCGCGATGGCTGCTGTTGAGGAATATTTGATCAGGCGCGGCGATGGTCTGGTGATTCTTTTTACGCCGCCGTTCGACAAGGGCAGTCTGGATCCGGGTTACATCAAAGGCTACGTTCCCGGCGTACGTGAAAACGGCGGACAGTACACACACGCGGCGATCTGGACGTTGATCGCTTATTCGTTGCTCGGCGACGGTGAGCGCGCGGGCGAACTGTTTTCACTGCTCAACCCGATCAATCACTCGTCAACGCGGGCGGGGCTGCACAAGTACAAGGTCGAACCGTACGTCGCCGTCGGGGACGTCTACGCAGTGCCGCCGCACACGGGCCGCGGCGGTTGGACGTGGTACACAGGCTCGGCTGGTTGGATGTATCGCGCGGGACTCGAATCGATCCTGGGTTTCAAACTCATCGCGAACCGTAAGCTCGAGATCGATCCTTGTGTGCCGCGCTGGTGGCGGGACTTCGAGATCACGTATCGCCGCGAACGGGCCGTGTACAGGATCAAAGTCGAAAACCCACTTGGCGTCAGCCGTGGCGTGGTGAGTGTGGAAGTCGACGGCGTCGCACAAACTGACAACGCCATCAACCTGACGGACGACGAAAAGACTCACAATGTGCGGATAATGATGGGCGAGCCTGTCAAGCCGGAAGAACCTGAGCTGGCAACTGACACGTCAGACAAATCTGTTGCCTAAGCCGCGGCCATGTCGGCTTCGCTGATGTCGAAGTTTGCCGAGACCTTCTGCACGTCGTCATGATCTTCGAGCGCTTCCATTAACTTCAACATCTGGCGCGCGTCGGCGCCTTCGAGACGAATGTAATTCTGCGGCACCATCTCTACTTCTGCCGCTTGCGGCTCAATGCCCGCGCCTTTTACGGCGGCCAGCACGCCTTCGAATGCGTCCGGCGATGTCAGGATCTCGAAAGTATCTTCGTCGTCGCGCAGATCGTCGGCGCCGGCGTCGATGACTAGTTCAAAAAGCTCTTCTTCCGATTTCGCAGCTTTATCGATGACGATGTAACCCTTCTTCTCGAACATCCAACCGACCGAACCGCTTTCACCCAGGTTCCCGCCGTTTTTGGAGAAGAGATGCCGAATCTCGGCGACGGTGCGATTGCGGTTGTCAGTCATCGACTGGATGAGCAGCGCGACACCGCCCGGGCCATAACCCTCGTACGTGATCTCTTCGTAGTTGACGCCTTCCTCTTCGCCGGTGCCGCGGCGAATCGCGCGCTCAATCGTGTCGTTGGGCATATTTCCGCCCTTGGCGTCGAGAATCGCCTTGCGCAGGCGAGCGTTGCCTTCGGGGTCGCCGCCACCCGAGCGCGCGGCGACGGTGATCTCTTTAATAAACTTCGTGAACAGTTTTCCGCGCTTGGCATCGAGCGCGCCCTTCTTGTGTTTAATACTATGCCACTTCGAATGTCCTGACATTGATCCAGATCCTTTTGAGAATTAATTGCGGGTTTTATTAGGCCACGAAATATATCACAATCCGTGGTCTTATTTCAGTTGCTCGTATTCCTGGCGGGCTTGAACCAGGTCGGGCAGGTCGGAGTCAGCGTCTTTCCAGAGCGCAAAGAAATCCTGATACGACTTGCGGGCGGCGGCTGTATCACCGCTGAGCGCGGCAACGCGGGCCAGGCCCATGTGCGCGAGTGGATGGAAGGGAGAAAACGGATCGACGCCCGGGTTCTCGATGATCTTCCTGAATTCCGCCGCTGCTTCGTTACTCCGGCGCTGTTCAAGATACAGCACCCCGCGCCCGTAATTGTTCGCAAATGACGTTACGTCGCCGAGATCGTAACTCCGAATGGATTCCAGTAACTGAATCGCCTCCGCAGTGTTGCCGCGATGTCTTTCGATCTTGGCACGGACCATGGGAATGATGATCGACGTCAGGATCGTGTTTTTGGGCGCCGCTGCGCGTGCTGCCTCTATCATGGTTTGGGCTCGGCCGGGATCACCACAGGCTGCATAGATGATCGCGCCGCCAGTGAGTCCGAAATCTCCACGAAACAACTCGAGCGATGCGGCCATATTCTCTTTGGCCTGCTGGCATTTCCCGAGAATTACCATGTTTCCCGCCAGGTTCAGCAATACGTTCGAGGCGTTCTCGTTTCGATTCTGTCGTTTGAACAGATCGACCGCACGTTTCGCCCACTCGTCCGCCTCTTTCACCCTGCCCAGGTACATCGCATGCGCCGCGCGGAGCGCAGTGAAGTCAGCCTCTTCGGGTTTGCCTTTTGACCACTCGCCTTCCCGATCCATTGCTGCCCGATCACCGCGCATGAAAGCGAGAAACAGACCGGTCCCATGCACGATGAAGTGGTCAGGATTGATTTTGCGCAGCTCGCCCAGCGCCTGCTCTGCCTCGTCAACGCGGCCCAGCGTGACGAAACAGGTAATCACGTTTGTCCTGGCGGAGGTATTGTTCGGCCTTAAACGCACGGCTTCAAGGGCTTCCTTCAAGGCGTCTTCGTGACGCCCGAGGGTCCGGTAATTAATCGACAGGTTGTTGTGCGGTATGAAATCGTCCGGGTAGAGCTTCGACCAGGTCTGAAGTGTTTCGACGGCTTTGTCGATCTCCCCCGTGACGTAGCTGTAGTACTTCTCGTTGATGTAGAGACGTTCGCGCTCGCTTACGCGGTCACGCAGATCGTACGCTTTCTGAATGTACTGCCTCGACGTCTCAATCTGCCTCAGGTTGAACTGGTGTACGCCGATGCGCGCGTAGGCAACAGCGAAGTTGGGATCCAACTCGACGGCGCGCTTGTAGAAGACCAGCGATTCGCGAGCGTTTCCTTTCGATCGCTCTTCGTCTCCCATCGCAAAAGCTTTCAACGCTTCCAGCGACGACGTCGTCGCCTGCTCGATGTTGACGTCGTATTTCTGTATCGAGCTGAGCGACTCGCCCAACTTCTGTCGGAGGTTCGACGCCGCCGTGCCCAGCGACGCGAGCACCTTCTCCTTGCTCTCGGCTTCAATAGTTTCGCTCGCGAATGGATCGCCGGTGCGCGGGTTGATCGCTTCCAACGTGATCGCGTAGTGACTGCCGATACTCGCAATCGTACCCGTCAGCATCGCCTTGATTCCCTGCCGTTGGCAGATCTCGCGGCCGACGTCGCGTGTGATGCGATCGTCCGGTGAACGGCCCATGAAACGCAGCGTCTCGCGTACGCGTTCGTCAGGAAAGAGATTTAGAAACGGCGTTTGGCCCAGGTGTACGGCGAGTGCCTGTTTGAGCGTGCCATCGAAAACAGGTTCGCCGGTCGTGTTGACGAAGTCAGTCAACAGGACTGTGTCACGACTGGTCAGCGGCTGCGGGCGATTGACGTAGAAGTAATAGACGGCGGCGATTGCGCCGACGGCAACAAGAGCGATCACGGCGGCGGCGAGTTTATGACGCTTGATACTCGTGACAAGGTACTCGGCGCTCGAAACGTGCGTGACTGTCTTTTCCGCGGTGGTCAACGCGCGGTCCTGGATGGTCGGCGCCCCAACCATGCTGACTGACGACTTGGTGACAAGACCGGGCGATGAAGATCTTTCGAGCTCCGTCTCGAACTCGAGCCGCTGTTTCAGTCGTCGTAGGTCGGTTATGAGTTCCTTGATCGTCTGGTAACGTTCGTCGCGGTCCTTGCGCAGCGCTTTAGTGACGATCCAGTCCAGCTCGGGCGGCACGCTCGGCGCGAAACGCGCGAGCGGCGGCGGCTCTTTCTGCGTGATCGCGACGATGACGTCCGTGGACGTTTCTCCCGAGAACGGCGTGCGCCCGGCGACCATTTCGTAAATCACGACGCCGAGACTCCAGATGTCGCTGCGCGCATCGACTGGTTTGCCGCGCGCTTGTTCCGGCGACATGTAATAAGACGTTCCCAGGACGACGCCCGCGTCCGTCTGGACGAGCACTCGGGTAGCGGCGTCAGGATCGAGCGGGCTTCGGTCGACGGCTTCCGTCAACTTAGCCAGCCCGAAATCCAACACCTTCACGTAACCGTTGCGGCGCACCATGATGTTGTCGGGCTTGATGTCGCGATGAACAATGCCCGCGGCGTGCGCTTCTTCGAGCGCGCTCGCAACCTGGATGGCGATGTCGAGTATTTGACTGGTCTCGAGCGGCGCCTCCGCTGCCTTGCGACGCAAGGTCACGCCGTCGATGTACTCCGTGGCGATGAAGTGTCGTCCATCGTCAGTGCCGACCTCGTGAATCGTGAGAATGTTTGGATGATTGAGGTTCGAGGCCGCCGCGGCTTCCTGTTCGAAACGGTGAAGGCGATCCCTGTTGGTGGTGTACTCCTTGCTGAGAATCTTGAGCGCAACCTTGCGGCCGAGCTTCATGTCTTCCGCAAGGTAGACCTCGCCCATGCCGCCGGCACCCAGCTTCTCGAGAATCCGGTAGTGTGAAACCTTACTGCCGTCCATTTATCAGAAAGTCGGAAGTGTACCGCCTCGCAACAGCGTCCCGGCTATCGCCGCCTGAAACAGCCACAGGATAAAGAAGGCGATGATCGGAGAGATGTCCATCATTCCCAACGGAGGAATTATCCGGCGCAACGGACCAAGCAGCGGCTCCGTTGTGTCTATCAGAAAACGCATGACGCGGTTCGTGTAGCCGATTCCTCCCCAGGAAAAGACGATACGAACGAAGATGAGCAGGATGTAGATCGATATCAGACCATAAAGAATGTACCCAAGCACGGAAACGAACGAACCAGTTTGCACACTGAATAAGATGCCCGCGATCGTGCTCGCAATCGTCCCAATCAACTGCAGGATGAAGTAGCCAAGCAGGATCACGATCAAAATCACTACCAGCGGCGCGAACTTCGGATCGACGCCGAAACCGCGCAACGCTCCGCGCACCGGCACGACGAAACCGTCGCTCAAGCGACGCGTAGTGCGATGCATCCATCCAAATGGATTCGGATCCGCGGCGTCGACGATCAAACGAACAATCATCAACGCTATGACGGCGATAATGAATGCCTGGATGGCCCAACTGATAAATAAAACCGTACGACTGATTATTAGCATCTGTTTTTATCGTTCACCAAAGATGGCGCTGCCTATGCGGACCATCGTAGCACCTTCTTCGATCGCCACTTCAAAATCGTGTGTCATCCCCATCGAGAGTTCTCCGTTCGGCACCCACTTGTCACGCAACTCCCGCAACTGGCGAAAGAACGGCCGCGCTTGTTCCGGATCGTCAAAGAACGGCGGCAAGGTCATCAATCCGGTTAGTTGAACGCGACTCAGTTCCGACAATCCCTCCACCAACTGCGGCAACTCCGTTTCATCAACTCCCGACTTCGTTTCTTCATGACCCAAATCAACTTGAATCAACACCGGCAAAGTTTCCCTGCCCTCCTCGCCGCACAAACGATCCAGACGGCGCGCCAGTTCCAGCGAGTCGAGCGAGTGGATAACGTCGAAGAGCTCAACAGCGCGGCGGGCCTTGTTTGCCTGAAGGTGTCCGACCAGGTGCCAACGCGCTTTGGTCCGTCCGACGTCTGTAATCTTTTGTTCAGCTTCCTGGACGCGATTTTCGCCGACGTCAGCGGCGCCGAGCTCGATGGCGCGCTTAACAACGGAAGCGGGATGGGTCTTGGTAATCGCAATCAGCGTCACATCCTGCGGCAAACGGCCGCATCTCACGGTTGCTGCTTCGATCTGCGCACGGATGCTTGCCAGTCGCGCGCCAAGTTGGTCTTCATTCATCAGCGGACATATTAACAAAGCACTCAACCGACTCCGAAGAATTACGGAGGTGACGTGCAACCGGACCATTCTTGACACCTTTCAACCGCATTCGCATAATGGGCTATCTCGTCTCATGCGGATGTGGCGGAACTGGCAGACGCGCAGGTCTCAGAAGCCTGTGATGGTGACATCGTGGAGGTTCAAGTCCTCTCATCCGCACCAAATAACACCGATTTAGCTCACCTCTAAGCAAAAAAATAATTGTCACGGATTTTCGGAGGCCGGTGTTTCCGTATTAAGAGGTCAGTTCCGAAAGGGGAAGTTTTTGATGAACGTCGATCAAGCACTGATGGAAACCGACAACTTGAGACACTCGGGTATGTCTAACCAAATGCCCGAGAGACGCCTGAAACTTGCCGAGCGTCCGGACCGCGACCGTATCCAGAGGGTCGTTGATCTGGCCGATGCTCTGCTTGCCGAAGCGGAGACACTCGCACGCGACAAGGCGTTCACTGAAGAAGCCACAAGACTCAAGCCGTTGGACATTTTAGGAGGAATCAGTTTTTACGACGAAGTACAGCGGTTCGAGACCCACTTAATCAAAATGGCGCTGTCCGAAACCGGAGGGAATCAGGCGAAGGCAGCAAGGCTCCTGGGCATCAAAGCCACTACTCTCAACTCCAAAATCAAGCTCTTTAACATAGAAGTTGGCTAGGGCCGACCAGCCATCATCTTATCAATTGACCGCTTCCGACGTTCCGAGCATTTCCTGTTCGGTAACGTCGGAAACGGTTAATATCTGCTCCTGAAAAAGGTTCGAATCGATCAAGGTCTGCACGACGTATCGTCCCGCCGTCGGAAAGCTCACGTTAACAAAGAAACTAATGTTGTCGGCAAACCCGCCCGACGCGATCTCGAATGGCGTCGGTTGGGAGACGACTACGGCCTGCTGTCGATCGGGCGTCAGGATCCGCACCTCTGACAGATAAGTGCCGCTGCCCTGCCAATGGTTAACGACGGCAAACTTGATTAATGAGACGGGTAGCTGTTGAACCATGATGTTCTGAAACACGCCCATGAACGAGAGCTTGTTGCCGGCTTCGAGCCGCACGTCGTCGCAAAAGAGCGTGTAAAGGAGTTGCAGGTTCTTTGTAGGTTCTGAGCTCATGGTTACTCCAGCATTTCTTTGAACGCGGATTCGTCGATCACGGTTACGCCGAGTGATTGGGCCTTGTCGAGCTTCGATCCGGCTGCTTCGCCGGCGACGACGTAATCCGTCTTCTTGCTTACGGAAGAGTTTACTCTGCCGCCTTTCGCTTCGATCAACGCCTTTGCCTCGTCGCGACTGAAACTCGACAACGTGCCCGTAAGCACGAACTGCTTGCCCGCAAATCGCTCGTCGGCAGACGCGCTGCTCTTGCTGCGATCGGATTCAGTTTTAATGCCCGCGGCACGCAGCCTATCACAAAGCGCGCGATTCCCTTCATCGTCAAACCAGTCGCGAACACTCTCGGCGACCGTCAAACCGATCTCCGGTATCGCGTCCAACTCTTCAACCGAAGCTTCCATCAACCGATCGAGCGAACCCATCTCGTGGGCCAGTATGCCCGCCGTGCGCTCACCGACGTGGCGAATGCCGAGCGCGTAGATTAAGTTCGTCAGGTCGCGCGCCTTGCTCGCCTCGATCTGTTCCAGAAGGTTTGTCGCGGACTTCTTCGCCATGCGCGGCAAAGCGGCGACCTGGTCCAACGTCAGCGAATAAAGGTCGCTGACGTCCTTCACGAGGTTCGCCTCGACTAACTGGATCGCGAGAACGTCGCCGAGGCCTTCAATGCGCATCGCACGACGAGACGCGAAATGAAGCAGGCCGCCGACAACCTGCGCGCCGCACTTGGGTTCGACACAGCGCGCTACCACTTCGCCCGCGGAACGCAAGATAGGATTACTACAGATCGGGCAGTCTGCCGGCGGTTCAAAGTCCTTTTCGTCTCCCGTGCGTTTGGATTTGATAACGCTGAGGACCTTGGGAATGATCTCACCGCTCTTCTCGATCATCACCCAATCGCCAATCTTCACGTCCAATCGTCTTATCTCGTCTTCATTGTGCAACGTGGCGCGCGAAACCGTCGTCCCGGCCAGGAAAACGGGTTCGAGATAAGCTACGGGCGTCAGTGCGCCGGTCCTGCCCACCTGAACTTTAATATCCAACACTTTGGTTGACGCTTGTCGCGCGGGGTATTTGTAAGCGATGGCCCAGCGCGGTGCTTTCTGTGTCGCGCCGAATTCGTCTTGCAGCGCGGTCGAGTTGATCTTTACGACGAGGCCGTCGATCTCGTAGCCGAGATCGTCGCGCAGCGCCTCTTTTTCGTTGGCGAAGTCGATCACTTCGTCGATCGTCGTGCAGAGTTTTTTATGTGGATTGACGCGAAAGCCGGCTTTCGCGAGCCACGCCAGCGACTCCCAATGCGTCGGAAACGGTTTACGCCCGCCGACGAGCAGATCGTAAACGAACATGTCGAGCTTGCGACGCGCCACCAGTCGCGAGTCGAGTTGTCGGATCGCGCCGGCGGCTGCGTTGCGCGGGTTTGCAAAACGCGGTTCACCCTGCTCTTCTCGTTCGGCGTTCGTGCGTTGAAAGACTTCGAGCGGAATGAAGACTTCGCCGCGCACTTCGAGTGGTGAATCGATGCGTTTCGCTTCAGGCTTGAGACGCAGCGGCACGCTGCGGATCGTGCGGGCGTTTTGCGTGACGTCTTCGCCGATGCGGCCGTCACCACGAGTGACGCCGCGAGTCAGTACGCCATTTTCGTACTGTAGCGATAGCGACAAGCCGTCGATCTTGAGCTCGGCGACATATTCGAACGGGCGTCCTTCGGCGAGCCTGCGGCAGCGTTCGTCAAACGCGCGAAGCTCGTCGATGTTGTAGCTGTTGTCGAGCGACAGCATCTGCCGCGTGTGGACCACCTCGGGAAAACCTTCGGCAGGCCGGCCGCCGACTCTCTGCGTGGGACTGTCGGGAGTTATCAGCTTGGGGTTTGCTTCTTCGAGCTGCTTGAGCTTTTCGAGCAGGAGATCGTATTCGCGATCGGAGATCTCCGGCGCGTCGTTGACGTAATAGAGTTCGTCGTGCCGTCGTATCTCATTTCGAAGCTCTTCAATTTCACGTGCTTTTGCTTTAGACACTGATTTATCCGTGTTTCAACTTTGGCAACGGCGCAGTGGATCTCGTGTCGTCATGAGCGTCTGGTGCAACCTTCGATCTCGAGGCGCCGAGCCGGTGAATCACGCGGCCGATGAGTTTGATGCTTTGCAGAAAGTCGTCGACGCGAATGTTCTCGTCGGGGCCGTGGGGATTTGATCCCGCATAACTCGTCCCGAACGACGCGACCGGCGTCGGCGGTTGCGACACGCCACAGACAGCGCCGACCGGTCCGCTCGACGGATCCATCGGATAAATGATCGGCGGCTGGCCATAAACTTCCTGCACTGACTCAATCACCGCCCGAGCCACTCGCGACTTCGCCGACGACTTCGCCAGCGGCGCGCTTCCCAACTCGATAATCTCAATGTCCTTGAACCCGCGAACGTCCAGATGCTCGCGCAACAAATCGACTACGATCTGCGCCGTCAGGTCCGGCACGAGCCGGAAATCGAGCCGAGCCATCGCGGTGCTCGGTAAGATAGTCTTCGCGCCCGCTTCGGTGTGTCCGGTGTGAATACCGCAGATCGTACACGTTGGACCAAAGATGTGCTCTTTTACCAGAGTCGCGCCTTTCATCGACCTGACCCAGCCGCCGATGCGAAACTCACGCTTCAGTCCGGCTTCGTCCAACTCGATGGTCTTCAACACTTCAGCGTCTTCTTCACTGATCGGCGCGACGTAAGACGAAAACCCGTCGATCGTGATGACGCCTTTCGGCGAGGTGATCGTCGCCAGCGCCTGGACCAACCGCCACGCCGGATTGGGAACGATCGCGCCCCATTTCGAATGCAGATCGGAGCGCGCGCCAAACGAGCGCAGCTCGAGAAACGTGATGCCCTTGAACCCGAGACTGACGGTCGGGTTCTCCTTCGTGTCGCGCGAACCTTCGTCCCATAAACAACCATCCGCTTGCAGCAAGTCCGCATGCTCTTCCGTGAAGCGATAAAGACTCGGGCTGCCGAGCCCGTCTTCGCCTTCGACGATAAAACGCAGCGTGACCGGCAGCTTGCCGAAAGTCTTTTGATACGCTTCGACAGCCGACAGTCGCGCGACGAGGTCGCCTTTGCTGTTCGCAGCGCCGCGCGCGTACAACTTTCCGTCGTTGATCGCTGCCGCAAATGGTCCGGAGCTCCACTCAGTGAGGTGCCCGACAGGCTGCACGTCGTAGTGACCGTAGACCACAAACGTCTTTGGCCCATTGCCACACTCGCCGTAGATGATCGGATAGCCGCTGCCCACGCGGAAGGACCGCGTTCCCATGCCGACTCGCTGCATCATCTGTTCGACAGACTCGGCGATCGCGCGCATTCCGGTGCCGCGCGCAGCTACGGACGGCATGCGGCAGAGGTTCTGCAACCGCTCCGTAAAACTCCGCGCGTGCCGCTCAACGTACTTGTCGAACTTGGTAAACGTAGTCGTCATGTCAGATCGCCGGCACGGTAAAGCAGATACCGCGACTGTTCAGTTCCTCGTTCAAACCCGGCGCAGACAAGTTGATCGGCGAACGCCGCTTTGAACTCGGTCCTGACGCGCGTCTGCTCGTCGCGTGCTCGTTGCACGTCTTGTTTGACCAGAACAGACCATTCTGCCGGTATGGCTATCTTCCTCACCGGCTCAGCTTGGATCTTGTGCTCGACGCCCTCTCCGAGCGCCGACACGCGCGGCGAGTTCAGTCTCCAGCTCGCAAACAGTCGATCGCTTGGCAGACCGGGCCGCTGCGATTGGTCGACCTCGCGCGCGCCGTAATCGATGCCGTAGAAGTCGTCGGCGTAAGACTCGACGATCACGCCGAGTCGATTGAGATTGAAGTGCGCGTTGCGCGACTGCATCGGATCCCAGGTCCACTTGATGAAATCGCGGCCCTGGCTCATAGCCTTTGCTCGCTGGGCCCACTTCAGACGCGCCCCGACGCCTTTGTTCTGGTAATCGCGCGCGACCGCCATCACGTGCGAATAGCCGTAGATCTCGTTATTGGGCCGCACCGCAGCGAGATGATGAACGAAGCCGACCATCCGGCTGCCCGCAAAGGCGCCGAGCGTCCAACCTCCAGCTTGTCGAGAAACGATTAGATGACGGCGCGGTGAGATCTCCAGGTCAGGAAGCCCGAAAGCTTCGCGTTGGAGGCAAATACAACTATCAAACTCTTCGATCGTTGTGCATTCACGAATTGTCGTCTCTTCCATCCATTACCTTTTAGTCTGGGGAGATTTGATCTTTATTAACCTTTCGCCGGCCGGGCCGGAATGCGGATCGTCGCCTGGAGACCTCTGGGCACACAATTCTCCAGCACAACTTGTCCTCCCATCAGTTCCAACAACTTGTGTCCAATGATAATACCAAGTTCGTTGATATTAGGTTCGCCCCCCATCGAACTGTTTTCCGGATCGAAAGCGCTCGCGTTATCAGATCTTCCGTCTCCGTTGTCTTTGACTTTGATCGCCAGCATTCCCCGGTCATCTTTGTCGACGTCGACGTTGACTGTCTCACCAGCCGGGCTGCGACTGACTGCCCACGCGATGAAGTTGAAGATCGTCTGCCGCAGCTTGCCCTGGTCGGAAACGATCGTCGTGACCTCGGGAGCGACTTCGTACTCGATCTTCACCTGCTGCTTCTGAGCCATCCGCGCCGCGGCCGCACACGACTCACGCACAGTCTCGCGCAAGGAAAATTCCTGAAAGAAGACTTCGGTCTGTCCGGCTTCGATTCGCGAGAGATCGACTAGTTGGTTCAGGCTGGCTTGCAGTTGAAAGCCTGAATCCTGAACTTTTTGACAAAAGCGGCGCTGCGAGTCGGTCAGTTCTTCCTGGTCGAGCAGGATTTCACTGAAACCGAGTATCGAAGTGAGCGGCGTGCGCAATTCATGAGACATTCGCGCCAGGAACAAGGAGCGATAGTGTGAAACGCGACGCAGTTCGCGGTTTGCTTCTTCCAATTCGGCGGTGCGCTTTCTCAGTTCTCTAATCAGGAGATCAACGCGTTCCTGGGAATTGAGTGCGGCCGAGTTGTTGACGTTACTGCTTTCCGTGTCACTGACTTCTCGGACACTGTCGAATGCTCTTTCGTCCATATGGATCACACCCCTGCATGAAGTTGCTCTTTCCGGGGGATGGTCGATGTGGCATCAATATAGGATCGGCGTCCATCCGTGTCTACTCCGAAACACAAACTGCTAACATTTCGGGGGATTTTGTAGGATTTGCGGGCTGCGTTATGATGCGCCAGCGGATGAACGGCCAACTCAGCGAGCGTCCCCTCGCGGAAATCATTCAGGAAATCTCAGCGAAGTCTCAAAGCGGCAGGCTCCGCGTGGAACACGACCGCATCAAGATCGCGGCCTACTTTGACCAGGGAAAGTTTGTCTACGCCGCGTGCAATCTGCGGGACTTGCGTCTTCGGAGCTACCTCCTACGAGCCGGACTTCTCACCGTCCAGCAACTCGCGATCTTCGCGGATAACGCGTCAGACCTTTTCCTTGCTGAAGCACTTTGCGCGAAACAGTTGCTGACGCCCGCGGTGCTTGACCAAGCTCATTCAAAACTGGTTTCCGACGTTGTTCGGTTAGCGCTGTCATTGAAACAAGGCGCGTGGGATTTCGACTCCCGATCACATCTGAACGGGACAGTTAACCTTAACGTCGACATCGATGTGCTATTGCTCGAAGCCGCAC
>JBKPNH010000009.1:0-47215 GCA_046732535.1 Acidobacteriota bacterium
GAACAGCACAGGTATTAGGGCCTTTATTGCTCGTCACTATTGGCTTGTTAATCTTTGCAGTAGTTCAGTGGAAGACGACCCAGGCGGAACGTGATCGAAGCAACCGATTGCTTTACGATTCCAATGTCTATTTCGCGAGTGGGGCTTTGGCTTCTGGTCAATTCAGGGTGGCACGCGAGCGGCTGGATGAACTGTTGGATGCCGGTTTGAGAGAACGGCGCGGCTTTGAGTGGTTTTACCTTTGGCGAGCGGTTCACGCGGATGAGGCCACTCTCTCAGGCCATTCCAGCATTGCCTGGTCGGTAGCGTTTTCGCCTGATGGCAAGACCTTGGCCTCCGCCAGTGCTGACAACACGGTGAAGTTGTGGGACACCGCCACGCGCAAGGAAATGGCTACTCTCTCGGGCCATTCCGGCCCTGTCTTGTCAATAACGTTTTCTCCTGACGGCAAGACCCTAGCCTCCGCCAGTGCTGACAAGACCGTGAAGTTGTGGGACACCGCCACCCGCAAGGAACTGGCCACTCTCTCGGGCCATTCTGACTTTGCCTGGTCGGTAGCGTTTTCTCCTGACGGCAAGACCCTAGCCTCCGCAAGTACTGACGACACCGTGAAGTTGTGGGACACCGCCGTGCGCAAAGAAGTGACCACTTTCTCGGGCCATTCCGGCTCTGTTCGATCGGTAGCGTTCTCGCCTGATGGCAAGACCCTGGCCTCCGCCAGTGATGACAACACCGTGAAGTTGTGGGACACCGCCACGCGCAAGGAACTGGCCACTCTCTCGGGCCATTCCGGCCCTGTCTTGTCTGTAACGTTTTCTCCTGACGGCAAGACCCTAGCCTCCGCCAGTTATGACAAGACCGTAAAGTTGTGGGACACCGCCACTCGGAAGGAACTGGCCACTCTCTCAGACCATTCCCACTTTGTACTATCAGTAGCGTTTTCTCCTGACGGCAAGACCCTGGCCTCCGCCAGTTATGACACGACCGTGAAGTTGTGGGACTCCGCCACGCGCAAAGAAGTGACCACTTTCTCGGGCCATTCCGGCTCTGTTCGATCGGTAGCGTTTTCGCCTGATGGCAAGACCCTGGCCTCCGCCAGTACTGACGACAGCGTGAAGTTGTGGGACTTTGCCACCCGTCAGGAAGTGACCACTCTCTCAGGCCATTTGGGCCCTGTCTTGTCAGTAACGTTTTCTCCTGACGGCAAGACCCTGGCCTCCGCTAGTGATGACAAGACAGTGAAGTTGTGGGAAACCGCCACCCGCAAGGAACTGACTACTCTCTCAGGCCATTTCGACTCTGTTCTATCGGTAGCGTTTTCTCCTGACGGCAAGACCCTGGCCTCCGCCAGCGAGGACAACACCGTGAAGTTGTGGGACACCGCTACCCGCAAGGAATTGGCCACTCTCTCCGGCCATTTCCACTTTGTCCTATCGGTAGCGTTTTCTCCCGACGGCAAGACCCTGGCCTCCGCCAGTTATGATAAGACAGTGAAGTTGTGGGACACCGCCACCCGCAAGGAACTGGCTAATCTCTCAGGCCATTCCGACCCTGTTCGATCGGTAGCGTTTTCTTCTGACGGCAAGACCCTGGCCTCCGCTAGTGATGACAAGACAGTGAAGTTGTGGGACACCGCCACCCGCAGGGAACTGGCCACTCTCTCAGGCCATTTCGACTCTGTTCTATCGGTAGCGTTTTCTCCTGACGGCAAGACCCTGGCCTCCGCCAGTGATGACAAGACCGTGAAGTTGTGGGACACTGCCACCCGCAGGGAACTGGCCACTCTCTCAGGCCATTTCGACTCTGTTCTATCGGTTGCGTTTTCTCCTGACGGCAAGACCTTGGCCTCCGCCAGTTATGACAACACCGTGAAGTTGTGGGACACTGCCACCCGCAAGGAACTGGCCACTCTCTCAGACCATTTCGACTCTGCCCAATCGGTGTCATTTTCTCCTGACGGCAAGACCCTGGCCACCGCCGCTGACAACACAGTGAGGCTGTGGTTCGCGGCGACCGAGGAAGAAGTCGAGGAGCGGCGTCGGCGCGGGTATTAGTACAGGTAATCCTAAGGGATGCCGGTGGTGGATGCCCGGCGATTGATGAAAGAAAATTACAACTGAAGAGCGTTGCTCGCGCACAGCTTGTCGTCAAGCAGCGCAATCTGAGCGTCGACCATGCCGCAGACGTTCAGCTCGCCGCAGCGAGTGAAGGCAACGTGCTTTATCGTGTTTGCGAGTGCTGTTGGATCGTCGGAGTTTTGAATCGTTGCCGTGAGGACGAGCAACGCGGCTGCCGGTTCCTCGCCGGCACCGCAGATAATCTCCACTAACCTTTCGAGCTTCTCGTGAATCGCGCCGTCGTCGAGCGTCGTTGAGTCTGCTAGGGTTGAATCGACTAAGGCTTCGTCGGTGACGGTTTTGTGAGGTGTTTCTGAGCGCTGTTTCGCGCTACCATGATTAACCATGATCTTCATCCTTTCGATGGAAGGTTGAGGCTCAAGGGTCGGCTTTGTGTTAGTCCACAAGTCGGCCCGCTTCTTTTTGGTGGAGTGCCAGCACTATACGCCTCAAATTTTTACTTGTCATTATCGGAAATACTGAAGATAGTACGGAACCAGAGCTCCCTTTCCCGCGTGTAACGTTCCGGTTTGTGTCCGATTTTTTGAATCGTTCCTGAAACTTTTCACCGCCCAGACTCACTAACCGTGAGAAAGGAACTTTCCCAATGCTGCGTTGCCTCCTGCTCATCCTCGCCCTGCCGGCTGCCCTTGCGGCCCAGACCTCTATTACACAGAGCGGCACGCTTAAAGGCACCGTGACCGACCAGCTCGGCAGCCTTGTCATCGATGCCAAGGTGAGTCTGAAGAATGCCCGCGGCATCACGGTCACCGCGAACTCAAACTCCTCCGGCGTCTACGAGTTCAGGCGGGTCGAACCGGGCACGTACGAACTACGCGTGGTCGCTCCGGGATTCAACATCTTCGAAGAAAAGGAGATCGAGATCCGCGCGCGCGAAATCACCACCGTCAATGCGCAGCTCTCCATCGCGATAGAAGAACAGCAAGTCACTGTCGACGATCGAAACATCAGCACCGACTCAGACAACAATGCCAACGCCGTCGTCCTGCGGGGCAAGGAACTCGAAGCGCTGCCAAACGATCCGCAGGCGCTCGCGGCCGCGTTACAAGCGATGGCCGGTCCAACTGATCCGGAAAACGGCGCGCAGATCAAAGTCGACGGCTTCTCGAACGGCCAAATCCCGCCGAAGGAAGCGATTCGCGAAGTACGCATCAATAACAATCCGTTTTCAGCGGAGAACGAGTTTCCCGGTTTCAGCGGTATCGAGATCTTCACTCAACCCGGCGCCGACAAGTGGCACGGCGGATTTAGTTTCGACTTCAACGACGAGAGCCTGAATTCACGAAACCCGTTCACGACCTTCCGCGCGCCCTATCAACAGCGCGGCTATCAGGGCAGCATTAGCGGACCGATCATTCCGAAGCGAGCGTCGTTCTCCTTCTTTCTCGGACGCTACTACAGCGACGGCAATTCGACAGTCAACGCGACGACACTCGATCTCGTGACGCTGAAACCAGTCGTCGTGAACCAATCGTTCGTCACGCCCGACATCAATAGCTGGGGGAACGGGCGCATCGACTTCAAGATCAACAAGGTCCACACAATCGTCGGCAGATTCAGTTTCAATAAAGGGACCCAGGATCTCCAGGGCATCGGCGGTTTCGCGCTGCCTTCGCGCGCTTACCGCGGCGATCGTTCGAACTTCGTTATACAGATCACGGAAACAGCGCTGCTCAACGAGAAGACCGTCAATGAAACGCGTTTCCAGTACATTCGCAACAGGTTCGAGCAGTCGAGTGTTTTGGATGCGTTCGCCTTGAATGTGCTCGAATCGTTTCAGGGCGGCGGATCGCAGATCGGCTTGGCGTCGAACAAGCAGAGCCGAATGGAGCTGCAAAACTTCACGTCGTGGACTTCCGGCAATCACTTTCTGAAAGTCGGCGCGCGCGTGCGCCACGTCAACATCGACAGCATCTCGCCGGGCAATTTCGGCGGCTCGTACACGTTTGGTGGCGGCTTTGGTCCAACGCTGGACGAGAACGATCAGATCATTCCCGGACCCGACGGCAAACCGCAGATTGTGGAAATCAGCAGTCTCGAACGGTATCGCCGCACCCTGGCGTTTTCGCGTCTCGGCTTGAGCGGCGCAGCGATCCGTTTGCTCGGCGGTGGTCCAACACAGTTTTCGATCGCGGGCGGCAATCCCGAGGCTGAAGTGAAACAGACGGACGTCTCGTTTTACTTCCAAGACGAATGGAAAGTGCGGCCCAACCTCACACTGTCGCCCGGACTGCGTTACGAAAACCAGAACAACATTCACAGCCCCTACAACTTCGCGCCTCGCATCGCCTTCGCGTGGTCGCCCGTGTTTGGCGGCGGGAAGAAAACCACGGCGGCCGCCAAACCTGCCGCGCCTGCTACCGCGCCGGCAGCAGCAAGCACAGCAACCACAGCGGCGAAACCTGCCGCGCCTGCTACTGGCGCAACAACAACGACAGCAACGGCAGCAGCGCCGGCGCCAGCGACTCCCGCTCCTGCTCCTGCTCCTGCCGGGCCGCCGAAAATGGTTTTCCGTGGCGCCGTCGGACTCTTTTACAACCGCGTCTCCGAAGATCTAACGTTGAACGTCACGCGATTCGACGGCGTCAACCAGCAGCAGTTTTTAGTCGCCGATCCGGCCGTGTTGGATCTCTTTCCGCTGGTGCCGCCAGTCGAGCTGCTCGACGCCTTTTCTCAACCTCAGATTCGCCGCGACATTGCAGACGACTTCGTCACCTGGCGCTCGCTGCGCTTCATGTTCACCATGGAACGCACACTGCCGAAAAACGTAAAGCTCTCGTTAACTTACTGGCACTCCCGCACGCACCATACTCAGCGAATGGTGAACATCAACGCGCCGCTCGCGGGCACGTTCATTCCCGGCAACCCCGACAGCGGCGAGCGCCCACTCGGCAACGACGCCGGAAACATTTTCCAATATCAATCCAACGGCAGATCCGTCAGCAACAGCTTCAACGCGAACATCAACGGGACGTTGATGAAGATCAATTTCTGGGGAGGCTACAGTCTCAACAAAGCAAGAACCACTGATCAGGGCCAGAGCGGCAACCCATTTGATCCTTACGACTTCAGCAACGAATGGGCGCGATCGCCGTTCGGTGGCTTGAACTTCGGCTATTTCGGTGGAAGCTACCAGGCGCCGCGCAACTTCACGGTCAACGTGTTTGGAATCGCCAATTCCGGCAACCCGTTCAACATCACCACCGGCCGCGACACGAACGGCGATACGTTCTTCAGCGAGCGTCCGGCGTTTGCCACCGACCTGAATGAACCGGGCGTCGTCGTCACGCCTTACGGCGCTTTGGATCCGACGCCTTCACCCGGACAGACGATCATCCCGCGAAACCTCGGACGTGGACCAGGGTTCGTTATCGTGACCATGAGCCTCGGTAAAGCATTCAAGTTCGGCCCGGCGATCGAACCCAAAACCCCACCACCAGGCGCTGCGCGCACGACCGACGCCGCCGCCGCGCAAACCCCTCCTAAACCGCCACCCGTGCAGAGACCGTACACGCTGGCGTTCTCGGTGAACGTAACCAACCTCTTCAACCGGACAAACGAGGGAACGCCGATCGGCAACATGTCGTCTCCTTACTTCTTGAAATCTCCGTCCGGTTCTTCTAACTTCTTCTTCGGTCCAGGCGGCGGCTCTAGCGGCAACCGCGTGATCAGTCTGCGGGTAAGGTTCAGCTTCTAATTAAAAAGAAGTTCGTAATACTCATCGTCTTCGTCGTTCTGCTGATTTCGCAGATCCCTTTTGCCTATCGTCGCTACAAACTACGCCGGTTGAGCAGCGCGATCCTGCGCATTAACTCTGAACGCGTGCCTGTTAACAACGACGATCTGTTCGTCGAATACAAGGGCGTGAGTCACGTTCACTCGTTTCTGGGTGGACACAGCTCGGGCGGGTTTTCAGACATCATCGACGCTGCAAAAGCCAACGGGTTGCAGTTTGTGATCATGACCGAGCACACCGAGAGAGAATTCGACACGTCGGCTATGACGTTGCGCGGTCTGCACGCGGGCGTGTTGTTCGTCAACGGAAACGAAGTCAGCACGGCGAACGACGATCGATTGCTGGTTATTCCGGGTGACGCGACGTTCGCGAACAGCGGTGCAACTCAAGACGTTTTGAACAACGCAGGTTCCCGCCGCGCGCTTTCGATTGCCGCGTATCCTGAAGAGTTCAAGAGTTGGGACGCGAGCGGTACGAGCGGCGTCGAGGTTTTCAACGTTTATACGAATGCGAGACGCATTAATCCGGTCGTAGCGTTTTTCGACGTGCTATGGTCACAGGGGAGCTATCCGGATCTCATCTTCGCGCTCTACTACAGGCGGCCGGACGAGAACCTGAAGAAGTGGGACCAGGCATTGACGCGATGGCGAGCAACGGCACTCGCGGGCAACGACGCTCACGCGAATATCGGCGTCAGCCTGAAAGACAGCTCCGGCAAAACGCTGGTCGGAATCCAGCTCGATCCATACGAGACGAGTTTTCGTTTAGTCCGCATGCACGTGCTGCTCGAACGAGACAAGCCGCTGGACGAGGCCAATCTGCTGGACGCGCTGAGGGCTGGTCACTGCTTCATCGGTTTCGATTTCATGGGAGATACTTCCGGGTTTTCGTTCACCGGAGGAGCGCGGATTCAGGGCGACGAGGTCGCCCTGGCGGCGGATACGCGTCTGAAGGTCCGGACGCCGGCTCCGAGCCGTGTTCTTTTGTTTAAAGACGGGACCCAGATAGCTGCCGAAGATGGCGTTACAATCAAGGAATTTCCGGTCAGTGAGCGAGGCGTTTACAGGGTCGAGGTCTACCTGTCACAGGTCAGTAGCGGGCCGTGGATTATTTCCAACCCGATTTATGTTCGCTAAACACGGTTGCGCCCCACCGGGTGCCCTGCTAGCGGCCCTGTGGGGCGTCGAACCTTCGCCGGAAAGCTCCGGCTTCACTTGTCTTCGGAAGCGGTGCGTACGTTCACCGGAGTACTGTTGGAGGCCCCGTGTTGGACCTCGCTCTCTAGAGTCCCCTAGTTGTAGTGGGGATCAGGAGTACAGCCTTCCACACACTGTTTTTTCAAGTCCGCTCAGTATGGCCTCCGTACGTGAAACTGTCAAGGTGCAGCTTGACCGAACGCGAACGATACAAGATCAAAAACTGTAAAATCATCATGGAAATAAGTATCCCAACACCCCGAAATTTTAGCTTCAAACGGACGGCAATCAGCCACGGATGGTCCGGTCTCCTTCCCTTCACCATGGACGAGGACAAATGGATTCTCACCCGCGTCATCGACCTCGGCGAGAAGCCGTCTGTAACCGTCACCATGACCGAAGGTAAGGGTCAGGTTGTGGTGAATTCGTCACGGCGGCTGACCAAAGCCGAAGCCGCCAAAGTGCTCCGCGACGCCCGCCATATCCTGAGGCTCGATGACGACCTCGAGTCGTTCTACCTGGCCACCGGCGAGGTACCGGAGTTCGCCTGGATCGCTGAGCAGGGCGCCGGCCGGATGCTGCGTTCCCCGACCGTCTTTGAAGACTTGGTGAAGATGATCTGCACCACCAACTGCTCCTGGTCGTTGACGGAAAAGATGGTCACGGGCCTCGTAGAAGGGCTGGGCCGCGAGACTGGAAACGGAAGGCGCTCGTTTCCGACGCCCGAGGCGATGGCGTCCATGCCCATCAGCTTTTATGTCGACCAGGTCCGGTCCGGTTACCGCGCGCCTTACCTGAAAGAACTCGCGGACCGCGTGGCGTCAGGGGAGTTGAACGTCGAGGCCTGGCTCAGCAGCCCGCTTTCGACCGCGGAGCTCGTGAAGGAGATCAAAGGCGTTAAGGGGGCGGGAAACTACGCCGCGGAGAACCTGTTGAGGCTGTTGGGACGGTACGACGGTCTGGCACTCGACTCGTGGACGCGGGCGAAGTTCTTCAAGGTGCGGAATAATGGGCGGAAAGCGAACGACAAAAAGATAGAGCGCTACTACTCACGCTTCAAAGAGTGGCGCGGATTAGCGCTCTGGTGCGACATCACCCGCGACTGGCTCGAGTGAGCCTGGCAGTGAGCCAGGCAGTGCGCCAGTCGCGGGGATTGAAGAACAATCTAATAACTATTTAATTTTTATTTAAGACCCAGGTCGAATCCTGCGGACCGCGGCGTCCTTCACTGTGCCGCACTACCGTCAGGACCTTGCCGTCGGCTGAGAGCGAGAGCTTGTCGCTCGAATTGGCCGTGACTTCACCTTCGGGTCCCTGGAACGTGGTCTTCTGGGTCAACTCGAGCGTCTTGCCATCGCTGGACAAAACGGCTTTGCGGGCGAACTTCGCTGCGCCCATTTCGCCAGTCGTCTCACTGCCGTCAAGGTTGAACGTCCTTGGACCGCCCATGCCGCCACCCATGCCGCGGCCTTGTCCGCCGCCCTGGCCACTGCCCTGACCGCCACCCTGGCCACCGGCTGGAGCGCCACCTGCCGGAGGTGCACCACTCGGCGCGGCGCCAGCGCCTGCACCGCCACCCATGTTACCGCCGGTCACCTTCTCTTCGATGGAGATGGTCTTGTCGGTCTGGGTGATCGTCCAGGTAACGCTCTCGGCGTTTTGGATGCGTTGGTTGAGACCCTGGCTCTTGCTCTTATCAAGCGTCCAGGTCCCGGCGAAGCTGGTGGGTGCCGCAGCTTGCACGGCAAGAGAGAATACGAGCGCGCTGACTAGACTAAGAGCGCAAAGCAACTTTCTCATTCAAGATCTCCTTCTACAGGTTGTTATTGAGAGAGTGCGCAGTCTATCAAAAGGAAATTCAAGATACTGTAAGGAACTGTAAAGATTTGTATAGAGAAGGTAAAGGTTCGCTGACAATGGAACCTTTGAAATAAGAGATACGTAACAGGCCGAGAGGTCGACGTGGTCTTTGAATCGAGGCGTACGACAATGTGGATCTAGTGACGATTTTTGTCAGCCTCGGTCGTCGAAATTATTTGCCATAACCATGCTGCGAGTGGTGTTTGTTCGCAGAGGAATTATGAAACGGAGCATTTTCCGTTTCATTCGAATAACGGAAAATGCAGTAGAGCTTATAAAGCACAAGGAGAGCAGTGATGAAGTCAATCGTGAATCGGATAGTGGTGGTTGTGATGGTAGGCGCTCTGGCGAGCGTTGCGGCGATGGCCAAGACGCACAAGCAGAGAGTGACGTTCGACAGTGATATCAAAGTGAACGGCACGCTCGTGAAGAAGGGTTCCTACGATGTCAAGTTTGATGACGAGACTGGTCAGTTGTCGATCATCAAGAACGGCAAGACGGTTGCGCAGAGCATGGCCCGTCTTGAGGCGCGCGATAAGAAGGCGAGTGAGTTCCAGCTAAGAGCGACGGCCAATGGCGATGAGAAGCAGCTAATTGGCGTGACGTTTGGTGGCTGGGACAAGGACGTCATGATCAGCAATAGCGGCGCGGCAACCACTGGCAATAACTAACGCTCAGTTTTAATAGCGTTCCCCTCTACGCCTCGGGCCTTGATGGTTCCGAGGCGTAGTTCTTTTTTGCATTCGTAAGATCCGTGTTCCTAAGTTACTATCGAGTGCCAAACACACTTAGGAGAACACGGATGAAACAAAGGCGCTTTGGCCGTACGGGCTGGGACGTTAGCGAGATGGGCTATGGCATGTGGGGCATGGCGAGTTGGTCCAACTCGAGCGACGACGAATCGCTTCACTCACTACAAGCCGCCGTCGATCTCGGCGTCAACTTCTTCGACACCGCTTACGCCTACGGCAACGGCCGCAGCGAAAACCTCCTGGGCCAGATCGTCCGCACTAACCCAAACAAACGTCTCTACACCGCAAGCAAGATCCCACCGAAGACGTTGCAATGGCCCGCGCCCGCCGACTCAACCCTGATGCAATCGTACCCTCCGGACCACGTCGAAGAGTACGTCCATCGGAGTCTCGAAAACGCCGGCCTCCAGCAATTCGACTTGATGCAGTTTCACACCTGGAACGACGAGTGGATGCGCGACGATCGCTGGTTCTATAAACTCGACGATCTTCGCAGTCAGAAACTGATCAATGCGATGGGGATCAGTATCAATCGTTGGGAGCCGTGGAATGGAGTACGCGCAGTGCGAAGCGGGCAGATCGATGCAGTGCAAGTCATCTACAACATCTTCGATCAAAATCCCGAAGATGAATTGTTTCCCGCATGCCGCGAGATGAACGTCGCCGTGATCGCACGCGTGCCCTTCGACGAAGGGACGTTGACGGGGTCGTTGACGAAAGACAGCAAGTGGCCCGAAGGCGACTGGCGCAATACTTATTTCGTTCCCGAGAACCTGATTCCAGCGGTGGAAAAAGCAGACGAGATCAAGAAGCTGCTCGAGGAATGGAACCGGGAGCGGTCGACGCGGATCACGATGCCGGAGCTCGCGCTTCGTTTCATCCTCAACAACACGGACGTCAGCACGATCATCCCCGGCATGCGCAAACTGCATCACGTTGAAGCGAACGTCGCCGCCAGCGATGCCGGCCCACTACCTCCCGAGCTACACAAAAAACTGCGCAAGTTTCGCTGGGTCCGCAAACCCGCGCCATGGTCGCAGTGATTTTTGCCACAAAAGGCACAAAAAGGAATTTAAGGAAGTAAAGTTCCCCTTTTAAAATCTGTTACTCACCTTTCTAAAATTCTTTTTGTGCCTTTTGTGTCTTTTGTGCCTTTTGTGGTTAGGCTAACTTTTTACATTGAGCGTCCTTACGAGGAATGCCCAGCGGTCGGCGATCTCTTCGATTGTTTTCGAAGTTGGTTTGCCGGCGCCGTGTCCTGCTTTCGTCTCAATGCGGATCAGGATCGGCGCGTCGCCACCCTGCGCAGCCTGCAGCGCCGCGGCAAATTTAAAACTATGCCCCGGCCAGACGCGATCGTCATGATCCGCTGTCGTGATCATCGTCGGTGGATACGCCGTTCCCGGCTTGATATTGTGCAGCGGCGAATACGCGTAGAGCGCCTTGAAATCATCCGGGTTATCAGACGAACCGTAATCAGAAACCCACGCCCAACCGATCGTGAACTTCTGAAACCGCAGCATGTCCATCACGCCGACGGCCGGCAGCGCAGCGCCAAACAGATCCGGACGCTGCGTCAGCGCCGCGCCAACAAGTAGCCCGCCGTTACTGCCGCCGCCAATCGCCAGCTTCGGCGTCGAGGTGTACTTGTTCGCGATCAACCACTCCGCCGCCGCTATGAAGTCGTCAAACACGTTCTGCTTCTTCAACTTCATCCCGCCCTGGTGCCAGTCTTCGCCATACTCGCCGCCGCCACGCAAACTCGGCTGCGCATAAACGCCGCCCAGTTCCATCCAAACCATGTTCGCAACTGAGAACCCCGGCGTCATGGAGATGTTGAACCCGCCGTAGCCGTAGAGGTAAGTCGGATTGTTGCCGTCGAGCCTCAAGCCCTTTTTGTGCGTGATGAACAGCGGCACCTTCGTGCCATCTTTGCTCTTGTAGAAGACCTGCTTCGTTTCGTAATCCGCAGGATTGAAGTCGACCTTCGGCTGACGAAAGATCGTGCTCTTGCCCGTCGTCATATCGTAGCGATAGATCGTGGTCGGCGTGGTGAAACCGGTGAAGTAATAGAACGTCTCCTTGTCATTCGCTTTTCCGCCGAACCCGGCGGCCGATCCGATTCCCGGAAACGCCACGTCGCTGAGAAACTTCCCGGTGGTGTCGTGAATCTTGACCTGCGTGTAAGCGTCTTTCAGATAGTTGAGAATGAACTTGTGGTTGACGAAGGTCGCGGCCTGCAACGCGTCTTTCGTTTCAGGAACGACGACTTTCCAATTGCCGGGCGCGGGATTGGTGATGTCGATCTCGACGATTTTGCCGCGTGGCGCCTGCAAGTCTGTTTGAAACCAGAACTTCGTGCCCTGGTTACCGACGAAACTGTAAGCAGCGTCGAAGTTGTCGAGAAGTTTGACTACCGAGGCATCGCTCGCTTTGAGATCTTTGTAGTAGACGCGGTTCTTGACGTCAGTGCCCTGAAAGACGGTGATGACGAGGTAATTGCCGTCTTCGGTGACGTTGCCGCCGAAGAGCCAGTCTTTTTGGTCAGGCTGCTCGTAAATAAGTACGTCTTCCGTCTGCGGCGAACCGAGCTTGTGATAATAGATTTTCTGAAAGTAGTTGGTGGCTTTGAGCGAGTCGCCTTTTGGCTCGTCGTAGCGGCTGTAAAAGAAGCCCTTCGCATCGAGCGTCCACGACACGCCTGAAAACTTCACCCACTTCAGATGATCTGAAAGATCTTTGCCGCTTTCGACGTCGCGAACCTTCCACTCCTGCCAATCGGAACCTGACGCCGAAATACTGTAAGCGAGCAGTTTGCCGTCAGGACTGACCCGCGTTCCGGCCACCGCAACTGTACCGTCGGCTGACATCGTGTTGGGATCGAGGATCATCTGTGGCGGCGCATCGAGACCGGTGACAGTGTAGAGCACCGACTGGTTTTGCAGCCCGCTGTTGCGGAAGTAGAAGTAGCGATTCCCTTCCTTGAAAGGGACGCCGTATTTCTCGTAGTTCCAGAGCTTGGTGATTCGCTCCTTGAGCGCGTTGCGCGCCGGGATGCCCGCAAGATAGCCAAAACTCAGCTTGTTCTGGGCTTCGACCCAGGCTTTTGTCTCTTCCGAGTCGAGCTCTTCCAACCAGCGGTACGGGTCGGCGACCTTCACACCGTGATAATCGTCAACTTGATCGCTCTTTCTTGCGCGGGGGTAATCATTCGATTTGATCATCTGCTGAGTAGCAAGTGCTGCCAACAAACACACCACGGCCACAAAACGGGTCAGTGGGTAAAAAGGCATAGCGGGCACTCCCTTCGAGGTATTTCGCGCGTTGGATTATATCTATCTCGTTCGGGTTCGCCTAAAACGCCTAAATGCCGCAGGTATAAATACTGATTGACAACTCGCGGCGCGATGCGCGAATCTAAGCCAGCGATTGCCCGCCCCCGGCCAACGTTAGTAATCCAGGCTCTCCTGAAAAGACATTATGAGAATAAGTTCCCCTGTCGCTTTTTTCGTCGTCGCACTCGTTTTCTCTTCAGTCCAGGCTCAAACGCAGCAAACCGACGCCGAAAAGTTGGTCCGTCCGCGAGTCGTGTCTTCTGCGCCTGTTGTTGAGGAACCGCCCGTACAGAAAGCGCCGGCGGCGGCACCCAATCCGATCAAGTCCGTGGTTACCGTTGAACCCGTCGGACGTTTGACTCCTTCAGTCATTCAGACACGGATTTCTGAGGCCAAGCGGATGCTCCGAACCAAGCCCGTGACGACGGCGATGACTGTTCCATCGATCCAATTCGTGACGATCGCGGCGCTGGAGCGTGAGAACGCGCGAACGCATCTCGTGACGATCTCCAAGGAGACGTTTCTGAAGAAAGGTTCCGAGGTCAACACAGTCACGTCGTTGGGCACAAACGTCACGATTCGCATCTTGCGCGCCAACGGCGTCAACACCGCACTCACGATCGCCACCGCGGAGGGAAAGTCGTTAGCGCCGTTGACTATCGAATATCCGATCGAAAAAGGCGGGGTATTCAAGGAGCTGGCGTACTACACGTCCGCTCATCCGGAACTGCTATCAACGGATCTTGTCCGCTCCGGTCAGTCCTACGTCCGGGACATGCTCGATCTCGCAGCTAAACGTTTGCGCGAGAAAGGTGTGACGATCTCGCCTGAACTGGTCGACGTTGCCGAACGTCTCTGCGTAGTCGAGCACGTCGATCACGATCGTTTCCGCAACGAGAACCGCATCGCGCTCTACGATGAGATCTATTCGCTGTTTGCTTTGAATGAGCTCGATACGTATCGCTATGCCGTGAGCTCAGCAGGTGCCGGTGGAATGGTGCAGATGATCCCGTGGGCTTACAACCTCGAACGCTCGCGCCATCCCGGCGTCGGGTTGATCCTTGACTTCGTCACCGCAATGCGCAACCACGGCAACGCGCTGCAAGCCATGCTGCTCTACATGCACGATACGTGGAACGAGCTCGCCGCTAATGAGGAAGTTCAATACGCGCTCAGCGCCAGGCTCGCGACCAAACCCGAGCTGCTGGCGGCTGGGTACAACTCGAACGCCGCTAAGCTGCCCGGTTATCTCAAACGCGGGGGCGATGGCTGGAAGACGCTGATCCCCCGCGAGACGCAGATGTATTTGCAGATCTATAAGTCGTTTGAAAGTCTTGTGCCGCTAAAGACGCGCAGTTCAAACGTCGGTGGTTAACACGGATTTACGCGAATCTGCGTACTGAAGTTTGTAGAGTTTCCAGTAAAGACCGCGCTGCGCAAGCAGTTCCTGGTGCGTTCCCTGCTCGCGAATCTCACCGTGATGCAGCACGATGATTCGGTCGGCGTTCTGAATCGTCGATAACCGGTGCGCCACCACGATCGACGTACGATCCCGCATCACACGCTCGATAGCACGCTGAATCAATTGCTCAGTTTCCGTGTCGATCGAACTGGTCGCTTCGTCGAGAATCAACAGCGCCGGATCGAATGCCAACGCTCGCGCGAACGAGATCAGTTGTTTCTGCCCGACTGACAGTCCGGCCCCACGCTCCCGCACTTCCGCCTGATAATCGTCTTTCAAACGGCGAATGAAATTGTCCGCGTGTACTTCGCTGGCCGCCCATTGCACGCGCTCTTCCGTGATCTCCTGCCGGCCGAGACGAATATTGCCTTCAATCGTCCCGCTGAACAGAAACACCTCCTGCAACACGACGGCGAAGTTTTGCCGCAGCGCTTTCAGGTCCCAATCGCGCAACTCGACGCCGTCGAGCAGTATCTTTCCGCGCTGGATGTCGTAAAAGCGCATCAGCAAGTTGGTAATCGTCGTCTTGCCGGAACCGGTGTGACCGACGAGCGCGATCGACTGTCCGGGTTCAACAGTGAACGAGACGTCTTTCAACACCCAGTCTTCGTCTTTATAAGCAAACCAGACGTTCTGAAACTCGATGCGGCCGCGCGCACGCTCGGCTTTCAGCGGTTTCTCGGGTGTCGTGATCGCGATCGGCAGGTCGAGCGTCTTGAACAGACGGTGCGACGACACGACCGCCGACTGCAACACGTTGTACTTGTCCGAGAGGTCGCGAATCGGCTGAAACAGCGCCTGCGAATACTGAATGAACGCCACCAGCGCGCCAAGCGTCAGCACCGTGTTACCCGGCGTGTTCTGAATGAGGCGATAGCCGCCGTACCAGATGACGAGCGCGATGCCTACCGCGCCGATCAGATCGACCAGCGGAAAAAAGACGGCGTAGTAGAAGATAGTGTCGATGTTCGCGCGGCGGTAATCCTCGTTGATACGATCGAACGTGCGCAGCGACTTGGCTTCGGCGTTGAAGATCTGGACCGTTTGCGCGCCGGCGAAGTGTTCCTGGAGGAACGCGTTGATGCGCGCGATGCGCGTCCGTACGAGGTCGTAGCCGCGCCGAGCGCCTTTGCGGAACCAAGTGGTCGCGGCGAAGAGCAGCGGCACTGTCGACAACGTGACGAGCGTCAGTTTGGGGTCCATCCAGAGCATCACGATGATGATCGTCAGGATGATGACGAGATCGCCGAGCAGGTCGGTCACGCCTTCGGTAAACAACTGGTTGAGGGCGTCGACGTCGGTGGTCAAACGCGTCATGATGCGGCCGACTGGATTGCGATCGTAGTAACCGATCTCCTGTTGTTGCAGCTTGGCGTAAAGCTCGCGACGCAGATCGAACATCGTGTACTGTCCGACGCTGTTGACCAATATCGACTGGAAATAGGAAAAGACCAGTCGCAATACTTGCGAACCGAGATAAAGAACGACGAGCAGACCGAGCCCTTGCGTCGTGCCGGGCAGGATGCACCAGTCAATCGCCCACTGCGTGAACTTCGGCTGCAACGTGCCGAGCCAGTTCACGATGAAGGTCAGACCGATGGCGCCCACGAGTAGATGTTTGTACGGCTTGAGGTAGCCGAGCAGCCGCCGCGCGACCTGGAAGTCGTACGTCTTTCCAATCGCTTCTTCTTCGTGAAACTGTTTTACTGCCGTAGACATCCGTGTTAAGTCGCTGCGAGCTCCTCTTCGAGCAATTGCCGCTCGTATAAATCCGCGTATTCGCCGTCGATCGCGAGCAATTCGTCGTGTGTTCCCTGCTCGATGATGCGACCTTCGTCAAGGACGCAGATCATGTCGGCATCGCGCACGGTCGAGATGCGATGCGAGATGATCAAACTGGTACGGTCGCGCATTACGCCGCGCAGTTGGCCGAGAATCTTCTCTTCCGTGTACGTATCAACCGCCGACATCGCATCGTCGAGAATCAGTATTCTAGGCTCCCGCAAGACGGCGCGCGCAATTGCCGTCCGCTGCTTCTGTCCGCCGGACAGCGTGATGCCTCGCTCGCCGACGAGTGCTTCGTAACGATCGGGAAAACCGGCGATGTCGTCGGACAGTCCCGCGATCGCCGCTGCCTCTTCAACCTCCGACGTTTCCGCATCGCCGACGCCGAACGCGATGTTCTCCTTTACCGAGTCGCTGAACAGAAAAGTCTCCTGCGGAACGTAGCCGATGCTCGATCGCAGTTGATCGAGCGGATATTTATGTATCTCGATTCCGTCGATGAAGATCGTGCCGTCGGGCGAGTCCAACAAGCGCGGAATCAGGTTCGCGATCGTCGACTTGCCGCTTCCGGTGCGGCCGACGAACGCCACGGTTGTGCCTGCCGGAACCTTCAAGTTGATATCGCGCAGCACCGGCTCGTCATTCGGGCGATAGCGAAACGTCAGATCTCGAAACTCGATCGCGCCCTTGATTGGCGGCTGCTCGACGATGCCGGGTGCGTCTGCGATCAGCGGTTTGATTCGCAGGATCGCGTTGAGCCGTTTCAAACTCGCCGTGCCGCGTTGATAAAGATTCACGACGTAGCCGAGCGCGATCAACGGCCAGATCAACCGCGTCAGGTACAGGTTGAAAGTCGTGAACTCGCCGACTGTGATCTCGCCGCGCACGGCCAGCGGCACGCCGGCCCAGATGATCAGCACGTAACCAAAACCGATCAGAAACGTCATCAGCGGACGCATCATCGCTTCGACACGCACCAGCGCGAGGTTGCGTTCGGCGTATTGCCAGTTGAGCGAGTTGAAGACCTGCATCTCCGCGTCTTCCTGCGCGTAGGCGCGTACGACGCGAACGCCGGTGAAGTTCTCCTGCGCGCGGGCCATGATGTCGGCGAAGAACCCCTGGATCTTCTCGAAACGAATGTGGACTTGCTGGCCGAAGAATTTGACGGTCAGCGAAACGAGCGGCATCGTGACGAAAAGCAGCAACGTGAGCCACCAGTTGAGCATGATCATCAGCGGCAGCACGAGGGCCACGACGAATACCGTCTGCAACGTGTACATGATCATCGGGCCGGCGAGTTGTCTCACGGCGCCGAGGTCGTTGGTCGCGCGCGCCATCAGGTCGCCGGTGCGATGGTCGTGGTAGAAAGAGAGCGGCTGGCCGACGAGGTGTTCGTAAAACTCTTTGCGCATGTCGTACTCGACGTTGCGCGAGACGCCAATCAGGATGCGGCGCTGGAGGAACAGGAAGATGCCGCTGATAACGCTGGCGGTGACGACTTTCAGCGCCGAGACGGTGATTTTCGACCAGGTGACTTGAGTCCAGTTTTCGTCGACTGCCTGACCGACAAACATCGGAATCAACAGGCCGGCGACGACGCTGGCGAGGATACACGCAATGCCTATCGTTACCTGGAGTTTGTAAGGACGGAAGCACCGCGCAAACTTTCTTAAATCATCCATTGGCTAGCACAGACTAACACGAATCCGTGTTAATCAGTGTCTGGGGTCAGGCGGGCGTATGTGCTCACGGCCGTAGCGGCGAGGCGCTCCTGGTGATCGAGCACATCGGCGGAGACTACGATTATCCGCCGCCCTGCACGAACAACGCGCGCTGAGCACTTCGCGATGCCTTCGACCAGCGGACGCAGATAATGGATCGTGAGATCGACGGTAGTTGTTCGCTCGTTCTCGGCGAGTAGAGGGATGATCGCGAACGCCATCGCCGAGTCGATCAGCGACGCGATCGCGCCGCCGTGAACGATCGCGTTGTTCTGTTTCAGCTCCTCGCGGATCGGCAACTGCAGCACGGCATGTCCGGGGACCACGGATTCCAGTTGAATCCCAAGCAACTTGGCAAACGGAACGCCATCAAGCGCGCGCTCCACCCGCTGCCGTTGGGCTTCGGTTAATTCAGACATTTTCAGGCGCGATAGCTTTCGCCGGGATTTGTTGGCTCAGCGATAACGGCCGTCCCGTAGCAAAGGACTTCCGTGACGCCCTGCGCCAGCTCAGTCGTATCGTAACGCGCGCCGATGACGGCGTTAGCGCCGATCTCAGTCGCGTGCTGGATCATGATCTCGAATGCGTCGGATCGAGTCTGTTCGCAGAGTGATGTCCAGAGAGTGATGTTACCGCCGACGACCATTTGCAACGTCGCGCCAATCGTGGCGAAGACGTTTCGCGATCTCACGACGATCCCACGAACAACACCAAGGTTCTGCACGATGCGAAAGTTCGGCAGCTCAAACGCAGTCGTCACCATTTGATGTGAAACCGAATAGCGCGGAGGGCTCACAGCGTACGGCGCACGGGGAACGGGGTCAGTACTCATCTCTTGCCTCCTCGGGCGGAAGGTTTTGATTTATACAAACTCGCTGTTTCTGATTTCTTCGATCTCGTTTTCGGAATCCACAGGAACGTTTGCAGATCGCAGCGCGCGTTACCGTCAAACACAACGCCTTCCTGCTCCAGCATCCGTTGCTGTTTGTCGTGCGGCAACACGAGGCGTCCTGTCGACGTCTTGCCTTGCGCGTTCAGCACGCGATGCCACGGCGTTTCATCGGGCGCACCGTGCATACAAAATCCGACCGTGCGCGGCGTGTAACCGTCGCCGAGCAGTTCGGAGATCTGTCCGTAAGTCATAACGCGCCCGGGCGGAATGCGTCGCACAATTGTATAAACGCGCTCGCGGTACTTTGGGTTTTCGCGTTTACTCAAGCGTCCTCAAAACGGCTCGCGCCGGAGCACCGTCTCCCAGTTGGCTTCGCAGCCGCAATGGCAAGCAGAACAGCTCGTATTTCCCGGGCGGAACATCACTCAGATTCAAGCCCTCCAGGATCACGACGCCCTTTGAAAGCAGGGCCAAATGCACTTCATGTCCAGGCGATTTGAATCTTTCAATCGAGAGATAGTCGATGCCGATCAGCTTCGCTCCCTGATCGCGAAGCCACGTCGCCGCTCCCAGGTCCAGGTGAGTAAAATCCTTGTGAAACTCCGTTGTTTTCCAGAAGGCTGAGTTGCGGGTCTTGAAAAGCACACGGGTACTTCCCGGAGCGACGTGTTCAGTTACAAACGCCTCATCGATAACAAGAACATCGTTTGGCGCTTCAACCACCACACATTCACCGATCAATGAATCCAGCGGCAGCGTATCGATCTTCGCAGCGCCTTCGATGAAATGCGCGGGAGCGTCAACGTGAGTTCCGGTGTGCGCACCGAAATTCACGACTGAAACATTAGCGCTGTCGCCGTTAGCGAGGCTGCGCCAGTCGCCGATCTGAATCCCCGGATCGCCCGGATACGTCGGCAAGTCATTCGATAGAGGAACGGTCACATCGTAGAAAGGCATCGGTCAATAGTATACTCGCAGTCGAATGATAACCAATCCGCGGTCCCGTATTGCTGCTTCAACCTACTTAAACTCGGCGCCTTTAATTTGGAGTTTCCTTCACGGATCGAAACGCGACACAGTCGATTTCATCGACGCCGTTCCCGCGCGTTGCGCGCAACTGCTCTCGCAAAACGAGGTCGACGCGGCGCTCGTTCCGGTAATTGAGTACCAGCGCATTCCCGGCGGCGCTTTAGTGCCGGACGTCTGTGTCGGCTCGCGGAACGAAGTGCTGAGCGTCGTACTCGTTTCGAAGAACGCTCAACTTGAGAATATCCACACTGTCGCCCTCGACGAATCGTCTCGCACCTCCGCGACTCTAGTTAAGATCATCTTCCGGGAGTTTCTGGGACGCGACGCAGAGTGGACCACGCGCTCGCCGAGGCTGGACGAGATGCTCGAGCGAAACGACGCCGCTTTGATCATCGGCGATCCGGGAATGACCTTCCCCAGAAAAGGCTTGAAGATCTGGGACATGGCGGAATTGTGGCGCAACTACACCGGGCACGGATTCGTTTTTGCTATGTGGATGGTGCGCGACGAAGAAGTCGACGTCGATTTCGCCGGAGCGCGGGACGAAGGTGTAACAAGGATTGAAGAGATAGTAGCTGCTTATAAAGATCGCATACCGATGGATTTAAGAAGATACTTAACCGAGAACATCGTCTACCGCATCGATGTTTCAATGCAGTGCGGGCTGGAACTTTACTTTGAACTGGCGCACAAGCATCGCTTGATTGAACGCCTAAAGCCGTTACGGTACATTTAATTCGATGAACAGTATCCAACCGATTCTCGATCGAGTGCTCGCGGGCGAGCGCATGTCTGTCGAGGAATGCACGACCCTGCTCGAGTCGCACGACATTGCCGCCATGGGCGCGGCCGCAGACGTGATCCGCGCGCGCCGGCATCCTGACAACATCGTCACCTACATCATCGATCGAAACGTCAACTACACCAACGTCTGCAACGTAGTCTGCACGTTCTGCGCTTTCTACCGCCGGCCTGGCGCGCCCGACACTTACGTGCGAACGTTCGAGGAGATCTGCCGCAAGATCGACGAGACCATCGCACTCGGCGGCACCGGCGTGCTGATGCAGGGCGGACTTCACCCCGACTTCGACATCGAGTGGTACGAAGACCTGCTGCGCCAGCTAAGCGCAAAGTATCCCGGCTTTCAGTTGCACTGCTTCTCCCCGCCGGAGATCCACAACCTTCATTTGATCTCGAAACTCGACTACGAAACGATCATGGGGCGCTTGAAAGCAGCCGGTCTTTACAGCCTGCCCGGCGGAGGCGCGGAGATCCTCGACGATGAAGTGCGCAAGCGCGTCTCGACCAAGTGTACGACCGATGAATGGCTCGAAGTCATGCGAGCGGTCCATCGCGTGGGCCTCCGCTCGACGGCCACGATGATGTTCGGCATCGGCGACACGATCGTACATCGCGTCAACCACCTGCGCCGCATTCGCGACCTTCAGGACGAAACGGGCGGCTTCACCGCGTTTATTCCGTGGACCTTCCAACGCGAGAACACGGCGCTGGGCCGACGTATCAAAGACGAACCAACCGGCGTCGATTATCTGAAGATGCTGGCGGTCTCGCGCCTCTTCCTCGACAACATCGAAAACTTCCAGTCGTCGTGGTTGACGCAGGGACTGCGGCTCGGACAAGTCGCTCTCCGATTCGGCGCGAACGATATGGGCTCGATAATGATCGAGGAGAACGTCGTGTCAGCGGCGGGCGCTCACAACGAGGCTGACGAGAAGATGCTTCACTATTTGATTCGTGAGGCGGGATTCATTCCGCAGCAGCGCGATATTTTGTACCAGCATGTTCATCGAGCTGATCTGTGTACCGTTGCTTGAAGTACTGGCGGACCAGTTTGTTGAAACGTTCAGGGTGTTCCTGCTCCGGCATCATCCGGCAGTAGTCGAAAACCTCCAGTAGTGCCCTCGGATTCAACTCGATCAACGCGAGCGCCTTCGCTACCGGCGTCATGAAATCCTGTTTTCCCCAGACGAGGACCATAGGCTGGTCCAACCGTGAAAACGCCGTCCTCATATCGCAGTTGAGATAACCTGACAGGAACGCCGCGATCGCGTGCTGCGCGCCCGGCTGATGACTCGTGGCGTAGAGGTGAGCAACGAGCCGATCGGTGACGCGGCGATAGTCATAAAAGAGCGTGCGGCGCGCGTAGTCGCGGATACTTCGCTCACTCGCCATCACGTTGTAGAACGACGTGCCGAGCACCGGCGATTGCAGCAGTCCATAAAACGCGGCGCCTGCCATACCCGGCCGCGTGTTCATCGTGTCGTAGCCGGCGGGCGCATTCAGAATCATCGCGTTGATCAGTTCCGGATGTTCATCCGCGACGCGCACGGCATACGACGCGCCCAACGAGCTCGCGACGACGTTGGCGCGTCCGCCCGCAACTTCACGAATGAAATCAGTGATCAGTTCGACGTAGAGATCGGCGGAGTAAGGCGCGGCGGGTGGCTTGTCGGAAAACCCGAAGCCGAGAAGATCAAATGCGAAGACGCGGAAGTCCTTCGCCAACTCGTCGAAGTTCTTCCGCCACATAAAGCTCGAAACGCCGGCGCCAATGCCGTGGATGAAGACGATGGGAAGACCGCTATTGTCGAGGCCGGCTTCCTTGTAGAAGATCTCGCCGTACTTCCAGGTGAAGAGCCTTGCATCGCCGCCGAGCGCGCTGTCGTCAGGATCGAGGGCGCGTCGCTGGATCGAGGCGTTGACCGCCGCCAGGGCTGCAACGCCTGCACCGCCAGCGAGAAGCGTTTTCCACAGATTGCCTAATTTCCCCATTAAATGAGTGCAAAATCAAACTGTTCCTGGTGAATCCTCTCGTCGCTCTGGATGTCGATCGGACCGAGATAGTCTTCGATCTCAGTCATCACATCGCGCTCGCTCGAACGAAGCACCTTCGCGACCTCCGGGTTGAGACGCAGGGTCACTTGCTTGTTTTCTCCGTCGCCGTTCATTCCCTTCGCGAGCCGGCGCGCTTCTTCCAGCAGCTCGTAGCAGACCGTTTGCGGCGACTTGACCAGGCCCGCGCCCTGGCAGTAATTGCACGGCGAGCAAAGCGTTCGCTCCAGCGACTGCTTCACGCGCTTGCGCGTCATGATCACCAGACCGAAGTCGTTGAACGAAAGCACCTTCGTCGGCGACTTGTCGTTTCGCAGCGCATCCTGAAGCGATTGCATCACTTTCTGACGGTTGCGACGCTCTTCCATGTCGATCAAGTCGAGCACGATGATGCCGCCGAGATCGCGCAAACGAATCTGCCGGACGATCTCCTCGACCGCTTCAAGATTGGTGCGCGTGATCGTGTCTTCCAAACGTCCGCTGCCGCGCCCGACAAACTTGCCGGTGTTGACGTCGATGGCCACCAGCGCTTCCGTCTGATTGATCACAAGGTAACCGCCTGACTTCAGCCACACGCGCGGCTTGATCGCTTTATCGATCTCCGCCTGCACGCCGTAGTGCTCGAGGATTGGCTGGTCTTTCGTATAGAGCTTCACACGCCGCACCAGCCGCGGCTGAATGCGATTGACGAACTCGACGATCTCCTGGTACTCCTCTTCGGAATCCACTCGTATCGATTCAAAATCCTCCGACAACTGATCGCGCAGCAAACGCTGTACGAGATCCAGGTCGCGATGGACCAACGCCGGCGCTTTCGACTTCTCCGCCGCGCCCCTGATGTCGAGCCACGTGCGAACCAGATACCGCACGTCTTCGCGCAGCTCCTTCTCGCTGATGCCCACGCCCGCCGTGCGTACGATGAAACCACCGGACGGTATGTCCTCCTCCGCGCGGATCGTCTGAATCAGCTTGCGCAGGCGATGACGTTCGTTGTCTGACTCGATCTTGCGCGAGACCCCCACGTGTTCGACCGTCGGCATGTAGACGAGGAAACGTCCCGGCAATGCGATGTGCGACGTGATGCGGGCGCCTTTCTTGGCGATCGGCTCCTTGGCGATCTGGACCAGTATCTCCTGGCCTTCGCTCAGCAGGTCCGTAATCGCCGGTTGATGACGTTCGCGCCGCGACTGCCCGCGATGGCCGCGCTGTTCGCGTTGTTCGCGCGGGCCGCGCTGTTCGCGTTGTTCTCGATGATCGCGATCGCGTCCGCGTGGCGGCCGCTGCTCTGACATCGACGGCTGCGGAGCGACGACCTCCTCCTGTGCCTCGACCGCGGGCATTTGTTCTATCTCTTCGTCGTGCCCATTCGCCCCATCGCTCTCAGCGGGCGCGCCTACTTTGTTCTTGCTCGGCCGGCGCCGGCGTCGTCCACCACGACGGGTCGCAAACTCGCCGCGCGATTGGCTGTCGCCGAGTCTGGCTTCGGAGTCACCGTAAACGTCGCCTGCGGGCTCACCGCCTTCGCCTTCGCTTTCTGCCGCGCTCGCGCGTTTCTTCGAAGCTTTCTTACTCGACGTTCGTTTCTTCGACGCACCCTTGGCCGCGCCGCCGCTCGTCAACCGCGAACGTTTCTTTGCTGCCGATTTCCGCGAACGCTTGCCGGTGTCGGTTTCAACTCCGGCGGGCGCTGCTGCCGCTTCTTCTTCGTCGTCGCTGATTCGTTCGAAGCCGCCGCCGGTCAACGCGCCGGTATCGACGTCGTCGACAAAAGTCGAAACGTGCGCCTCGCGCGGCCGTTGTCCTTCGCGAAGGATCGGCTCGGCGTCGGTCTCACCGTCGTCGATTCGTTCAAACATGTCGGCGCCGAGGCCGCGGGAAAGCAACGAACCGACCTCAGGCTGGCCGAAGTCGTCTTCCATGTTGAACTCGACCGCGTGAATCTGATCGAAGAGGCGTTCCTGGAGTCGCGCGTCTTTGAACATCTCGCCGTTCAACGCGGTCTCTTCTTCGTCGACGATGCGTTCGATTGAAGGATCGCTTGCGATGAAAGGGGTATCCGGTACGTCGAACTGTGGTTGTGACGGTGGCGCTGAAGCCACGGCCTCGTCGCCTTTTTCCCAGCGGCCGCGCCTGCGCCCGCGACGACTGCGACGCCGTCCGGCGTCAGCCGCCTCGGGAGCTTCTTCCGGCAACTCGGCGTCTATCATATCCGGTGCCTCCGGAACGTCGACTCGCTCCTGCGTCGCTTCGATGCGCTGCTCGCGCTCGACGCGGTTGAGTGCGACCTCTTCGGCCGCTGCATGTTCGGCGTCCGGCGTTCCCTTCTTGGACTTGTCGATGACGATTCTTTCAAACTCTTCTTCTTCGTCGAAGAAGTCGGAGACGTAGAGGAACGCATCGCGTTCGAGCCCGATGTCGACGAAGGCCGACTGCATGCCGGGCAGGACGCGCATCACGCGTCCCTTGTAAATGTTGCCGACGATTCCCTGATGTTGTTCTCCACGCTCGATGTAGAACTCGGCGACCTTGTCGTCCTCAATGATCGCAATCTTCTTTTCGCGTCCGTTGACGCTAACGATTAGTTGTTTAGCCATTACCAGCCTTTTCTCAGAATTGTTGACGGACAGAACGAGCCTTCGAGCCCGAGGGCGAGGCGATCGCTCCGCACAAAATCAGCGACACGAGTAACCGCGTCGCCACAAAATGGATGAAACGAAGTTTGACCGGGGAAGGTGTTCTCGACCGGCCGTTTGTGGGTAGTTTTTGAACGGCGCACCGGGCGGCGCACTGTTCTCGTCACGCACGGATCAAATCTGTCCGTAACGCGACCGCGAATTCTTTCTCTCAACAGAAAACCTGACTAGCCGCACGGCGCTCTCGACGGAGTGGATCACAGGGAGCACAAACAGTGAATCGACCGACTCGCTGCTGTCTGCTCAGAACCTGTTGATCCGCGGCTGCAACCGAATTTAATCTAAACCGTCCGATAGACGATTATAAAACCGGGCCTCGCCGTGTTAGTGCGCGCACGCACTCTCATCGCTCCCCTTGCACTTTCGTCTAGTTTTGACCTAAGCACCTGAAAAAGCGGGGCGGGGCTGCCGGGAGTATAGCAGAGGACGCAAATCCGCGAAACATCCGTGACTTGTGCGGTTGCGGACTTAGTTCGGACTTCGATACTGCTTGTACTTGGGGAGCGACTCGACCAGGTAGTCGAAACCGAGCCAAAAACTCCAACTGTGATGATAGAACGCGACCGGGAATATCAGCGCCACGGCAAACAAAACCGGCAGCACGGTCTCGTATTCCGCTCGTATCACCAGCAGGCAAAAACCGCAGACAACGAGGATTATGAGCTCGGTTATCACGACGTTTGCCAGGATCGCGCCGACAAAGAACCCGTCCTCACGTTTGAACAGCGACAGGCAAACCGGGCAATGGTGCCGGATGTGAAAAGGCCGGTCCACGATGGAGGTCTCGCCGCACGCCGGACAGCGCAGTTTCAGGCAGCGTTTCAGTACCCGGATACCTTGTTCTTTATCTAATTTCACAGCGGTCCGAGTATTTTAAACCGCTTTGGTCCGAGCGGGAAGGCGCGAGCGACAAATATCGCCTAGACGCAACAATTCTCGCCAAGAGACGACTCTTGACAGGCACAAATGCGTCTAGTAAATGAATTGACGCGCACGCGCGCCTAGTCCTCGACTACTCAAATACACCAGATTCAAAGGATCAGCGAACAATGTCCTGGCAAAGAATTGTGGTTCCTTTTACGACTGAAATCAGCCCCGACATGGTCGAAATCGGGAGACGGGCTTTTGAATGCTATCTCAAAGACGATAAACCGGCGGGATGGGCGATGTTTCACGCTACGGAAGGACCCGGAAGAGGAGACGACGACGATCACTTCATCGTTTACTTCTCGCCCGTCGCCGTCGAGTCGGTTCGTGAGGCTGTTTCTACGGACTACACACTCGAGCCCTGCGAGGTTCCCTACTACAACGAACCCAACATCGCTTTCACTTTCGGCGATCATAAAGTTATGGCCGAACTGCGAAATGACGATCTCCCAGTGCCTGCTTCCTCATCAGAGCAGTCGAGTTGAACAACATTTATTTGACGAAGCGATCAAACCACGCGAGCGTTCTTTCGAGGGCGTCGATACGGTGTTTCGGCTCGCGCAGGCCGTGGCCTTCGCGCGGGTAACGAACGAAGACGGTATCGACGCCACGGCGCTTCAACGCCATGTACATCTCTTCCGCCTGCGTGATGTGAACGTCGTTGTCCAACTCGCCGTGAATGAACATCACCGGCGTCTGGACCTGACGCACGTATCGGAGCGGCGACCACTGCCACAACGCGTCAAAGTTGTCCCACGGAAACTCGCCAAACTCCGCATGAATCAAGTCCTGATATAACGACGTCGAATAAAAACTGATCAGGTTACTGACGCTCGCCACCGCTACACCCGCTCTAAAACGCGGCGTCTGCGTGACGATCCAGTTGGTCATGAATCCGCCGTAGCTGCCACCGGTAACTCCGAGCCGGCTACTGTCGATCCACGAGTTCTTCCGCAGCGCCTCGTCGACGCCGAGCATCAAGTCGCGATAGTCGCCGCCGCCCCACTCGTTCAACGTCCCATCGGAAAACTTCTGCCCGTAACCACTCGACCCGCGCGGATTCAAGTACAGCACGCCATAACCACGCGCGGCGTAAACCTGAAACGACGGATTGAACGACCAGCCAAACATTCCATGCGGGCCGCCGTGAACGCTGAGTATCAAAGGACACTTGCGATCGCTCGAACAGGCGGGCGGCTTCATCAACCAACCCTGAATCTGTGCCCCGTCGAAACTTTGAAACGTGATCTCTTCCGGCGGAATCAACCGCAGCGATCTCATCACCGAGTCGTTATGCGCGCTCAACCGGCGCATCGGCACGATGCTGCCAAAGCCCGCCCAGACTTCCGCCGGACGCAATGCGTTTCCCATCGTCACGACCATTGGCGACGCGGTTTCAACCACACGGCCGCGCGTGATCGTTTGCGATCGATTACTGACGCTGAAGCTGGTGATCTGAAACGGCTCAGCGAGCGTAAGCGGCAGACCGGAATCGGTCATCATCAACTTCGAATCGAGTGGACCGAAGCCACCGGCAATCTCGCCGTCGAGCATAAAGAGCGAAAAGCGGGTGATCTTCTCGCTCTCGACGCCGATACGGAAGATCGTCGTGTAACCACGGTCGCCGGCGAGATACAGGATCGATTTCCCGTCTGCGGACCAGCGCGGCTCACGCACGCGGCGATCGTGCTCCGCGCCCAACTCCTTAGGCGAACCGCCTGCGGCGGGCATGATCCAGAGATGCGTGTCTTCGGCGACGCTGTCGATCGTCGTGATCTCGCGCCTCGTAGCTGTGTAGGCGATCAATTTTCCGTCAGGCGACCAGGCGGGGTCGTATTCGCACCCTTTCGTCTGCGTGATCTGGCGCGTCTGTGCGCCGAGATCGACGGCGAAGATGTCGGAGTTGTTCAGAACATCCGGATCGAGCTCGTGGTTGGAAAGGAACATGATCTCGTCGCCCCGCGGACTGAAGCTGACGGCGTGATCGTAAAACGCGCCTGAAGTGAGTTGCTGCGGTACGGGCCTTTCGACCTCGACTACCCAAACGTGCGTCCGGCGATTGTCGGATAACGACGTACGCGATTTGTACTGGATGCGATCGATCACGTGCGGGTCGTCTGCCGTGCGCCGCGACCGATCCGGCGGTGGTTCCGGCGTTTCGGCCCGCGTGGAAATGTAGGCGATGCGTTTCGAGTCGGGCGACCATGAGAGCGGCTCGCCGGCGTAGGTGATAAAGAAATTGGTTGAACGAATGGGAGCGATGAAGCGTGGTTCCGGCTTGTCGAGCCTCACGACCCAGAGGCCGTCCTGTTCCTCCTGCTGCGACAGAAACGCGATCGAGTTTCCGTCCGGGGACCAGCGGGGCGTCGACGCAGACCAGCCTGACGGCAATAACGCTCGCGGCGTCGTACGGATTTCCGGCCAATCGACATAAGGCACTATACGAGATGATGGCGAGCGCGGTGTCGGCTGGGCCATCGGTTGGACCGGGGCAAACTCAGGCAACAGACGCGCAATCCAGAGTGTGCTGACCGTCGTCTTGTCATCGACGACTGACGAGACTGCGTAGACCACGTACTGCCCGTTCGGCGAAATCTGCGCGTCGGTAACATTGGCGACTCGAACGATATCAGCCGGCGCCATCGCCCGCCGCGGCTGCGCGCGACAAGGAACAAAGCATCCGAAGAGTAAAAAAAGTATCCCGCAAAGGCGCAAAGGCGCAAAGAAAGACGGTGTCGCAGAATGGACATAAAACCGCGAGCTTTCACACGAAATAGGAGCACCAGGCTTTCCTTTGCGCCTTTGCGCCTTTGCGGGAACCCATTTCGTCGCTTTAATCCTTAAGCCTGTTGACGACCCTGTGTATCCCATCTCGTATCAACTCCACATTGAAATTGATTAACAGTCCCAAACTCTTATCCATCAACCGCAAATAGGTTTCCAACTGTTTCCTGTGTACCGGAGCAAGCGCTTCTATAGACTTGATCTCAATAACTACCTTGTCACTAACCACAAGATCCGCCCTGAAACCCAGATCGAGCTTTACTCCTTCATAGCAGACTGGAAAAGGGAGTTGCGATACGACTTTCAACCCTCGTTTTCGCAATTCGAAAACAAGTGTTGCCTGGTAGACCGATTCTAACAGGCCCGGTCCAAGTGTTTTATGAATCTTCAGCGCGGCATCGACAATAACCGCGGCAATCTGATTTTCGGTCATGTGAGGATTCCTTTATGAGAGTTAATCTGACTTCGGTTAGGGAGAGGGTTTCGGTGAAGGAGACGCCGCTGGTTTTGCTTCTTCGATTTTCAAGCTGTTCCGGACCATGTCCCACGCCGGGGCGAACTGTTGGAGCTCACGGTCGGGACCAAAGAGCGTCAAGACGACGACGCGCTGGCCCAACAGCGCCCAGTAGATTTTGGCCGCGCCGGTTTCGCCGCCCAGCGAGGCGGTGATGTTGACTCCGTCGGCTTTGACGCCGCCGATCTCCGACGTGTCAGGCGACAGCTTGGGCCTTGCGTTCATCTGCTCGAACTGTTTGACGTTGGCGGTGACATAAGGATCGATGAAAGCTTTCTTCGCGCCCGGCAGCTTGTCCGGCGCGATGCGGCCTTTGTGTACGAACACCTTTATCTGTACGTCGTTGTTCGCCCGCGACAACACCATATCCTGCGCGTCGTCATTCGGAACTTCCTGAAGCGTCCAGCCCTTCGGATAGTCAAACGACACTCCGCTCCTGGCGAAGTTCTGTATGTCGGCGGGAGTCTGCGCGGAGGCAAACACGCAACTGAGCAGGACGATTACCAATAAATAAAAAGTGTTTCTCATAACTCTCCGTTGTCTCATTTGAGTAACTGCAATTGCTGGTTTAGCAACTCCCACACTTGCCGCACGTGTTGCTCCGTTGTCCGAATGTTTCCGACCGAGAGCCGCAGCGTGAGTTTGTCGTTCAGCCGCGTGTGCGAAAGCAGCGCGCGGCCGGTCGCATTGACTCCGTGCATGATCGCTTCGTTCAGAACGTCGAGGCGTTTGTCATCCCGATCGTCAGGACGGGCGCGGAAACAGACCAATCCGAGCGGCACCGGCGCCAGTAACTCCCAATCGCTCGACTCATCCACCCGCGAAGCAAACAGTCGCGCTAACCGGCAGTGCTCGCGAATTCGCGCCGCGAGTCCGTCGTGACCAAAGTAGCGAATCACCATCCACAGTTTCAGCGCGCGGAAACGCCGTCCGAGTTGAATGCCGTAATCAGATCCGCTTCGCACTTTCTCCTGTTCCGGCGTGCGCAAGTACTCGGGCACCAACGAAAACGCGCGGCGCAGCAGATCCATGTGGCGGCAATACAAAACTGAGAGATCGAAAGGCGTGAACAGCCACTTGTGCGGGTTCACCACGACCGAGTCCGCGCGCGCGCAACCGTCGAGAATGTGTCTGAGCTCAGGCACGACCGCGGCCGAGCCGGCATACGCCGCGTCGACGTGCAGCCACATCGCATGCTCCTCGCCGATCGGAACGATCTCCGCGACCGGATCGATGCTCGACGTGGACGTCGTTCCGACCGTGGCGACGATGCAGAACGGCACGTAGCCGTTGCGTTTGTCTTCGTCGATGGCCGCCGCGAGGGCTTTTACATCCATGCGAAACTGCGTGTCTGTCGGGATCTTGCGCAGGCCGCGTTGACCGAGACCCAACGTGATCACTGCTTTCTCGATCGACGAATGCGCCTGTTCGGAAACGTAGACTCGCAACAGCGGCAGGTCAGGCCGCCCGCTCATTCCTTCCTCGCGGATGCGCTGTTCGACGCCTTCGCGTGCCGCCGCAATCGCGTGCATGCTGGATACCGACGCCGTGTCGTAGATGAGTCCGATCATCCCGGGATCGAGGCCCATCATCTGGCGCAGCCAGTCGAGCGTCACCTCTTCCAGTTCGGTTGACGCCGGCGACGTGCGCCACAACATCGCTTTGTTGTCAAACGCGGCGGCCAACAGTTCACCGAAGATCCCGGGCGCGGAAGTCGAGGTGGCGAAATAGGCAAAAAACGAGGGATGGCTCCAGTGCGTGAGTGCGGGAACGACGAGCCGATCAACGTCGGCGAGGATCTGATCCATCGGTTCGCCCTGCTGCGGCGGAACCGCCGGAAGCTTAGCCTTCAAGTCGCCCGGCTCGATCGCCGCGAGCACCGGCAACTGATCGATCCGCTCGAAGTAGTCGGCGATCCAATCAATCAGTTGATGACCGAAGCGGCGAAAGTCTTCTTTACTGGTGTCACCCAAATCGGGGGCGAAACCGTGTTGAGGAGGTTCAGAAGTGTTCACAGCCGCGTTATCTTACAGGCACTACGAGCGCCTGCACAGATCAGGGAAGCAAGTTTGCTTAAGCGAGACTGTCAACTGTATTATCTGCGCGGTCATCTCCAGCATCTGTGCTCGAATCCATTCTCTTGTGAGGACATATGAAACGCTTCCTGCTTAGTCTGATATTGATTGGTAGTTTGCTTCTGACGTTGGCTTGTGTAAACCCGGGAGCAGGAGGCGACAAAGTACGAATTGGCGTCTTCATGTCGACCACCGGCACCACCGCAAACTTCGGTATCTCATCAGTTAACGGCATCAAGCTGGCCACTGAAGAGGTCAACAGCGCCGGCGGTATCAACGGCAAACAGGTGGAGTTGCTGGTCCAGGACGATCGTTCCGATGCGTCTGAAGCCGCGACCATCGTCACCAAGTTCGTGACGCAGGACCAAGTGCACGCGATCCTCGGCGAAGTTGCGAGCTCGCGCTCCATCGCCGCCGCGCCTATCGCGCAGAACGCGGGCATTCCCATGCTGACGCCGTCCTCGACGAATCCCGAAGTCACCAAGAAGGGCAACTTCATCTTCCGCAGTTGTTTCATCGATCCGGTGCAAGGCGCAGCCATCGCGCAGTTTGCGGCAAAATCCCTGGGCGCAAAGACGGCCGCGATCATGGTCGACAGAAAGAACGACTACTCGACCGGCCTCGAAAAAGTAATCAATGAAACGTTCACGAAGATGGGCGGGAAGATCGTCGCGGTCCAGTCGTACCAGGAAGGCGACCAGGACTTCAACGCGCAGTTGACCTCGCTGAAGGGCGGAAACCCCGAAGTCATCTTTGTTCCGGGCTACTACAACGACGTAGGCCTGATTGCCAAACAAGCGCGTGACAAAGGCATCACCGTTCCGCTGGTAGGCGGCGACGGTTGGGATTCGGTTCAACTTTATGCGATCGGCGGCAAGGCTCTGAACGGTTCTTACTTTACCAACCACTATTCGCCCTACGACACCGAGCCGAAGGTGCAGAAGTTCGTCAACGACTACAAAGCAAAATACGGCGCGATACCCGATGCGCTGGCCGCTACAGCCTACGACGCCGCGCGGATCATGTTCGACGCCATCAAACGCTCAAAATCGCTGAGCGGCGCGGATATTCGTGATGCACTGGCCGCCACTAAAGACTATCCGGGCGTGACCGGTACAGTCACCTTCAACGAGAATCGCGACGCCGTTAAGCCAATCGTGATGATCGAAATCAAAGACGGCGGCACCTACGCGGTAAAAGAACGTGTCAACGTCGAAGGCACGACGGCTGCGAATACAACAGCGCCAACGAGCGCGAGCCAGTGAGCGCTATCAACGCTTGAACCAAGGCGGCAACGTTCTGCCCCACTCCAAAGGTCAAGGATAGCGAATCACAAGTATGAGTACGTTCCTCCAACAGTTGATCAACGGTATCTCGCTGGGCGCAATCTACTCGCTGATTGCGCTCGGATACACGATGGTCTATGGGGTACTGAAGTTAATTAATTTCGCCCATGGCGACGTCTACATGGTAGGCGCGTTCATGGGCTTTTACCTTGCCAACGGTCTGGGTGCCCGCGCCGCGCAAGCAATCGGCGCAAGTCCGGAAGGCGTGATTGCAAACGGACTGCTTGGCGGCGGTACACTGCAGCCGTCGCTCATCACCGCACTCGTCGTGATGTTGCTGGCAATGGCGATCTGCGCCGCGATTGGCGTGGTCATCGAGCGGCTGGCGTATCGGCCCGTGCGGAAGTATTCCCGATTGACGGCATTGATCACCGCCATCGGCGTTTCGCTGCTGCTCGAAAACGGCGGCCAGGTTGTCTTCGGCGCTGAACCAAAGTTCTTTCCGGAGCTCTTCAGCAAACGCAACGTCGAGCTCTTCGGCGGCGCGTCCATCAACAGTGCCGATATCGTCGTGCTCCTGATTGCGCTGGCGCTGATGATCGCGTTGCAGTTGATCGTCTACAGAACGAAGACGGGACGAGCGATGCGCGCGGTTTCGTTCAATCTCCAGTCCGCGAAGCTGATGGGTATCAACACCGACCACATCATTGCTTTCACCTTTGCACTCGGATCAGCTTTGGCGGCAGCAGCGGGAGTGCTTGTCGCGATTCGCATTCCCCGCATCGATCCACTGATGGGTATTCTCGTGGGTCTCAAAGCCTTCGTAGCGGCGGTACTCGGCGGCATCGGCAACATTCCGGGCGCGATGCTCGGGGGTTTGCTCATCGGTATCACTGAAACGATGGTGGTAGGCTATCTCTCGCCGACGTACAAAGACGCCGTCGCCTTCGCCATACTAATCTTGATACTGCTGTTCCGCCCCTCCGGACTCCTCGGTACGGTGGCGCAGGAGAAAGTTTAAGGACAAACGAAGAGTGCCTCGGTACCTCCGCAATCTGATCATTGCCCTCGTCGTAATCGCCGCTCTTATCGGATTCGACTTCGTGTTTCAGGGACGAATGCTCAATCCGTATTTCGTCCGCATTCTGATGCTCTCGGGCATCGCGATCACGCTCGCCGTCTCACTGAACCTGATCAACGGCTTCACCGGACAGTTTTCGATTGGACATGCCGGCTTCATGGCTGTCGGCGCCTATTCGTCAGCGTACTTTTCCGTTAACTACGGCATGAACCTGGCGAACTCGCTCGGCGGCGGCAAGCTGGGTTGGGTTATCGCCCTAACAGTCGCGACGTTGATTGGCGCGGCAGTGGCCGGTATCGCGGGTTTGGTGGTAGGTGTTCCGTCGCTTCGTTTGAAAGGCGATTATCTCGCGATCGTCACGCTCGGTTTCGGGCAAATCATCGTCGTGTTCCTTAACAACATCGAAGCGATTGGCGGCGCGCGAGGCTACTCCGGAATTCCGATCGTTAAGAGCTTCTTCTGGATCTTTTTGGTCGCCGTCCTGACAATCGTCATCGTCTACAACATCGTCAATTCGGCGTTTGGCCGCGCGTTGATCTCGATTCGTGAGGACGAGCTCGCCGCCGAAGCGATGGGCGTCAATACGACGCGCTACAAAGTAATGGCGTTCGTCATCTCCTCGGCCATGGCCGGAGCGGGCGGCGTACTGCTGGCCCACTTCGACGGTTACCTGAACCCCAAGTCGTTTGAGTTCATCAAGTCGTTCGAGATTCTGATCATGATCATTCTCGGCGGGCTGGGATCGATCGTGGGTTCGGTGTTGGGCGCCATCGTTCTAACCGTCCTGCCGGAGGCGTTGCGCAGTTTCGCCGAATACCGCATGGTGATCTACTCGCTGCTGCTGATCATACTGATGATCACGAGACCGCAGGGATTGTTGGGATCGACCGCGGCGTTCAAAGCGTGGCGCAAGCGAGCGAAACGAGCGGCGGAGTCGGCAGGCGGCGGTCCAGCGGCCGCGCCCACGAACCCTTCGACAGTGGCAACGCAACCAGACCGTACAGCGGGACGTGAAAACCTCCAATGAGCGCGAATATGAACTCGAACGGGACTGTGCTCAATACAAACAAGGCGACCATACGGTTCGGCGGCCTGGTTGCAGTCAACGAACTGGATATGAACGTCAAGGACGGCGAGATTTACGGCCTGATCGGTCCCAACGGCGCCGGCAAGACGACCATCTTCAACCTGCTCACCGGCGTTTACCAACCGACTTCCGGAGAGATTTACTTCAACGGCCAGCGAATCGATGGGTTGCGTCCTTATCAGATCGCGTCGCGTGGTGTTTCGCGAACGTTTCAGAACATCAGATTGTTCGCGAGCATGAGCGTGCTCGACAACGTCATGACCGCGTGCCACATTCACATGCGCCAGAACTTGATCGACGCCGTCTTGCGTACGCCGCGCTATACGAACGACGAAAAGAAGCATCGTGAATACTGTTTCGAGCTTTTGGAAATCTTTGATTTAGCGCGTGTCGCCGACGAGGACGGGACGAGTTTGCCGTACGGTTCGCAACGCCGGCTCGAGATCGTGCGCGCGCTCGCGACGCGGCCGAAGCTGCTGTTGCTCGACGAACCGGCCGCGGGCATGAACCCGTCCGAACAGGAAGATCTGATGAACTTGATCAAGCAGATCCGCGATCGCTTCGGACTGACGATCCTGCTCGTCGAACACAATATGAAGGTCGTGATGGGCGTCTGCGAGCGAATCCAGGTCGTCGACTACGGCAAGTCGATCGCGCTCGGACTGCCTGAAGAAATCAAGAACGATCCGAAGGTTATCGAAGCCTATCTCGGAGACTAGTCAACACGGATGCTGACCCTCGAAAATGTCTCAGTAAACTACGGCGCGATTGAAGCCCTCACCGGCGTGTCGATGCACGTCGAGAGGGGCGAAGTCGTGACGTTGATCGGTGCCAACGGTGCGGGCAAAACAACCACCTTGCGCACCATCACCGGACTGCTTCAACCACGCCAGGGTCGAGTCGTTTTCGAAGGCGAGGACATCAGCGCGAAACCAACGCACAAACTGGTCGCGCGCGGGATCTCGATGTCGCCCGAAGGCCGCGGCGTGTTTGCCAACCTCTCGGTGCGCGAGAACCTGCAAATGGGCGCTTACCTGAAGAAGAACAAATCGTCGATCGCGGCCGATATGGATCACGCCTTCAGGATGTTTCCGCGTTTGAAGGAACGCGAGTCGCAGAAAGCCGGAACGCTCTCCGGCGGTGAGCAGCAGATGCTGGCCATCGGACGCGCGTTGATGTCGAATCCGCGGCTGTTGCTGCTGGACGAGCCGTCGCTGGGGCTCGCCCCGCTGGTAGTTCACACGATCTTCGAAGCTATCGACGAGATCAAAAGCAAGGGCACGACCATCCTGTTGGTCGAACAGAATGCCCACGCCGCGCTCGGCCATTCCGATCGCGCTTACGTTTTGGAAACAGGCAGAATAGTGATGGAAGGTCCGTCAAAAGACCTCGCCAACGATCCAAGGATTAAAGAAGCTTACCTCGGTGAGTAGACCACACGTCAGCGGCCAGTTCATCTCGAAGTTCGCAAGGCTCCCAAGGCAACACCACACGACTCTATACCTGAGAGCAGCGGTTCTCCCGGTCATCATCGTTCTCCTGGCGCTGGCTTTTTCGTGCTCGCACCGCGGTGAGACGCCGAACCAGCCTGACCGCAGCACGATCAAGATCGGTTACTTCGGCGATCTGAGCGGACCAACGTTCAACTTCGGACAGTCAGCCATCAACGGCGTACTCATGGCAGTCGATCAGATCAACCAGGCGGGCGGGATCAACGGGCGCCGCATCGACGTAGTGATCACCGACGACAAGGGTAGTCCGGAAGAAGCGGCGCGGCTTACTGCGAAGCTAATCGATCAAGACAAGGTCGTGGCGATCGTGGCCGGAGGCACGTCCGGAAATAGCCGCGCGGCCGCTCCGAAAGCGCAGTCCTCGCAGGTGCCGATGATCTCGCCGTCGTCTACCGACCCCGCGGTTACGCAGGTCGGCGATTACATCTTCCGCGCCTGTTTTGTCGACGAGTTTCAGGGTGCAGTGATGGCGAGTTTTGCCATCAACACATTGAAGGCGCAGAAGGCCGCGATACTCTTCGACTTCAACACTCCGTACGGCCGCGGCCTGACGAACTTCTTTCAAATGAGCTTCCAGCGACTCGGCGGACGAATCGTCAACGAACAGTCATACACGCAGAACGATGCCGACTTCAAAGGCCAGTTGAGCTCGATCAAGGCGGCCGAGCCTGACGTGATCTACATTCCCGGTTACTACGGCGACGTCACGCGGATCGCCAAGCAAGCGCGCCAGCTTGGACTAACGCAACCGCTGCTCGGCGGCGATGGTTGGGACGCGCCCGAATTGTGGCAGTTGGGCGGCGACGCTCTGAATGGTGCGTACATCTCGACGCATTACTCCGTCGACGATCCATCACCCGCGATCCAGGCGTTCGTGCAGGAGTACAAACAACGCTACGGCAACCTCGCGCCGGACGCGCATGCCGCGCTGGCCTACGACGCGGCGCTGTTGCTGGCGGACGCGATCAAGCGGGCAGGTTCTACGGAAGGCACGAAACTTCGCGATGCGCTGGCCCAGACGAAAGACTTCAAAGGCGTGACCGGAACGATCAGCATGGATGCGCACCGCAATGCAGTGAAACCGGCAGTTGTTTTGAAACTGATGGACGTCAAATTTATTTATCAGGAGACGATCCAGCCAGCGCATCTCGCGCCTTCCCCAACGCCTCAAACACCGAAGCCCTCGCCGTCCCGCCGATCCGGGATTTAGCACTTAGGGTACTTTCCAGCGACAAAGCCTCGTAAACATCCGCTTGTATCAGAGGTGAGATACTTTCAAGCTTCAGATCTTCAATCTGTGTTCCCTCTTCGATTGCTTGCATCACGATCTTTCCGACAACTTCGTGGGCCTCGCGAAACGGCATGCCCTTGCGGACGAGATAGTCTGCAAGCTCCGTTGCGTTCATGTAACCACCTAACGCGATACCTGTCTTAACGCTGATGTTTCCGAGTACCGTACTCGTCACCTGCAAAGACGACATCACCGTATCGAAAGCATCGAACACAGCTTCCTTGTCTTCCTGCATGTCTTTGTTATAAGCGAGCGGCAAACCTTTCAACGTCGCGAGCAAACCCGCCAGGTCACCGAACACACGGCCCGCTTTCCCGCGTACCAACTCCATCGAATCGGGATTCTTCTTTTGCGGCATCAAACTCGACCCGGTTGCGATTGCATCACCCAGCTCGAAAAACCCGAACTCGCTGGTGGCGTACAGGATGACGTCCTCCGCCAGCCGCGACAGGTGCACCATGATTAGCGAACACGCGCCGAGAAACTCGATACAGAAATCGCGATCGCTGACCGCGTCGAGACTGTTTAGCGAAACGCTCTCGAAACCAAGCGACTTCGCCAACGCCTCGCGATCGATCGGGAACGACGTGCCGGCGAGCGCTGCCGACCCAAGCGGCATCACGTTCACACGGCTGCGGGTGTCAACCAACCGGTCGCGATCGCGCTCGAGCATCTCGAAGTAGGCGAGCGCCCAGTGGGCCAGCAGCACCGGCTGGGCGCGTTGCAGGTGCGTGTATCCCGGAATGACGACGTCGCGGTTCGCCTCCGCAAAGTCGAGCAACGACGTTTGTGTGTTGCGCACGACGTCGCGAAGCGCATCGATCGCCTGGCGCACCCAGATGCGAAAGTCAGTAGCAACTTGATCGTTACGGCTGCGGCCCGTGTGCAGCTTGCGGCCGGCGTCGCCCGTCAACTCGACCAGCCGAGCTTCGACAAACGAGTGTACGTCTTCGTAGCGCGAATCATCGGTACAACCGTTTTCGAGGATCTTGTTCAGTGCGTTGCGAATCTGCGTTCCTTCTTCGGCGCTGATCACGTTCGCGTGTTCGAGCGCCTGCGAGTACGCGATGCTGGCGACGACGTCGGCCCCAAAAAGCCGCTGGTCGAAGCGGAAGGAGTTATTGAACGCAGCAAAGCTGGGATCCGTTTTGTCCGTGAACCTGCCACCCCACATAAAAAACCACCTCCGAATTGACCTGCATCCAACTTACGTGCTAGTTTATGCATCTATGCATTCATTATGCAAGCTAAATGCATAGACTGAGTATGAACAAGCGTGACCGGCAACAGAAGATTTTGAGCCTGATAAGGGCCCGGCCCATTGGCACTCAGGAAGACTTGCGTGCCCTGCTTGAACGATCCGGCGTGCCCGCGACGCAATCGAGTGTCTCCCGCGATTTGGAAGAGCTCGGCGTCGTCAAACATCACGGCCACTACACGTTGCCGCGAACAAACGGCACGGCCGCGCGCGGACTGCTGAGTTTAGACCAGGCGGGTGACAGTCTGGTAATCGCGCGCACTGTTCCGGGACTCGCGTCGGCGGTGGCGGTTGAGATCGACGCAGCGGCGATGCCCGAGATCGTCGGCACGATCGCCGGTGAAGACACGATCTTCATCGCCGTGAATGATCAGAAACAGGTGATGAAGAGTATTTGGGGTTTGTTCGGAAACACGGATGACGAAAATTAAAAAGATCGTACTTGCATACTCCGGCGGACTCGACACGTCCGTCATGCTGCGTTGGCTCAAAGATCATTACGGCTGCGAGGTCGTTTGCTACTGCGCTGACGTGGGCCAGGGCGCGGAGCTTGCCGGACTCGACGAAAAAGCAAAAGCGACGGGCGCGTCGAAACTGTACGTCGAAGATCTGCGCGAGGAGTTTGTGCGTGATTACGTTTGGACCGCGGTGAAGGCGAATGCGGTTTACGAAGGCGTTTATTTAATGGGAACGTCGCTGGCGCGACCGGTGATTGCGAAACGCCAGATCGAGATCGCGCAGAAGGAAGGCGCCGATGCAGTGGCGCACGGCGCGACCGGCAAAGGAAACGATCAGGTCCGTTTTGAACTGACGTACTACGCGCTTCAGCCCGATATCAAAGTGATCGCGCCGTGGCGTGAATGGGACTTCAAAGGGCGCGCGGACCTGATGGCCTATGCGAAGGAGCACGGGATTCCAGTCACGGCCACAGCCGAAAAGCCGTACTCGATGGATGCCAACCTGATGCACATCTCGTACGAGGGCGGCATCCTCGAAGATCCGTGGGCCGAACCGCGTGAGGACATTTTTCAACTGACGCGCTCGCCGGAAAACGCGAGCGCTGAAGCACAGTACGTGGAGATCTCTTTCGACAAAGGCGAGCCGGTGGCGATTGACGGGCGGAAACTCAATCCGGTCGCGCTGCTTGAAGCTCTGAACGAACTCGGCGGCGCGCACGGCATCGGAAGAGTCGATCTCGTCGAGAACCGTTTCGTCGGGATGAAGTCACGTGGCGTCTATGAGACGCCGGGCGTCACGATCCTGCATGCGGCGCATCGCGCGCTCGAGTCGATAACGCTGGATCGCGAAGTGATGCACCTGCGCGATTCGCTCGGCGTGAAGTTCGCGGAGAGTGTGTATTACGGTTTCTGGTTCGCGCCGGAATTCAAATTGATGCGGAAGATGATCGACGAGACGCAGGTCAGAGTGAGCGGTGACGTGCGGCTGAAGCTCTATCGCGGAAACACCATCGTCGTCGGACGGCGCTCGCCGAATTCACTGTACGACGAAAACATCGCAACCTTTGAAGCTGACACGGTTTACAACCAACGCGACGCCGAGGGCTTTATCAAGCTCAACGCGTTACGGCTGAGATTGGGAAGAAGTTAGGGGGCAAACGGCAATGGCAGAGATAACTGTTGTGGATGTCGACAAGATCGGATCGGCCACGTCGCCGCTCGGCTTGTCGAAAACCGTTGGCATGATCAGCTCATCTTCGTCGCCAAAAGCCGGCGACGTCGTCGTCGTTCGCGCGCTCACTGACAGTGCTACTTACAACATGCTCGAGTTGCCGACCGGACGCCTGGCGAAGATCAATCCCGGCGACCTGTTGATTGGCGTTCTCGGACGGCGTCGCGCATTGAAGGGTTTTGTCGGGGATGTGCCTGCCACGGTACAGGCCGGCGACGAGTTGCACCTGCTCAATATGGGCGGCGTCATCGGTTGTTGCACCGGACATCATTCCAGTCTCGGCGATGCGATCAAGTTGGAAGTAAAAGGGCTCGTCTGCGACGAGACCGGCCAGGTGCTGAACATCGCGAACGCCGGATTGCCGCTGAAAGCGAACCTCGGAGACACGGCGCCGATCGTGATGATCGCCGGGACCAGTATGAACAGCGGCAAGACTTACGCTGCTACCGAGTTGATCAAACAGGCGACGCGCGCGGGATTGAAAGTTGCGGCCGGGAAACTGTCCGGCGTCGCGTGCCTGCGCGACACGTTGAACATGGCGGACCACGGCGCGACGCTGACTGCCAGTTTTCTTGATTGCGGTCTGCCCTCGACAGTCGACGTCGACGATCTGGCGCCGATGGCCAAGACCATCATCGCGCGTCTGAATGAAGTCGCTCCGGATCTGATCGTGATCGAGTTGGGAGATGGCATTCTCGGCGGCTACTCCGTCGACACTGTCTTCGCCGACGCCGAACTGCTCGACTCGACGGCGGCGGTGGTCTTCTGCGCGTCAGACTACGTCGGCGCGTGGGGCGGGATCGAATTGCTGCGCCGGCGCGGCGTGGAAGTCGACGTGATTTCCGGATCCGTCACCGATTCGCACATGGGCAGCGACTACATCCGGACGCAGTTCAACGTCCCGGCTGCAAATGCGCGTCGTGAAGGTGAGACCTTGTTCAACTTGGTGATGGCGAAAGTCCAGGCAACCGTACCCGTTTTATCATGAATAAAATCCGCGTTGGAATCTTTGGTGGTTCAGGTTATGGCGGCTCCGAGCTGCTGAGGATTCTGCTGTTTCATCCAGAAGTCGAACTGGTGTTCGTCACTGCCAACGAGCAGGCCGGCAAACGTGTCGGCGACGTTCATCGAAATCTCAACGGCTTAACTGAACTCAGTTTCGCCGCAGCGCCGGAAAACCTCGACGGGGTCGACTGCGTTTTCCTCGCGCTCCCGCACGGGCAGGCGATGGATATCGTTCCGCGCCTGCCCGTTAAAATCAAAGCCATCGATCTCTCCGGCGACTTCCGCCTGCGCGATCAGGCCGTCTTCGAGAAACACTACAAACAACCGCACACAGCGATGCAATCGCAGGCCGAGTTTGTCTACGGCCTTACGGAAACGAATCGCGAAGCGATCCGCAGGGCACGTCTCATCGCGAACCCCGGCTGCTTTGCGACTGCGACGCTTCTCGGACTCGCTCCGCTCGTCGCGAATGGAGTACTCAGCGGGCGCGTGATCGTGGACGCGAAAACCGGCTCGTCCGGATCCGGCGCCAAGGCAGCAGCCAACACGCACCATCCGCAGCGGATGAACTCGTTCTATGCGTACAAGCCGTTCACGCACCAGCACGTCCCCGAGATCGAGCAGGAGCTCGCGCACGTTGGCGACTGGACCAACGAGCTCGTCTTCATGACGCACTCGCTGCCGGTAGCGCGCGGGATCTTCGCTTCCATTTATGCGGAGGCGAAAACGGATCTTGGCGAAGATGGGTTGCGTGAGATGTTCGCCGAGTACTACCGCGACTCATTTTTTGTTCGCCTCGTCGACGGTTCGCCCGACATCAACTGGGTGAAGACGACTAACTTCTGTGACGTCGGCTTCGCCGCGCGCGGAAAGCAGATCGTCGTCTTCTCCGCCCTCGACAATCTCGTGAAAGGCGCCGCCGGACAAGCGGTGCAAAACATGAATCTCATGTTCGGCCTGGATGAAAAGACGGGTCTATTGCTTGTCGGGACAAATCCGTGAATTCCGAGGATCAATTCCAGCTCGCCACTTATAAGAAAATGCCAATCGTCGTGGAACGCGGCGAGGGAGTCTGGATCTACACAAGTGACGGCGACAAGTATCTCGATCTCTACGGCGGTCATGCTGTTGCCGGCACCGGTCATTGTCATCCGCACGTCGTAAAGGCGATTCGCGAGCAGGCAGACAAGCTGCTCTTCTATTCCAACCTGGTCTATTCGGACGCACGCGCTCGCGCCGCGGAGAAACTCGTCTCGATCGCTCCGAAGGCGTTGACCAAAGCCTTCTTCTGCAACTCCGGCACTGAAGCAAACGAGAACGCCATGCGCATGGCGCGCATGGCTACCGGCCGTGAAAAGATCATCACTTTCGATCGTGGTTTTCACGGGCGCACCGCGGACGCGATCAGCGCCACCTTTCTCGGGAAGTATCGCGAGCTTGGAAAACCAAACGTTCCGGGCCACGTCGAAGCGGAGTTTGGCGACATTGAATCCGTGCACGCACTCGTCGACGATAGCGTTGCCGCCATCATGCTCGAGCCGATCCAGTCGATGGCGGGCGTACGCATGGCCCAACCTGGTTTTTATCGAGAGCTGCGCGAGTTGTGTGACGACAGCGGCGTGGTCCTGATCTACGACGAGGTGCAAACGGGCGTCGGCCGCACAGGTGAATGGTTTTTCGCGGACAGCGCGGCCGGCGACGGCGTCGTGCCTGATATCGTGACCCTGGCGAAGGCGCTCGGCAGTGGAGTTCCAGTCGGCGCGTGTCTCGTGACCGAAGCGATCAGTTCACACATCAAAGAGAACGATCTCGGTACGACGTTTGGCGGCGGAATGTTGGCGATGGCGGCGGTCACGGCGACGCTCGAAGCCATCCAGCACGACGAAATGCTCTTCAACGTGAAAAAGGTTGAAGCACACTTGCGAGAGCGATTGCGTGAGATCGAGCAGGTCGTCGCGGTTCGTGGTCTCGGATTTCTGCTGGGCATCGAGTTCAACGACAAAGCCGCGCCGATTCACAAGGCGTTGCTCGATCGCAGGATCATCACGGGAACGTCGAGCGACGCGAACGTTCTGCGGCTGTTGCCGCCACTCTGTTTGAGTGTTGACGAGGCGGATCTGTTCGTAACAGAGTTAACAGCGATATGCACTTCCTGAATACGTTAGATGTCGATCTGAATCGACTGATCGATTCCGCGCTGCGGTTCAAGCGTGGTGAAGATCGCTCGCAACCGCTGGCGGGAAAGTCAGTGGCGCTCGTGTTCTTCAATCCCAGCCTGCGGACGCGCGCGTCGATGCAGGTTGGCATTTACGAACTCGGCGGAAACGCCGTAGTGCTCGAGCCCGGCGGCACGAGTTGGACGCTCGAACATCGCGAGGGCGCCGTGATGGACGCCGATAAGACGGAACACGTCGCCGAGTTTGTTCGCGTGCTCGAACGGTATTGCGTGGCGATCGGAGTGAGGACGTTCGCGAAGCTTAAAGACTGGCAGGAAGAGCGGACCGATCCGATTCTGAGCGCGTTTGCGAAATACGCGTCCGTGCCGATCATCAATCTCGAATCCGCAATGCATCATCCCTGTCAGTCGCTCGCTGACATGATGACGATTCGCGAGAAGCTCGGTGCGGAACGTAAGCGCGTCGTGCTGACGTGGGCGTGGCACCCGAAACTGCTGCCGATGGCGGTGCCGAATAGTTTCGCGCTGGCGGCGGCGCAGATGGGCCACGATCTCGTGATCGCGCATCCGCCGGGTTATGACCTCGACGAAGAGCTGATCGGCAACTCGCGACGGCTGGCGACGGAAGCGGGCGGCAGCGTCACGATCACCAACGACATGGACGCCGCGTTCTCAGGCGCGGAAGTGATTTACGCGAAGAGCTGGGGCGCAAAACAGTTTTACGGACGCGACGAGCAGGACACCATCACGCGCGCGCAGTATCGCCACAAGTGGATCGTGAACGAGCGAAAGATGGCCCAAACCGACGACGCGATCTTCATGCACTGTCTGCCGGTGCGCCGCAACGTGATCGTGACTGATGCGGTGATCGACTCGCGCTCATCCGTGGTAATCGACGAAGCAGAGAACCGGTTGCACGTTCAAAAAGCAATTATGAGTGAGATCTGTGGTTCATGATCGATAACCAATTACGACTGGATCTCCTGCGCGAAGCGCTGCCGTACATTCAGCGCTTCCAGGGGCACACGTTTGTCGTCAAACTGTCCGGCAAAGTCACGGAACAACATGAAAACCTCACCTCGATCGCCGAAGAGCTGGCGCTGCTCCACCAGGTCGGCATCCGCATCTGCGTCGTACACGGCGGCGGCAAGCAGCTCAGCGAACTGGCGAAGCAGCTCGGCGTCGAGCAGACGATCATCGAAGGCCGCCGCGTCACTGACGACGCCACACTAGAAATGGCGAAGATGATCTTCGCGGGCAAGATCAACACCGACATTCTCGCGGCGCTGCGCCATCGCGGGATCGAGGCGGTCGGCTTGTCGGGCGTCGATGGCAACATCGTCCACGCGGAGCGCCGTCCGCCAAAAGAGATCCTGAATCGCGAAACGGGCGTCCGCGATAAGGTAGACTTCGGCCACGTCGGCGACGTCGTGCAGATCAACTCGCGACTGCTCACCGTACTGTTAGACCACGGTTACCTGCCGGTCATCTCGTCGCTGGGCGCGGACGACGAGGGAATGGTGTTCAACATCAACGCCGACACGATCGCCGCCGAGATCGCCGTCCGATTACAGGCCGAGAAGTTGATTCTTCTCAGCGACGTCGACGGCATCTATCTCACGCCGGGCGACGCGCAGACTAAGCTGTCGCGCCTGACGGCCGCCGATACTGACGAGCTAATCAGCAGCGGGGCCGCGACAGGCGGCATGATCCCCAAACTTCAGAACATCGCGACCTTGCTGCGGCGCGGCGTTCACAGCGCCCACATCATCAGCGGCTCCAAACGCAACGCGCTCCTGTCTGAAGTCTTCACCGACAAGGGCACGGGCACGATGATCGTCTCGTGATCACGAACCGCGGATTCATCCATGCGGAGACTGCGGTAGAAAGCGGTCTCGATCGAACGGCGGTTCTTCGTGTTCCGGTAACACATCGTCGGGCCAGTCGTCCGCCCACTGCCGGCGGTGCTCCTCATCGGCGTAATATTTCAGATACGTTTGATTGTCTTCATCACTGCCGCTGCCCGTGAGGTCGATCATGTACGCGTAGCTGGGGTTCTCGGGAAAGAGCACGGCTTCCTCGCGCAATCCGTCGTGGTAGAGATAGACGTACAGCTCGCGATCCGTCAGATGGTTCGTGTGCAGCAGGTACGCTCCGAGCGTCGCCATGCGTTCGACGATCGCGAGCAACTTGGCCGGCACGGCTTCATCGTCGAGTTGATCCGGCGGCGGAATATCCAGTCCTGAGTTTTCGAGCAAGCGGAACAAGCTCGTCGGTTCAGCGTTCTCGTATTCCAGCACTTGCCGGAGAAACTCTTCCTCCATGTCAGGCGGCATCGACTCGAGCGACATCGCGTTGCCGCCAAGTTTCTCCAACTCCTGACGCAGTTTGGCGATACGTTCTTCCTGATCGGATTCGTCTGCGAATTGTATGAATGTCATTCTGGCTCCTTAAGATTCGAGGTTAAGGATTGAGGCGCCTGGAGGCTGTGAGGCCCTCCTTCCGAATTTATTGCCTGCGTGGGTGAGTGCGCGCGCGGCGCGTGCGCATTATATACGTAACACCAGCGAACGCAACACGCTCAGACTTTCGGCGGTGCGGGTGCGGTGAAAGTTTCGAGATTTCCCAAACCGAGACTCGCCTCAATCTCCTGCATCCTCGAAACGGCGGATTCAAAACCATCGTCGCCGCCAAAGTGCTCCGCCTCGATCTCTTCAAACTTCGCGCCGAGCTCGTCCAGCTCTGCCTCGCCGAGCGACCCTTTCCAGGAAGGAAAAACAACCGTGTCTTCGATCGCGGCGTGATACTCGTACATTCGCGCGAATGATTCCATCGCACTCACCAACGGGCCCACCGAGTTCGACGGAATGCGATCCGCCTTCGTCACCGACAAAACGTAATCAGTGATCTCTCGGCCGCGCGCGTGTTGGGCCAAAAGCACGTCGACGTACCCCGCCGCCGGCCCGCGAAACTTCTGAATGACGGGAAGAATGTATGCCTCTTCCAGCTTCTTCTCGTGGTAGTCCTCACCAAACACGCGAAACAGCAGCGCTGTTTTTTCGAGCGCCTCGGCCGGCAC
>JBKPNH010000010.1:0-9488 GCA_046732535.1 Acidobacteriota bacterium
ACTCCGGCATCGTCAGTTTCCAGACGATGTTCTCTTCGGTGGTCCATTTAAGTGGCAGGTTCTTTTCGTTGCTCACGCCGTTGAGCGCGGGCCCGCGCCACTGTGGCCAGTTTTCCGCCGAGACGCTGGTTTTCAAAAAGCCGATGGCCAGGAAAACTCCGAGAAGAATGAACGTGGTTTGTTTCATGTTCGGTCTCCTTGTGAACACGGATTATTCGGATCTCAGTGCCGGCAGCAACGGCGAACGCAAGGCTGCGATCGTCGCCACGAGCGATGCTGTCGCGCCGGAAAGCAAAATCGCCAATAGCAACAGGCCCAACGAAATGTTTGGCTTGCCCCCGCGCTCAATCAGAATCGGCACAATCGCGAGCAAAGCGCAAACAAATCCCACCGCCAGGCCCAGGCACAGCATCAGGACGTTTTCTGTAATGACCATTACCGCGAAGTGAGAAGAGTTATACCCCACCGCGCGCATCAGGGCCAGTTCTCGCCGTCGTTCCAGGACATTTCGTAACAGGACGGCGGCCATGCCGAGCGTACCGAGGGCGAGCCCGAGGCCGCCGAGAAGTTGGAAGGTCGAGAGATAGGTGTTCTCGACTCGATGAAAACTTGCGAGTCGTTCCTGCGTGGATTGCGCGTCGAAACCGAAGTCTGAAAGACGATCTTCCAGCGTGGTAGCGGCGTCGGCGGCGTTCGGAGCTTCGAGCAGGAAATAGCGATAGCCTTGTTCGGAGGGAAACAAGCGCAGGAAATTCTTTTCCGACATGATCAACTCGCTCTGGAAGATGCTGTCCGAGAGTGCGGCGACGACTCTCAGTCGCGCTTGATCTGTAACGAAGTCATCGCCGACTTTCAGGTGGAGAACATACGTGAGCGAGTTGGCGTCGCCGATCACTGGGATCGCGCCGTCCGGAAACTCGCGGTCGAGGAGAGACCACGGATTGTCGGTAGTATTGTTTTGAAAGGTGAAGCGATTATCACGGATGAATGAAGCAGGCGGCGCGATGATCTTGGGATTGCGTGGCTGATAAAGATTGAGGCAACTGGCGTCATCGCCGGGCCGCATACGGAAGCTGGTCAGCTTCAGATCTTTGAGAGCGGCGTCGTCGTTGCTGGTGTTGAGGTTCAGCGCTTCACGTCCGTCGGGTGTGTTGGCGTCGTGGACGATAGGTAGTAACGATTCAGCGACGAAAGGGAAGCCGCCGCTGCCGGATTTTCTGTCGAGCGGCGTCTGGCCCGAACGGCGGAACGCGTCCACGGCGACGATGATGAACGCCGCGGAGGCGATCAGCGTGACGCAGAGAACAGTGCGCGCCGGACGATATGTAGTGTTGCGGAACCCGAGCTGCGACATGGCCCACCAGCCCGGTTGCTTGATCGTTGCGCCGCGCCTTTTTCTCAACCACACAGACAGAAAACAAATACTGGCCACGAGCAGCATCACGCCGCCGCCAAAGAACCCCACCACTCCACCGACCAGCAACAGGCCCACACCGATTACCGTCGCTGCAAGTGCGAATATCAAGACATACGATTTACCCACACGAATTGTGTAATCCGTGGTTCCGGTTAGTAGGGTTCGTGTAGAAGACCTCCCGAGTTTTCTTAATGTCAAGAAAATACAAAGAACGGCGGCTGCAATGCCGCCCAGCGCGCCGAATACGAGCGACTGCCACGTAATATGTAACGACAACGAAGTCGTACCGACTGCATCGACCCACCACGTTCGAAGACCGTGCATCAGCAGCGCTGCATAGCCGATCGCGCCCAGCAGACCGAGCAAACTGCCGATGATCGCGAGCAGCAGTCCTTCGGCAAGAAAGAGATTGCGAATGCGTGACGCTGCGAAACCGATTGCCTGCAAAGTCCCGATCTCGCGCAGCCGTTGCTCGATTCCAAGTTTGAAGAACAGCGCCGTCAGCAACAGCGCGGAGACGACGAGAAAGAAACTGAAGTAGAGAAAATACTCGCCGAAATCCGTGGCGCCGCGCGAAGCGTCAAGCCCCTGCGAACGAACGGGTATTACCTGGAGCGCCGTGGATGCCGGTTGCAGCACCTTTCGCAGTTGGTCGCGATAGGCATTGATATCAGGGTTCGCTCCGCTGATTCGGATCGAAGTGAGCTTACCGAAACGCGTCTGCCACAGTTTCTGACCGGCAGCAATTGAGATGAAAGCCTTCGGCGTCGTTCGATATTGATCCCAGTAATCTTCGTCCTGTTTGCGCACGCGTCCCAGATCGACCGGGAACGGTGGATCCCAATCGGACAGGCTTTGTGACTCCGTAATGCCGGGATAGTGTGGAACGAGATCGCGGTCCGCGGCGAGCCCGGTGATAGGCGTGATAGCGGCTAATTTAAAATCCGCGGTCCGTGTTTCCAGCCGGCCGCCTTCGTGCCAAACGTAGTATTCAAGCGAGATTGTCTGACCGGGTAGGGCATTTAGATCGCGGGCGGCCCACTCGTTGAGCACGATCGAATTTGCGTCGTGGGTCAATTGACTGTCGTCGAGCGCGGTGACGAGCGAGTAGGGAATCGAGCGGTCGCCGGCGCTGATGCTGTTCGCGAGATATGAAAATATTGGAGTCGTTTGGTAAGAAAGCGCTCGTGCTGATTCATCGGCCGCGGCGACGACGCTGTCGCTGAGGAGATTGCTGTTGCTTTCGAGAGACAGGCTGCCGTTGTTCACAGTTCGCAACGTGAGGCCGAGGTCTTCCAGCGTCGCCTTGTCCCCGATCGATGCAGGCTGACGCAGAAGAACTGTGTTGATCTTCGCTTGCTGCTCAAGTTCGCGTTGCAGAAACGGCAGGGAAACGAAGATCGCGCGCACTGCGGCTTGCGTCGGTTGTAGTGAAAACTCGCCCAGCGACGCTCGCGGCAACGCGCCGCTTACATTGAGCCTGATCGTTTTCCCGGGATCGTCCTTGCGCCCGTGCAACGATTCGATTGGAATGTCCGAATGTTTCTCAATTCGTAACAACACCGAATCGCCGGACTGCGATCCAAACTCACTCGCCAACGCTTCGCTGATCTGCGCCTGGCGATTCGCAAGTGTTGCACCGGCGACACCGTTGAACTGCCAGAACCTCTCGTCGACGCCGTAAACCTTCACGCCTCCGGCGCGGCGACGGCTCGGTTCGTGTTCGACGACCCCTTCGAGCGCGATGAGCGGAGCACCGCCGAGGTCCGTCGCCAACTGCTCTCGAAAGAAACCCGTCGACACCACAATGTGTTCCGTGTTTCCCAATCTCTGCGACACGAGATCGCGAAGACTTCCGCGCACTGACGCGCCAATCAACAGCGCGCCCGCGAGCACCGCGACCGCGGTCGCTACGCCGAGAATCACGACGAGGTTAGTCTGCCAGTAGTAAGCGAGGGTGCGTTTTACAAGAATTGAGGGCCGCATCAGACTGTTTCGAGACGTTGGTTCTTCAGTTCGAAACGATGGGGGAAGCGTGCGGCAAGGTCGGAGCTATGAGTTACGACGATCAGGGTCGTGCCCGATTCACGATGGACGTCGAGCAGTAGATCGGCGACGACCTGCGCCGATTTCTGGTCCAGGTTTCCCGTCGGTTCGTCGCATAACAGGAGCTTCGGTTTCATGATCAGCGCGCGGGCCAGCGCGACTCGTTGCTTTTCACCGCCTGAGAGTTGGGCCGGACGATGTTCGAAGCGCTCGGCGAGCCCGACATGTTTGAGCAGCTCAGATGCCCGCGCGGGCGCGTCGCCGTTGGCCGATGAGACGAGCGTCGGCGTTAAGACGTTTTCGATCACGGTGCATTGCGGCAACAGGCAGTGGTCCTGAAAAACGAAACCGATCTGTTGGTTGCGAAACGCTGCGAGTTGTTTCGGATTGAGCGTGAACGGGTTCTGTCCGTTGAGTGTGATGGTTCCGCTGGAAGGCGGTTCGAGCGCGCCCAGGAGGTAGAGCAACGTGCTCTTGCCGCTGCCGGATGGGCCCATGATCGAAACGGCCGAACCGGGCGGCAGCGAAAAGGTGACTTCAGAGACTATGCGTAACGGACCGGCGGGAGTGGAATACTCTTTAGAGACATTCTCAACCTCGAGCAAGCCGCACCTCCTCCGGGGGCTGCGCAACATCAGCTAACGCAGCACTAACAGGGAACACGGATAAAGCGAATTTCAAATTACGACACTACCCTCCTTTGTCACAGTTTTCGCCGGACTAGATATGATTTCGTAAGCTTCCAGGAGACGATCGGCCATGTGCGCGGCGCTGTAGTGCTCGCGCACGCCACGAAAACCGTTCGCGCCCAGCTCCGTGGCGAGCTCCTTGTTTCTCGCGATCTTCAGAACGCCTTCCGCGAGACTCGCCGGATCGTCAGGCTGGACGAGCAGTCCGCCGCCGGTGTTTTCGACGATCTCGGTGAACGCGCCGCGCCGGGGTTGGACCAGCGGCACGCCGCAGGCCATCGCTTCGAGCAGCGAAACGCCTTTCGGCTCGTCGTAAGTGGCGGGCAAAGACATGACGTCGAGGTTGCGTAGAAACGCGATCTTGGCGGCGCGATCAATCACGCCGTGATAGCGGAACTCTGCGGCAAGTCCTGCGTCTTTAAGATGCTTTTCGACTTCGGCAAGGTACGGTTTGCAATCGGCCGCCATGTAGCCTGCGACTTCGAACCGCGCCTCCGGCAACTCTTTTCTTACCAGCCTGTAGGCCTCGGCGAGAACGTGCAGTCCTTTCTCAGGCGCGACTCGTCCGAGAAAGCCGACGGTAAACGGACCCTTGCGATCCGGATTTCGCAAGTCGAAGCCTTGCGGGTTGATTCCTAGTGGAACGACTTGGATCTTCTCAGCCGGGATGCCGAGGTAACGCGGCATGAACTCCGCGTAGTATTCGCTCACCGAAAGGAAGCCATCGACGTTTTCGAGTTGGCTGCGAATGAGACGGAGCGCCGTTTCGCGATACGGCTCCGTCAAGCCATCGAGGAAGAGATCTTCGCCTTGCAACGTGCAGACGATGGGCGCGTTCAGCGCTTGCTTGAGCGGTTTGGCGAGCGCGATCAGCAGCGTGTAAGGCAAGTTGATGATGTCGAGCGGCGGTTCGTTTTTGAGCCAGTCGATCAGTTTGCCGATCTCTTTGCGCTGAAAACCGTCTTCGCCTTTCAATACGGAGACTGTCATCTCGCCGAGCATCTTCGGATTGGTCGAGATCGAGCGGCGTGAAGCGAGGCTCAGAATAAACTTCGAGTCCCACAAGCGGTCGAGCCACCTCGGCGTCCTGCGAAAGAGCGGAACGTATTGCTCGAGATATGCGCTGATGCCGCCGAGCACGACGTGATCGCGGCTGACGTTCGGTTCGTCGGTGAATGTCGGCGTGTAAACGGGCAGGAGCATGACGTCGTGCTTGCGCGCGATCAGCTCGGTAGCCATGGCGTTGTCGCGCAGACAACTGCCGCAATACATTCTGCCCGCGCCGCCAGTGAGATAAAGAATTCTCAAGCTACCACCGTTTGAAATGCTCGACGACCATAAAGGTGATCGAAAAGATTGCCCTCATGCGGCTGGTCCCAGCTAATCTGCATGGTGGACATGGCGCCGACGTTTAAACGATCTACGTTCGGTGACGAAACCAGCGTCTGAATTAGTTTCGGATCTTTCGTGATCGCGGTGACGACGAGGCTCGGCGTTATTTCATCTGCGTTTGCCTTGACGACGCTCGCAAACGGAAACAGGAATTCCTTGAATGCGAGCGGATGATCGGGATCACATTGAACGATCGTGGGCAACAGATAAGAACAACCGTTCCAACTGACCAAACGTTCGCCATCGCGATACGGCGCAGTCACGTCACGCGCGCCCGGCTCACTCAAGCCCTGATCGATGATCGAATTTATCCTGGTTGCCACCTGGGGATCGACAAACGGCGCAATTTGCGCGTTCTCATCCTCCGCGGCCCGGGGAACGATTCGCGCCAACCGTTCAGCCAGCGCCTCGGCGATCTCGTTTTCATACCTCGGCGTCCAGATCGCCGACGCATTAACACACGATCGTCCGCCGTTGTCGGCGATCGACGCCACCATCACGTCGAGATACTTCTCCCATTCGTCAACGCAGTCTTCACCGATTACTACCTTGCTATATCCCGGCCCGTGAATCTCGACTCGCGCATCGTTGGCCCACACGCCCGTCGTAGACGAGTCTCCGAACAGCAACGAACGGCCGCAGTTCCTCAGAATCTCACTCGCCCCTGCGTGGTCTGCCGGATAGAAACTGAACGCCTCTCGCGGCGCACCCGCTTTGATCAACGCCTGAATGATTCGATAAGGCGTCCACGGCTCGGCGCTGCCGGGTTTCAAAACGAGCGGGATGCGAAGCGCGAACGCGGGAATCCACAGCGAGTGCACGCCCGGCGAGTTGTTCGGCAGCACCGCGCCCAGCGACTGTGTGCGCGGAAAGAAACTCAACGACTGCCCGTTGCGTGATCCAAACCCGCGATCGAGTATCTCCCAATCGATGTTGCGCGTGAGCCCGTTGAGCACGCTCTCCATGTTCGCGAACATGCTTTTGATCTTCGCCATGTTCCGTCGCGCGAGCACGTACGGCATTGCGGTCGTTGCCGATACCTGGGCCACGTAGTCTTCCGGTGTTTGGCTGGCATCGCCGAGTGGAAGCGTATCGTTCGTGAAATGTTCCGCGCCTCGAACACAGATCTCTACCAGATCTCGAGTGGAAAATCTGTTAAGACTCGCGCGGGCGATCTCCTGTCGCGAAAGGTCGCGCCGAATCAGTCCCGCGTTTGCCTGACTGACTTCGACAAACGTCTCGCGCGTTCGATGATGCGGCACGCGCACGACGTCGAGACTCTTGTATGGCTCACCCTGGCGCAGCAGCGGAATGTGCAGCATCAATAAACTCCTTCGACGACGTTCGCCTGCAACTTCGAGAATGGCCGCACGTTCCGCACCCCGTCCCACGGATACTGCTCGCACGGCGGCTCACGCTCAGCTTCGTCGCGTTCCAGAAAACGCGGCATAAAAAACTCTTTCGTCAACGTCGTCAACCGCACTCTTCCTGTTTCGCCGTATTCAACCAAGCGATCCGGCTCGTCAGGATCAACGACTTCGACCATCGCGCGCGGCATGGGCGGATAATAAATGATCGCGTAGTTGTCTTTCGGGTCCCGTGGTTTATGTACGGCGAGTCCCATCAACGTGTTTCCGTAAGTTGCAGCGAAGTATGCGCCTTCGAGTAGTTCCTCGACGGCGAATCGATGAAACTGAGGAGTCATCTCCGTTCCTCCGCAGAAGACGCCCGTGATTCCCATCTTCTTGAGCGAGACTTTTTCGCACAGCGCTTCGAGGAGCTTCGGCGTGGTGAAGAGGCAGCGAATGTTGTCGTGCGCGCGCAACAAGGTCAGGCCCTGTTCGATGACGTGCTGCTTGTACTGTTCCGCCATCTTCGGTTGGCCCATCTTGAGCAACTTGATGACCCAGCGCGGATCGAGGTCAACCATGAAACAGATGCCGCCGCGGTGTTGGGCCAGGTGCTCGACGGCCAGACGCAAACGACGCGGGCCGGTCGGGCCCAACGAGAGCCAGTCGGAGTTGTGCGGGAAGAACTCTTCCGGCAGCGTATCGCTGAACGCTTCGTAGTCGAGACGAAAGTCTTCGATGTTGATGCGCGACTTCGGCACGCCCGTGCTGCCGCCGGTCTCGAACGTATAGACCGGCCTGCCGTCATAACCTTTCGGCACCCAGCGACGCACCGGGCCGCCGCGCAGCCACTCATCCTGAAAGAAACCGAAGCGGGAAAGATCGTCGTAAGTTTTGATCTCTTCGCGTGGGTCCCACGAAAGATTTTGGGCGTAGTCCAACCAGAACGGACAGCCGGTTTCGGGATTGAAATGCCAATCGACAACTTCGCGGACCCAGGCGTCGAGGGAATTGCGAATTTCAGGGTTCATCAGTGTTCAGGGAATGGTCTTTTCAGTTTCTCGAAGTAAGTCGGCAAAACGTGGATCGGCGCGCAGCCGGGCCAGGTGTGGATCGACGCGCACGAAAGTGAAACCGACGGCGTGTTCGCGTTCAGCTTGTTTGAGCCAGCGAAACGCGTTCTCGAACTCGCCCAGCAGCGTGTAGATGATGGCGATCTCATAAGCCGTGACCCAGTTCTGATTACGCTTGCTGAGAATCTCGTCGAGAATGGCTTTCGCTTCTTCATGTTTTCCGGTTGCGGCGAGCACGTGCGCGCGCTTCGCGTGAGTCGTCGGCGTATCGCCCGCGAAGCTGCGTTCCTGCTCGAAAGCCGCGAGGGCTTCATTATGCATGCCCTTCAATTCATAAGCCCAACGCAGCACCGTGTGCGCCGCAACCGCGCCCGGATCGAGATCCAGCGACTTGCGGCACTGCGTGATGCACTCGTCAAACTTGCCCGCGAGAAACAGTACGTTCGCGACCGCCGTTGCGATCACGGCCGACTGCGGCGAGATCTGTCGTGCGCGTTCGATCTCGGCGTACGCTTCGTCGTGCCGGCCCATCGCCGAGAGACTATAGGCATACCAGCGATGGGCCACCTGGTTTGCGGGTTTGAGTTGGATGGCACGGCGCAACTCGCGCTCGGCGGAGATCCAGTCGCGATCGTAGTGAAGTCTGACAAATCCGAGCGACGCGTGCGCTTCGGCCAACTGTGGATCGGCCTCGACCGCGGCGAGCGCCGACTCTTTCGCACGCTCCCACGCTTCGGCAGGCGGCGGCTCGACGTACCAGTTCAGCAGCGCGTAACAGTCGGCGAGCTCCGCGTGAGCGATGGCGAAGTCAGGATCGATCTCGACTGCGCGTTCCAGCCGTTTTATGGCTTGTCGCAGACCTTCCGCGGTTCTTCGCGTCGCGTAATAACGTCCGGCTGTGTAGAGCTGTCGCGCTTCTTCGTTCTCGCCCGTCTTCGTCTCGGGCGCGGGAATCGCGATCTGCGTTGTTATCGGAGCGATGTGCTTCGCTCGTTTTCGCCGGCGCTCGGCGGAAGCGGCCGCGGCGGCTCGCGCGGGCTTGCGGTCTAAGGTTGGATGGCGCAGACCGCGAAGGATCTCTTCAAACGCCGGCTCGCCTCGCAATGAATCCCACTGCGGTTCGACGCCCAACCAGACGACCCACGCGTCTTTGATCGTCCGGGCTTCCTGCAATAGTTCGAGCGCGCGCTCGCGATCGCCAAGATTAAGGTGAATCATCGCGCGATGATATGGCGATACGTAACCATGCTCGGCTGTTTGGTCCAACTGATCGAGTACGGCGCGCGCTTCCGTCTGTCTTCCGGCAGCGGCATAAGCGGCCCCCAACGAGGCAACATAAAGCTGGCTGCCGCTCGAAAGTTGCAGCGCTTTCTCGGCAACGCGAACTGCTTCATCAACTGAGCCCGTGTGCCGGAGCGCCCAGGAATACGTGACGAGGCCGTACGCGAAGTCAGGAACAGCTTCCAGCATTGCCCGAAACGTTGCCAATGACTCATCGAAGCGGCGCGCCTGGTAGTAACAC
>JBKPNH010000011.1:0-25088 GCA_046732535.1 Acidobacteriota bacterium
GAATAATCGCGTTGCTCACTCGTCTAACTTTCGTGCTGGGGCTCATCCTGGCGCTCAGTGTTGCTGTTCAGGCCCAACAGAAACTTCTCACTATCGACGACATCTACGATCCGGCCAAGCGAGTTAACTTCAACGGCAGCACTCCGCAGATCCGCTGGCTCAAGGACGGCAATCACTACTTGCTAACAAACGAAGCCTCGCGCCGCGATGTACCGCGTCTGCAAAAAGTGAACGCCGCGACGGGTGAAGCTACGGCGTTTTTCGACGCTGCGAAAATGCAGGCGGCGTTTGCGGCGTTGCCAGGCATTAGCGCCGCGGATGCGCGTCAACTCGCGAATCGCGGGAATTACAATCTCAATCCGGGGGAAACAGCAGTCCTGCTTAATTGGGCCAACGATCTTTTCTATTACGAGTTTGGCAGCGACAGGGCGATCAGGCTGACGAGCACGCCCGAACCGGAAGTTGGCGAGGGGTTCAGTCCTGATGGCCGAATGGTCAGCTTCGTTCGTGAAAACAACCTGTACGTTGAAGATTTGGGAATGCAGCGGCGCGAGCGTGCGTTGACGCGCGACGGCAGCGCCAAGATTCTCAACGGGCGGCTCGACTGGGTTTACCAGGAAGAGTTGTACGGCCGTGGAAACTTCGGTGCGTACTGGTGGAGCCCTGATTCCACGACCATCGCGTTTTTGCGGTTTGATGAGACGCCGGTGCCGGAGTTCACCGTCGTCGATCACATTCCGTATCACCAGAACGTCGAGCTCACTGCGTACCCGAAGGCGGGAGATCCGAATCCGATCGTCAAGCTTGGTGTTGTGAACGCGTCCGGCGGCGACATTCGCTGGGTCGATACGTTCAAGTATCAGCCTGCTGATCTTTTGATCGTACGCGTGGCGTGGACGCCGGACAGTAAGAAGGTGGTCTATCAGGCGCAGAATCGCGAGCAGACGTTTCTGGACGTGAACTTCGCTGATGCTCATGACGGGAAGTCAACCAATGTCGTTCGAGAGACTTCGAAGGGGTGGGTGGCGATCAACGAGAATCCGATCTGGTTGAAGGACGGCTCGTTTATCTGGGCCAGCGAGCGCAGCGGTTGGGAGCACCTGTATCACTATTCCGCTGACGGAAAACTCTTGAAGCAGATCACTGACGGCGGTTGGGAAGTGCGTTCGATAGAAGGCGTAGACGAGGAGAATGGGTTTATTTACTTCACGTCGACGCAGCACAGTCATATCGCGGCGAATGGTTACCGGATCAAGCTCGATGGTTCGGGGCTTACGCGTCTGACAACGGGTGAAGGCTCGCATCGGATGGACCTGAGCCCGGCCCATAACTATTTCATCAATACCTGGAGCGATCTCAACACGCCTTCACAGATGCGGCTCTACGACGCGAGCGGAAAGCTCGTGCGTGCGATTGCTGAAAACAAGGTCGATACTTTGAAGCAGTACAAGCTCGGTGCGGCGGAGTTGCTGCAAGTGAAGACGAGGGACGGCTTTATGATGGAAGCGATGATGATCAAGCCGCCTGACTTCGATCCGTCGAAGAAGTATCCGGTCATGAGTTTTACATACAGTGGACCGCATGCGCCGCAGGTTCGCAATGGATGGGGATCGACGACGTACATGTGGCACCAGTTGCTCGCGCAGAAGGGTTACATCATTTGGGTTTGCGACAACCGTACGGCGAGCGGAAAAGGGCTCGAGTCGACGTTGCCTGTTTACAAGAATTTCGGCGAGCTGGAGTTGCGCGATCTCGAGGATGGTGTTGCGTGGTTGAAGACGCAGCCTTACGTCGATGGATCGCGGATTGGGATCTGGGGTTGGAGTTATGGTGGGTTCATGACGAGCTATGCGTTGACGCACAGTCAGTCGTTCAAGATCGGTATTGCCGGCGGCAGTGTGACTGATTGGCGCGACTACGACAGTATCTACACCGAGCGCTACATGCAGACGCCGCAGAACAATCCCGAGGGCTACAAGAAGAGCTCTCCCGCGGCGGCCGCGAAGAACCTGCATGGCAAGCTGTTACTGATTCACGGCGCGATCGACGACAACGTGCACATGCAGAACACGATGCAATTTATTTACGAGTTGCAGAAAGCAGGGAAGCAATTCGAACTCATGCTCTACCCCAAACAGCGCCACGGCGTCACCGATCCCCTGCTGCTCAAACACATGCGCCAAATGATGACTGAGTTTATTTTGAAGAACTTGTAGGTCAATGAGCTAAAGTTGGGTGCTTTTCACGTTGCCTGTTATTCTATAGGAGCGAGGTGATTATGAGTACTCAGTTCGATCGAGTTGCAGCGGATGCGTTGAAGCTTCCAGTGCGCGAGCGTGTGAGGTTGGCCCAGCAGTTAGTTTCTACCGTCGACGATCAAAGTGAAACTGACGTAGAGGAACTTTGGTTTAGCGAGGCGGAGCGAAGATTGGAAGAACTTCGTTCTGGTAAAGTCGAAGGTATAGATGCCGATGAGGCGTTTAGAATGGCTCGCGAAGATCTTGCGGGATGAAACTGGTCTTTCACCCGGAAGCCTATAATGAAATGCTGGAGTCAGCGCGCTTTTTTGAAGGAAAGACCCAGGCCTGGGCTTTGATTTGATCAGCGCGGTTCAACAATCAACTCAGCGGATACTGCAATTTCCCACCTCAGGCCCCGTCGAGCAGTCCAATATCCGTAAGTGTCTTGTTCGTGGTTTTCCCTTCACTATCCTCTATGAGGTCCACTCCGACCACGTTTTCATAGCGGCCGTGATGCATCAGCACCGACGCCCCGGTTATTGGAAGAACCGCCTCGGATAGAAGTTGGTGGCACGGGCGTTGCCATGAGAGGGTGGGCCAACGTGCAGGGGTGTTGCTGTACGAGTTCTTTGCAGAAATTATGAACTACCAGTCTCGGGTTTAAGGGACAGACCCACCCCTCACCCGCGTCCTCGACTGCGCCTCTCTTGCCCCAAGGAGTCTCTTGATGTCCGCACCTCGCGCAATCATGTACACACCTGTCATCACCGTTTCCGACTTCGAACCCCAGCTTCCCCTACTCCGCCACGAAGTCCTGGAAGATCCTCAAACCGCGGTCCAACGCGCCGTCCAGGCTAACCTCCAGAGCGAGATCGACGCCGCGATAAGACTGATCGAAAACCCCCACGTACGCGAGATTTCCGAGACCGTCCTCATCGAACTGGTCCGCTTCTTCGACTGGCTCGCCCGCATCGAAAACAACCTCCACAAACTCGACACTCTCCTCGAAAGCCTCTCGCTTCTCGAGGTGCTCGAGTTTGAAGCCCGTTCGCTCACAGACTACATCCAGTCCAAAGCGCTGAAGGTCGCGGCATCCGCCGGAAACGATCGTCTAACAGACGTCCTGGACGGCATTTCCTACGGAATTACTCACGATTTACGCCGAATTTTCGAGCGCGACCTGGTCCGCGGCGTCACCGAACAATCGACGCCAATCGTCTACGGAAAGATCCTCCACGCTCACGGCCTGCTCACAAACTGCTTCCAACAATCGACGATCACGCTGCTGCAAGTCTTCAAGCCAATCGACGCATCGGCACTGTTCAACGATATCGAGTCGCGGCTCCAGCAATCGCTCGTGCTCTGCAAAGACCTCTCGTCATTGATGCGTTTTGTGAAGCTTTCTCAGGCGAACTCCGACCCCGACGTCCTGCGGACAGTCACTGGCAGAATCCTGGAATTCCGCGACGGCAGCATGCAGTATTTGATGTACAAAGACTGGCGCGGCTACGAATCGCTGGCCCTGGAAGTAATCACGGCAATCGAGAACAATCTCGAGTCAAAACCCCTGCTGCACAAGTTCCTCACCTATCTGGAAGTCCTTTACGGTCACGTAAAGATGCGCGCGGTGCTCGCCGAGAACTTCCCCTACTCCGGCAGCGACGAACAATAAGCGGCAAGGTGCCGCAAACTGTTAACTCACATGTAACAGAAATTGTTACTCGACTGGCACAGGTGTCCCAAATCGCCTCGGTAGGGAAGCAACAAAGGAGGTACAAAAGGCAGCTTGGCTGGGCTTAGTTAGCTGGGCCAAGAAATCGCTGCCCATTGAAATGGATTAGATGATCCGGCGAGTCTGCAACCCAAACCTCTGTCTCCCAGGAAATCTGTCCAAGAAACTTTGTCAAATCCTTCCGTGTGAGAAACGCAGTAATGAACACCAATTTATCCTTGTAGGGAGCAAAAAGGGTTTTGAGTTCCGCTTGTCGTTTAGGGTCTATTGGCCCGTGACTCGTTACCGCCTCGATAACGACAAGCCAGTCCCTTTCTTTGAAGTAGATCACCACATCAGGCATTTTGCCGTGAGCATCAACCGTAACACCGAGCTTTCTAAAACTTGCCTCATCAAAGACCATCCACTTCTCGTCGGCGTCTCCAACATAAAGAACACTTCCTCCGGGAGTGAATCGCTCGCAAAACTCACTGATCACCTTGCTAATAAGAACATTTTGCCCACCCGGTGAGAGCGTAAATGTCTGCCCGTTCGGCAGCTCGACGGGGATTCGATTCATTTCGCGTTCTTGCGCGTATTTCTTTTGGAGCGTCTCGATGTTGATGAGGTGTGCTCGTAAGCAACGATCGAACTCGTCAGTACCGAAACATTGAATTACCTCCAATACCGCAGGCTCAATCTGATAAACAGTCCTACCACTGTTGATAGGTCGGTTCGGCTTGTCGGGGTTTGCAATGATTATTCCGGCTCCCAGAAACTGATGCACCGTCTGCCGTCGAACTGACTCGCGCGTATTAGGTTTATATGTCTTGCCATAGTGCTTACTAAAGAAATCCATCATCTGTGTAATCCCACGTAATGGACTACCCGCGTTGACCCACGCCGTTCCAGGTTTGAGATCCAATAACGCCAGGAGAGTGAGCGCGGATCGTTCATTCTGCTGTGCTGTCGGCAGTCCCAATGCCGTTAGAATCCCCAACGCTTCGTCAATCTTTCTCTTCGCGCCTATTGGATCGACGCCTTCCTCAGCAACCATTTTTAGTAATTCCTTTTCAATAAGATGGTCGAGTTCGTTTTGCGCTGGAAACTCATCACTAATTCCAGATCCAAACACCTCCAGTTCTGATCGAGAGGGATATTTCAGACTGCGCAAGTCAGTGGCGTTGACCTGCGTATGTCCGTTGAACTGTCGAAAATAAGAATCGACAAGATTCGAATTGAGGAACGCCGTAAGACCTTTCGCTAACGCCAGCGGCAAGCCCCGACCGTTTTGGTGAAAATAGTTAAGATGGTTTTCAAATCCAACGAGATCCGCTGAAAAACGGGAACCATCATAAATTGCCGCGACAATTCGTTTTCGCTCTTCCTTTGAGGAGAAGCGTTTCACGAGCACATAGACTTCAGACGGAACTAATAGATCCTCTGACTCCGGATTGTTCAAGATAGCGTTAGGTTTTTTACTATCCTTTTTCGGCCACTTGACGTATCCATTATCGAAATGAGCCGGATAAATTAAGGGCACGGTATTGAGCTCAGCTTTTGATCGCAAACATGCTTGAGCCCGAAAATCCACTACGCGGCCCGTGGAAACAGAGATGCCAAGATCTGGCAGAGACGAGGTTAAACTTCGCATCCGCTCTGCGATCTCATGCTCCAACTCATCAGGAACAATATGAATGAAAGAGTCAGGATCTGCCGGTCTGATCAGTTGCGAATACTCAATCTCACGAATTGACATCAATTCATCTGTTGGTCCCGTGCTTGACGAGATCGTTACGCGGCGCTGGTCCGTCGGAGGCTCTTTCACTGCGTGGAGAATAATATTCTCTTGAAGTACTTCATCGTCTTGGAAGGCAGTCTGCCGTGATTCAAATACGTGGATACGGGTGATGCCCATCATTTCAGTAAAGGTCTTCCGAAAAGGTTTGAAGTAGGGGCCATTGCAAAAGCTGCGCGGCGTAATTGCAACTAACTCCGAACCAGAATCGAGTAACCGGGATGCCAAAGCCACAAAAGCCGTGTACAGGTTGCTGGTCTCGATGTCGACGATCCTTAAGAGTTGGCGTGTTCGAGAATCGCTGTTGATCTTACGGTAGGGTGGATTAAGGATTGTGTAGTTGAATTTGCTTGCTTCGGGTGTAAAAAGAGTCGCGTTTAGTTGATTGACCGCAGATTGGATGAAGTCCTCAGACACGATCTCCGCATGGAATTTTATATGTGCCTTTTCACATTCGACGCGGCACAGTTCAAGAGTCTCCGTCAAGTATTCACTGAGGAGGGGATCGATCTCATAGGCTGTGACGGAGACTGACGAGGGTTTGTTTTTCCAACGACTCATCCCCTCGATGAATGCGGCCGTAAGCACTCCAGCGCCGGCACCAGCGTCCAACAGGTTGATATGTTCTCGTCGCTTCTTGAACATTGAAGCCATTAGCCGAGCAACGGCCGCTGGAGTGAGAAATTGTCCTAATGTAGTTCGTCGACTTGGGTCGAGTTTGCGGGTAGCGTCTAGACGAAAGAAATCGGCGCGTTCGACGAATCCACTGCGGCTACTCGAAAGGCTTGCGGGTGCTTGGCTCAATGCGAAGTTGTTCTCCGAGGTCTTAAAGGACTAATAGTATAAGCCGAATCTCTCAATCAACAACATTTGGATAACCGGTGGTGGGTTCTGGCTAACAAGAAAGGCTCAGGCCGCAACCGCGTTGGCCGCTAACAGTTCGGCTTCGAGCATTGCAATCTGATCGTCCACGATGCCGTAGATATTCAACTCAACGCAGCGATTGAAGGCGAAGTGCTTTGCTGTATTCGTAAGAGCTTTCGGATGCGAGGAGTTTTCCAGTATTGCCATCAGGACCAGCAACGCTGCTGAAGCTTCATCGCCGGCCGACAGATTATCTCTGCCAGGGCTTCAATCTTTTCTTCAATGGTAGGCGGGACGGACAGGTTGTCGATGACGGTTTCGCCGGACTCTACTCGGCGCACCAATTCAGGAAGACACGGGTCATTTATTTCCAGGCCGTAACGGATAATGGCCCGCGTTTCCGCATCGATGGATTAGTTGTTTATGACATACTGCGCGCGTCGTTTGAGGGCGTCGCTGATGTTTTGGTTGTTGGTTGACTTGATTGTGTGAGGTCTTGCATTGCTATCATGAGACATGATCTTCATCCTTTCACGAGAAGGTTGAGGGTCAAGGGCTGATTTTGTGTTCGTAGCACAAGTCGGCCCGCTTCGTTTTTGGTGGACCAGCACGTATAGCGCTGCGATTTTCGGTTGTCAAACAGAAAGTTTAAGGTCGCTGCGTCTAGTGTATTAAAACTTAAGTTCAACCAAGCTCGCAGGAATATTCCGCAGTGACATCCGTTGACTTCTGGTCGCGCGCACAATCGAGAATGTCTGCAAGCTAGTCATCTCTCGAATCGACTCCAAATTGCTAACTTGGCTATTGCCGAGGAAGAGCGTTAGTTGCGGCACTGCCTTAAGAGGCGCCAGCTTCAAATCGTGAACTTGGTTATCAGTGAAGAGTGTTAGTTGCGTCAGTGCCTTCAAGGGTTTCAACGACTGCAAGTCGTGGCTCTGATGAGCGATAACGGAGAGCGACAGTCTCCTCAGTGCGTTCAGTTGCTCGCACAGCCTTAAATCGCGCACTTGGCTATCGCTAAGGGAGAGCGTTAGTTGCGTGAGTCCGTTGAGTTGCTCAAGGGGTTTCAAATCGCTCACCCGGCTACCGGTGAGGTTGAGCGTCAGTTGCGTGAGTCCGTTGAGTTGCTCGAGGGGTTTCAAATCGCTCACCTCACTATCGTTGAGCTTGAGCGTCAGTTGCGTGAGTCCTTTAAGTTGTTCGAGGGGCTTCAAATCGCGCACTTGGCTACCGTTGAGGTTGAGCGTCAGTTGCGTGAGGCCCTTGAGTTGTTCGAGGGGCTTCAAATCGCGCACTTGGCTATCGCTGAGGAAGACTGTCAGTTGTATCAGTTGCTTGAGTTGCTCCAGCGGTTCCAAGCTGTTAACTCGGCTTTGGTAGAGGTTAAGCGTCATTCGCGTCAATTGCGGCAGTTCCTTCAGTTGATCTAGCAGCTTCAAATCGCTCATCTCGCCAAAGTGGAGATCGAGCGTTACCTGCGTCAGCCGCATCAGTTCCTTCAATTGCTTTAGCGGCTTCAAATCACTCCTCGAGTTAAGGTTGAAATAGAGTGTTAGTTGCGTCAATTGCGGCAATTCCTTGAGTTGTTCGAGGGATTTCAAATCGCTCATTTGTCTAATGCGGAGGTAAATTGTCAGTTGCATCAATTGCCGCAGTTCTTTGAGTTGCTCTAGCAACCGCAAATCCCTGACGTTGCTAATGTAGAGATGAAGCGTTAGTTGCTGAAGTCCCTTAAGTTGAGCCAGCGGCTTCAAATCGCTTACTTGGCTAAAGCTGAGGTCGAGCGTGAGTGTTTTTAACGAACCACATCTCGACAAAGAAGTAAGTCCGGCAATGGAATTTGATGAATCCGTGGCTTTGAGCGAGAGTTCTTCTATGGAATCAGAAGAGAGCCAGGTGAAATGTTCAAGATTGAGTGGCTCGGTCATTTCTAACTTTTTTAGCTGATGTTGGAAGTAGTAAAGTTCAGCCGGGTAGCCGTTCTCGGTTAAGTATCTTCTATTCTCATACCGCTCATATTGAAGTAATGAGAACCAGCCGATACCAATTAGGACCAACACCGCTGTCGCCGTCGCTGCCGAAACAAACTTGCGGTGGCGTTTGCTTCGGAACAGAAAGCTCTTCTTTTCTTGTTCATCTTGGCCCCAGGGGATTTGGGTCTCGTGCCGTTCGACCAAACGAAGTTCTTTGCCTTTCAGCAGGTAGCGTGAACGTTTGTCGTTGGTCTGCCAAGTCTGGAATGCGTTCTGGAATTTGAGTTTAGCTTGGTCTACTTCGGCCAGCAGCTTGTTCGTCAAACGATACAACGCTGGAATCAGTCGTTCGTGCGGCAGGCGATAGCGCGTCGCCGAACCATCAGTTGGCGTGTCCGCTTCGAGCAAACGGATGTCTCGATCGGCTAGGCGATTCAGTTGCAATTTCAACACTCGCTCGTCCGTGCCTGCTTCCGCAGCTAACTCATCAACGGTCAATCCAGTTGCCAGTCGTTGCCGGTTTTCTTCGGGATCGCGGAGGGCCAGCATCGCTTTCAGGATTGCTTCGTGACTTTCTTTGGGAAAGTGTTCCAGACATCGGCTGATGTATTGCGTCAGCAAACCTTGAGCGCCACCGGCAAATTGGTAATCACGCTTGGTAATGATCTGGCCGCTCTGTCGTTCGTGCAATTCGGTCAGCACCAGCAAACCGATGCCAATGTCGACGGGCGACACTTCGCCATCGACTGTTGCGGCTTCGACTAAATTGTCGATGACGGCCTCTTCGATGGAATCTTTCAGATTGGATTCATTAATCAGTTGACCGATGACTTCGCGCGCCTGGTCGGCGGTGAACAGGCTCAGCGAAACATCCTGCGGTGGGCGGACGCCGTTCTCCAGTTCGGGGCTTATGAAATCGAGCCAGTCGGCGCTGAACTCGCGGCGGAAAGCAATCACCCACGTGATGCGGTGTGGCGGTCTGGATTCACGAATGATGCGGCGCAGCAGTTGGAAGATCTCTTGGTTGCCGCGCAATTGCTCAAACTGGTCGAGTACAATCACGTGCGATTGCCGGCCGAGCGCGTCCGTCGGATTGATCAGTTCAGGCAGCGTTGCAGGTTTGGTCACACCCTCAGGCCATCTTTCTTGAATGGCGCGCACCAATCCCGCGTCTGGTTCGACCGGCACAGCTTCCCAGTAATGAAAGACTGCATTATCACCAACAATGTCTTTTAGGCCGGCACGCAGCAGCGAAGTTTTACCGGCACCGGAAGCTCCACGGACTACTATCATTAGGAGTTGATCGTCCAGTACGAATCCCAACAGCTTTTGCAGGTCGCTTTCGCGACCCAGCTTGCGAAATAGCTTACCGTCAGCTTCAGTGAATGCCATCGGTCCCTTGATCGCTGAAGGACGATCTTTGGCGGGTGGCAGTTCGGGCGGATTAACCAACCGCCAGACACGTGTGACGCCGTAACCAAGAGCGATTACTCCAATGGCATACAATGCGATCTGCAACCTTGCGACCCATTCGCCGGTTACGAGCTTGTCGAGTGCTAAGCCTCCAGAAAAGCAAAGCGCCGCGACGAAGAACGCAGCCTGGTCGCGCCTGCGTCCTTTCAGCATTCGGATCGCGGTCTTGACGTGAAGTTCGAGTTGTTGCCAACTGGGCATCGGCTGAAGTGGAATTGAGTTCTGAGTCTTTTCGAGAAGTAGCGTTCATCAGAGGACGACAGAGGATTGCTACTTCGGGACCTATAAAAACTGAAAAGCGGTACTAATTGTACATGATGGCGTGTGGGCTGTCTTCGCTATCTCTTCTGGCAGGTCGGGCAGTAGTAGGTGGAGCGGCCGCCTTGGACCACGCGGCGGATGTTTGTTCCACAGCGGACGCACGGCTCGCCCTCGCGTTCGTACACGCGCCAGAAGCGCTCGGGCGCTGCGAAGTAGCTAGCGTTTCCATCAGACATATCGATCCGCAACGTCGATCCGGCGTCGATTGCTTCACGCAGTACGTCGCGAATCGCCTGGTACAACTTACGCGCTCGCGGTTTTGATAATCGATGCGCGGCCTTCATCGGATTGATACCCGCGAGGAACAACGCCTCGACGGCGTAGATGTTTCCGAGACCGAGGATCCGCGTTTGATCGAGCAGCAATTGCTTCAGGCTGCGTCGTGAACGAGACAACGTATCGAGAAAATAGCTTTCGGTAAATTCTTCCGATAGCGGTTCAGGCGCGAGCGTCAGTAACTCTTTCGGCAGGCGTTGAGGATTGACGACGAGCCTCATGCGCCCAAACTGCCGCATGTCGCAAAACACCAGACGCCGTTCGTCGTCGAGATGAAATACGACGTGCGCGTACGGCGGCAGATTGTCGTCGGTCGTCAACGAGACAAACTTACCCGTCATGCGCAAGTGCGTCGTCAACATGCGGCCGGACTCGAGCTCAAACAGAATGTACTTGCCGCGACGACCCACGGCGGTGATGCGCGAGTTGCGGAGCTCGCGATCGAAAGCAGGACGCGAGATGTCCGGCGCGATGCGTTTGAGCTTCAACTCGGCGGCGAGAATACGTCGCCCGACAACCACGGGACGCAACGCTCGCACGACGTGTTCTACTTCGGGAAGTTCAGGCATAGCCACAAAAAGGCACAAAAGCACAAAGACTTAAGAGTGTGCGGCTGCTACTAGTCGCTTTCGATGATCTTCTGGATCTCGCCCGTGATCTGTTCGACGAGCCCTTCCTTTCGCGCCTCGATATTCAAGCGCAGCAGCGGCTCCGTGTTCGACGGGCGAATGTTGAAGCGCCATTCAGGAGTTTCGAGCGAGTAGCCGTCGGTGAAGTCTTCCGTACCCTGCCCGTGATACCTCTCACGGACGGCAGTGATCACCTGGTCGATGTCCTTTACTTTGTAGTTCAACTCTCCCGACATGAAATGGCCCGCCATGTACGGCGCCATCATTTCCGAAAACGGTTTTCCAAGCTTCGAAAGGTGTTCGAGAATGAGCAGGAACGGAATGATGCCGTTGTCGGCGTAAAAATTCTCGCGGAAGTAGTAGTGCGCGCTCATCTCGCCGGCAAACAACGCGTTCTCCTTTCGCATGCGGTCTTTTATGAACGCGTGACCGCCTTTAGAGATAATGGGCCGTCCGCCTTTCTTGTTGACGACGGCGAGCGTGGGCCAGATCACGCGCGGATCGAAGATGATGGCGTTGTCGTGACCGTATTTTTCGAGCAGGATGTCCGCGAGCAAGGCAGTGACGTAAGCGCCGGAGATAAATCGGCCGCCTTCGTCGACGAACATGACGCGGTCCGCGTCCGCATCCCAAATGGCCGCGAAGTCAGTATGTTCGTCTTTGACGAGCTGTTCAGTCTCAGTGCGGTTGGACGCCAGCATCGGATCTGGTGGTCCTTTTGGAAAGGAGCCGTCAGGTTCGAAGTTCAACGGCAGCAGATCCTGATTGAGGTCCTGGGCCAACTTCGCGACGACGCGTGAGACGTAACCAAAGTTCGCGTTGCCGATAAAGCGGAATTGCTTGATCGCGCTTGTATTAATGGACTTCAACACGTGAGCAATGTAGTCGTTCAGGATGTCGCGTTCGGTTAAAGTGCTCTTTTTGTCAGAAGCGACTTCAGAGTCTTTTCCGTCTTTGAGTGCGTCGCGGATGTCGAACAGGCCGGTGTCGGAAGAGATCGCCGCCGCCTTTTCTCGCACGAGCTTCATGCCGTTGTACTGCTTCGGATTGTGCGACGCGGAGACCACGATCCCACCTGAATAATCGGAAGCGCCGACCGCGTAGTAAAGCATGTCAGTGGTGATCTTTCCGATGTCGATCACGTCAACGCCGGCGTCCATGAAACCGCGAGTCAAACTGGCCTTCAGCGGAGGAGAAGATAGACGCGCGTCCATGCCGACCACCATCGACTTGGGCTTGAATAGATAAACGTAAGCTTTCGCAATTCTGTAATAGCCTTCTTCGTCGATCGCGTCCGGATAAACTCCGCGAATGTCGTAAGCTCGAAAAACGCCCCAGTCCACTACTAATCCTCCTTGTAATAGCGATTACGTCAGCGTGTAGTCAGTCAACGAAGTCTTATCGCCAAGCACGCTGCCGGGTCGCACGATTGCAGAACGACCGATGTGACAACCGCGTCCGGCAATTGCGCCGATGACTTGCGCCGTAGTGCTGATGCGCGTGTGCGGCCAGATAACCGAGTTCTCGACTCGCGCGCGCTCTTCGACGAAACATCCCTGGCCCAACACGGAGTTGATGATCTGCGCCCCGGGTTTTATGTGGCAGTCGTCGCCGATCATCGAGACGTCGTCGATCTCCGCGACCGTTGCGGCATCGAATTGCCCGCGGCGTTCCTTGATATGAATTCGCGTGACGCGATTCGCGAGCAGGTCGGAATGGACCTGTAGATAACGTTCGGGCGTGCCGATGTCGATCCAATAAGTGCGCGCTGGAATGTGCGCATAGAACGCTTCCTTGCGCCGCAGCAGATCGGGAAACAGTCCGTACTCGAACGAGTAGTTTTCGCCGGCGGGCAAGTAATCGAGCACTTTTGGTTCGAGAATGTAGGTGCCGGCGTTGATCGTGTTGCAGGTGATCTCGTCGGGTTTTGGTTTCTCGAGAAAGCGGCGAATCGCGCCGTCACTTTCGGTTTCGACGAGTCCGTAACTCTGCGGGTTTTCCACCGGCGTCAGCACGATCGTCGCCGTCGCTTTGCGCTCGTTGTGTTCGCGGATGACGGCTTTCAGATCGAGGTCCGTCAGGATGTCGCCGTTGAAGACGACGGTCGGTTCGCGAATCAGATCTTCGGCGAACTTGTACGCTCCTGCCGTTCCCATCGGTTGCGGCTCGACTGTGTATTTCAGTTTGACGCCGTAGTCGGAGCCATCGCCGAGAAGCTGTTCGATCTTATTTGGTTGATACGAAAGCGACAGCGTGATGTCGGTGATGCCGGCGCGGCGCAACGTGTCGATTTGATAGAGCAGGAACGGACGATTGCAAATCGGAACGATTGGTTTCGGAGTGTAAACGGTTAACGGGCGCAGGCGTGTGCCTTTGCCACCAGCCAGAATGAGTGCTTGCATGCGTAGTGGAGTCTAACACGGATGACACTGATGATAAGAATGGATTAGGATTAGCACATGAGTGAATTAAATGAAGCCGTCATAATCAGTGCCGCGCGGACGCCGGTGGGAAAGTTTTTAGGATCGTTGAAAGGCTTTTCGGCGCCTGAGCTTGGCTCGATCGTGGTGCGCGAGAGTGTCAAACGAGCGGGGATCAAGCCGGAAGAAGTCGACGAAGTGATCATGGGATGCGTGATTCAGGCCGGGCTGGGTCAGAACCCGGCACGGCAGGCCGCCTTGCGCGGCGGACTTTCGCCGACGGTTGCGGCGGTGACCGTGAACAAGGTGTGCGGCTCAGGTCTGAAGGCCGTGATGATGGCGGCGCAGGCTGTCAAACTCGGCGACTCGGAAATGGTCGTCGCGGGTGGCATGGAGTCGATGAGCAACGCTCCTTATCTGATCCCGAAAGCGCGCGAGGGTTATCGTCTCGGTAACGGCGAACTCGTCGACTCGATGATCAACGACGGGCTCTGGTGTGCGTTTGAAAATTATCACATGGGTTGCACCGGCGAGCTCGTCGCCGACGAATACTCGGTGAGTAGAAGCGAACAGGACGAGTTTGCGACCAATTCGCATCGCAAAGCCGCCGCGGCGATAAAAGCAGGCAAGTTCAAGGACGAGATCGTTGCGGTCGAGATCCCGCAGAGGAAAGGACCGGCGCTGGTTTTCGACACTGATGAAACGGTTCGCGAAGACACGTCCGTGGAAGTGCTCGGCAAACTGAAGCCGGCATTCAAGAAAGAAGGAAGCGTCACGGCGGGCAACGCGCCTGGTGTCAACGACGGCGCGTCGGCGGTTGTCGTCACGTCGCTTCGTCGGGCTCAGGAGTTGGGTGTCGAGCCGATGGGTCGCATCGTGGCGCAGGCAGTTGCGGGAGTGGAACCGAAGTACGTGATGATGGCGCCGGTTGAAGCGGTGCGGAAGTTGTTCAAGAAGACCGGCTGGTCGTCGAGTGAAGTTGACTTGTTCGAGTTGAATGAGGCGTTTTCCGTGGCGGCAATCGCGGTAACGCGTGAGCTCGGTCTCGATCCTGAGCGAGTGAACGTCAACGGCGGCGCGGTTGCGCTGGGCCATGCGATCGGACAATCAGGTTCGCGTTTGTTGACGACGATTCTCTACGAACTGAAACGGCGTAATGCCCATCGCGCCGTTGTTTCGTTGTGCCTCGGCGGCGGGAACGCTGTCGCGATGGCGATCGAACGGTAATAGGAGTTAACAGTTTGACCACGCCCGAACAACACAATAAGAATCTGGCTTACTCCAACATCGCATACGGCGTACTCATGTCTCTGTTTGCCATAGCGATGACAATCTTTATGGCCGGAATGATGAGCTTCGGGCCCGGTGGTCCTCCTGCGGGTCTCATCATTTTCATGTCTCTGTTCATTTTGGCGATTTACGGCGCGATGACCATACCGTCGTTTGTCGCCGGCTGGGCGTTGCTGAAAAAGAAGAAGTGGGCCAGGACCGCGTCGATCATCTCGGCGGTAGTCGCCGGCGCGAACTTTCCGATCGGCACGGCTGTTTGCGTCTATACGTTCTGGTTTCTCTTCAGCGACCTCGGCAAAACCTTCTTCGATCAGAACAACTACAACTACGCCCTGCCGCCAGGACAGCAAACGTGGGCCAACCAGAGTTGGGAACAAGACGCTCGCCGGCAACGCGAGGCTCAGTATCAGCCCCCGCCGTCACCGCCTGACTGGCGTTAAATCTTAAGGAGCCTGGACCATAGTGAGTGAAGTGATTGGCGTAGTGGGCGCGGGCACCATGGGAAATGGAATCGCCCAGGTGGCGGCACGCGCCGGCTACAGCGTCATCATGCACGACGTGCGTGACGAGTTTCTGCAAAGAGGGCTCGGCGCTATCGACAAGAGCCTGCAACGTGACGTCGACAAGGAACGGCTCGATACAGCAGGCAAGCAAGCAATCGTCGAACGCATTAGCACCACCACGCAACTCGAAGCGTTCCGTGAAGCGTCGTTTGTTATCGAAGCCGTCGTCGAAAACCTCAACGTCAAAATCGACGTTTTCAAGTCGCTCGATCAGATCACGCCGCCCAACGCCATCCTTGCTTCAAATACGTCGTCGATTTCGATCACCAAGCTTGCCGCAGCTACTTCGCGCCCTGACAAAGTTATCGGCATGCACTTCATGAATCCCGTGCCGGTAATGAAACTTGTCGAGGTCATTCGCGGCATCGCGACGTCTGACGAGACGTACGAGCGCGTCAGAGAATTGTCCGAGAAGATGGAGAAGATCGCGCTCGACTGTCAGGACTCGCCGGGATTCGTTTCAAATCGCGTCTTGATGCCGATGATCAACGAGGCGATCTTTACGCTTTACGAAGGCGTCGCCACGCGCGAAAGTATCGACGGCATCATGAAGCTCGGTATGAATCACCCGATGGGCCCGCTGACGCTCGCGGACTTCATCGGCCTCGATGTATGCCTGGCTATCATGAATGTGTTATATGAGGGGCTCGGAGATCCAAAATACCGGCCGTGCCCGCTCTTGAAGCGTTACGTCGACGCCGGCTGGCTCGGAAGAAAGAGGGGTCGCGGGTTTTACGAGTATTAGACTTAGGACTTTGGTCTTTGACCTTGGGTCTTGGGTTTAGTTGAGACCAAAGACCAGGACCTTAAGAGCATATGGCCCCCGCCATCTCACACTACTGTCAAAAATGTCTCGCAGCGAACCCGCTGGGCCAGGAATTCTGCGCGCGCTGTGGGACGCGGCTGATGATCGTCGTCGAGCCGAGCTCCGCGCGGTACGAAGTGGGACCCGCAGGGCTTTCGACTGACGAACACCTGCTCGAACGGATCTCCGCAGCGGAAACAAGAGTTGCGCGACTCGCCGAACGTTTGGAACGCAGTCTCGATCTGCTGCTGCGTTATGCGCAGAATGCCTACTTCGATCGTTCGCTCGTCAGGGCGCTCGTTAATTTGCTCGCGGAGGACGGCGTGGTCCAGACCGAGCGGTTGGAAAAGTTGTGGAGCGAGCGTTGTCAACGCGATGCGGTCGAGCAGGAAGAGAACGTTCATCGCGACGAGCTGCGTTTGCGAATCCTGTCGGGAGCGGATGCGCCGGACAAGAAAGTCTTTGAAAAATTAATCAACGAGGGTTTTCTGCTGTTAGAAGACAAGCAGATCGGGCAGGGCATCACCAAACTTCAGCGCGCTGCGGAGATTTCAGGCGAGAACACTGCATTGAACCTGTTCATCGGCGAGCACTTCTTCCGTCGCGGCAAGTCGAAGCTTGCGCGCACCTATCTCGCGAAAGCGCACGCGGCGCTGCCGGATGATCTGCGGATATCGTTGTTGTTGGGACTGGCGTGCGCCGACGATGGCGAGGTCGAACTAGCGAAGCATCTTCTTAGTAACGCAAACGCGCAAGGCGGATCATCATTCGCGGGACACTACGGCCTCGGTTGGGTGTTTGTCGCCGAGAAGAACTGGCGACGCGCGCTCGGTGAGTTCAAGCGAGCGTTGACAGTGCGGCCATCGCCGGAAGCGCACTACGTTCTGGGCTGTCTTTACTACGAGCTCAACCGTGACGCGCTCGCCGTGCGGCATCTGCGCAAAGCTACCAGAATGGACGCCCGCTACGTCGAAGCCTTTTACCTGCTCGCGCAAGTCTACGACCGCATGGGCCGGAAGGATCTGGCTGAACAGGCACTGCAAAAAGCTTCCGTTCCACCCACGCCCGCTCTCGGCAACCCGGAATTTACAACGTCTCTGCGCTCCCGCAAGACCGCTCCTCTATTTCACCCGCGCAAGTCAGGCACTCCTCGTTTACTGGCCGGCACGGATAAACGAATCCTCGAAGCCTTACGCGAAGACGCTCTGCAGGCCTTCAAGTTAACCAACCAACAGTCTCATTAAACCGCACTAACGTCTCGCCGCCGGCTCGGCTGTTTCCTCCAGCACGGTACGGGCTATGCTGATCAGCGCGATGACGCGCGGAGCCTCCGCAGTCAACGTCTGTGCACTACTGATCGCCGCGTACATATCTCGTTTGGCCAATCGCTCAAAAAGGGCGCCGAGACTGATTCCAGCCGCATTGAACTTCTTTTCCGCTATCGTCTCTCCCACTCTTAAGCGCACACTGATCCTGCTGTCTTCGCCCGTATAAACTTTGGAATTGTTCACGGCCTTGACGACCTCGTTAGTTACCTCCCAACTGCGAGCGGGGTCAACATCCGATAATTGTGAAGCGACAGCGATAAGCCCACGAACACGGTCGGACGAACCCTCTTCTATCCGGCGCGCTTCGGTCCATGACTCAGCAAGCAACTCGTTCGCGCGTTCCGGCTCGCGCCGTGTGAGTAACCGTGCAGCTTCGCTCAAACCCCATGTCCGCTGAAATCTCGTCAGATAATCGGAGTGGGCCAGCACGATGACCTTTTCAGGCTCTTTGGCCTCAATGGCCGCCGTCAGCAGCAGGAAGTCGATATAAGCGCGCACCTGTTTGCGCAGTTCCAGATCTTCAATCTTACCTGCATAATCACGTGCCGCTTCGTCGCCCTTTGCTGCGGCTTTTTGGGCAGCGTCAATGTAGGCCGCATCCCGTTCCTTCGCAGTTTTAGCCTTGCTGATATCAATCGGCTCCGAAACTTCTTTACTCGCCTGGTTGCGCGTCAGGCCTTCGGTTAGATGATGATTTTTGGCAGGGTCAAAGACATCCGCATACATTGGGTCAGATAAGGCCGTCAGTTGTGTGCGCAGGGACGGAACGTACTTGGGAGCAAATTTGTCAAAGAGTGGAAGCAGGCGGAGGATGGTGAAATAGGTGCCTGGCCGGCCCGCAGATGTGCGCTCGACATCTGGCAGTGGGCGAATGAGGATCTCAGTCGCAGTTTGAAAGAAGGCGCCGCGCAATTCGGGCGATAGGTCCGGAGGTGGGAGGGGTTTCCCATATTGACTGGAATTCGTGAAACCATCGCGCGTGACCGACACGAAGACCAGCGGCGAGAAGACGTAAGAAGAAAGAAAAGAGACTGTGATCGCATCTGCTGAAGGATCGCGCACAGACCGCGCCAGCAGTGAGGCGAACTGATTATCGGCGTCCGCGGGAAACCGAAGTCGCAACGTCGAGAGGAAACGAACTGTCTGCTCCGTGACTCGATTGAGCATTGGTCCGGCTAAATCCTGTGCATTCTGAATGTGTCCCTGGCCAAGCAGGTGCTGCGCAACCTCCATTCGTTCGATGTCAGCTTCCGACAAATCCAAAGGTGATAGTGCGGAATCAGACGCGCCTTCCTTGGGCTTATCAGCATTAAGTTTGTCTAAAAGCTGCTCCGCGAGCTTGCGATCACGAAGAGCTGCAAGTCGTAAGATTTCAATTCGAAGGTTAGATCCGGCGACGACGGCCTGCCCTTTCTCGTCCTCGTTTTTTGCCGCATCCTTCTGCCCTCTTTCCAACGCATCCACTTCATCCCACGCACGCAGAAAAAACTGACGAGCGCGCGGTTCGTCCGACGACCAAAGAACATCCGCAACTCTAGCCTGTGCTCGTGCGCGAAGAGCTAGATCGCGAAAACTACGGGCCTGATTCGCTAAATCTACCAGCATCAAGATCGCGGTATTGCGCCGCGCTGATCTGGACAGATCAGCCTCAGAGGATTTCTTGTCCGGCGACGCCGTTTGCTGCTCTGACTTCGTGGTCTTTCCCTTCGTTTGGGCGGGCGACTGAGCGCTTACCAACAACGTCTGAGCGCCAATCATGAGGGAACATACCAGGGAGTGGGCTAGTACACGCGAAACAAAACTGCGGTTCATGAATTTGTCCTCTTCGGGATTATTGCTTTCCGAAATGTGAGTTTCACTGGCAGCGAAGTTCGCTATCGACACGCGGCGGCGGTTCGTAGAAGGCAAGTGCCCATCCATGATTTACATCACAATCAATCATGCGAAAGTCACTGGAAGATTCTACGAAGACGCGGCTGCGATAATGCTTCACATGCCTCACGTCGTCCAAAAACAACAGAAATGGCGAACCTTGCTGCAGACGCAGCACTTCCTGGAATTCCAGCCAGCCGATGCCGCCGGCCGAATCCAGCACGATTAGAGGTCGCTCATGTTTATGCTGCGATAATAGTCGCTCCAACCAATTATCCGGAGCCTCGACGTCCGGATAGCACTCATCTTCGTGCGTGCCGTTCTTGTCGCTACTTATCTCGCGAAGGTAAAAACTTACCGGGTCTTCGGGCCCTTCCACCTCAATTCCGTGATGTTCCGCTTCCCAGAGCAACGAATCACTGCGAAGAAACTTCTCCGCTTCGCCGCGTCCCACACTCAGGCCCCAAAGAACCTCGACAAATTCGTAGCGAGACAAGTTCCGCCGTGCGACCGCGCAAAAGCGAGGCGAGATCTCGATCGTATAGAATTTTTCCGGTTCGGCAGGGGCAAACGCCTCGATGATCATACGTGTCGAACCCGTGCCCAAGTACGTTCCGGTCTCGATAACCACACCGGGCTCATACTGCCGAATCGCAGTACGCAGAGCTTCCATCAGCCGTTTACTACCTGTGACTTTCAACGTTTCGGTATAACTAATTGGCCGCCCACGTTACTGCTTGCGTTGGCGCGGCTACGATCTGATCCAGAGCACCGGTGACCATATCCACCGTAATCTTTTCCATCGATCCGTCGCCTTGAATCATGATGTGCGGGCCAATATAGAAGCCGAACTCCTTCACATTAGTAGGACCGAACAACCCCACACCAGGAACGCGCGCCATGTCAGCGACATGCAGCATGCAGGAATCAATGCCGATAAAGAAGTCCGATTCGGCGACTAAACAGCAAGATGAAGATAGCGATAGACCGTAGCACGGTATAATTCGGCCGGCATTGTGCCACCGCTCCGTATCCACCGGGCGTTCAGGCCGCCCGACCAGTAACACTACAAATTCCGGATGTTTATCCAGGAAAGCATCGAGCGATTCAACCCAGCGAGTTTCATCCCAGGTCTTGTGCGACAACGTATCCATGTGCACCGACAGAGTTCTCGTGCCCGGTTCCAGGATCGAAAAGATTTCGTGTACATCCTGACGTCGTTCAGTTGGATAGCGAAGCGGCTCGAGAAAATCGTCTATTCGATAATCAGGCCTGAGGCTCCGGACAACATCAAAGGCGAGATCGGCAGATGGCTTGTCGTAATCCAGGCGAAGGCAGTGAGTATAATTCTCAAAGAAGCCTATCGAGGGAATGCTACCCCAAGCCCCAAGCAGATTACTCAACGATGGCGAATACCAGGGTACAAGTGAAACGAAAAGATCGCATTTACCGATTTCCGCTGCCGCAGCTTCAGCGTCAAACTGATAGTGCTCCCCATCGAACCGCGCCTTGAGTGTGATCTTTCGATTAACTTCCAGATCCTCAAAGCAGAAAAGATGAGGACCTTGCTTGCAGACGAGTGTAAGCCGCCCCTCAAACAACCGGGATAGAGCGCGTAGAGCGGGAAGATTCAGGTAATTGTCGCCGTAGCCGTTGATGAAAAATGCCAACGGGTGTTCGGCTCTAAGCGGCCGCTCTTGTATCGATGTAGTTTCGGACATAGGCGAACAGCGTTAGCAGGTCTTCACACCAAATCGAAGGGTTGTCGAAGCCGTTCTTATGCGAGTACCGGTGCGGTAGATAGCCACCGCCACAAGTTGCACTCTCCCGACACGCGTTACACGTTGCACACATCGGCATTCCTTCATGCACGACGCGGTGAAGCAGTGGCAGTCCCTTGTGCAGCTCGTCGAATCCATGCTCAAAAACATTGAGACCGGATTCCGATGTTCCCTCCCAGCAGACCTTAAGTGCATCAAGGGCTTGAATGGACCCGTCGGTGTCTATAACCAGATAGTTGGCTCGACCATTGCCGATCAGGTCGCTGGTAACTTTACCCCCGAGAATCGTCCTCATGATGTCTTCGAAACAATACACTCTCACGTCCTCGTCGTCTTCGGTAACCCATTCATCGAAGACGGGAATGAGATAGTCGGCGACCGGGGTCTTCCCGTACTGCCCGTAGAGCCTCTGCTTGACATCATGAGTGGCATCGGGAAAGAGGAAGTTCATATTCTTGATTCCCAGTGACCGGAAGTAGCAATAGATTCCGACCCCTGAATGGGCGGGATTAACGACACATAGAACACCTGACAACAACTCCTGCTCCTGTAGTCGTTGTAGTCCCTTCAGGACCTGGGCATGTGAACCTTTTCCTGAATGATCGACTCGGAACATGTCATGTATTTCAGGCGGACCATCCATGCTTACGCCGACGGTAACACCCAATTCGTGCAGAGTTGCGATCCAATCGTCGTCGACCAGCGTAGCGTTGGATTGTATTTGTAAGCTGTCGAGCTTCTCGCCCAGCTTCTCGCGCGCGAGTGTGGTGAATCGTCTAAACCGCTCCGTGCCCATCAGCATAGGCTCACCACCATGAAAGACGAGCGACATGCGATGTTTCGGCCAGCGATCACAATACTCGTAAATGCGAACGAGCAGTTGAGCAAACACCTCGTCTGACATGAAAGCCGGCCGGCGCAGATAACTCTGGTCGGCATGGTTGTACATGTAGCAATAGGAACAGTTGAGGTTGCACCGCTCTGCGACTTTCACCACGAGCGAAACGATTCGTCCTTCGTCGATGATCCGGGTGGCGGCTGGTGCACTCACTTGCATACACTCCGTTCGATCAACGGTTCGACCAATGCTTTGCCGATAGGCAGAATTGCGTCGTTACCGATTAGGGGTTGCTCTAATTGACTCAGCTCTTCGTTGAGGACGTTTTGAAGGTTCGTGAAATAATCATCGGCCAGGCCACGCTCGTCCACGTTTCGGTAAAAGAGCATAACGTTGGCAAAGGCGTGATATGCGAGCAGGATTTTGTGAAGCGGGCGGTCACATTGTTTGACCGGGGAGTAGTAAAGCTTTTTGTGGCCCGGATCGATTGTCGGTCCTAATTTGATCAGTAGTTCGAGATACTGGTGAGAGGCCTCATGAATTAGCATCTCGGCGAGGGAGAGCACCCGAAGGTTATCCGAGATATGTATCGTTCCGTATTGGTTCTCATGACTGCCGCTGCGCAACAGGTCTTGCTCAGAGTGCAGCACGACTACCCGCCGAATGATACGAACAACCCAATCGAAATAGTGAGGCACATGCTCTTCAAGCAAATCAAGCGCTGTAGTCAAAGTCTCAATTAGAGACGGCGAGAACGTCTCCAAAGCCGGGGCTGCATCATCAGCGTCGCGGAAAAACCCGCTATCAAGCGCTGCATCCCGAGGAAGAAAAACGAGTTGACGTGTGCCACTGCCAAACGCGGGCAAGCGCATGGCCAACTCTGGTGTTTGGCATTTCCATAGATCCGAATCGCGCACAAAACTGACCTGGGTTTCGTTCCCCTCCAGCGACAAGTTGAGGCGCGCATCAGAGTCGCTGCTGATCACGCTCAACTTGTCGCAGCCGGGAAGGATCCAATCATCCCAGAAGAACTTAGCGGGTTTGCTGAGTTCCAGTTGCCAGTGGCCGGGGAACCCTGCCGCACCAGCCATGAGGGCGAAGGCGGCGGCGCTTCTCGTTGCGTGATCTTTGTCGCCTCGCTTCGTCGCTCCATACAGGTTTCCCAAATCTGACGACCATGCGAGTTCGAGCGGCAGATCGGCTTCAAGTAGAGAGGAAAAGAGATCGTCAAGACCGTTCTTCGAGATCACTTGAGCGAAACGTTCGACGAAAACGCCAAGGACTGACCTTGCATATTCGCTGGCGATCGTTTGCGCAAGCGCCTCATCAAACGGTTCAAAGGGACATGAAAAACCGGTGTATCCCTTCTCCACGCCCAAGTCGTCCCAAATTCCTTCCCACGCTTGGCGGGAGATATCACCTTCGCTAGTTGTGGTTTGACTCATCTGTTTACCCAGGTGTCTGAAATAATTTGAGGACACTTCGACTCGAAGTGGGGGAAGAGGTGTTTACACGATTAGATAATTAGCAGCGTGGTTCACGCGAGCGCCTGTACTACGCTGCTACCGGCCTTGCACACAAAAATCGTGCGGCAGACTTCGAGTGACGTGCGAGGTAATCACGATCAGTTATCTCTTTAAGTAAAGTGCATGTGCATTCTTCACATAAAGACCGTCGCCGCCACCACCATCACCGCCATCATCGATTTCGATCGGATCCTGGGCCATTTGGGCCCTGATTCGAGCTAAGATTTTGCTCTTGGAAGAGCTTTCTGCGTGTACTGACGATGCGCCGACCGCTACCAGACCGGCGGTACCGGCGACTCCAATTGCGGCGCGCCGCAAAAAGCTTCGCCGATCGTGAGCACTGTTCTCGGGTAAAACGGTTAGATTGTCGGAAGCCTTGGTTTCAACGACTTCCTGCTCGGAGTTCGGTTCCATTTCAAGTCTCCTTGTGAGTACTGGTGAGTTGCCTGTTTTGGGAGCCGCACCAATCGGACTGGTTTCACACCCGCACACACTGAGTCCCACGCGGGTTGGGCTCCCTAATGCCTGCCATAGCGAATTGTCTGTTGGACTATTGAGTCGGGTTTACGCGAACCTGAAGGGCGTACAATAGATTCAACATCTATTCATGACAAGAGAATAATATTGATTTTTTTGGTTATTTATTGGCCGGATTAGCTGATGTTAGCCGATTTAGCTATTTAGTTCCGGAGTTCGTTGTTGTGAGTCTGGGTATCGGGAGGCGTTGCTTGTAAGTTCCGGGTGGAAGGCCATAAATCTTCTTGAACTCACGGACAAAATGGCTTTCGTCTTTCATGCCAACCCGCTGCATGATCTCTTTAGTATTAAGGAACGTACTATCAATTAAGTGCTTTGCCCTTTGCATTCTTAGTGACTTCAGGTATTGAGCGGCCGTCATGTTTGTGTCCTGCTTGAAGAGATGTTGCAGTCGGGATGCTGAGAGGTTTACCGAACGCGCAATTTCTTCCAATCGAAGAGGACGGGACACATCTTCCAGCATGTAGTCGATAACTGCTTTAACTCTTCTATCCATGACGTAGAGAGGTTCGCTATGGACCTATGTATGTTCCAAATACTAAGGCCAAAACTGGTAAAACAGTGGGGCAGGACACAACACAATTTTCCAAAATGGACACGGGCTGTATTTGGGAGTGTGCAAAGGGGCAGACATCGTGAGATTCAGCCCTTGCGGAGCGAACAATATTCCTGAGCCGGTAAAAAGTCAATAAATCGATCGGCGATGTAAACCCAAAGTTGAAATGTCACTCGTTTGCGCAAAGTAGAGATGACCCCTACCTGCGCAGGATACAAAGCTCACCGCGACGCTCTTTGGCAAGCATGGAGTTCTCAGTAAAGTCAAAGAGCCTCCAGGGATGCGTC
>JBKPNH010000012.1:0-27859 GCA_046732535.1 Acidobacteriota bacterium
GAGTTGGCGTGTAATTCAAAGTATGCCGACTTTTTGGCTGAGGAGATTGTTCCATGGGCGCGCGCTAACTATCACGCGACCGCCCGTCCGGACCAGACAATCATCGGCGGCGCGAGCCTCGGCGGATTGCAGGCGGCTTTCGTAGGGCTTAAGCACCCGGAGGTTTTCGGGAACGTCCTTTCCCAATCGGGCGCTTTCGACTGGAAGCCCGATGGCGAGAAGGAATGGGAATGGCTGAACCGCCAGTTCGCCGCCAGCCCGCTTCTGCCGTTGCGTTTCTCATTCGAAGCGGGACTGTTGGAGGGGACTTGGTGGTGGCGTTCCCTTCCGCAACGCGATCCGTCGCCCCAGCCTCCGTTGCTCATGGTTAACCGCAATTTGCGAGACACGCTCACAAGCAAAGGATACTCAGTTCATTACTCTGAATTTAACGGCAATCATGGTTTCTTGAATTGGCGCGGGACGCTGGCAAGTCACTTGATAGCGCTCGTTGGCATCAAATCCGCAACCAAGATTTCTCAGCGGGACAGAACGCCCGCAGTCCTGATCTCGAATCCCAAAAAAGCAATATCTCAAGTCAAAGTTGCTCCCGCTCTGCTCCGACAATACGTTGGCAGATATGAACTGGACCCGAAATTCACACATGATTTCGTCCTCTATGTAAGCGTCAAGGATGGCTCATTGTGGATCAAGCCTTCATACCTGAGGGCGCGCCCACTCCTGGCCGAATCCGAGTCCAGGTTCTATGACAGCGAGCTTCCGGATCTGCATCTCGCCTTTATCAAAGACGAAAGAGGCAACGTCACTGGTCTAACGCTCAACAGCGGACAGGGGAACATGTTGGTGAAAAAGATGCCGCCGCCAGTGCCGAGTCTCACCGGCAATACGACTTTTAAGTTGACGGGGCACACCGACGCGGAGGTTGTGGCAATCTACGGGTCTTTCAACAATTGGATCCAGACTAAGAACTATTGTGCAAAAGAAGGCGAGCGATGGGTCTGTCGTGTTGATCTGGCGCCGGGCAAGTATACCTACAAGTTCCTCGTAGATGGCGTGGCTTTAAACGATCCAACCAACCCCGTTACTGAAGATGACGGAAACGGCCACCCGGATTCGGTAATCGTGATCAAACCGAAATAAGAATCTGCGATCGGAGTTTTAGACCACCTTCGCAACTTTTTCTTGAGAGTATCCACCGAGATGCTCAGTTTCTTTCACGAACAGAGTAGTTCTGCGCGAACGGCCGGATAGAATCACAAAAACCGGTCCATGCGTGAAATCCTGCTTTGTGGTAAGTTGCGTGCGCAAAAAGGTCAGTCGTGAATACTTCTTAAGCACGCCCGAAAAGTCATACTACGGAGCGGCGAAGCGAAATGTCAGGCGACTATAGAAGTAAATTATTCTCTTCCTATAACGCGACGCATGTATCGCACTTGGATGCTGATGATGAATCGAAGCTCGCGTTTTTCCGGGAATATACCCGTGTCAATTATCTTCAGCATCTTGGAAACCTGGACGGAAACTCAGCCGAAATCTTAGAGATTGCTTGTAATAAAGGTTATCTGCTAGCAGCATTACATTCTCTTGAATTTAAGAAATTATTTGGGGTAGATCTTTCACCTCTCGATGTTGAGAAAGCCAAACAGATTGTTCCATCCGCGGAGATCGCATACGTGGATGCTTTCGCTTATCTTGACGAGAACGTTGGAAAGTTCGACGTTATTATTCTCAAGGCGGTATTGGAGCACATACAGAAGGATCAAGTTATTCCCCTGTTAGAGAGGATCAAGACAAGTCTTAAACCAGCCGGCATGGTGATCATCGACGTACCGAACATGGACTGGATTCTTGCTCAGCATGAACGCTACATGGATTTTACACATGAGGTGGGGTTTACTCGCGAGAGTCTGGCTCAAGTCATGAGACAAGTATTCAGCAGTGTTCATATTGAAAAAGGCAAGCCGGTTATGGGTTCGGGACTCAAATCCATAGTTGAAGTGCAACTACGCGCTATTTTGGTGCTCTCCTTGAATCTAGTGTTTAGACTTATCGGTGAAGGCGCTTCCGATACCTGGTGGGATAGCAGAAGTATTATCGGCATAGCTAAAAACGATAACATCTGAATCACCGGCCTGCGCGGCTCTTCGCGCAGGCCTGGTGAAATGATGGGTTAGGCAAAGACAGCGTTCAGACTCGCGATGATTGCTGTCTGAGTGCCGTCTGCCAACGGGACCGTCACGGTGGATCCGCTAAAGGCAACCACATTCTGGCCGGTCGGAGCGGACTGTGTGAAAGGGGTTTTGGTGGTTGAACCGGCCATCGAGCCGAATGGGCCATAAGTGGCTCCGCTTTTTCCAGTTAACGTGAGTTGCAGAACACATTGCCAGCCATACCAAGAACCGGTGTAGCCGGAAATTGATACGATCGGATCGGTGAGCGGAATATTGATCGTTTCACTTCCTCCGCTATTCCCACCGTGTTGCAACAATGTAAATATCCCGATTCCGGTTTTCGGATTCTGAGTACCGAAATTGTATAAGCCATTCCCGGTATTGACGGCCTGAATGGCGTCGAGTACGTCGCCCGATCGGATCATCATTTGGGTAATGTTTGGATTACCCGCCGCACCGATAATCGCCGTGTCGTCGAAGGTATTGCTGGCGGGTGGGTTTCCGAGTTGATAAAGAATCATGTACTGTGCCTGCTCAAACTGGAAGTTGCCCGAGTTGAATCGCCACATAAAAATATCCTGATAACTATACTGGGTATTGTTGTAAGAAAAACCCGGCGACACGGCGTTCCATACCTGTTGTGCGCTGGCGTTGGGCGCTGAATTTCCCGGCTCAAACTGTGCCCCATAGCCGATCTTGGTCGGGGATATTCCGGCATCGAGAAAGTCTGATAACGGAGTGCCGTCGTAGAATTGAGGAGAGACGAAATCGAACGCGCTATTGACGGTAGGGTAATCAATCGTATCAGTGGGCCATGCAGGCGTGAATGACAGATAATATTTCACTGGCTGCTGATCAAACACCTGGCGAATCGTGGAAAATAAGATTTGAAACTGCGATTGGGTCATGTCATTGGATACATCACCTTCCCAATCAACATCCAAGCCATTCATTCCATTATTTTTTAGATACGTCACCAAATTCTTGGCAAACGCGGTAGCCTGGGTTTGCGGATCCCCACCGCCTGAAAAGACTGCCGCCAAGGTGTTATTGCCCGAATACACCATCGTAGTCAAAAATTTAATATTCGGATTGACTTGGCGTGCGTCACGGAGCACGAAATTCAAATAATCCTGGTTCGTTAGACCACCTGGATGAGACGAACTGCCGATTTGGATGGTGGAACCATTGGATGCTGAGATAACTTCAAAAAAGGCAAGGCCAAGAAAAGTTACGCTGTTGTAAACTTTGTAGTTAATGAGCGATTGATAGCAGCTGTTTGAGCTGTTGTAGTTGGTGTTGGGTGGTTCATCTTCGTTCAAAAAGATCCACGCATTGATGCCGTATGGTAGGTCTGCCATTTTGATTCTCCTTTATTGATGTGGTGAGTTGCGGAGCCTAACCATGTGTATCGTATGTGGTAAGGCCATCATGTGAGCTTCCTTATGCAGTAGGAGCGCGAGTTCATCTGCTTCCACTAATTAACGCGAGAACTACTTCGGAAAACCACCATGTTTATTGTTTTGAGTGAGGGTCAGCCAATGACGGTGTCCACCAGGGCGGGACATCAGTGTAAATCGATGAAGGCGCCGCTGTGCGGCGCGTCCGCTGCGTGCCGTTTTAGGTGGCGGTCCCGCAGATTCGATTTCATTCGTACAGAATTCTTAACTTGTGGCACAGCTCCACGTTCGAGACTTCCTCATCAGATTCGACAAGCTGGCTCACCGAGCCGCCGAAGAATCCTATCCGCCTGATTTCTTCGCTGGTGATCCTTCGCAAAATCGCCGCGCCGAACCGATGGCCGTGAAGGATCAGGTAAGGACGGCCGTGCTCCGAAACCTTCTCGTCTATAGGCTCTGTGATCTGAAGCTCGTTGTGCTGGCGGGCAATCATCTCATAAGCCCTCGCCAGACGCGCCTCCCGCTCTCTCCAGGAAGCCGCGACTAACACCTCCTGAAACACTGGGCCAAGCTGTCGGGAGCACTTCAACCGAGAGAACGCCGTCCCGAACCACTTCGAGTATGGCGCATACTTTTTCTCCATCAAGAAACAGAGCCGCATTAGATTCTTGATCACACGGGCGGCGATAATCATCGAGCCTAACTCGTCCCCGACATAGCTCGTGCGGCCGACAAATTCCTCCTCCTCAAAAATCTTCTTCCATTGGCAGGCCAGTAGGTATAGCCAGACATCGTCCGGGTAGTAACTGAACTTTCGGCGCACAGGCTCGAGCTCTCCCAGCCCGTCATAGAAAACCCTCCCGCTCGTGAAGGCCAGAAGTTTCTGTTCGGAGAAGCTGAGCCAGTCAGCCACCTTAATTTCCTTATACGGATTGCAGCCGAGATTCGATTCAAACCTGCCCCTGATGGTTTCGATATCAATCTTGTGATTGACGGGGCCGGCTTCGACTTTCTTCATAACCAGCTGGTCTCCTCGGGGAGACACACCGAAGTTGGTGGGGTGGCCGCGAAACTCCAGAGGTAGATGATGACTTAAAGTTTCCCTTAAGAGTGGCTCATGCTTTTCATAATCAGGCGATGATAAGAACAACTGGAAGCGTGGTCCCCAGTTATGATCCATGGACTCGACGTCATCGTAACCTAGAACCTCCGAACTCCAGCCGAGCATAGCGGCAGAGTAGCGAAGGCCTCGGAAGTACCTATCAATGATCGGCTTGGCTGCCTCGGTAAAAAACTGCTCGCCTAATTCCAAGCCGGGAACAAAATCTGCCATGGGATAGATCCCTTAAAGGAAGCTGCCAACTAATTAGATCGCAATTCAGTCGTGTTGTAACACAGAGAAGTGCATATTGATCGGAGTTCTTGATCCGGTGTAGGTTCTAAAAAACACAAACACGCCTAGAAATGGTCCACGTGTATCGTCCGGAGCACTGTGGCGAATCGCCTAGGTGTAAGATCTACCAGTATCCCTCACCCGGCTCAATTTGCCGCAGTCCGAAAAACATTTTGACACCTAAACAATGTCGTAGTAGCGTACGCTCATCTCATTCACCGGAGGAGTCTCACTTTCTGGTGCCTCTCTTCTGCCTAAATCCAACCTCAGGAGTGAAGTATGAATAAAACTCTTACAAGAATGCTCACGGTTCTCTCGATCACACTTTTCGTTACGGTCGTGATTTCAGCCGTAATCGTCAGAGAGGAAGTTCCTAAAGGTACAGTTAAATATGACGCTTTCAAGAACAAGATGAAAGCGCAAAAAAAGAACGTGCGGCTAAACGAAGCGTATGGCCAATTGCCATTGAGCTTCGAGGCTAACGCAGGCCAGACGGACCCTAAAGTAGATTTCATTTCGCGAGGCAGTGGCTACGCGTTGTTCTTGACTTCACGCGAGGCAGTGCTGGCGTTGCGCGCGGCTTCGACGTCGCCCACGACGGGCGATGGTCGGAATGAACACGAAGCAACCGCCGGAGCTGTGCTGCGGATGAAATTCGTCGGTAGCGAAGCGAAACCACGGGTTGCCGGGCAGGAGGAACTTCCTGGCAAAGTCAATTACGTCGTCGGTAACGACCGGAGACAGTGGCGCACCGGAATTTCGACCTATGCCAAAGTCGCTTATCAGAACTTGTATCCCGGAGTGGACCTCGTTTATTACGGCAACCAACAACAACTGGAATATGACTTCATCGTCGGCCCCGGCACTGATCCAGAGATCATTGCCCTTAGCTTCGAGGGATGCGACCAACTAGAAATTGATGCTCAGGGCGAGTTGGTGCTGCACGCGAGTGGCGGCGAGATTAGACAGCGAAAGCCTTCGATCTACCAGGAGGTAGATGGGGTGCGGCATGAAGTCGCCGGCAGCTACAAACTCAAAAACAGGAACACGGTAGGGTTTCAATTAGCGGACTACGATGCGAGCAGGCCGCTGGTCATTGATCCGGTGCTGGTTTACTCCACTTTCCTCGGCGGCAGTCGTAACGACCAAAGCCGGGAGATAACCGTCGACGCCGCAGGGAACGCATTTGTGACAGGCTTCACTGATTCGCCCGAGTTTCCGTCGACTGTTGGCGCCTTCGACACTACGCATAACGGCAATCTCGATGTCTTCGTTACTAAGCTCAACCCAGACGGTTCGGCGCTCGTCTACTCGACTTTCCTCGGCGGCGGCGGTGATGACTTCGGATTTGGGATTGCGGTGGACGCCACCGGGAACGCGTACGTAACGGGCCGCACTGGTTCGCCGGACTTTCCGACGACGGTCGATGCCTTCGACACGACGCACAACGGCAATTTTGACGTCTTCGTTACTAAGCTTAATCCGTCCGGTTCGGCACCGCTCATCTACTCGACTTTCATCGGGGGCCATAGTCTTGACCAGGGCAATAGCATTGTCTTGGACACCTCCGGCAGTGTTTACGTAACGGGTGAGACTTTATCGTCGGAATTTCCGACGACCGTTGGGGCCTTCGACACGACACATAACGGCGTAATTGACGCCTTCGTGACTAAGCTCAACGCGTCTGGCTCTGCGCTCGTCTACTCCACTTTTCTCGGCGGCAGCAGTAGTGATTTCGGAAGTGGCATTGCCGTGGACACTGCCGGCAGTGCTTACATAACGGGCTTCGCTTTCTCGCCGGACTTTCCGACGACTGTTGGCGCCTTCGACACTACGCATGCCGACCCCGCTGACGCCTATGTGACGAAGCTCAACCCGGCCGGTTCAACGCTCGTTTACTCCACTTTCCTCGGCGCCGATGGTACTGACTTAGGACTTGGTATTGCCGTGGACGTCTCGGGCAGTGCTTACGTAGCGGGAGCCACCGTATCGCCCGACTTCCCGACTACGGTTGGTGCCTTCGACACCACGCACAACAGCGACGGCACTTTTGACGCCTTCGTGACTAAGTTCAACGCGTCCGGTTCTGCGCTCGTCTACTCCACTCTCCTGGGCGGCGTTGATGTTGACGAGGTCAATGGCATTGCCTTGGACGCCTCCGGCAGTGCTTACGTAACGGGCATCACTTTATCGCCCGATTTTCCGACGACTATTGACGCCCACGACACCACATATAACGGCAACATTGACGCCTTCGTGGCGAAGCTCAACGCGTCCGGCTCGGCACTTGTCTACTCCACTTTCCTCGGCGGCACTGATAACGACTTCGGATTTGGCATTGCCGTGGATACCTCCGGCAGTGCTTACGTAACCGGCGACACTTCATCACCGGAATTTCCGACGACTGTTGGCGCCTTCGATACCACGCATAACGGTGCCATTGACGCTTTCGTTACGAAGATCAGCACAATCGGTCCTCCAGCGACACTAACCTTGAATCCACCCACGGCCACGAACCCGGTCGATTCAGACCACTGTGTGACAGCTACCGTGCGGGACGCGTCAGGAAACCCGGTCCCAAATGTAGTTGTTCGTTTCCAGGTGAGCGGCTCAGTCGACACCAGCGGTTCGGCAACGACTGATCCCAATGGAGAGGCCACGTTCTGCTACGTTGGTCCACCGCTGCCCGGCGCAGACACGATCACGGCGTATGCGGATACCAATAACAATAACGTGCAGGATCCCGGCGAGCCGAGCGGCGTGGCCGAAAAAACCTGGGTCTTGCCCACAACCACTCCGCTCTGCGAGATCTCTAACGGCGGATGGATCATCGCGGAGAATGGTGACCGTGCCGGTTTTGGAGGCAACGCTAAATCGAACGAGAGCGGAGAGACACAGGGACAGCAGCAATACCAGGACCATGGACCAGCGCAACACCTTAAGATGCAATCGATCAACGTCCTGGCAATCGTCTGCGACGGATCGACTCGCGCCAGCATCTTTGGTCAGGCGACGATCAACGGATTGGATCTGTTCAATTATAGAATCGACGTGCAGGATCTGGGCGAACCAGGCAGGGGGCAAGATACGTACAGGTTGCGCCTGGAGGTCTATGACTCAGGCGAACAGATCCTACGTGGAGGCAACATCCAGGTCCGCCGCAAATAGCTTTTGTTGCTAAGGACCGGGATTATCGAGCAGTCGTTTGTTTGATACCGCTCTCGATTCCAAGGCCGCTCCCGGCGGAGCGTTCTCGGTGTGCGGCTGTTCGGGGCTCGATGTAGTAGTTGGACGACTTGGAAACCAAATGTGAACGAATTCTATCGACAAATCCACACGAGGAGTAAGAACTCGAGGCCACCTTTGCAGGTGGCCTCCTCTTCATTACCAGGGTAAGTGCTCCCCACAGTGGACAATCTTCGCAACTTTCTCTTTAGGCCAACGACCGAAGTGCTCAATTTCTTTCAATAGTCGCAAAAAAACGCGCTAATCCAGCAATCGACTCACGTTTCACACAGAGTGGCAATCCGCTTGCGGTACCTCACAGGGACAATCTTCGCAACTCCCTTTTGATACCACCGACCGAAGTGAGTTCCTCCCAATTTCATGGAGGTGATTTGCCAAGAAGCTATTTGAAGGGCTGACGGGCTTCTGTGGGACTAGGGCGGAGTCGGTCTGATGCGGAGGATCAATCCTAACGCCTTTGAAGCACGCTCACGCTTTATCCTCAAGTTATCGTTAATGATCCATCCCCACACTGGACAATCTTCGCAACTTTTTCTTAACGGCAACGACAGAGGTCCTCAGTTTCTTGCAACACTTGCGGGAAGCGCCCTAATCTGCCACTCGCTCCAAATCGCGAGCCTTGGCGCGCAAACGCAACTAGAGCTGGTCGACCCACCTCCAAGGGTTCAATTTCCGGAACTGTATTTGGTAGGCGTATGAACGAAAGAATAGGCCAACGACGGTTTCTTGGTCCGGGGTGCTAAACATTGCCCTCTCGAATACCGCTCCGTGCTCATGCTCGGCACAATGCGGAATGCCCTTCGCAATGATTGTCGCCTGCTTTGACCGCACTCGGATAATTCCAGGCGGTGTGAAGACAAACTTTTGCGCTGTGGTTTCTTCGCGGGTCGGCGGCTCTCCGCATACGCAGCACACACCAGGCCATTTCGCATCCATGACACGCACACCCTCTTTCCCGGTAAGCATCCATTCGGTCGCGTTTGTTACAAGGTCGTCCCACTGAAAGAATGAGATCGTCTCAAAGGTGGGGGAGCGCATGTCGGTCCATTGCGTTGGTGCAGCGAATGTCGGCGTCGATTCTATGAGTGTCTGATCCATCTGGCGGAGCTTTTTTTCTACTGCCTCCAGATAGTCACCACAATTCGGACAGAGCATCATTCTGGTGAAGCCGAACTTCACCGCGACGGTTGCACCGCAAACTGGACATGGTCCCCGCCTAACGAGACCCATGAAGGATGAGATGATCAGAGTTTCTTTCATAATAATCGACCAAGGATTCGCCACAGATTCACATTGAGGACATCAAAGGCTTCTGCCTTAACCAACCTCGTCCGCGAGTGATCGGAGATCCTCAGCGATCGGCGACGATTGCGCCGCGAGCCGGCGCAAGATTTCGCGCGCCTCACTCGATCGCCCTTGATCCCTTAGCGTCAGCGCCAGGCCAGTCTCGCAGAGTAGTCGGTAGCGCTCGACAACGTGGGCGGAACCCTGTACCGACACGGGAACTTGCAATGACTCCGAGTAGAAGCCCGGGATCTCGTCCGCCTCCTCCGCGCCGCGGCTGAAACAGTCGTGTGCGATCTCGTGATTGCGCAATTCCAGATTGGCGACCCCTTTCAGGGCGTGCGTCACGTGTGCGGACTCGATCTGTTTCCCGGGACGCATCACACTCTGGATCTCTATATCGCACATCGCGATCGTGGCCAGCAGCCGGAACGCGTATCCGTGGATGCACCTAGGAGTTGATTTGGAGATATCGTTGTATCGACGAATGGTCAGGTCAGAAGGCTCGGTCCACGTCGCACAGATGAAGATCGACATATTTTCGTTCGCGCCCGGGTCGAGCCGGTCGAGCATTTCCGCCCGTCGCCTCGCCTCGGTACCGTCTTTCGGTGGACGGATGATCTCGAATAAGCCCAGGGCGAGCGCCTCGAAGTTTCCCGGCTCGTGTTTGATTAGCCGGCGCAGCAGTTCCCGGCCCTCGTCGATCTTACCCGTCTGGAGCAGACGGAACGCATCCCACGCACTGCCCTGGGGCTTGTCCTTCCCCAATAGTCGTTCAAACATGACCTACCTCCCCCTGATGAAGCACGCAGAAAACTTCACCGCTGGCGTTTTGGTAACGCGTGAAAGGCTGAATTGGAGAGTATGCGAGGATGCAGAGGCTCAGAGGATCAGCCTTCGACTTGAAGCGGGAGCTTAGTCCTGGTCAGAAGAAAAGTCAACGTGTTCGAATGAGTGGGTCAACTAGCCAGCTTTGCAATAATGTAAACGTAAAAAAGGCCACCTTCGTGGGTGACCTTGGTCTGGGTTATTACGATAAGTACTCTCCATATTGGACAATCTTCGCAACTTCTGCTTGACCACAACCACAGAAGTGTTCGGTTTCTTCGAGCACTTACGAGAATCGCCCTAAATCCGCCAGTCACGACGAGGCGGAGCAGTGCGCGTAAGGCCTAAGCGTGCAGCGTGTAACCGTAAATAGCCCAGAGTGGACAATCTTCGCAACTCTTACTGACCCTGAGCAAGGACACGCTGAGTTTCTTCAGCCGTTGCTTGAGTTTCTATTGACTCAAGCTAACTCCCTTTGCAGGAGACCTTTGGTTGGTCCGCAGGAGAACGATCCAATCAGTCCGAACGCTCTTGCCTACGCAACAGTTTCCATTCTCGCTAACCTTTGTAACAACCTTTCAACACTCGCATTTTTGATGTGCTTTTCAACGATGGAGTCCTCTGCGATGGGAGCTGCCGATGATGATCATCGTTGGGTATTGCTTTGGGTCGGTTGCTTAGTCATGCTCACATTTATCGAAGCAGCTATAACGATTCAAAATCCAGCTACTGTCCAACAATGGAAGATTCATTGGTTTGACTTGCTAACTGGCGCAAATGCTGGCATCGCGCTGGCCATGTTTGTGGCTCGCCTATCGAGTCCTTGATCAATCTTCCGACTTCAGTTACTGCTTTGCTGTACTTATATGCCATTGTGCAGATTACCTTTGGATTCTGGCATGACGCACATGTGGCCACGATCATGGCTAACGTATGTCTGGTTCTGAAGTGTTTGCTTTCGCTAGTTATCGCATGGCTATTAACAACAAAGCACTTAATATTTTTCATCGAACGGCTGCACGACATTCGGAGGGAAATGGCGATCTCCAGAAACAAATTCCGTAAGAAGCCATTGAGAGAGGTTAAGTCCGCATAGTTTACTTTGACCTCAATTTGTATGTAATTTGACTACATAACCACAAATCATTACGTCGCGAAATCATGTCACCAAAAACACTGAGGCCACCGACGAAGGTGGCCTCTTCTTGGGTTAATTAAGGATAAGTGCTCCCCACGTAGACTCGAACTGTAGCTGAGAAGCCCCGCCGTTAGGGAGCAGTCGTTCCCTTAGCGCCACTGTCGATTCCAGGCGCGGCGCCGGGGGCGACGTCCTCGATGTGCGGTTGGTCGGGGCTGATTCGGATGCAGGCGGCATAGTGGGCTGGTTTGATCTGGACCAACTGTGGGACCACTTCTTTGCAGACCTCGATCGCGTACGGGCAGCGCGTGTGAAACGGGCATCCTGACGGCGGGTTGATCGGCGACGGTACGTCGCCTTCCAAAACAATGCGCTGGCGCGTCGCTTCGATCTGCGGATCGGGGACCGGAACCGCAGAGATCAGCGCCTTCGTGTAAGGCATTAACGGCTCGTAATAGATCGTCTTCGCGTCAGCAATCTCGACGAGCTTTCCGAGATACATCACCGCCACGCGATCGGAGACGTGTCGAATGGCGCGCAGATCGTGTGAGATGAAGAGATACGTGAGATGTTTCTCGCGTTGCAGCTTCTCGAGCAGGTTCATGATCTGCGCCTGAATCGAAACGTCCAACGCAGAAATCGGCTCGTCAGCCACGATGAAATCCGGATCGACAGCGAGCGCACGAGCAATGCCGATGCGCTGCCGTTGACCACCCGAGAACTCGTGCGGATATCGTTTGACGAAGCGCTTGCTCAAGCCGACGGTTTCGAGTAACTCCTGCACCCGCTGTTCTGCTTCCCTTCCACGCGCGAGCTTATAAGTCTCGAGCGGCTCGCCGACAATCTGCCCGACCGTCATGCGCGGATTCAACGATGCATACGGATCCTGAAAAATGATTTGCAGGTGACGCCGGTGCTCTCGCAATTGCCGCGGCGACAAGTGCGCGAGATCTCGATCGTGATAGAAAACCTGTCCCGACGTTGGTTCGGTGAGCCGCAATATGGCGCGTCCGAGCGTCGACTTGCCGCAACCCGATTCGCCAACCAGCCCCAGCGTTTCGCGGCGATAGATGTCGAGTGAGACTCCATCGACGGCTTTGACGACTCGTTTCACGGGACTGCCGCCGATCAACCAGTCGAACGCACCGCCGCCGCCGAGATCGAAATGCACCTTCAGATCTCGAATCGAAATCAGCGTCTCTCTTGGTTCAACAGCACTCATGAAACTCGCCCGCCTCCTGATTCCGCGTAAACTTCGCGCGCAAAGTGGCAGAGTGAATAATGGTCGGCGTTGAGTTGGACGAACGGCGGAAACTCACGATGGCAGATCTCGGCGACCTTGTCGCAACGCGGCGCAAACGGACAACCGGGCTTCAAGTGGGCCACGTCAGGCGGCAATCCCGGAATCTGGTAAAGCTTGCCTTGTTCTGCCGTCGGATCCGGCACCGAGCGCAGCAAGCCTTTCGTGTACGGATTGCCCGGAGTCGAAAACAGCTCTGCCGTCCTGGCCTGCTCGAAGATCTTTCCCGCGTACATAACGATAACGTGGTCCGTCATGCCGGCGACGACGCCGAGATCGTGAGTTATCAGGATCACACTCGTGCCAGTCTCGCGCTTCAGAGTCTTAATCAGCTCCAGGATCTGCGCCTGAATGGTGACGTCGAGCGCGGTCGTAGGCTCGTCAGCAATCAACAACTCCGGCTCACACGAAAGCGCCATCGCGATCATCACGCGTTGCCGCATGCCGCCCGAAAACTCGTGCGGATAATTATCGGCACGCGCACGAGCGTCGGGAATCCCGACTGTCTCGAGCATCTTTACGGCGTGCGCGCGGGCCTCCGCTTTTGTGTGGCCCAGGTGAAGCTGAGTCATCTCCATCAACTGCCTCGAGATCTTCATGTACGGATTGAGTGACGTCATCGGATCCTGAAAGATCATCGCGATGCGACGTCCGCGAATCTTTCTGATCGCCGCGTTCGAGAGCAGCAGCAGGTCCTGGCCGTGGAAGATGACTTCGCCGGAAACGATCTTTCCCGGAGGATCGGGAACGAGCCGAATGATCGAGAGATTAGTAACCGACTTCCCTGACCCTGACTCGCCGACGATACCCAGCGTCTCCCCGCGTTTGAGTTGAAACGAAATGCCGTCGACGGCTTTGACGATGCCGTCTTCAGTTTCGAAGTAAGTACGAAGATCCTTTACCTCGAGCAGGTTTCCGTCGGTTTCGCTCAAGTGGTCCTCATCTGTGGATCGAGTGCGTCTCGCAAGCCGTCACCCAGAAAGTTGAGTGAGAAGAGAGTCAGGGCCATCGTGACGCCCGGAAAGATCAACTGCCACGGAAAGATCGCAATGTTTTGAATCCCGTCTGAAGCCAGACTGCCCCACGACGCCAGCGGCGCCTGCACGCCGAACCCGAGAAACGACAGGAACGCTTCCGTCAACATGATCTGCGGGATCGTGAGCGTGGCATAAACAATCACCGGTCCGAGCGTGTTCGGAACGAGATGACGAAAGATAATGCGCGGCGCGGAGACGCCCGTGGCCCGCGCGGCCATCACAAACTCCTGGTTCTTCAACGACAACACCTGACCGCGCACGATGCGCGCCATCGTCAACCACGACACCGAACCAAGCGCGATGAAGAGCAGGATGAGCTGTCCGCGCGGCGTCTGACTGCGAAACATCGAGAGCAATACGATGACGACGATCACGTACGGCAGCGAATACAGCACGTCGACGATGCGCATCATGATGTTGTCGAGACGTCCGCCGACGTAACCTGCAATCGCGCCATAGCTGACGCCGATCAGCAACGACACGAGCGTCGAGATGATGCCGACGAAGAGTGAGATTTGTCCGCCCTGAAGCACGCGCGCGAATTGATCGCGTCCGGCGTTATCGGTGCCCATCGGATGTGCCCAGGAAAACTCGCCGTTCGGACCCGTGAACGGCGGAAACGATTTGATCAAACGCGGATCGTTGGTTGGGATGAAGTCAGGCGTGAACCCCAGCGTTCTTTTGATTACTGTTGGCCCAAGCACTGACGCTATGGTAATGATGATGACCACGACGAGACCAAACACCGCCAGCTTGTTCTTCAACAAACGGCGCCACGCGTCGCGCCACAACGAAGTGCCGCGAACGAACTCGGTTTCCGCCATTACATCCGTGTTCACTGTGTCAGTGATACCTCACCCTCGGATCGAGATACGCATACGCAATGTCGACCAACAGATTCATCAACAACAACGTGATCGCGATAAAGGCGACGATGCCGATGATGAGCGGCTCGTCGCGATTCAGCGAGGCCTGAATGAAATAGTTGCCCAATCCCGGCAGTGCGAAAATCCTTTCCACTACGACCGTTCCAGTCAGCAGAAACGCCAGCGCTGGGCCGGTGTATGAAACGACGGGCATCAGGCCGCCACGCAGCGCGTGTTTGATCAGAACGTCCTTTTCGCTCAGTCCTTTTGCTCGCGCGGTGCGGATGTAATCCGAGCGCAGCACTTCCAACATTCCGGCACGGGCGAGCCGCGCGATATACGCCATGTAGATCGCCGACAACGTGAGGACCGGAAGAATTAAATTTCGACTGGGAAAGCCGCCCCAACGCGAAGGAGGAAGCCAATAGAGAGTGAGTGAAAACACGAGTACCAGGATTGGACCAAGCACGAAGTTCGGTACCGAGATACCGAGCATCGCAAGAGTCATCGACGTATAGTCCCAGCGCGAGTTCTGCTTCAGCGCCGCGATCGATCCGGCCGCGACGCCGACAATCAGCGCGAGCAGGTACGCAAGAATTCCAACCGCGGCGGAAACAGGCAACGAACGCCGGATGATGGCGTTGACGGATTGGCCTTCATATCGCAACGACGTGCCGAAGTCGCCGTGACGCACGATGCCCCAGATCGTTTTGCCGTATTGCTGATACCACGGCTTGTCAAGGCCATACTTTTCGCGGATGGCTTTTTCGATGGCGGGCGGAAGTCGTTTCTCGCCGGAGTAGAAGTTGCCCGGGGCCAACTTGATGAGGCCCCACGTGATCGTAATCACGACGAGAATCGTAGGAATGGTGACCAGGAGGCGTCTGACTATGAAGCGAAGCATCGTGTCGCTTGCGAGATCCTAATCCAGCTTGGTGGATCCTAATCCAGCTTGGTGGATCCTAATCCAGCTTGGTGGATCCTAATCCGCGGTCAAACTCGGCGAGCCGTAATCCCACTTGCTTGGGTCGCGTTCGATATAGACGTATTTCCATGGATACAGCGAACCAGCGTTGGGATACATACCCTTCACATACGGCTTCTTCACAAAATTAACTGCCGCGGTATCAAGAGGAATCATTGGTTGCGCGTCGATCAGATACTTCTCAGCCTGCGCCAGCAGTTCAAATCGCTTCTTCGGATCGGGCGTCCGGTTCGCGTCGTCGAGCATTGCGACGTACTTCGGATCAACCCAGCCGGTGCCGTTTTCGCCGCCTGTATAGAAGAGACTAAGGAACGTGAACGGGTCCATATAGTCGGCACCCCAGGCGCCGCGCGAAAAACCTTTGTACTCGAGCTTGGCCCTCGCGTTAAGAAACGTTCTCCATTCCATGTTGCGCAGACTAATCGTGATGCCGAGGTTCTGCTTCCATTGCGCCTGCATCCACTCGGCCATCGCCTTGTTTGATTCCTGCGTGTTGTAGATGTATTCGACCTGGTCCACCGGAAACTTCGGACACGAATAACTGCCGTCCGGTTTCTTGATGACCGGATATCCGGCCTCGCCGAGCAGCCGTCGCCCCTCTTCAGGATTGAACTGATCACCCTTGGGTTGCGGGTAGCCCGGGAAGATTCCCTCCGGCGTGAACGCCGTCAACGGTTTGACGATCTTGCGCCATTGGGCCCAGGCCTTCTTGTCGATGGCGAAATTGAACGCCTTGCGAACGCGCACGTCGTTCATCGGCGGCTGCGTAACGTTCATGAGCAGGTAGTTGATCGAGGCCTCGGCGCCGTCCATGTAGTCTTGCTTTGTTCTGACCACTTCGAGCCACGCGTTCGGAACGGTGTGATTCAGCACGGCGTCGATCTCGCCGACCTTGTAAAGATTCATGATCGTCGGATTGTCCGACATCGGATAGAAGTGGATCTCGTCCAGTTTGACTGAGGCGGCGTCCCAGTTCATCGGATCGCGTTCAAGGACGAGCTTGTCGTACGGCCGCCACGTTTTCATTTTGAACGGACCGGACGTCACTATGTTCTGCTGCTGCGTCCATTGCGAGCCGTACTTCTCGATGACCTTGCGCGGCACGACGCGGTATAGCTGGTGGGCCAGCAAACCGACAAAGAACGGTCCTGGTTGGACCAACGAGATCCGTAACGTGTATTTGTCAATCGCCTCCACGCCGATATCTTCCGCTTTTACCGGCACGAGCTCCTTGCCGGCGACAGCGGCTTTCAATTTGGGATCTGCGTCGAGCGCTTTGTTGCGAGCTTTCGCGTCGCCTGGAAGCGTCAAGCGCAGCGGCGTGTGCATTTGTTTGTGAAACTCAGTGTTGTCCTCGTATATGAAGTGCTGCGCGCCTTGTTCCGCGCTAGCGGGGTGTTGCTCCGCGGCTCTGGGGTATTCACCCTTAGCGGGATCGAACGGGCTACCGGAAAGTGGTTCCGGTGGAGTCTCCGCGTCGAAGTCTTTCGCGAGTAGAAACTGGCCCGTCTGCGGATCGCGAACGAAGACTTTCTGTTCGTTGAAAGCCTGCGCGTACTTTATGTAGTAAGAGAGATAGGCGTTGCGCGAAGCGGTTTCCTTCGCCAGTGCGCGTCTGAAACTGTAAACGAAGTCAGTGGCGTCGATCGGATCGCCGTTGGAGAAGCGGCCGTTGTGTCTCGGATAAAACTTGAATTCGGATGAGTCGTTGTTTGCCTCCCAGCGTTCGGCGAGTGCGGGTTGCGGCCCGAGTGTTTTCGCGTCGTACTCGACCAGTCCCTCAAACATCGCCATGTAAATTCGCGCTTCGGGTTGGCCGTTGCTGATTGCCGGATCGAGCGATTCCGGCTCGTCACCCGTCACGTAGCGAAAGATGTTTCGCTCCGGAGGCGTGGTTTTGCCGAAGAATTGCTCATTGCTTGACGCAACGTTGCAGGAGAGGGCGGCGAAAGTGATCGACGCCAACAGGAAAAGCATGCCTATCTGCTTCTGTTTGCTCATCAGGACACTCGCTTTTAAAAAGAGGAGGGAGACGTCTCAAAACACACTCAGTCAGACGAGTGGAAGTTAGCACGCGAAATGAGGTTTTTACAAGATGGTCTAAGACTTTACTGCGTATCCAAGACCGTCGCCTACGGGCAGGACGACCGAACGAAGTTGAGGATGATTGCTGAAATAAACGTTGAACTCGCGCAGTGCCACCGTTGAAGCCTCCGTGTCGTCGCCTGCGACTTTTCCACCCCAGAGCAGATTGTCGACGATCACCACGCCGCCGCTGCGCAGACGTTGCAGGCCGAGATCGAGATATTGTTTGTACTCTTCCTTCACCGCATCGATGAAGAGGAGATCGAAAGTCTCGTCGAGACGCGGCATCACGTCCAACGCTTTGCCGCGTTCGATGCGGACGCGATTGTTGATGCCTGTCCTTTCAAAATAACCCGACGCTGCCTGGATCATCTCGTCACTCGGTTCGATCGTGACTACGAGACTTCCCTCGCCCATGCCGCGCGCCAAATGAATGACCGAGTAACCGATCGCCATCCCGATCTCCAGCGCCTTCTTCGCGCCGCTGAGTCGCGCGGTGATCTCGACGAACGTCGCGACCTCTCGATCCGCGATCGGCACCCGATGCTCGGCCGCGTACGCCTCCATCTCGGTAAGCAGTCGATCGGTCTGTGGCAGCAGTTGATCTAGATATTCAGCCTGTTCACGTTGCAGAATCGCATCGAGTCGCGCTTTCATCGTTTCCCCTTCAAGTGTCGGAATTATCCTGCGGGTCGCCGGTGACCGAAACGTAGCGGCGACCGAGGCCCAGTTGGCGTAGTTTGTGTTGGAGCGATTGGCGGTGCATGTCCAGAATTTCGGCGGCGCGGGTCACGTTTCCCTGCGTGTGTTCGAGGCAGCGCGTGATGTAACGGCGCTCGAACTCGCGCCGGTCTTCACGAAAATCGGCGGTAAAAGGAACGCGCAAGCCGTCTGAATCGTCGTTTCCCTCGCCGGCGGCGCTCGTCTGGATTCCGGCGGTGATCTCGTCCGGCAGATCGCGCGGTCCGATCTCGTCGCCTTCGGCCATGATGACGGCGCGGTCGATCGTGTTCTTCAATTCGCGCACGTTGCCGGGCCAGTTGTATTCAAGCAGCCGCTTCAGCGCGCCCTGGCTCAGTGAGCGCTGCGGTAATTCATATCGCTCCGCCGCAAGGCGCAGGAAAGTTTCAACCAGCAGCGGGATGTCCTCGCGGCGGTCGCGCAACGGCGCGATGTCGACTGTCACGACCCGCAGACGGTAGAACAGATCGGCGCGAAAGTTACCGTTCGTGATCTCCTGTTCGAGCGGCCGGTGCGTCGCACTCACGATGCGCACGTCGACGGGGATCGACTCGTTTGCACCCAGCCGTTCGATGCGCCGCTCTTCGAGTGCACGCAGCAGCTTGGCCTGCACGTTCGAGCTCATGTCGCCGATTTCGTCGAGGAAAAGCGTGCCGCCGTCAGCCTGCTCGAACTTCCCTTCCCGGCGCGCCGCGGCGCCCGTAAATGCGCCCTTTTCGTGGCCAAACAGCTCTGACTCAATCAACTCCGACGGCAGCGCGGCGCAGTTCACGGCGACGAAGGAACTGTTGCGGCGAACACTGTTTCGCTCGTGAAGCTCGCGCGCCACCAACTCCTTGCCCGTCCCAGATTCGCCGCGCACCAACACCGTTGCGTCAGTCTCCGCGACCTTCTCGATCATGGACCGCACGCGCTGCATCGCCTCGGAAGCGCCGATGAGTGCTCCGCGTTGTGAACGCTCGACCTCGATGCGGCGTCGCAGCGAATAATTTTCGCGCCTGAGTTGAACTGTTTCCGCGGCGTTTTTGATGACGAGCCGGAGGTCGTCCAGCTCGAATGGCTTGGAAAGATAGTCGTGGGCGCCAGCTTTGACGGCTTCGACGGCCATGCGTTCGGAGCCGTGGGCGGTAACGATAATGACCAGCGGCGCGTTGCCGTTTGCCGATTTGAGCTCGCGAAGGAAATCGAGCCCGCTCATTCCCGGGAGGTTTACGTCCAGCAGGAGCAAGTCGGGCTCGTGTTGTTTCAGCAGAGCGCGGGCCGCTTCCGCGGAACCGGCTTCGGAGATGTTGTAGCCAAAGGTCGTGAGGGCTCGCCGCATGCCGTAGCGCGCGGCTTCCTCATCGTCAACTATCATCAATCGCAATGCGTCTTTTCTCACTTCCGGTTAGTTTAGAGCTTCCTCGGCGAGATTTACTAGCGCATCGCGTGCCACGGACCGCCGGGGTTACTTCTGGGTTCGCTTGGCGGAGACCACCAGGATGATCGCGTCGCCGGATGGGCCGACGTTGAGCGTGCCCACGATGACGGGTTCGGCTTCACGCATGCTGATGTCGGTGGCCAGGCCAGTGCTCTCGTAATTAAACGAGGGCGCCACTGCGCCATTCGCCGCGATCGCGCCGCTGACCTGAATCGGAATGCGCGCGCCAAAGCTGAAACCGGCCATCTGGACCATTTGCTCTCCTTCGCGGCCGCGCACCAGTCTCACCTGCCGAACTTTGAACGTACTAAAACTCGGTGTGGTGATGGGCGCAATTCCCAGATTTGACGCCAACGGTCCACCGATCCAGCTCAAGTCCAAACGACCTTCATTCTTGACGCGGTTGATCAACGTTGCCGCCAAACGATAGCTCTTGAATGGCAACGTCGCTCGCAACTGTTTCACGACGCCATCCAACGATGCAGGCAGTTTCGCATCGGGGATCTCCTGGTTAGTGCCGACGATCAGATAGAGTTGCGTGTCGAGGTTTGTTTCATCTTCAATCTTGGTTTCGGTTTGCGCGGTGCTCGGGGTTTGAGCCTGAACATTGATACCCAGACACACCACCGCTAAGAGCATCGCGATTAGAAATTTCCTCATGCTACATCTCCTTAAAAATAGGTAATACGTACAGCCACACCTATCACGCAGATGGCAAACGAAAGTTCCCGGTAACGGACAACTTAACTAAATTGGAATGCGGAGATGGAAGACGGCGCCGTGCCCGTTGCGCGCAACGCCGAGCGACGCTGAGCCGCCGACTTCCTGCACACGCTTGCGAACAATCGCCAAACCGAGACCGGTGCCGCGTTGGCGCGTGGTGAAGAACGGCTCCCAGATCTGTTCGCGCAATTCGTGCGGCACACCCGGCCCGCTGTCCTGCACGCTGATCAGCAACTCGCCATCAGACGCGGAAGTCGTCAACAAAACGTCACCGCCGTGCGGCGTTGCCTGCAACGCGTTGAGCAACAGGTTCGATAATGCATCACGCAACGCGGAAACTGACTTGCCGGCAATGGTCGCGTCTTTCGTGACAGAACAAACGAGACCGATGCCTTGCTCGCGAGCGTTCGCCCGAAATAGATCCACCAACGTCTGGACCAACTCGCCGACAGTCAACGGCTCCGCCGCTGGACTCTCTTTTCTCGCAAAACTCAGAAGCTGCGTGATGCTCTGACTCAGCCGGTCTGTCTCGCCCACGATCAGACTGAGATCGCGCTCATACTCATTCTTCAGACCTTCGTCCTCGCGCATCACCTGCGCAATCGACTTGATGGCAGATAGTGGGTTCTTAATCTCGTGCGCGACGGTTGCGGCCATGCGTCCCAGCGCAGCCATGCGTTCCCGCTCGGCGAGCTCTCGTTCGAGTCTGACGTTCTCTTCCAACAATCGCGAGTCGTCAATCGCAATGGCGATTTGGTTCGCAAGTATTTCGATAACTGAACGAACATCAGGCGTCAGACTCGCCGACGCAGCGTCAAGCGCCAGCAACCCCTCGACGTTCTCTTCGCGCCGCAATGGATACGCCAGCCTGAATCCCTGATCGACAAGCAGCGGATCGTCTTCGATTGGCTTCCAGCCGCGCTCGCGCGACTTCTCCAACACCGCTTCGCCCCACGGCTCAGGAAGTTTGCGATCTCCGTTCACCTCCGCCGCTACTGAACCATCGATATAGATCTTCAACTGTCTCAAACCGAGCGCTTTCGTCGTGCGCTCTTCGACAAACTGCAACAGGTCGGCCAACTGCTTGTACTGGCCCGCATAAGAACCGATACGCGAAACGATCTCTTTGTAGAGCGCCGCCTCGCGTTCGAAGAGTTTATGGAAGCGTTGGGCCAGAAAGCCTCGCAATGGCGCGGCGAGCAACGCCAGCATAAGGATCAGCAACGCCTCGACGAGCCCCGGCCGAGTACCGTAGCGCTGCGTCATCCAGTCGCCGATCGTGCGGATACCGAAGACGTACACAGTCAGCACGACCGTGGCGAACGTCACCACCACGAGGCTCTCTTCGATGATGATTTCGAGATAACGGTAGCGATAGATGTAGTAGGCCAGCAGCACGGACGGCAACAGCGATCCGAGGTTCGCGATCGTCTTCAAATACAACCCGGCCACTGTCCCTTCGCCGACCCCGAAAGCCAGCGCCGCGAAGATCACCACGCCGACGCCGATAAACGACGCCGCCAGCGTCTGCATAATCATCTTCTCACTGCGGTTCTGACTTCTCCTGGCGATCAGCAGTTCGGTCAGCGCGATCAGCCCGAGCACGTAGGCGATCCAGAAAGCAAACGGGATCACGAAGAACTTAAGCTTCGTGAACATCGGCGCGTAGTCGCCGGCCCACAACCGCGGCACCGCTACAGCCAGAAAGACCGTCGGGATGTACGAGAGATAGACGCGGAGCCGTTCGCTTTTGTTGAGACCGCGGCCGTGGGCCTGCGCCCACAGGTACAAATGGACGTGAAGCAGAAACGAATATGCAAAAGTGATACTGACGACGGCAACCGTATCGGCGACGCGCAGGAGCGTGGTCCAGGTGTCCGGGCCAAGATCGAAAAGACCGTGGAGGGTGACGACGAGGTTGCTGGTGTGCCAGCCGCCCATCGTCAAAGCGAGCGCAGCGAGGATGCGCTCGATATTCGTGAGTTTGGTGCGATGGCGGACGAGTTGCACCGCCATCCAAAGCGGTAGCAACGCGCCGATGCTATAGCCGATGACTTGTAGTATTTCGAGTGGGTCGAGTGGAGACATTAACCACGAATGAACACCAATCGAAAACGGATACTCACTTCGCGGCCGTGGTGCTGGGCGCCGTGAAGGTTATCTCCACGCGCCGGTTCTTTGTGCGGCCCGTGACCGTGGTATTCGGCGCGACCGGGTTTGATGCTCCCATGCCGTTGGCTTGAATCCGCTGCGGATCTACGCCGGCCGATTGAAAGCGATCGGAGAGCACTCGCGCACGCTCCTGCGTGAGTTGCTGCAACGAGACTTCGTCACCACGGCTATCCGTGTAAGCTTCGATCAGGATCTGATAATCGGGATTGCTTGCCAACAGCGCCGCCAACGGTTCGAGCCTCGACGCGGAGGCTGTCGCAAGCGTGGCCTGCCGCGCATCACTCCAGATCTTCTCCGGCAATATGAGACGAAAACCAGTCGCGCTTTCCTTAACTGTTCCGTACTTCGCGAGCGTCGCTTTCAAGGTTGCTTCATTGTTGCGTCGCTCGACTGCGCGACGTTCAGCTTCGACACGCGCGTTCTCGGCATCTTTTTCGCCTTCGAACCGCGCGAGTTTTAGTTTGGCAGCTTCGCTCTCGGCGCGCAGCGCTTGATTCTCATCACGAAGACGCGCAATCTCGACGCGCTTCTCGCGTAACTGATCGTTCGCGTTACCGGAGTCGCGCTCCGCAAGTTCACGCGCTCGCTGTTCCTTTTCCAACGCAGCCCGGAGTTGGGCCACCTCACGCTGCGAGGCCTCAGCGCTCTGTTCCGCCGAGCGGACGGCCTCGTCACGGCGCCGGATCTCTTCCCGCCGCAAGCGAGCGGCTTTTCTCGTGGCCGCAACCTCTTCCGCATGGGCGCCAGAACGGATGGCTTGCCGCGCTTTCATATCGATCTCGGTCACCGGTTGGTTCAGGCGCCAGGCTTGCTCGGCAGCTTGCAAATTTTCATCGGCGAGGCGCAGTTCCTCCGGCGCGTCCTGTGAAGCGCCGGCATACTTCGCCAGGCTCACTGCCTGACGCGCGCCGAGCAGCGACACAGGCGTTTCGCGATAATCACGATCGGCGACTTCGGGCACGCGCACGTCGCGGAAATAGTCACTGGAGTTTCCGATGTAACGAACGTCGACTGTTTCCACCATGCTGCCGTTGGGCCGCCGTGGCGGAAGGTTCTCCATAACGACCATGCGGCTCGGGACCTTCATCAGGAAGTGCGGCTCGGCTGTCAGGATCAACGCGAACGACTGCAAATTCGTGGTGACGTCGAGTTTTGAGTCGACGAAAGAACTGCCGCTGCGTTTGATCTCGCCGAGATTATCTACCTGCCCTTCCGGCGATATGGCCCAGAGGACGTAAGTGGTATAGATGCCGCCCAGCTCGGAGGCGCGTGGCAGATCGTCGATGTTCAGCTCGACGCGCGTACCACGACGTCCGGCGCGTTTCACCTTGGCCTCACCTTTCAGGCGCGGCAACAGGGTGGTGCCCTGAAACTTGACCGTCACCGTCTCGTCCAGCGGATAGGTGATGGCGACTGTTTGCCGTTCGACGTCACGCTGGGCAAGTGCGACGGAGACCGAGAATAAACAAACGATAAGCGCAATCGGGAGGCGGCGCGCACGCGCCTGACCAATGCATCTGAATGTCATGGCAAAAGAACTCCTGGTCTTTTATTAATCCTCTTGATGCTTCCGCGCCGTGCACTGTTGCCGCAAACTACACCAATTATTCACGAAATCGGTGTTCGTACTTAGTTTTACGGTATGCGGCGACCTGGACGATAAGCACGGAAATTCCGGAGAGCAACAACAGATGAATCCAACCCCGCTGCTGGGCGATGAGCAGGATTAACCAAAGCAGGATCAGACCTGAACCAATCCACCAAAGCATTAAGTTACTACGGCACTTCGTTCAACTTGTAACCAACGCCACGAACGGTCAGCACGTAGCGCGGGTTCTTCGGATCGGTTTCGAGCTTCTTCCGCAGACGGTTGATGTGCGGATCGATGTTTCGTTGATAGCCTTCGTAGTCCGTACTCCAAACGCGATCGAGCAACGCGTTCCTGGACCATGCTCTGCCCGGTTCGGATGCGAGCAGTTCGAGAATCTGAAACTCGAGCGGCGTGAGATCGATACGATCGCCGTCGCGAATCACTTCGTGCCGGCGTTTATCGATAATCAATCCGCCGACCTCGATCCGTTCGCCATCCGGCTCGACCGTCAGACTGCCGCCGCGCCGCAGCAATGCCTCGACGCGATATTCGAGCTCGCGCGGGCTGAACGGTTTGGCGAGATAGTCGTCGGCGCCTGCTTCAAAGCCGGCGACCTTGTCGGACAGCGCGTCATGCGCGGTCAGGAAGAGCGCGGGCGTTTGAATGCCGCGATCGCGAACTCGCTTGAGCAGATCGATTCCTGACATGCCCGGCATCGAAACGTCGAAGATGAAGCAGTCGAATCTTCCCGCGAGCGCTGCTTCGAGTGCGGCCATTCCGTTTTCGCGTTCGTCGACCTGAAATCCGAGGCGACGGAAGTACTCCGCGAGCAGGAGGCGCATGTCCGTGTCGTCGTCGGCGATTAAAAGGCGCTTGCCTGCGTATTTGCTATTTGGTGGTGCTTGCTGTGCCAAGTTTCACTGATCCTGTCGGTGGGGATCTTGTCTAAACGTCGTAGCTAGCGGAGAGATTATAACTCATCCGTGTACGCGGGAGATCGATTGCTTTGGGAGGAGGGCTAAAACAGGTCGCCTTGACGCAAATAAGTGGGGGTAAGTATAGTTCCTCTTTACTTTGGACCGCTTCTACCCACCCTTATAGCAACTGATCGGAGACTTTAGCAACCAGAGATGCGTGATCTTCGCCGCTTGTTAAAGTACCTGAGACCTCACTGGCCAATCTTTGCTGTAGCAATCCTTGCGATGTTGCTCGTCGGTCTGCTGGAGGCCGCGACTGGCGCTTTGATCGTACCGATCCTCGATCAGGCATTCGGTCAAGCCGGCGCTTCACGAACCGAGACGCTCTTTGGTCTTCAGAAGCTGATCCCGCAGGCGCCGGTCAGCGCGTGGAAGACCATCTCGGTTCTACTCCTCGTCTTCACGCTTGCGAAAGGTATCGCGGAGTACCTGTCGACATATCTGATGGCCCGCATCGGCCAATCCGCCGTGCTGAAGCTGCGGCAGGATCTGTACGATCATCTGCTCGCACAGTCGGCGACGTTCTTCGAACGCCATCGCACGAACTATCTCGTGTCGCGACTCGTCTCCAGTGCCGCGGCCATCGAAGTCGCGGTGACAAGCACGATTCGCGACATGCTGCGCGAAAGTTTCACCTTAATCTTTTTTCTCGTCGCCGCCTTTTTCTATAACTGGCGTTTGACTCTTGGCTCGTTGATCATCGCTCCTATCATTGCGTTCCTCACCGCTAAATTCGGCAGGGCACTGCGCCACCGGGCACGCGAGAGTTTTGAAGGAAGCAAGGAACTGACCGATACGGCGCAGGAAGCACTCGCCAACCACGGGATCGTCAAAGCGTATCGCGCGGAGAAACGTGAGTCGGCGCGCTTTACGGAGGTTGCGAGACAGATCGTCAAAGCAAACCTGCGCAGTGCGAGTATCGCAGGCGCCTCTCCGCCGACAATTGAAATGATTGGGATGCTGTTCGTCGTTCTCCTGCTGTTGTTTGGACAGCGCGAGATCATGGCTGGTCACATGAACACATCGCAGTTCGTGACATTCCTGTTCTTCCTGTTTCGCAGCTACGATCCGATGCGGAAGTTGTCGCGCCTGCAAAACAGCATGGAGCAGGCACTCGCGGCGGCGCGTCACATGTGGGAAGTTATGGACGAGCACGCCACGATCAAGGAAAAGAAAGACGCGAGCGATCTGGCGCCGTTGCAACGCGGGATCGAGCTGCGCGATGTCTCGTTCGGTTATGACAACGAAGCGCGTTCGGTCTTGCGAGATATAAACCTGACCGTTAAAGCAGGCACGATGGCCGCGCTGGTCGGCGAATCGGGCGGCGGAAAGTCAACGCTGACGAAGCTGTTGCCGCGCTTTCATGATCCCACGTCTGGCGCGGTGCTCTGGGACGGTGTCGATCTTCGCGACGTAAAGCTGTCAAGCCTGCGCCGGCAGATCGCGCTTGTCACTCAAGAGACGGTGCTCTTCAATGACACGGTTCGTCACAACATCGCTTACGGCAAACCGGAAGCGACTCAGAGCGAGATCGAAAAAGCAGCGTCGATCGCTTTAGCGCACGACTTCATTCGCGAAATGCCCGAAGGGTACGATACGATTGTCGGCGAGCGCGGAATATTTCTATCGGGCGGCCAGCGACAACGGCTGGCTATCGCCCGCGCCATCCTGGTCAACGCGCCGGTGCTGATCCTGGATGAAGCCACGTCTGCACTCGACGCCGAGTCGGAACGTCTGGTGCAGCGAGCTATCGCCAATCTCGTCCGCGATCGGACGACAATCGTCATTGCCCATCGTCTCTCGACCGTTCGTCGTGCCGACGTCATCGTGGTGATGGAAGCCGGCCGGATCATCGAAACAGGAACCCACACGGAATTGCTGGCCCGCGGCGGACAGTACCGCAAACTTTACGAGTTGCAGTTCGCGGATGAAGAAGAAGAACTGGAACCACAGATGTCACGGATGACACGATGAAATCAATGACGGGATATGGCAAGGGGACGATCACTGGAGACGACTTCTCCGTCTCGGTCGATCTGAAAACGGTCAACAACCGCTTCCTCGACATTCACCTCCGCGCCGGATCCGAGCTCGCCGCTCTCGAGCCGGTGATCAAAAAGCGGATCTCCCAACGTCTCTCGCGTGGCCGCGTCGACGTCACCATCAGCGTCGAACGTACGGCCCAACTCGCGTACGAATTGAATCGCCCACTCATCGCCGGCTATATCGACGCGTTGAAGCAACTGCAACAGGACTTCAACATCGGCGGCGAACTGGACATCAACCTGCTCGCTCGCATTCCCGGCGCTCTCCAACCTGCTCGCAACGGCATCGACGATAAAATGACGACGGCATTGCACTCCGCGTTGGACCAGGCGCTGAACGAGCTCGAGAAGATGCGCGAGCAGGAAGGCGAGGCACTGAAAAGCGAGCTCCGCGACCGCGTGCAGAAGATCGAAGGGCTCGTGCCGACGATCGAAGCCGCCGCCGACGGGCTCGCCG
>JBKPNH010000013.1:0-143695 GCA_046732535.1 Acidobacteriota bacterium
ATACAACTGGACCACTTCATCGCCTGCGCGTCGACCGGTATTTTTCAACGCCACGCTGACGTCGATACTCTCGCCGTTTCGATTTACCTTGAGATCCGGATACGCGAACGTCGTGTAACTCAATCCGTAGCCGAACGGATATAGAGGCTGAGGGTCGAAGTACATGTAAGTTCTGCCGTGCCGGATGTCGTAGTCCATCATTGCCGGCAACTGAGCGAGCGACTTCGGCCACGTTTGGACCAAACGTCCTGCCGGATTGTAATCGCCGAAGAGCACGCTCGCGAGCGCACGGCCTTCTTCCTGGCTGTTGAGCGCCATGTGAAGGATCGCGGGCATAACGCGCTGCGTCCAGTTGATCGCGTACGGAAAGCTCGACTTCAGCACCACGATCGTCTTCTCGTTGGCCCAAAGTATCCGTTCGATCAACTCCTCCTCTTCCAAATTGATCGACTCGCGATCCACCGCCTCGCGTCCTTCACTCGGCACGGACACTTTCGCCCAGACGGTGTCGAATCCGCCGTTCGGGTGATTGCCAACACAGACAATCGCCACGTCTGACTCGCGAGCCGCTTTCACGGCAGCTTCACCGCCGGCAGCGTAGTTGACTTTCACCGACGGGCCCACCGCGTTTCGGATTCCGTCGAGCGGCGAGATCGTGTACGGCGGCGTCCCGCTGTACCAGTCGAGCAGGACTTCATTTGCGCGTGGTCCAATCACCGCTATCGACTTCAGCTTTTTCTTATTGAGGGGCAAGAGGTTGTCCCGGTTTTTCAACAGGACAATCGATTTCTGCGCGGCCAGCAGCGCCAGCGACTTGTGTTTCTCGGTGAGCCACGGGTCGATCGGTTCCTGGCCAATAGACAAATACGGAACGCGCGACGCCGGATCCAGTAGACCGAGACGGATCATCACTCTGAAATTGCCTCGTAGAGCGCGATCGACATCGGCTTCAGTCAACAGACCTTTCTTGAGTGCGCCTCTAACGGCATCGCGGTAGTTGTCGAGAAACTGGCCGATGCCTGCTTTGACAGACTCCGCAGCGGCTGTCTCTAGATCCGGATAGTATTTATGACCTTCGACCAGCAGGCGCATCGCTCCCGCATCCGTGCAGATGATTCCATCCTGGCCCCATTGCTCGCGCGTGATCTTCTGAAGCACGGGATTGATGGTCATCGGAACTTTGTTGACGGCGTTGTAAGCCGCCATATAGGCGCGCGAGCCGCCTTCGATCACGCCCATGCGAAACGGCACGGAGTAGTATTCGTGAAACAGACGTTCGTCAAAATCGGAGCTTGATTTGTCGCGATCGTTCTCGTTGCTGTTCGCGAGAAAGTGCTTCATCAGCGCGGCTGACTGCCAGTAGGTCGGGTGATCGCCTTGCAGACCTTTAGTAAAGGCCACCACCATCGCGCCGTTGAGATATGCGTCCTCGCCGTAGCACTCCTCCGTTCGGCCCCAACGCGGATCGCGCCCGAGATCGGCGTTGGGCGATCTGATCACGATGCCGCCCTGGTGATACTTTGGACTCTGAAAGACGTAACGCGCTTCGTAGCCTTCAACCTGCCCGGCCTGTTTCAGCAGATCCTGGTCCCAGGTTTCGCCAAGCCCGATTCCCTGCGGAAACGTCGTGCTCGGCACGGTCAGCGGGCGGCCCCACTTGCCTGGACCACCTTGCGTCAAACCGTGAATGCCTTCGACGTGGCCGCTGGCTTTGATGCCAAGACGAGGAACGCTGGGATTCGTGTCGAGACACTCGATCTTCTCGTCGAGTGTCATCAACGAGAGGATGTTATCGATGCGCTGTTCGATGGGAAGATCGGGATTCTGGAATGGATAAGAAACCGGTTGCGACTGGGGCGAATGCACTACGATGGCGGCAACACAGATCAAAAACAACATCAAACGAACGCTGTTTACGATCATTGGCCGCCTTCGACAACCTTCATGTATTTGCGAATTGGCGGATTGGTCAGTTTGTCCACGCGACCACTGGGCCACTTGATCTCAATACTGTCGATCTTAGTCGCGGCGCCGATACCGAGAATCTCGCGCGGATCGTGCGACGAAAGATAGCTGCCGCCGGCGGTCTTGAGGCGACGATACTTAACGCCGCCGGCTTCCCACGTGATCATCGCGCCGACTGCTCCCGGATTGCTGCGCGTGGCGACAAGATTCAGACCGATCCAGTTGTTTCTGTTGCCGCCTTCGTTTTTCATCAACAGCGGCGCATCGCCGTTGTTGATGATCAGCACGTCGAGATCTCCGTCGTTATCGTAATCGCCGACGGACAGGCCGCGGGCGGGATAGTCTTTAGCAAAAGCCGGACCCGAAATCGCGGTGACGTTCTTGAACGAGCCCTTCACGTTCTCAAACAACAGCAGCGGCTCTTTGTATTTAACTTTGAGCGATTGAATCTCGACCATGTCGTCGGGATGGCCGTTCGCCAGGATCAAATCCGCATCGCCGTCGTTGTCGTAATCGAAGAATCGCAGGCCCCAACCGCTGAGTAGCCGCGTTGCCGGGCCGATCTCTCCAGGCTTATCGATGAACGTGAGATCTTTCTGGTTCTGATACAGACTGAACAACTCCTGATCGATATTGGCGACGAACAAGTCCTGCCAGCCGTCGCCGTCGTAATCAGTAGCGTCGACTCCCATTCCGGATCGCGGCGCTCCCGAATCGCTGTACGCGACGCCGGAGAGCAAACCGACCTCTTCAAACTTTCCTTTGCCTTTGTTTACAAAGAGGAAGTTCGCCAAGGTGTCGTTGGCGACGAAAAGATCCATCAGACCATCGTTGTTGATGTCAGTCGCAACCGAGCCGAACGACTTCCCGAGCGACGCGGCGATTCCGGAGTCTTTGCTGACGTCGAGAAACTTCCCTCCACCTTCGTTGTGAAACAGAAAACTCGGGCGAGGTTTGAAGACTCGAGGAACGCAGTAGTAACGGCGGCCGATTCGATTATCGCCGCAAAAGATCGTGCCGGTGCCGCTGTACTGCACGAAGCTGGAAACGAACAGATCCAGTTTGCTGTCGTTGTCGTAGTCGAACCAGGTGGCGCAGGTGGACCAGTTCGGCGCGGCCACTCCGGCGGTGTCCGTCACGTTTGAAAAGGTGCCGTTGCCGTTGTTGTGAAACAGCACGTTTACGCCGTAGTTCGTGACGTACAAGTCCTGCCAGCCGTCGCCGTCGTAGTCAGCCGCCGCTGCGCCCATGCCGAAGTGGCCCATCTTGCCGCAGGCGACGCCGGCCTTGTCCGTAACGTCGACGAAAGTGCCGTCGCCGTTGTTTCGATACAAGGCGTTCTTGATGGGCGTCTTGGGATTGTAGAAATCGGATGGCCCACTGTTGACCAAATAGACGTCCAGCCAGCCGTCGTTGTCGTAATCAAAGAAGAGACCGCCGCCGCCGCACGTCTCCGGAAGGTGGCGCATTTCCGAGCGGCCGTTGTCGTGGACCCAGGCGATCTTGCTTTGCGCCGGCGGCACTTCGGCGAAAGTTACCGGTGAAGCGGCCGCCGTTTCAAGAGCTGCATTTCGTTGAGCCGTAAGCGGTTGCAGCCAACCCGCGGCCAACAACAGTGCGACAACCGTCGCTGAGAAAAAATATTTCATGCGTCGTTTACGAGATGGGCGACTCAATTAGGAAACTTTTCTCCCGGTTTGACGATGCGGATGTAATGGTCGGTGAAATCGAAGTGCGCCGCCTTCACTTCAACCTTCGGCATGTGACAGGAGGTGCAATCTTTATCGGCCACCGGACAGGTTCCCTTGCTTTCAGCTTTTGCGGGTTTACCTTTCAACGAGTGACAGGCCAGACACTTGCTGTCGTAGTAAGCAGGATCCTCTTTGATATCTTCATGCGGGTTGTGACAGGCAATGCAACTGATCTGTTTGTCGTCTGAGTAACACTTGCTGTGGAAGATGCGATATGGCTGAAAGCGGACATTGTTGATCTCGAGGCTCTTCAGCAACGAGAACTCGTCGCTGCCGCGATGACACGACGCGCAGAACTGTTGCGTCAATTCGTCGCCACTCAACCGGCCGGGATTGAAGATAAGTCTTGAACCCGGTTCGCCTTCCTTGATCGCGGCGACGTGCTTGCCGCCTGGGCCATGACAACTCTCGCAACGAACGCCGTGGACGAATTTGTCGAGTCGCAATTGCGAGCCGCTGAGTGCGGCGGTGGCGTGACAACCAAAACAGTTGGAAACCTCGTTCGGAGACAGGAGACGTCCGACCGCGTCGTTCAGCGACGCAGGCACATTGCGGGGCGCGCCGATCGTGAAATCCAGCGCCTTCGTTTCCTTGTAGAAACTGACCAGGCTCTCGTAGAACTTTCCGTCGCGCTCGAGCATATAGGTTTGGCCCATCTTGCCCTGGCCGAAAGCGTAGATGATCGGAAAGGTAATGGTGTCTTTTCCGTCGGTGACGGAGTAGGAGCTTTGTTTGCCGTTGCGCTTGATCTCGTAGGTATATGGACCAAGACGCATGGTCAACTGCGGATTCTCGCCGAGCACTTTAGAGGTCGCAATCGGTTCCATCGCCATCGCCATGCCCGTCGGCGCATGTCCGGCGACGTATTTTTTATGGCATTCACCGCACACCTGGTCGCCGAGGAAAACCGTATCGGCCGGAACTCTTCTCGGGTTCCAGCGCGCTATCGCGTTTACCTGGCCGTTCACTGAGAGCGGCTCGAGCACCACGACTACCACAGCCATCAGGCCCAGGGCAATCGCCACCACAAACAACAAAGACTGTCTTACACGTTGGTTCATTTGCTAGGGATTTGGTTTACCCGGTGTTTGATCGGGAGCGGCGCCCGACTTATCAAGCTGGCGCTTCTGATTGAATTCATCCTGCAGTTTCTTGAACGCCTCGCGCTCGCGAGCGGCTTCCTGCTTGCGCCCGGCACGCGTGTAAGCACGCGCCAGAGCAAAATGCATTTCAGGGCTCGACGGCGCGAGTTTCACTCCTTCTTCTAATTCCTGGATGGATCTCTCAACTTGTCCGAGCTCGAGCAGCACGCGCCCGAGAACGTTCCGCGCCGCGTATAACTTCGGCGCGAGTTGGACCGCTTTTTCCGCCAAGGGCAAAGCGTCGTTGAACTGGTCTCGCTTGAGATACTCAAACGCCATCTGCACCATCGCCGGAAAATGCAACGGCGAGATCTCCAACTCGCGTTTGAACTCCTTGAGCGCAACGTCAGCATCCTGCGACAGCATAAAAACGCCAAACGGGTAATGGATATTCGGATCGTTTGGATAACGCGTCAGCAACATGTCGAACGCCGCGCGCGCCTGCGGCTGTCGCCGGGCGGCCATGCTGTAACCCGCCTGTCCCGCAATGAGAATCTTTTCTCGTTGCGCCGCTGGAATGTCCTTCGGCAGGTACGGCATCCTCAGGATCGTCAAGCCAAAAGCTTCGATGATCTTCGGACTGTCGTTGCCGACCCGCATGAACTCACTCAGTACCTCGTAAGAGCTCTCGAAGAGTTCGAAGTGAATATAAAGCAGCGCCGTGTGATAACGAACAACGGAGGCCAGTTCAGTATCGTCGTTCACACCTTGTGCGCGAGCGCGTTGTAACGCCATCACCGACTTTTCAAAATCGCCGGTCTGAAACTGGCATAGACCAAGCATCGCCCACGCCGGCCCACGCGTTGGCTCGAGCGCCGCCAGGTTCTGAAACGCATCGCGGGCCTGTGAGTACAAGTCCTTCTGATAGAAGATTGCGCCGACGTACCACCAGCCTTCGGACCACTTCGGCCTGAGTTTCAAAGCTTCGCCGTAAAGTGAAACCGCGTCCTCGAACCGCTCCGCTAACCGCGCTTCGTCTGCGAGTTTGACGAACCGATCAAAGTCAGCATCATTCTTCGCAGACGTTTGCGGCGGCGGAGTTTGAGTTTTGGATCGTGGTTTACGCGTAGACTGCGCCGTGGCCGCCGTCGCAACGATAAGCAACGCAACCGGCAAGGCTATGACGGTAAACAGGCGATTCACGGTAATCACTGTGGCGGTTTTATGTTGTTTGTGGTCGGCGACTGTTGCTCGGCACTCGACTTCTGGATGAGTGCCTTCTCGCGGTCTCCATCCGCTTTACGATTCAACCGATAGTAGACCGATGCCAACAGCACACGGGCTTCGACAAAGTCGCCATACTCTTTCAAAACACCTTCGAGCAACGGAAGCGCGTCATTTGGTTTGCCCGCGGCGGCGTAGGCTGCGGCCAGGTGATAACGCGCGTACTGTTCTCGCGGACGGAGTTGCACCGCACGCTGCAAGTGGCTGAGCGCCTCGTCGAGCAGCCGGTCGTGCCGGAGCAGCATTCCCAGAAACAGATTAGACTCGAAGTCGTTTGCGTTGCTCGCGAGTTCGTTCTTAAAAACGAGCTTGGCTTTGTCCGTATCTCCCAAACGCATCAACACTCGGCCGTGTAATCCCTGGACACCGGGCAGCTTTGGATTCAACTCAATCGCGCGCTGCGATTCTTTGAGAGCGCCTTGCGCATCGTCCGCCAACAACAGAATCGACGCCATTAGCAGATGGGCTTCGGCGGAGTCTTCGTGTCGAAACAGCCGGTTGATGATCTCCTGGCCTTTATCTAACTGTCCATCGCCGATGAGCGCGCTGCCGAGGAGGTATGCGAGTGTGCGGTTTGTAGGATCGCTTTCCGCAAGCGGCGAAAGCGACTGAATGACTTTCTTGTACTCGCCCAACCGGACATGACAGTCCGCCAGCACCAAACGCCCATTCAACGTTTGCGGATTGGCCGGGGCCGACGCGAGAAGCCCCTCCAATTCCGACGCCGCTTCGGCAAACCACGCTGCTTTGTAATAGGCGAGAGCGAGATTGAAACGGATCGAGTAGTTGGCGACGTCGATTGCGAGCGCGCGTTTATATTGATCGATGGCGTCTTCGTAGCGCCCGAGTGCCGAGTATGCCGCACCGAGGTTCGATCGCACGTCGACTCGCGCTGGATGCGTGGCGAGAATCGCAAGATAGGCGCGCACCGCGCCCTGTAGGTCGCCGGACTGGTGCAACTGAACCGCACGTTCGAATTCGCGTTCTACATCAGCCGCCGGACGTTGCGCGGATACCACGCCAACGCACACCGCTGACGTGATAAAAAACAAGATTGCAGCAACAACTTTGCGCCGTCCTTTAATGATGGCCATTTATAAATCCAGGCGAGCCTAAGATTGTCAGAGTATACAATAATTGACGCGTCTTTTGCCCTTTTACGCCCTTCCGGATTCAACTATACTCCAGTGAAATGAAATCTTTTTTGGGTCTCCTCCTAATCGTCACCACCGGGCTCTCGCCGGCGCCGGTGCGTGGTCAAAGCGTCACCCCGCAGGAGCAGGACGACGTTGTCCGTGTTCGCAGTAATGAGGTGCGGCTGGACGTCGTCGTGCGTGACAAAAAAGGACGTCCAATCAAGGATCTGAAGCCGTCTGATTTTGAGGTTTCCGAAGACGGAGTCCCACAGAAAGTCGAATCGTTTCGCTTCGTCTCCGGCGAAGCAGAACCGGCTAAATCCGCGTCAAATGACAAGCAGACCGACACGACCGGCACGACTGTCATTCCAGCACCGCCAAAACGCTCGACGCCGACGGTGACGGCCCTCGTTTTCGACCGACTTTCACCCGAGGCTCGCGCGCTGGCGCGAAAAGCCGGACTCGCTTATGCACAGGAAGGCATGGCCACCGCCAGCTTCACCGGCGTGTTCGGCATCGATCAGGCCCTGCGCACGTTCCAGACCTTTACTGACGACGCTCTCTTAATTAAGGACGCCGTCGAGCACGCCACGAGCGCGGCAACCTCGTCATCCGGCGGGGATCCAGCGAAGATTCGGTCCAACATGGAACGCGCCGGCAATCTGGACCAGCAAATGTCGACTTCGATTGCCGCAGTGTCCGCAGCAGGCGCTGCTCGCGATAACGCCGGGGCTTCCGAGGCTGCGGCCGCAGGCGCTCAGGCGGCGCTCGCCCGCGAGTTTGTGGAGATGCAAACCCGGATGTTGGAACAGTATGAACGTCTGGAGCGCGATCAGGAGGGACACGCAACGATTAACAGCCTCCTCGCGGTCATCAGCCCGATGCAGAAGTTGCCGGGACGCAAGACGATCATCTTCTTTTCGGAAGGTTTGAAGTTGCCGCCAAGCGTGCAGCAAAAGTTCCCGGCGGTAATCAACGCTGCAAACCGGGCCAACGTGAGTATCTACTCAATTGACGCCGCTGGATTGCGTATCGAAAGTGGGACCGTCGAGGCCGCCCGCGAGCTCAACTCGATCGTCACCGAGCGCATGGCGCAACAAGCCCGTCCCGACCGTCCCGGCAACGGCCCCTACATGAGATCGCTAGAACGAAATGAAGATCTGCTGCGCTTTGATGCGCGCACTGGTCTGGGCTCGCTGTCCGAACAAACCGGCGGCTTTTTGATTCATAATACGAACGATCTCGTGGCTGGACTTCACCGTATCGACGACGACATGAATGGTTATTACTTCCTCACCTACGTGCCGCAGAATAAAGACTATGACGGACGCTTCCGGCGTATTAACGTGAAAGTCGGACGGCCGAACGTCGAAGTCCAGTCGCGCCATGGTTACTACGCCGTGGAATCGGTCGGACAATTGCCGATGCTGGACTACGAAGCTCCCGCGATCGCCGCTGCCAGAAAATGGAAAGGCGGCTCGTCGCAAAGCTTCGTCCGGAGCACGGCGCTGAGTTATCCGATGTCCGGCAAGGATGGACTGACTCTCGTTCTTGCAGAAGCGCAAGTCGGTGCGTTCAAGTCTGTCGTCGCCGAGAACAAGACTTACAACACTGATTTCTCGATAGTCGCTCTCGTGAGGGATGAATCGGATCAGATCGTGCAAAAAGTGAGTCAGCACTATGCCTTGACGGGTTCGACTCAGGATCTCGACGCGGCAAAGAAGGAAAGCGTCCTTTTTTACAGGGAAACGCAACTACCGCCAGGCAAGTACCGCGTCCAGGTTATCGCCCACGATACGGCGACTGGTCAGGCAAACGTCAGCTCCACACCGCTCGAGATCTTTAGCGCCGACGATGCGAAGCCGCGGCTCAGCAGCGTCGCCGTGCTGAAACGGGCTGAGCGGCTGAGTCCGGGCGAACAGCAACAGGATCGGCCGCTGCGCTTCGGCGAACTGCTTGTTTATCCAAACCTCGGCGAACGGATTGACCGTAATGCCGCGAAACAACTCGCTTACTTCTTCACTGCCTGGCCGGGTAAAGGCGCAACCAAACCGTTGCAGATAACGCTCGAGATACTGCAAAACAATCGTCCGGTCGGTAAGACATCCGGCCAACTTCCGCCTGCCGACGAACGCGGACAGATCAAGTACGCCAGCTCCTTCCCGCTCGACAAGTTTTCACCGGGAGTGTTTGAGTTAAAGGTGACGGTGAGTGATGGCGTGAACAGCACCAGCCGCTCGACGATGTTCAGCCTTGGAAACTGATCCGTGTTTACTTCCGTTTCTGCTCGAGCTGCCGTGCCAACTCTTTCGCTTCCTTGATCAATTCCCCTCGTGGCGCCGATTCAATGTACGCCTGAACTGAACGTGACGCCTCGGCGAGATCGCCACGATCCTTGTAAACACGCGCCAGGTGGTAATGAGCAGCGATACATTCATCTCCACCCGTAATCAACGCGCGCGTAAGTTCAGTTTCAGCAGTCTGCAGATCCCCGAGCTCGAGTCGCGCTATTCCAATCCACAAACGCGCCACCGGCCGCGTGCTGTCGATCGCCACCGCCTGGTTCAACAGCGCAATCGCTTCCTGGTATTGGCGCCGTTCAACCTGGACCAACCCCATATTGAACCTGGCGTTGAAGTTTTTAGGATCGTGGCGAAGCACCATCTCGAAATGCTTCTCCGCCTCGTCGAGCTGTTTCAACTTCAAATACTGAGCGCCAAGATCGTTACGCGCCGCCAGATACTCCGGATAAATCGTCAGTGCTTCCTGAAAGTGGTTCGCAGCTTGTTGAAAGTTGCCCTTGTTTACAAACTTCAATCCGAGCTCGTACTGCTTCTTTGCCGCCGGCGGCACCGATTGCTGCAACTCTGCCGCTGAGACGACCCTGCTCAAGCGGTTGTTGACTGTCGGCTCCTTCTTCTCGCGCAGCTCCATAGTCAAATCGACCGTCAGTCCGCGACCGAGCGATACCTTATGAACTACAGGTTCGAATTTCGGACTCGTGACCTCGGCTTGAACGTAGTACGTTCCCTCACTCAGGTTTCTGAGTTGAAACTCGCCGCTGTTGTTGGTGTAGATAGTGAAGAGAATGCTCTGATCGTTGCGCAACGTGATCCGCGCGTAACCTTCTACGCCAAATCCCGACGGAAGCGTGACACGCCCGCGAATCACTGCGCTGTTCGTATCAGGAATTTTGAACCGGGGCTCAATATCCTGCTGCGCTGATACACCGGCACTCAGCACCAGCAACAAAACCATCCCAACGGAAGCACGAACAGCTCGCGTCATTGCCTTAGCCTACACCGTTTGTGTCTTTTGTGCCTCTTTGTGGCACAAACTGAACGGCGCGAGAAGCGGCCTAGCTGCTCCTCGCGCCGAAGATTGACCTACCGCCTGATGGCGACTTAGAACGTGAACTTCAAAGCGAACTCCACGATTCGTCGTCCGCGCTTGTTTACGATCTTGCCGAAGTTGTCGATCGTATTTTGGGTGTACCGGAACCCGCCAGTCGGATCGCAGGTATTGGCTGTGTTCCCACCGTCACCAGTCGGGACCACGATCCTGCGGTTGCAGACTGTTTCCAACGCCAGGAAGATATCGCTTCCGCCCAGCGAGGTTGCACCAACGTTAATCACCGACGGATACGCCTGGTTGAATACGTTGAACAGTCCGGTGCGGAACTGAAGCTTCTTCTCTTCAGTGATGTTGAAGTTCTTGAAGAACGAGATGTCAAAATTACTTCGACCCGGAGTCCGCATGTAGAACGGCGGCTGCGATGGTCCGCTGTTCGGGAACGTCGGAATTCCGAGCTTCGAGAGATCGAAGACCTTCTCGCCCACAGTAGTTCCACCGACCGCCGGATTGCCCAGATAGACGGGTGTGATTGCACCCAGACTAGCGCCGGCGTTTTGTCCGTTGAACGCGTCGGAGCCATACCATCCGAGCGCCTGGCTCGTCTGCGCGATGTCGCCGGTGAACCGCAAGCGGATCGGAACACCACTCTGAATCGTGGTGATACCCGATATTTGCCAGTCGTTCAAGATGCCGTTGGTCACCGCATTCGAGAAGCCGCCGCGAGCGATGTCCGGCACGCTCCAGTTGTACGACAGGTTGAAGACGTGCGTGCGATCGAACGGCAGCACACCCCAGCTTCTCCCTCTCGTGTCGATTGGATCGGCCCATGCCGAGCCGTCGCTCTCGTTGGTCGCCACGGTTCCTAACGCTTTGGCGAAAGTATAGGTGGCGAAGTACTGGAGACTTCGGCCCGAGTGGCTCAACGTGGCTTGGAGCGAGTGATAGGAGGAAGTACCCGTGAACTGGTACAGACCGACCGAGCTGAATGCATCGAAAGGTCTCCTCTGGCGGAGCACATTACCGGCCAAACCCGCTCGCTCTACCGGCACGCTCAAATTAAGCTGCGTGTAGGTCTTCGGATTTCCGTTGGCGTCCGTTCCGGTTACCGGTCCACTTAAGGCGATAGTTCCGCTCGAGAATGTGCCCAACGGAACGATGTTGGCGTTGCGTTGCTGCGGCAGGTGCCGTCCCTGAGTTCCCACGTAAGCGACTGACAGGATGTTGTTCATCGGCAGCCGTTTTTCAATCGTGAAACTCATGTTCGCGACTCTCGGAATCTCATTCGACTCCAGATCGCGAGAACTAATGTTGATCGCACCGATGTTGCTGGTGAACGGATTCAAGTTCGTCAGATCGCCGAAGTTTAGACCGTTCGAAGATGCCCACGGAGTATCGACAGTCGAACTGTAGGTGTTAGGCATCTGGCCTGACGAGTAGTAATCGTAGTTGCCCTGCACGCGGTTGTAGAAGAGACCCATGCCGGCGCGCAGCACCAGATCACCCTTGCCACCGACGTCCCATGCCACGTTCAGTCGCGGCATCCATTGCAGCGGGACATTCTCCAGCACGCCCTTCGGAATCTCACCGCGGGCCGCAAGCTTGAAGCCGTTCGGCTTGGTCCGGTCGCCATTCAAGAAGGCTCCCGCACCGCGCACATAGGAAGCCGGATCGAACAGCACACCCAGGCCCTTTCGCTCAAAGTTCTGCGGGAAGTAACCGGCGCGTACGCCATATTCGAGCGTCAGGTTCGGGCGCATCTTCCAACTGTCTTGCGCGTAGAACTCGTAGTTGTAATAACGGAAGTTGTCGAGCGGACGCGTCGTCGCTTGCGCAAACTCGATTGGTTTTCCTACGAAGATATCGCCGAAGTTATTCAGCGTTGCGGTCGTTTGACCCCACTGGGCGGTCACGATGTTCGTGTCGCTGTTTGATTGTTGACGCTTGTTCGCCTGCTCGATGAAGGCGCCGAACTTCAAGGTGTGCGTATTCTGCACCTTCACGAGGTTGTCGGTGATCGCGAAGCTGTCGTTCCACGCGAGGATCGGAAAACCGTATGCCGTGTGGAAATCACCCTGACCCCAGGTCAGCACGCTCAACGGAACGTATGGATTACGGTTGGCCAGGCGCGGATCAAGGTTCGGGTTGTTTGGCGAGAAGAAACCGACTTCCTGAAGACCGAGTCCTTTCCACGAAACCTTGTCCGGCTCAGCGAAGTCATAATTCAACGAAAGCTTGCTGGCGCTGAACAGGAGCTCGTTCGTCATGGACGGCGTGATGATGTTCGTCAAGTTCACCACCACTGAGCGGCCCAGGTTCTTACTGGTCAGTTTGCCGGGCAGCTCGTAGTTCGACGAGTTCCACCACAGACCGCGCGGGAATCCCTGCTCTTCATATTCGCGAGCGAAGCGGACGTAAAGTTTCGTCTTTTCGCTAATCGAATAGTCGAAGCGCGAAGTGAATTGCTGTCTGTTGTTCGGCCGTAACACGCTGTACACGTAATTAGCCTGGCCCGGCGCCGCCGCCAGGTTTGGCTCCGGGAACAAATTCAACAGCGCCCGGCCCAGCGGATGAGCGCAGGGATTGAGATTGCCACCCGGTGCGACGTCGTTGTTATTGCCGGGATTGCCGACAACACCATTAGCTGTACAACCAGCCGGAACGGTTACCCCTGGGAACTCACTGAAATCGCCCTGGCGTTGTTTGAGCGTAGGAACCAGAAAGCGGCTCGAACCTTCATCAACCTGCTGGTAGTAGCGCTCGTAGCCTACAAAGAAAAACAGTTTGTCGCGATTCTTGTTGAAGTTGGTCCACGGAAGCAGAATCGGTCCGCCGACGTTGCCGCCGGGATAGTTGTATTTGCTCTTGGGCTTCTGAACAATCGGAAAGGCAATGTTGTTCGAGCGGTCGCTGGCCTGGAACCGGTGGTTGCGCAGGTAGTCGTAGAGCGTGCCGTGAAAACCGCTGCTGCCGCCCTTGGTAGTGGCGCTGATCTGTACTGCGCTGGTACCGTGCTCGGCTGCGTAGTTGCTGGTCTGGATTTTTACTTCCTGGACCATGTCAGGGTTCGCGGTGATGACGGTTCCGTTGTTGGAACCGATGTCGATCATGCGCGAACCGTCGATCGAGATATTGTTCTGCTCGCCGCGCAATCCATTGACGTGATAGTCACTGTTGCGATTGGCGCCGTCGCCGAAACCGATGCTCTCCAGCGCCGTGTTATCCGGCGCTACCACGCCCGGAAGGATACGCAGCAACTCGAGCGAACTGCGGCTGATGATCGACAGGTTATCGATCTGTTGCGCGCTGATGGTGTTTTCACGCGAACCCGTTTCGGTTTGCAGTTGATCGGGGCCGGCGGTCACGACGACTGTTTCGGCGGGCTGGCCCACTTCCATCGCTATGTCGAGGCCCTTGGTGTCGCTCGTCTCGACGGCCAGGCCGGTCTGCGTTTTTGTTTTGAAGCCCGGGGCTTCAGTCTTGATCGTGTACGTACTTGGCGGCAGGGCAGAGAACGTATAGGTGCCGTCTTCGCTCGACTTGGTCTGGCGCTCATCCTTGGTGCGCTCGTTGGTGAGCGTAACAACGGCATCACGAATTACGGCGCCCTGTGGATCTTTGACGGTGCCGCGCAACAACGCGCTACCGGTCGTTTGTGCGACTGCGGGTGTAACACCGGCAAGTATCGTCAGGGAAAATGCAAACACGGATGCGATGAGCGTCGCATAGAGGCGGCGGTGCGTACTTGGTCGAGTCATACTCTCCTCCGTTGGAGCGAAGATTACGTAAGTAACGGACCAAAAACTTTGAATGAGCTGCGAAAGCAAACTCGCAAGTGTTAAGAGCGCACTTGCGTCGACGGCAGGGGTTGCCGGAACTGAACTTTATCCAATTTCAAGCTAAAGGGTTTGTTGCATGACCGGGCAAAAGCTTAATACTTTCAAGCCCTACTCTTTGTCAAGAGATTTTTACAGCAACAGATTGTTTTACTTAGTGCCAAATGGTCGAACCGAAATGGGTTGCAGACCCAACGCTTCGCTTAAGCAACACCGGTGCCGCGACCACTTCTGCCGTGACATACGGCAAAAGTCTCAGCAAGATCAAGAAAATCCCTTTTGAGTGCCTCGTCCTCTCTGAAATTCTGGTTCGAAATTTTGGGGTTGTACGAAAATCTGAATCTAAGCGGTGACGACGGAGGCAAACTTTCGGGCTAGAACAAGACTCAACGCACCCATCAATCTCGTGTCGTCTCCGAGCGTCGAAGCAAAGACCGGCGCCGAGGGTAGCCCGCTGCAAATGGTGTTCGCGGCGAGCGTGCTTCGCAGTTCAGCAGCCATCAGCGGCCACGCTCGAGCAATGTCGCCGGCGAGGATCACGGCTTCCGGGCTCAGCCCTTTCGTGAGGTTCGAGATTCCCAGACCGAGGTAGTAAGCCGTTTCCAGTAACGCTTCCTTAGCGGCCGTGTCGTTGTCGAAAGCGTGGTCGATCAACTCGCGGAAGGTGAGCTGCGAATTTGCGCGCCCGGACCGCTGCCGGTAACGAGCCAACGTCGCCCGCTCGGAAGCGAATGCTTCCCAACACTCTTCACTTCCAGCAGCGCAGGCGACCGGCGCACCCTTGCCGATCGTCATGTGACCAAACTCTCCCGCTGCGCCCGCCACGCCCTGATACACCTGCCCGTCGAAGATGATGCCGGTGCCGAGTCCTTCCTCGACCAGGACCAGGATGAAGTCGCGCACGTCGCGAATCTCCGGCCGGCCCAACCACAACTCCGCCAGCGCCGCCGCATTTGCGTCGTTGTCGACAGTCACCGGCAGTTTGAAAACTTCGTGCAGGTCGGAGGCGAGCGGCCAGTTGCGCCATTTGAAGTGCGGAATAAACAGCGCGGTTCCGGTTTCCGGATCAACCAGGCCCGGAACGCAAACGCCGATGCCTTCGATGTTCACGTGGGTCTTGACGAACCTCTGGACCACCGCGGTGATGCGACGAAACGTGACCCGCACATCGGGATCGGTTTCGAACATGTCCTGCTCAACGACGCGCCCGATAAGATCCGCGACGGCAAGAGTTGTCTTAGCCGTGCCGACGTCGATGCCGATCGCCATCGAACCGGCAGCGCGCAGTCGTAGCAGAGTCGGCGGTCTGCCTCCGGTCGATTCGCCGTCGACCTCGTAGATCAACCCGCGCGTTTTCAATTCATCGACGATTAACGAGACGGTGGATCGCTGGAGCGCTGTTTCGTGAGAGATCTCGGCGCGTGAGATCGGTTCCTTCTCGCGAATGAAGTTGAGCACGATCTGACGGTTGATATAGCGGATGGTATCTGCGCGCGCAACGTTCGCTTTTTTGAGATTGATACGTCTCAACTGCTTCGTTTGAGGGTCCATGACTTCCGCCTAACGCGCGTTGATGACAACGGATGCCGGCGGCAGATTATCCGAGCTTGCTTTCAAAACGATACGGCCGGTTTTTTGTTTCGATTGAATAATCGCCAGGGCCATGCCTTTCCAGGCCTTGCGTTGTTTTCCCTTGAAAGACTCGTGACTTGCCTGATAACCGTTGTCGACACCGGCGATCGTCGCCTCACCGTTCAGCTCGAACTTGATGAGGTTATCAGCGAACGGCACTAATGTTCCATTGCGGTCGACGACTTTCACGGTGACGAACGAGAGGTCCGCGCCGTCGGCCTTGATCGTCTTGCGATCCGGAATCAGCTCGATCCGGGCAGGAGCTTCAGCGGTTTTTACCTCACGTGTGAGCACAACCTGCCCATTCCTGCGTGACACAGCTTTCAAAACACCAGGCTCGTAAGGCAGGCGCCAGAACACCTGCATCTGATCGCCGTCTTTGCGTTTTGTTCCCTGCGAACGTCCGTTCAGAAACAGCTCGACCTCATCGGCGTTGAAGTAGGCGACGACGTCTACTTTGTCGCCCTGCTTCCAATTCCAGTGCGGGAAAATGTGCAGGACGGGCTTGTCGGTCCACTCGCTCTGGTACATGTAGAACGTGTCTTTGGGAAAGCCGGCGAGATCGATAATGCCGAAATAGGAAGTGACAGACGGCCAAGGATACGGCGTCGGCTCGCCGATATAGTCCCATCCGGTCCAGATAAACATTCCGGAAAAGAAGTCGTGCTTCTTGATAATCTTCCAGCTCTCTTCGTGCGTCGAGCCCCATGGCGCGCTGACGTTGTCGTACGCGGAAACAGTGAAGTCCGGATTTCCGTCTTTGAGGACTTCGTCCCACTTTTTGGGCCAACGACGAATCTGATCCGAAGGCATGTCGTAAATGCCGCGAGTCGCGAGAGCTGATGTTGTTTCAGTGCCGATGATGGGGCGGCCGGGAAACATCTTTTGCAGTTGCGGGATCTTGTTGTGATCGTAGTTGGTGCCGACGAGATCGAGATCGCCGTCGGTGAGCAGCGTGTTTTGCACGTTGACGCTGTTGCACGCCGATGTGATCGGGCGAGTCTTGTCGAGATTGCGCACGATGGCGACTAGCTGTTTGCTGATGCGGCCGGCGTCGGGACTGTTGTTCCATTGTTCCGCGACTTCGTTGCCGATGCTCCAGATGAAGATGCTCGGATGATTGCGGTCGCGCAGCACCATGTCTTCCAGATCTCGTTTGTGCCACTCGTCCCAGTCCAGGTGATAGTCGAACTTCGTCTTCTCTTTCTTCCACACGTCGAACGCTTCGTCCATCACGATGAAGCCCATCCGATCCGTCAACTCCAGCAGTTCCGGCGCGGGTGGATTGTGTGACGTGCGAATGCCGTTCACGCCCATCGCTTTCAACATCTCCAACTGCCGTTCGATGGCCCGCGTGTTGACCGCCGCGCCCAGTGAGCCGAGATCGTGATGATTGCAGACACCGCGGATCTTTACCGGTTTGCCGTTGAGGATGAAGCCCTTGTCCACGTCGAAGCGGAAGGTGCGGATGCCGAGCGGCGTCTCGTAGCGATCCACGATTCGTCCGCCTTGTTCCAACTGCGTTATGACTTTGTAGAGATACGGCCGCTCGTCTGACCAAAGCATTGGCGACGAGACTTTCAACGTTTGGCTTACTTCCGGCTGTGATATCGCTTTCTCGGCGGCGCGGGCTACTTCCCTGCCCTGCGCGTCCTGGATAATCGTCGTCAGGTTGACCGCCGATTTCGAACCGTTCGTCACCTTCGTTTTGATGGCGACGCTTGCCGAGCTTTCACTGACTTCCGGGGTGGTGACGTACGTGCCCCAATGTTCGACGTGTGTTCGTTCCAGCGTTGTCAGCCAGACGTTGCGATAGATTCCCGAACCTGAGTACCAGCGTGAGTTTGGCTGTTGTGAGTTGTCGACTTTGACCTCGATCACGTTCGGCTTGCGCCCGTAAACGAGATGCGGTGTAAGTTCGTAGGCGAAAGAGCTGTAGCCGTAGGGACGCTTGCCGAGATAGTGACCGTTGATCCAGACCTCGCTGTTGCGATAGACGCCGTCAAACTCGACGAACACCTGCTTGCCGTTCGCAGTCGATGGGAGCGTGAAGGTCTTGCGATACCAACCGATGCCGCCGGGCAGTGCGCCGCCGCCTGTTCCTGCCGGATGTTTCTCGCTGAACTCGCCTTCGATGCTCCAGTCGTGCGGCAGCTCCAGTTGCCGCCACTGTTGTGAATCATTCAAACGAAACTGCCAGTTTTGATTGAAAGAAATTCGTGTTCTAGCGTGAGACGTTTGGGCCACAAAAAGGCACAAAAGACACAACAGAAGCAGGGTTATTTTCCGGTTCATTGTAGTAGTCCCAGTGCTTTCAACAGCTCCGGGTTGCGTTGAGCTTGCCCGTTCGCCTTGTCCACGACGGCAAAACCGCCGGCGTAGTCCCACATGGTCCAACCGATGCCATGTTTCTCCAGCGCGGTTCGCATGTCGTGAAGCCACGCCACCCGATCCACCGGCTTCGAAAATCTGCGGAACGCGCCAAACTCGTTACACGTGATATAGACGCGATGTCTCGCCGCCCATGCAGCCGCAAACCCCAGTTCCCGATCGATTCGCCCGGCGTTCCAATTGTCTTCACCATACCGAAGCAGGTTATACCTGGCCGGCTCGTCTTCGATCGTGTCGAGCAACAGCTTCACGGCCTCCGGCGACGAGGGATACGGTATGTTTTTGTAGAACGGCAGATTTGGACCGGCCCACGTCGCACCCTGGTGCGTAAACGCAAACGGCTCGTAGAAATGAAAGTTGTAGATCACGTTTGGATCGGCATACGGCTCGAGAAAAAGCATCTCGTAGAGCCCTGACCAGCGGTGACCGGCCGCGATGATCGTGTGTTGTGGAGCGCCCGCGCGTATCGAGGCGATCAGTTTTTGCTGGATGCCGTACCAGCGATAACCATCCTCGACCATCGGCTCGTTAATGACTTCGAGAAACACGGATTCCGGGCTTCGCTTCGCCAGATGAGTCGCGAACGCGCGCCAGAACTTCGCAAATCTCTCGATGCCCCGGTCGTCGCGCATTATTGCCAGCTTGAACTCGTCACTGGGATGAATGTCTACTACGACCGCCAGACCCGAAGCTAAAATCATGTCGAGCGCTTTGTCGACAAACTGAAGATAAGTAGCATTGAGAATCGAAGGATCGGGCGTTTCACGCATCAACGGCGCGGGTTCGATCGGCATGCGCACGTGATCGAAGCCCATGGATTTAATGAGCGCGATGTCCTGCGCGGTGGTATGGGTTTCGAGATGTGTCTGCGAGTAATTTGCGGCCTGGGAGAACCAGTGACTCAGGTTGATTCCGCGACGCAGCCGCCGGAAACGCGCCGCAAGATCCGGCGGTTTCTCCTGCTGAGCAGCGTGATGACCAGATTGTTGAATAGCCGGCCGGGAACGAGTGAGAGTCGTGGCACCTGTCGTAAAATTTGACAGATGAGGCAAAATAGCGACGGCCAATAGCAGCGCGATCGATCGTCCGTTTCGCTTCAGCACGCGCATCTTTTATCAGGCGTCAATTCAGAAAGCAAAATAAAAATTTACGGAGAGTTACTATTGAACACAAAATACTGGTGGCTTTGCCTATGCCCCCTGCTGCTTCTTCTTCCACTGGTTACAGTCAACAGTCAACCGGCTCGCTCCGTCTCGCGCAGCGGCAAAACAGTTATGCAGATTCAGACTGGATGGCAGTTTCGCGAGGCCGGAAAAACGGACTGGTACAACGCCAGTGTGCCCGGCTGCGTTCACACCGATCTGCTCGCAAACAAGTTGATCGAAGATCCGTTTTATCGCGACAACGAGAAGAAGCAACAGTGGATCGGCAAGACGAATTGGGAGTACAGGACCACTTTCGACGTCACGCCACAAACGATCCAGCGCCAGAAAGTGGAGCTCGTTTTCGAAGGACTAGACACCTACGCGCAGGTGTTTCTAAACGACCAGGCGCTGCTGAATGCCGACAACATGTTTCGCACCTGGCGAGTCGACGCCAAGCCGTTGCTGAAAGCGGGCCCCAACACTATGCGAATCGTTTTTCGCTCGCCGATCAACGAGATCCTGCCGGTGATGGCAAAGCTGAGCTATCAGCTTCCGGCGTCAAACGATCAGGGCGAAAAGACGTCGCCTTTCACTCGCAAAGCTCCATACCATTACGGTTGGGACTGGGGCCCGCGTTTTGTGACCAGTGGTATCTGGCGTCCGGTGTCGTTGGAGGCGTGGGACGATGCGTGTGTGAGCGACGTGCAGATCATCGTAAATACGATGAGCTCCGAGCGCGCCGAGATGACTGCCAATGTCGAGATCGAGGCCGCCGCCGCGGGCGCCGCAACAATCCTGCTCGACAGCCCGACTGACAAATCAGTCGCCGGGAGACAAGAAGTCAATCTCAACAAGGGAAACAATCGAGTCTCCTTCAACTTCACCATCATGCGGCCCGCCATGTGGTGGCCCAACGGTCTGGGTGCGCAACCGCTCTACACGTTTCGTGCCCGCAGCGTGGTAAACGGACGGACCACCGACGAAGCGTCCACGCGCACCGGCCTGCGAACGTTGAAACTGGAACGCGAGCGCGATGAAGCGGGCGAGAGCTTCACGTTCGTTATCAATGGTGTTCGGGTGTTTGGAAAAGGCGGAAACTGGATTCCGGCTGACAATTTTCCGACGCGGATCACCAAAGACAAATATCGCTTTTTGCTCGAGTCAGTGCGCGACAGCAACATGAACATGCTGCGCGTCTGGGGCGGCGGCATTTACGAAGCCGACGAGTTTTATGAGATGTGCGACGAGATGGGGATCCTCGTCTGGCAGGATTACATGTTCGCCTGCAGCATGTATCCCGGCAACCAGGAGTTTCTCGATAACGTTCGCGCCGAAGCAATCGATAATGTGAAGCGGCTGCGAAACCATCCGAGCATCGTCATCTGGGCGGGCAATAACGAAGTCGAAACCGCGTGGAGAAACTGGGGTTGGCGGCAAAATCTCCCGTCGTCGTTGTGGGACGACTACCAGAAGATCTTTCATGGCGTGTTGCAGGAAGTCTCCGCCGAGTACGATCCCTCGCGGCCTTACTGGCCCAGCTCACCGCATGGCGGTCTCGCCGACGATCCGGATTCGAAGCGTAGCGGCGACGTGCATTACTGGGAAGTCTGGCACGCTGAAAAGCCGTTCAGCGAATATGAAAAGCAGCGGCCGCGCTTCATGAGCGAATACGGCTTCCAGTCTTTTCCGAATATCGAGACCGTCAAGTACTACACGCTTCCGAACGAGCGCGACATCGAGTCGCCGATCATGCTGGCGCATCAACGGCATCCTCGCGGCAACCAGTTAATTCGCGAGTACATGTTGCGCGAGTATCCCAAGCCGAAAGATTTCGAATCGTTCCTGTACATCAGCCAGGTGCTGCAAGCGGAAGGAATTCGGACCGGCACTGAGCACCTGCGACGCATCATGCCGCACAACATGGGTTCGCTGTACTGGCAGATCAACGACTGCTGGCCCGTCGCTTCGTGGTCCAGCATCGACTACTTCGGACGTTGGAAGGCATTGCAGTATTACGCGAAGAGGTTCTACAGCAATCTGCTGATCAGTCCGACAGTGCGGGACGGCTATTTGTACCTGTATGTCGTTTCGGACAAGGTCAACCCAGTCCCGGCAAAAATCAAAGTCACGACGATGGACTTCGAAGGCCGCACTTTGAAGATCTTCAATCAGGAAGTGACTGTGGCGCCGGTGATGAGCCGTTCGTATAACGAGCTCAAGGTTGACGACTTGCTTGAAGGAACAGACAAGAAGAAAGCATATGCGTCGGTTGAATTGATTGTGGACGAAAAGGTAGTTTCGAGGAGCGACTATTTCTTCGCACCGTTCAAGGATCTGGCGTTCTCGAAACCTACGATCAGGCCGGAGGTAATCGCGGCAAAAGAGCGAGGCAAGTTCGTCGTCAAACTCTCGACGGACAAGTTCGCGCGAGCGGTTTATCTTGCGGTGCCGGACCGCGACGGGTTCTTTTCAGATAACTATTTCAACCTCGCGCCGGGGCGAGACGTGACCGTGCAATTTCGATCGAACGCGCCGTTGTCGCTGGAAGAATTCCGAAACCGGTTGCAGGTTCGCTCTGTTTTTGACGCCTTCTGACAATGATCGACAAAGTACGCTGGGGAGTTTTAGGCACTGCAAAGATCGCGCTGGCGAAAGTCATACCAGCCATGCAGCGCAGCTCATGGTGCGAGATCACCGCGATCGCGTCGCGCGATCTGTCGAAAGCGAAGGACGCCGCACGCGAACTTAATATTCCGAACTCTTACGGAAGTTATGAAGAATTGCTCGCGGACGACAACGTAGAAGTGGTTTACAACCCTTTGCCAAACCACTTGCACGTTGCGTGGACGGTGAAGGCCGCCGAAGCCGGCAAGCATGTTCTTTGCGAGAAGCCGATCGCGCTGAACGCCGCTGACGCGAGAATGCTTCTTGACGTTCGCGATCGCACGGGCGTTCGGATTCAGGAAGCGTTCATGGTGCGGACGCACCCGCAGTGGCTCGAAACACGCCGACTGATCCGTTCAGGCAGAATCGGTTCGTTGCGGTCCATCGGCGGCTTTTTCACTTACTCCAACCCCGATCCCGCGAACATTCGCAACAAGCTCGAGTTTGGCGGCGGCGGTTTGATGGACATAGGTTGTTATCCGATCACGATCTCGCGTTTCATGTACGACGCGGAGCCGCGGCGCGTGCTCGGAATGATCGAACGCGATCGGGTTTTTGGCACCGATTCACTAACGACGGCAGTGCTCGATTTTCCGAACGGTCACTCGACGTTCACTTGCAGCACACGGCTCGCGCCTTATCAGCGAATGATCTTCATGGGAACCGAAGGTCGAATCGAAGTGCTGATCCCCTTCAACGCCCCCAACGATCGGCCGACGCAGATTCTTCTCGATAGCGGCGAAGATCTGACGGGCCCAAGTGCAGAGAAGCGCGCGGAGCTAATCGAGTTTCCATTGTGCGACCAGTACGAGATCCAGGGAACCCTGTTCTCGCGCGCGCTTCGCGAGGAGCGCGAACAGGAGATTCCGCTCGAAGACGCGATCAGCAACATGGCCGTGATAGACGCAGTCTTTCGTTCAGCAACAACAGGAAATTGGGAGGAGATCCAGTCATGAAACTCGCCGCTTCCTTCATCATCGTTTTGCTCTTTGTTTTCGCCACGTACTCTCAAGACGGCGACAAATTCGTCTACGCGGATTTTGAGAAGACAGCGAACAGCCGGCCTGTTACGAACGCCGGCGGCATGGTCCAGATCTACACGGGACACGAAACGACGCCGGTGAAGTTCAAAGGTCTGGCGAGCGCCTCTCCCGGCGCGCCTGAGCTGATCGTGCTCAAGGATGCGCCGCAGAACCACCTCGCGGCGTTTGAATACAATCTCTTCGGCCCCAACCAATGGGCCAACGTCACCCTCGAAATCCAGGGACGTCCGTTCAAGGATGGGAAGCCGGTTGCCGACGACGTGAGTGGCTACAAGCAACTATCGCTTCAGCTTTATGCGACGGGGGTCGATGCCCTGCGGGTGGAGTTCGTCAGTCATGGGCAAGGCATCAACATCACAGCCGGTTTTCCTCAACTGCCAGTCCGGTTAAAGCCGGGTCTCAATACGTACGTGATTCCCTTGAAAGGTTTGTCGCAACCGACGTGGATCCCGGCAGAAGATCGCGTCGACACCAAAGAGGTGCTGAAGAAACTCACGGCCGTCAGCATCAGCGCCTATTGCGAACAGTGTACGCCGAAGACCGGCATGGTCCTGGTCGACAATCTCGTTTTTCAAAAATGAGCCACAAAAAGGCACAAACGAAGAACACAAAAGGCACAAAAGTAAGAACGGGTAAAAAGAACTAACTACAAGCGTTCACTGCCTCTCTCTCTCTCTCTCTCTCTCTCTCTCTCTCTCTCTGCTTGTTTGTGCCTTTTGTGTCTTTGTTTGTGCCTTTTGTGGCTAAATTGGCGTCGAGTGTCGTAGACGCGCCGCGTTTGAGTTTTAGCTGAACAACGCGGTCTCGATATCGCACCTTACACCGATTGCCGCTAATGCTTCGCAGGCTGGCCCAATCCAGCGCTCCGTCTTTCCACGAGACATCGACACTGAATCCCCCACGCGCGCGAAGACCTGAAACTGATCCGTTGGGCCATGCAGACGGTAATGCCGGAAGCAACTCGATCTCGCCCGTGTGGCTCTGCAACAGCATCTCGGTGATGCCGGAGGTCGCACCGAAGTTCCCGTCGATCTGAAACGGCGGATGGGCGTCGAACAGATTTCGATAAACGCCGCCACCGCCTTTGAACTCACTCGAGTAAACCGGCGACAGCGCTTTTTGTAACAACCTGTACGCGCGGTCGCCGTCACGCAGCCTGGCCCAGAAGTTGATCTTCCACGCCAGACTCCAGCCCGTTCCCACGTCGCCGCGCAACTCCAGCGTCTTCCTGGCTGCTGCGAAAAGATCCGGAGTGCCACGGGCAGTGATTTGGTTGCTTGGAAAGAGCCCGTAGAGATGCGACACGTGCCGGTGCTGTCGTTCGGGCGCTTCCAGGTCCCAATCGTCCAGCCACTCTTGAAGCTGACCGGCCTTGCCGATCTGCATCGGCGGCAAACGGCGTTGTGCTTCCGCAAGTCTCGTGACGAACCCATTGTCGATACCGAGGATTTTCGCCGCCTGCTCGCATTGACTGAACAGATCGCGAATGATCTGAGTGTCCATTGTTGGCCCAGCGCAGATCGCGACACCGCTCGGATGCTTGTTCTCGGGCGAAATCGACGGGCACGTCACGAGCCACTTGTGTTTCGGCTCAGGAACGAGGGTGTCGAGGAAAAACTCCGCCGCGCCTTTCATCACCGGATAAGCCCACGCGAGAAACTGTCTGTCGCCCGTGAACTCGTAGCGGTTCCACAGATGCGTGCAGAGCCATGCGCCACCCGTGGGCCAAAAGCCCCAGAGTGGTCCATCGATCGGAGCGGTCTGTCGCCACAGATCCGTGTTGTGATGACAAACCCATCCACGCGCGCCGTACTGAACACGGGCCGTGCGCGCGCCGTTCCCGACCAACTCCGACACCATTCGCAGCAGCGGCTCATGACACTCGGAAAGGTTTGTCGTTTCCGCGGGCCAATAGTTCATTTCGGTGTTGATGTTGATGGTGTACTTGCTCTCCCACGGCGGCGTCATCAAGTGGTTCCAGATGCCTTGCAAGTTGGCCGGCTGCGTTCCCGGTCGCGAGGACGAAATCAGCAGGTAGCGGCCGTACTGGAAATAGAGTGTCGCGAGGTGTGGATCCAATCCTTGAAGAAACTGTGCAGGCCGTTGGTCCGTCGGCAGGCGGGCAGCGGCAGTCTTCCCGAGATCCAGCTTGACGCGATGAAACAGCCGTTGATGTTCGCGCACGTGTGCCGTGCGAAGAGTCGCGAACGACTTACGACCGGCGCTTTGCAACGTTGCAACCACATTTGGATTTCCGCTGACGTCCTTGAAGCTTCGGTAACTCGTTGCGGCGGCGATCAGGAGCAACACGGATTGAGTATCATGAACAATAATTCGGTCTTCTTCGATCAAAGATTGACCGATCACGCGTACGCGCGCTTCAAATTTCAACCCACCTTTGATCCCGAATGCATCGCCATTTACACCGCGCAAGATCAGCATCCGCCCTCGATCCGTGGTTACTGTTGCTTTTTGAGGCGTCTCGAAGTGCGCGGAAAAATTCAACACGCCGTCAGTGCTTAAACGCACGACAATGACCTGATCGACGGGGCTGGCAAACATCTCGCGCGTGAAAGTCGTTGCTCCGACTTTGTAAGAGACTGTCGCGATTGCAGTGTCGAGGTTGAGTTCGCGGCGATAGCCTGTGGCGTTCTCGTGTCCGGGAAAGAACAGCTTCACATCCCCAACGGGCTCGTAAGGCATCTGCTTGATCGGATGGGCCATCATCTTTGCGCCCACCAGATCGTGCGCTTCCTTGTACTTGCCTTCGAAGATCAGACGCCGCGCCTCGGGCAGCGCCTTCAGTGCTTCGGGATTGTTTGGATCGTAAGGAGAGCCGGCGTAAAGCGTATCTTCGTTGAGCTGGAGTTGCTCGGCGGCTGGACCACCGAAGATCATGGCGCCTAACCGTCCGTTGCCGATCGGCAGCGCTTCGGTCCACTCCTGCGCGGGCCGGTCGTACCACAAAACAAGCGAGTCCGATGAATCCGCGTTCAAGATCGAAGCCGCAAATGGCAACGTCGCCGCGGAAACGCCAGCATCTGCAAGGAACTTCCGCCGCGTGATCTTCTTCATCGCACGACGTTCTGCACCTTGATGTCCCACTTCACTTTTCCGGCTTGCGGATCTTCGCTTAATGCAAAGGTGCGAGCGCGAGAAACCAATGAGAGCTTTTGCAGACCGCTGTCCGGTCTCGTGAACAAGCCATTCACCGCAGCGTTGTCCGTGCTGAAGACGCGGAGCTCGACGTTGTTCCAGTCCATGTCTTTCGTGTTCTGGGCCACCTTGATATGCGGCAACACCGAATGGTTCTTCACCAGCAGCACGATCGGAATCTGACCCGCCGGAATCTCGCGCCAGGCAGCGCCTTCATAAACACGGCCGCTCTGATAATCGATCCATGTGCCCGGCGGTATATAGACCTTGCGCCGATCGACACTCGCAAACAGCGGCGCCACCAGCAAGTCCGTTCCGAACATGTACTGGTCGTCGATGGTCCACGATCCAGGATCGTTTGGAAACTCGAAGAACAGCGGCCGCAGCATCGGGAAACCACGCGCCGAGGAATCCTTCGCCTGCGCATAGATGTACGGCATCAACGAGTAGCGCAAACCCAACGCTCTTTGAAAATCCGTGTTGAGCGCGTCGTCATATTCCCACGGCTCGCGCGGCGGTGCGCCATGCGCTCGCGTGTGCGAGGTCAACACTCCCCAGGCCATCCAGCGACGATAAAGATCGCGCGCCGGTTTCTGCACAAAGCCGCCGACATCGTGACTCCAGTAGGTGAAACCTGACAGACCCAACGACAGACCGCCGCGTAACTCAGCCGCCATAGCAGAGTCGGTATTCTCCGCGTCGCCGCCCCAGTGCAGGGGATACCGTTGACTGCCGGCCCAGGTACTGCGGGCCCAGATCACGTCATCGCCAGTCACCTCTTTCGTGACCTCAGCCACAGCCTTGTTGTAACGCAGAGGATACAGATTGTGTTCGTACCAGCCACTCATTCCCGACATGTATTGGCCCGTTAGCGGCGCGCCCTCGCCGAAGTCGACCTTGATCGCGCCGACGCCGAGCTTGAGCAGATCTCGCAGTTTGTTTTGATACCACTTGACCGCCTCGGGATTTGTCATGTCGATCGTAGCGTCCTCCGGCGGTAGTCGGCCGCTATCGTTCCTGACGTAGTATCCCTTCTCAACCATCTCTTTCCACAGTTCGTTCTTCCTCGTCATGTACGTGTATTGCCACAGGCTGATATGAAACCCCTGCTGCTTTAAATCGGCGATCATCTTTGCCGGATCGCGGAAGCGCGAGGTTGAAAAGCGATAATCGCTGCGCCAGTCAGTCTCGAACCAGCCGGTGTCGAGATGGATGACGTCGGTCGGGATCTGATGCGATCTCAACTGTTGGGCCACCTGACGCACCTGGTCCTCAGAGTTGTATGTGATCCTGCTCATCCAGAAGCCAAAGGACCACAGCGGCGGCACCGGGCTGCGGCCGGTCAGGGCCGTGTACTCGGAAAGAATATCTTTCGGCTCGCCGAGGAAGATGAACAGATCGAGGTTCTCGTCGCCTGAATAGATCACGTTGTGCGCGTCGTAGTTTTTGCCGAAATCGAACGTTAACGGCGCACTCGTGTGGACAAACATGCCGTAACCGTTATTGCTCAAAAAGAACGGGATCGGCTTGTACATCAATTCGCTCTGCGTGCCCATGCCGTCGCGCGTTGAGACGAGAACTCGTTGTCCGCGTTTGTCGAATCGCGTAAACGATTCGCCGCAGCCGAATATCTTCTCGTCGTGCTGGAGCTCGAAAGTCGCGGCGATGCGGCGCGCCAAATCGCTGGAGCGACGCACAAAGGAGAATGGGACTGGAACGAAGAAGGTGTTTGGGTCGCCGAGGTTCTGTGTGCGCGTCAACAGTCGTCCGCGCGCGTCGTAGATCTCCACGTGCCACGGTTGCTTGATGATCTTCACGCGCCCGTGCGTGCTCGTATAGACGATCTCGCGATCGTTCTGTTCAACTCGCCACGAAGAATCTTTTGGTACCGGACCGGCGAGCATCAGCGACTGGCCGTCGGTCATTGGCACTGCTCGCGTGGAAAGACGCAGACGCACCGTGCGCGGACTCACGAAGCTGATCGCAAACGGCAACGTGGGATCCGGATCGTATTCAGTGCCGGGAAACTCAGTGCCGCGTCCACGCACGAAACCGACGTCGATCTTGTTGAACGATAACGTTGTATTCCGCCAATAGCGGTCCCACTGCAAATTGCCCTGGCCGGTTGCAGTGTCGAATGAAGTGACCTTGGCGCCGATGAAGTAGACGTTCTCCATTTTCTGAAAATCCTGAGCGACGTCTACCGGATCGCCGAGAACTTGCGCGTGAACAACCGCAGGAAATAGAGCAACGATGACGAACAGAAAAACCAGATTTGCTGATCTCATTCTTTGCCTCGTGCAACGAAGTTAACGCGGACCGAGGTCGTAAACGGCCGTGTCCGGATGATAGAGCCGCCAGTCAAACCAGTAGTCTTCCAACACGAAAATCTTCTTCAGTTGCTTCCCCGCAAGCGGGCCGCTGGTGGCTTTGCCTTCGAAGTTCCACGTGCTGCTGGTTTCGGCGTCCACTAACTGAAATCCCGCATCTGTCTTTTGAAAAAACTCCAGCCGCCGTCCATCGACTGTGCGTTCGAAGGCGCGCACGGATCGCTTGTCATCACCGAGCAGCAGCATGATGGGCGTCGAACCAACCATATCCATGATCGGACTCTGCTTCTGCAACGCGGACAAAGGATACGCCGCTGATTTGTCGCCGACTTCAATGCCGAGCACAAGAGTTCGTGGCGCGAGCCGTTGATCGACGTCAGTGCCTTCGACCACGCGCATCTTGCCGACGCGCGCCTCCCAATCGGCGGGCGCGTAATCGTTTGCCGCCGCGATCTTTTCGTCGGGCCTGAGCACGCGCCCGTCCGGCTTCTCACTTTTCCAGATCGCGAACGAAAGCTCGTCGTGAAAAACTTTCTTGAGCTGATGGCCCTTCAATGGACCATCGACCGCTTTGCCGCTTACTTGCTGCCACCACGTCCCCGTTTCTTCATCTCGCATGATGAAGTTCTGGTTGTTGATACCCGCAAGACGGAAGTGCAGCACCCGCCCATCTACTGTCGACTCCCACACCAGACCGGTGTGACAGAGCGTTCAATAGGTCGCCACGATCGGCGTGCCGCCGACCGTGTCCTGCACCAGGTGATGATAGGCCATGGTTCTGATCGGATAGGCGACCGACTCGCCGCCGATCGTTACCGCTAAGACTCGATCGTCGTTATTAACGAACGACGCCTCGCTCGCTTTCGCGTACGCCGGATTCGGCAGTGGATTGAACATCCACTCGAAGTGGTTCTGTCGCGCCAGCCACGTCGCCGCGAGCACCGGCAGAAAAAGAATCACCAGCGCAGCTCGACTCCACCATCGGCCGCCTCGCCACAAACCGACCGAGAACGCGAGCAGGAGTGCCGAAGCCGCTAACGTCAACAACGGCGACCAGCGGCGCATCAGGAAGGAGACCTGCATCGTGCGCGGCGTTTGTGCTTTGAAGGGCGCGATCAGGAAAACGGGCGTCAAAACAATCGCGAGCACGGCCAGCGCCAACACGAAGACGGCGAGCCAGACGAGTTTGCGATTGGCAGTGATCCAGTTGAAGAAATTAGACATGCCCTCCTCCAGTGCTCTGCCTTGTGTCTTTTGTGCCTCTTTGTGGCTCAGTTCGTTGCCGGGTCTTGCGGACCATCGCGATGGCCCACAACGTTCCGATTGCCAAAAACGGCAGCAGGTAGATCAACAAGTCCCAGCGGCCGTAGCCCGGCGGAGTCGCTTCGACCACTTCAAGGGTCTCAGCGTTTCCCTGCGCGCTCACCAATCGCACGCGCACGTTCCAGAACTCCTGCGAGTCGAAGTGTACCTGCGCGCGATATTGCACCTGCCCCTGCAAGTTCTCGCGTTCCGCCGCGTAGAAAGTCTCGCCCACGCGGCCGCTCACCGGTTGCACGCCGACTTGAACACGCAAGTCCGGCGACAATTGCGGGGCGTTCACGATCACAAAAAACAGCGCCTCGCCAACGTCCGGATCCGTCCAGACAGAAACGACGTACGGATCAACTTTCCGATCCACAAAGAGCGGAAACGGAGGTCCCTCGTGAGCGTTTACAGACTTTACAAAAAATAAAATGATGACCAGCGGCAGCGCATATCTTGCACGATGTGACCTCATTCCGAAACCACTCTCAACCGCTGCCAAGAACGACTCCTCGCATTTCCATCGGCTGCGACATCAACCAGAACGCCGCGCCGGCGACGAGCAACGACACTAAAGCCCAGGGAATAAAAACGCGCGTCGGGTGGGCCACCTCTTCCGTCGCGGCGACTGCGTAACTTACCAGTAGCGATCCGAACAAGCCAAGAACGATGAAACCAAACTCAAACAGTTGCACCAGATTCGGCGCCAGACCCGGCGCACCCCATTGAGGCTGGCCCAGGATCGCCCAACCCAACTCGGCGACAGCAGCCTGCGTTACCGGAACGAGCGTGTACAGACCAGTCAGAAAGTGAAAACCAAAATGGGCCAGCCAGATGCTGAAGCCGAGCGGCGCCAGTGAATACGAGTAACGCACCGCGAGCGACACCAACGATCTCCGGCTGCCGCCCCACACGCGCGCGACCCACGCGGCCGCGCCGATCAGGAGCAGCGGCTCGCAGACGAGGAAAATACCAAACACGACCGCCAACACCGGCAACTCGGAACCGGCTCCCAACCGATTCGCCAACCAGTTCTCCAGCGCGTAAACCGGACTGACCATACCGAATGCGTTCAGCAGCGCGCCGAAGGTAAACACGAGCACGAGCGCTGCGAGATCTTTTCGTTTCGACAAAACGCCGAGCCCTGAGCGCATCGGATCGCTTATCAGTTCAGCGGCCGGGACCCGCGTGATGATGCCGACGTTGTCGTACGGGCACGCCTGTACACAATCGAGACAAAACGTGCAATCCATATTGCCGACCTTGCGCGGTTGGAACAAAGCGAGTTCGCACCCGCGTTGAATCACTACTGGCGGCACTTCTGATTCGCGCACTCCGCGAATGCAGTCTTTCGTCCTGCACGCATCGCAAACGTCGTGGTTCCGCACGGCGACTTCCATCGGCGAAGCAGTTGAAGCGACGAAGTTGAACTGTCCGATCGGACACAGAAACTTGCAGAAGGTTGCGTGTTTGAAGATCGAGTCGATCAACACCGCCGCCGCGAAGTAGCTGACGATCAGCCACGCGGTCCACCACGGCGAAGCCCACAGATCGAACCATTCGTAGAAGAAGAGCATTGCGATCAGCAGGCCGATCGAAAGCCACTTGGTGCGCAGTTGGCGCGGCCAGTTTCGTACTGGACGAACAAACTTACGCGCCAGGTTTCGCACCAGCATGAACGGGCAGGCGAGACAAAAAAAGTTTCCGGCGAACAGCAGTACAAAAACGAGTGCGCCGCGAAAGTGTACCCACGTAAACGTCGTGGCGACGTTCTTCGGCGCCAATGTTGGACCAAAAAGCCCATGAAGAATCATGGCCGCGCTGACGATGAATACCGGGATCTGAAGCAACGTTCGCGCGTGCCGCCAACGAAGCACGCTGCCAATCAACGGAACGCGCAGGAGATCGAACGAACCTGAATGCCTACTACGGAGCAACTCCATTGATTTCAAACTGATGTTCTATCTTTCGCCCATTCTGCAAAGTCGCTCGCGCGACAATGATCCAGTCGCCCGCCATCGAAAGCTCCATCATCGCCCGATAACGTCCGTCGCCGGTCTCACTTGCCTCCGCAAATACGGGTGTCATGCCGGCGTGCGACATGTTTCCTTCAATTGAAATGCGAGCCCCGGTTACGGGCTTTCCTGAGGCATCCGTGATCCGCAACGTGATCGCCACCGGGCCGACTCGCGGCGGTTGTGGAGAGATCTGGTGATCAAGGTTGAGCTCAGCCGCCGGCACGTTCTTCTGCCTGCATGCTTGCGCAAACAGCAGGCAGGCACAAAGAGCGATGAATGAGTTGCGTTTTAAGAGCACAGCTCAGGCTGCAACGGCAGGCGATGTCTCGTGGCGCAGCGCGCAGCTACACGCGGCCTGTTCTTCTCCTCGGGGCGGAAACATGTGGTAGTACATCGCGATTACCATCGGCATGAATACGATTGCGTTGTAGAAGAGATGTATCTCGACCCGAAACCTCGGAAACGCCAGTTGCAGGAAACTCACCGGCACGGGTGAGCCGAACCAGTAGTGACCGGTTAGGGCTTGCCATTGCAAAACCGCGTGCTCGATGTGATGCCAGAATTGAATGACGAGCGCCACCGTCCACCATGTACGAGAAGTACCCGTGAAGCCCTTGCGGAACATGAAGATTCCGATCAGCATCACGATCGCGTAGCCGTAATGCAAGACCTCGGAGCTCACGAGCCAGGGAAAGAACAGACCGAGGAAACCTCCAGCCTTCGGCCGCGGCCAACCCAGCACGTAAATCTGATACGCCTGCGTCAGGTGCTCGGCCCAGTGTGCCAACACGATGAACGTAAACACATGAAGTGCTCGCCGGTGCCAAACGCTGTTCAGCTTCTCATAAATACCGGGACTGGTGATCGAACCAATCGCCGGGTGGGCGGTTGCGGACATCTCGACCTTCCTTATTTCGTACTTGGGCTAATGCGTGAGCGGCGATGCAGAGTCTAGCCCAAAACCTGCCGCCGCGAAAAGGTTCAAATTCACCTCGCATTGATGACGCATGAACCGGGAATAAATCTCCAGCCGTTGCTCTCAAAACGATCCGGCCGGGTTTCATTTTCGCCTGGACAATCGCCAGCGCCAGTCCGTGAAACGCCTTGCGCTGTTTTCCCTTGAATGATTCGTGACTGATCTGGTTCCCGTTGTCGACGCCGGCAATGAAGCCCGCGCCGCTTATTTCAAACTTGATCAGGTTGTCGGCGTACGGAACAACCGTTCCATTCTTATCGACGACTTTCACGGTGACGAACGAGAGATCCACGCCATCGGCTTTGATCGTCTTGCGGTCGGGGATCAGCTCGATTCGGGCAGGCGCCTCGGCGGTTCGAATCTCCTTCGTCAGAACGATCTGACCGTTCTTGCCCACGGAAACGGCGTCGGCTCGCCGATGTAATCCCATCCGGTCCAGATATACATTCCCGAGATGAAGTCGTTCTTCTTTACGATGTTCCACGTCTCTTCGTGAGTCGAACCCCAGGGCGCGGTGGAGTTGTCGTACGCGGAGCACTGGTAGTCAGGGCCGAGCTTCAGGATCTCTTCCTTTTGCCTGGGCCAATGACGGACCTCATCCGCGGGCATCGTATAGCTGCCGCGCGTCGCCACGGCGGAATTCGTTTCGGCCCAAATGAACGGACGGCGTGGAAACATCTCCTGAAACTGTGCGGACTTAGCCTGGTTGTAGTTCGGACCCACGAGATCGATATCACCTTCGGTGAGAACGGTGTTTTCGAGATTAAAAGTGTTGCACGCCGAGGTGATCGGCCGAGTTTTATCCAGATTGCGCACGATGGCAACCAACTTTCGGCTGATTTTTCCACCCTCCGCACCCGTTCGTTGCTCCATCACCTCATTCAGTTGCCGCCACGATGCATCACCTAAACGAAACTGCCAGTTCTGATTAAATGAAACTCGTGTTCTAGCGTGAGCCTCATTGACCGCAAAAAGGCACAAAGAAGAAACTGAGCCTGTTAACGGTCTTCCTACTGTTTCCTTGCTTTGTGCCTTTTGTGTTTTTTGTGCCTTTTTGTGGCTAACGTTCAGCAACATCGGTCTTCTCACCGGCAACTGAGAATTTTCCTGTTAGCCCAACCTGACCGCCGCCCACGCTGATCGCAAACTCACCCGGTTCGATCACGCGTTTCCCTCCGTCATCGATCAGCGACATCTGGCGCGGCGTGATCGTAAACGTCACCGTGCGCTTCTCGCCGCGCTGGAGCGTGATACGGTCGAACCCGACCAACGTCCGTATCGGCACCGGCGCAGACGCCGCAACGTCCGTCAGATACAACTGGACCACTTCATCGCCGGCCATCTGACCTGCGTTCTTAACGTCAACACTCACCTTCATCGGTTCGCCGGCCTTCACAGACTTCGCGCTGAACCGCAGATTGTCGTAATCGAATTTCGTATAGCTCAACCCAAAGCCGAACGGGTAAAGCGGCTCGCCTTTGAAGTACCGGTACGTGCGGCCCGCCATGCCGTAGTCCGTAAACGGCGGTAACTGGTCCACCGACTTATAAAACGTGACCGGCAATCGTCCCGCGGGGTTGTAGTTACCAAACAGCACGTCGGCGATGGCCGTCCCGCCCTCGCCGCCCGGATACCACGCGTGCAAGATCGCGGGCACGTTATCGTTCGCCCAGTTCGCCGCCAGCGCACTGCCGCTCAGCAACACGACGACGACGGGCTTGCCGGTTGCCGTCACTGCTTTCAGCAAAGCTTCCTGTGATTTCGGCAGCGAGAGATCCGTTCGATCACCACCACGAAAACCTTCGACGTGTACCGGCATTTCTTCGCCTTCGAGCCTTGCCGAAATCCCCAGCACTAAAACGCTTACGTCTGATTCACGCGCTGCCGTCACAGCTTCTTCCATCAGCCGCTCGCGCATCCCTGGGTACGACCAAACGAGTTTGGCAATGTTCTCGCGTTGATACTGGAAGTACTCCATGCGCAGGTCATAACTGCGACCGGCTTCGAGAGCGATTTCTTTGGTGACGGTCTTCGTCGGATTACTGGCCCACGCATCGACCAGGAGTTTCCCATCGATGTACAGCCGTGCCCCGTCGTCGGCTGTGAATCCGAGTGTGTAGTTTCCTGATTCCGGGGCCTTGAGTTTGCCCGTCCAGCGAACGGAAAAATTGTTTCCAGTCAACTCCGGCGTCGGGTTGTAACGTCCCCAATCGAAGTCAATGCGCGGATCAGTCCGGACAGTTGCCGCTGGACCACGCAGTTCCTGGTTGTTGAAATACTCCGCCTTCACACCGGGGTCAGTTCCATTCACGGTCAACGCGGAAGCAGGGACCGGCACCACTGGTTCACCGGCAAGTGTGGAGCCGAGCGCGTAGACTACTTTCGTGTTTTTTGAGACCGCGTTTCGGATTCCCGCGAGTGGTGTATACAAGCGTGACGCGTGACCGTTGTAGTTGCCCCACAAGACCTCCGGCGAATCGGCGTTTGGCCCAATGACGGCAATGCTCTTCACGTCCTTCTTCAGCGGCAACGTGCGATTCGCGTTCTTCAAAAGAACAATCGACTCACGCGCAGTCTGCAACGCGAGTTGGCGATGCTCGTCAGTATCGTTCTGCGAAAACGGAATGCGGGCGTACGCAACCATCTCCGGCGGATCAAACTGGCCCAGCCGAAAGCGAGCAGTCAGGAGACGCTTCACTGACGTATCGATCTCGGCTTCACTGATCAATCCCTTCTTCACAGCTTCGACCAGGGTCGGATATTCGGCGCCGCACGTCAGATCCGTACCCGCTTTAACGCCGAGCACCGAAGCTTCCATTTCCGTCGGAACATACTTGTGAAACTTCCAGATGTCGTAAATCGCACCGCAGTCAGAGACCACGAAACCAGGAAAGCCCCACTCGCCGCGCAGGATATCGACCATCAACTTCTTATTAGCGCAACACGGCTCACCATTGGTGCGGTTGTAGGCGCACATCACCGAATAAGCCTTGCCCTCGAGAATCGTTTCGCGAAAGGCAGGCAGATAAGTCTCGCGCAGATCTCGTTCAGAAGCGATGGCGTCAAAGGCATGACGTTCAGGCTCCGGGCCGCTGTGTACGGCGTAGTGTTTCGGCGTCGCGATCACTTTGAAGTAGCGCGGATCGTTTCCCTGCAATCCTTTGACGAACTCAACTCCCATCTTCCCGGTGAGATAAGGATCCTCGCCGTATGTCTCCTGTCCGCGCCCCCAACGCGGATCACGAAAGATGTTGATATTGGGGCTCCAGAAAGTCAGGCCCTGATAACGGCCGAATTGTTTATTGCGCGCATACTCATGATGCTTAGCGCGTGCCTCGGTCGAGATGACGTCGGCGACGTTGTGCATCAGTTCCGTGTCCCAGGTAGCTGCGAGGCCGATGGCCTGTGGAAACACAGTCGCAACACCGGATCGGGCCACGCCGTGCAGCGCTTCGTTCCAGTAGTCGTGAGCAGGCACACCCAGGCGTTCGATCGCCGGCGTATTGTTCACCATCTGCCCGATCTTCTCTTCCAGGGTCATGCGTGATACGAGATCGTTGACGCGCTGCTCAATCGGCAGATTGGGGTTTTTGTAAGGAGGAAGAGACTGTGTTGTGGCGGTGTTTACAATGACCGCGAGCAAGAGGAACACGGATAACGCAGAAATGGTTTTCATCTTTTAGCGCACACCTAACAAGATATCTACCGTTAACTGGTCCAGGCGTTCATAAGGTAAAGGTTTGCCGGCCAACTCGTTGCGATCGAGCGAAAGCTCTTTCACTCGCTTCGCCTTGTCCGTGGTGTACGGCCCGAGCAGTTCCTCGTGGTCACCGGAACCGTTGCGTATCTCTGCCAGCAGCGCCTGCACCTCGTCGTCGCCGTCAAACTGCCGCGCTTTCTCTTTCAGGATCAGATAATTCCTCATGCAGCCGGCCGCAAAGGTCCAAACGCCTTCTTCGTTCTCACTGCGATACGAATGGGCATCGAAGTGACGTGGACCATCGTAGGACGACTCGAGCAGCCGCACCAAAAAAAAGAGGTTCTTGATCGACTCCGAACCGAAACGCAGATCCTGATCGAACCGCGGTCCCTTTTGATCGTTGAGATCGATGTGAAACAGTTTCCCTGCTTCAATCGCCTGCGCCACGACGTGATAGAAGTTCAGGCCCGACATCTGTTCGTGTCCGACCTCCGGATTGACGCCGACCATGTCGGGATGATCGAGAGTGGCGATAAAGCCGAGCATCGCTCCGGTCGTCGGCAGATAGATGTCGCCGCGCGGCTCGTTCGGTTTCGCTTCCAGCGCGAAACGGAAGCCGTAGCCCTGATCGATCGAGTATTCGCAAAGAAAGTTGAGCGCTTCGCGGTTCCACTTCAGGGCCTCGCGCGGATCTTTGGCGGCGTCGACTTCAGCGCCTTCGCGGCCGCCCCAGAAAACGTAGATGCGCGCGCCCAGTTCCGCGCCGAGATCCATCGATCGCATCGTCTTCTGCAACGCGTACAGCCGCACTCGCGGATCGCTCGACGTAAACGCGCCGTCTTTAAAAACAGGATCGTAAAAGAGGTTCGTGGTGGCCATCGGCACTTTCATGCCGCAATCGTCAAGCGCCTGCTTGAACTCCCGCACGATGCGATCGCGTTCATTCGCATTCGCGTCGATCGGAACGAGATCGTTGTCATGAAGATTCACGCCGTAAGCGCCCAGCTCACTCAAACGCTTCACGATATTTACCGGACTAATACTCGGGCGCGTCGCGTCGCCAAACGGATCGCGTCCGCGGTTGCCGACGGTCCACAGACCAAAAGTGAATTTATGTTCGGGTTTTGGTTGATAGTTATTATTTGTCATTTCTTCCCTCCGTTATTGCTGTCGCGGGCCCGCGCGTCGACTATTGCCTGGAACGCGGGCTTAGGTTGACCCAATCGATCGAAGAGCAACGGATAATTTGTTCGTCCCTTGATAGGCCAGTTATTCAACCACGAATCTCCGTCGGCGACTCCCCAAAAAGTTACACGCTCGACCACGTCGCGGTGTTTAAGGTAAATGCGAAACAGATCGGCATAACGGCGCGCCTGTGCAGCCTGTGCCGATTCCGGAAAGCCCGCAGTATAAGGATTCAACTGCGGCGTCGGCGCGATATCAACCGCGTAATCGGCGCCCGGCTTGGTTGTGCGCGGAAGAACGTCGACGTCGAGCTCCGTAATGTGTACTTTCAAACCCAGTTTTGCGAACGCCTCGATGGTCGCCTCTTCATCCTCGATTGAAGGCCAGTCCATCTGGTTGTGATTTTGCAACCCGACGCCTGCGAGCGGAACTCCGGCACTCTGGAGTTTCTTCATCAGTTCAACCGCGGCTTTGCGCTTCGCAGGCAGTTCCAAATCATAGTCGTTGTAATAGAGCTCCGCATCGGGATCGGCTTCGTGTGCAAAACGGAAAGCCTGCGCCAGGTAGTCTTCGCCGATGATCTTGAACCACGGCGATGGGCGCATCGTTCCGTCCTGATTCAAGGCTTCGTTGACGACGTCCCAACCTTTGATCCTTCCTTTATACCGGCTTACGACGGTGAAGATGTGCTCGCGCATCCGGCTCAGCAGAGCTTCGCGGCTGAGCGGTTTTCCTTGTTCGTCTTCAAATACCCAGCGCGGCGTTTGGTTGTGCCAAACCAGCGTGTGGCCCACGATGAACATGCCGTGCTTCTCGCCAAACTCGACGAAACGGTCGGGCGCGGCAAATTCGTATCTCTGCGGCTGCGGATGGACGAGCGCCCACTTCAGGATGTTCTCCGGCGTGATCGAGTTGAAGTGATTGCGGACGATCTCAGCGCCGCGAGCGTCTTCTTCAAAGAACTGCCGGCGGTTCAGCGCCGCGCCGATTCTAAAGTCATCTTTGAAGACGTCCTTCAGCAGCTTCTGTTTCTCCACCGTCGAAGGGAAGCCCAACGAAACGATGCAGAGCAGGCATAGGACCACGCACGTGCGCGTGGAACTACTTCGCCGTGACTTCAAGTTTGACTGTCTCATATTTTGCTGAGCTCGTTCCGACCATAATATCGAACCAACCCGGCTCGACGACGCTCTTCATATTCAGATCCAAAAACGAAAGTTTGTCGGGCGTAATGACAAACTCGACTGTCTTGCTCTCGCCCGGTCCCAGCGAGATGCGCTTGAAGTCTTTAAGCTCCATGACTGGCCGCGTAACGGAGCTTACGAGATCGCGAATGTACAGTTGAACGCTCTCGTCGCCGGCGCGGCTGCCTGTGTTGGCGACCGTAACGCTGACCGTCGCTTTGTCCGCCACGCCGATCTTCGCCGGAGTAACCTTCAAATTGGAATATGCAAACGTCGTATAGCTTAGCCCAAACCCGAACGGAAACAAGGGTTCCTTGTTCGCGAACAGATAGCCGCGACGAGCAGTCGGTTTCCGGTTGTAGTAAAGCGGCAACTGGCCCACCGAGCGCGGAAAACTGATCGTGAGTTTGCCCGCCGGGTTGTAATCGCCAAACAAAACATCGGCGACGCCAACTCCTGTCTCCTGCCCTAGATAGAAACCTTCGAGAATCGCCGGCACGTTTTCGGCGATGTAGTTGATCGACAGCGGACCACTGTTGATGAGCAGAACTATCGCCGGTTTTCCGGTCTCGAGAATCGCTTTTACGAGATCGTTTTGCCGCCCGAACAACTCGAGACTGTCGCGATCGCCGAGATGATTATCGGCCCAACCTTCTTTGTTCGTGTCTTCATTGCCGCCGAGTACCAGCAGCGCGACGTCGGCGGTTTTTGCCACTTGCACCGCTTCGGCGATCAACTTTCGATCTTCGACCGGATCGCTGAGTGTAGCTGTGTCGGCGAACCAATCGCCGCCTTCTTTAGTTATCTTGCAACCCTCGGCGTACACGACTTTGATCGAGCTGCCCACCTTGTCTTTGATTCCCTGAAGCACACTGACGCCGCGTCCCGGTTCATCACTGTAACCGCCGAGATGCACCTGCGCCGCATTTGGACCAATGACAGCGATCGATTTCAACGTATTCCGATTCAACGGCAGCAGGTTGTTCTGGTTCTTCAAAAGCGTGATCGATCTGCGCGCGGCCTCAGCCGCCAGCGCCTGATGCTCTTTCGAATTCGTGATCCGCACCGTGCGCTCGACGTCGACGTACGGGTTCTCAAAAAGTCCCAGTAGAAACTTCGCGCGCAGGTTTCGCGCGACCGCTTTGTTGAGCGTCGCTTCGGAAACCTGTCCCTCTTTCACTAACTTCAAGAGAACCGGAAACGAATCGGGATCCGGAAGTTCGGTGTCAACGCCGGCCTCGATCGCCAGCTTCGCCGTCGCCGCTTTGTCAGACGCGATGCGATGCAGATCCATCATCTGCGGAATCGCGTAGTAGTCAGAGACGACGTGACCTTCGAAGCCCCACTCTTCGCGCAGCAGTTTTTGCAGTAACCAGTGGTTTGCGTGAGAAGGCACACCGTCGATTTCGTTGTACGAAGGCATCACGCTCATGATGCCGGCCTCAGTCACCGCTGCTTTGAAGCTCGGCAAAAAATATTCGCGCAAGGTTCGCTCTGAAAAATTCACTGGCGCGATGTTGGTGCCACTCTCCGGCTGGCCGTGAGCCGCGAAGTGTTTGGCGGTGGCGATGACGTGATCGCCGTCGACGCCTGGTCCTGGTCCCTGCAACGCGCGCACGATCGCCACGGCCATGCGCGAAGTCAGATATGGATCTTCGCCGTACGTCTCTTCGGTTCTTCCCCAGCGAGCGTCGCGCGCCAGGTCGAGGTTTGGACCAAGCACCTGGTGACTTCCGCGTGCGCGCGTTTCCATCGCGCCCGCCGTAAACACTTTCGAGATGAACTCCGGGTCCCACGTCGTGGCGAGTGCGATCGGCTGCGGGAAACTCGTGCTGCCCTTGGCCATGTGGCCGTGAAGTATCTCGTCGTGAAGGATCGCGGGAATGCCGAGCCGCGTGTTTTCGATCAACCACTTCTGCACTGCGTTGGCGAACGTCGCCCCCTGGCGGGGATCTTTACGTTCTCTTTGCCGGGCTATCTGCCCGATCCCGTATTTCATGACTTCCGCCGCTTTTGCCGGAGAAAAGTCACCGCGATCGGTCGCGAAATTAGTTTGCGGATTGACTTGCGGGCGGCTGCCCCAGAGACAGACCAGTTGCGCAACTTTTTCTTCGAGCGTCATGCGCGAGAGTAGATCGGCGACGCGCCGTTCCAGCGGCAGACGTGGATTTTTATAGGCCGGTTGATCGCTTTGCGTGCTCATTTGGGCAACAGGCAACCAGAAAGCTGAGATTATGGCAACACAAAGACTAATGCTAAAAGCTCTCTTCTTCATCGAGCAATTAGTTCCCTTTCTTCTTTAGTTGAAGTTTATTTCAAGACCCGATCGCTTCAGCAAAGTTTCCCGAGAACAGCCGGCGCACATCACGCGCAATCTCGGCCGTCGTTACCGCACGGCCGCTATGCAACAGCAGCGCGTACGAATTGTAGAGCGCATCGGCGATCTCTTTACGCGAGTGTCGCCACTTGTAAATCAGTTGCTCGAGAACGCGCGCGTCGGAATGCTGCGGAATGAAGCTCGGGCCCAGCAGCTCCAGCCGCTCGCGCGTGATCTCCGACACGATCGACGGGTTGTTTAGAAACCACCAACAACCAAACGGCATCAGGTTCGGAAACTTCCGCGACGCGACGCACAACTCGTGCTGGTTCTCTCGTGAAAGAAACGTCGCCAGAAACTTGATTTCGGGATACTCGGCGCAGAGACGCTCGATCGCCGTCACATCAGCGCGGCCCATACCATCGCCGGCATCTCGCAGGTTCGGATTGACGCGTCTGCGGACGCCAACCATCAACGTCACCGCAAGGCCATGCTCTTTCGCGGCGGGCAAAACCACTTCGCGCAGCAAACGGTCGCGCGTGTCATCAGCCGGGAACTTGAAATCCGCCGGCAGAGACACGCCCATGTACACCGGATTCATCCGCTGAATCCACTTGCTTAGCGAGCGTCGCAACTCCGTTTTCGAAGAGATGTCGATCTCCCGGTTGTTCAGCAACCGGTCCAACCTTAGCGACGACTTGAAACGCGAATCAACGTCGATCTGGTTTTGCCAGATCTCGTCTTCCGCTTCGTCGAACGGATCGTTCGTCATCACAACGCCGCTTACACGCGCGAGTTCAAAAACGTGATCGACGTGTTCGGGCAAGCTTCGCGAATTGAAGAACTCGCGCGCTTCTTTCAGATCTCTGGCGCGAGTGTCGATACCAAAAGCGCCGAGCACTGAAATCACTCCGCGCGTCGCTTCAGAGGTGGGCACGTTCTCAACAAACAACGTCTTCCAGACAAGGTCCGCCTGGTCCGTCTTGGACATGCGCCAGAACCGATCGTGCGAGATCTTCGCCGAACGGAATGCTTCGGCTGTCAGGTAATGATAGGTCAGTAGTTCATCAATGCCGAACAGACACAGACGATTGAACTCCGGAGGAAACAGATGCGTGTGTACATCCATCACCTCCGTCGAGTTCATGATTTTCTCAACCTGGGCACGGAGCTCTGCGGCGTCCGTCAACAATTCCGCCGGTTTTGCGGGAGTTTCAGTAAACATAAGCTTCTCTAGAACGGCACGTCGGGTATGCGCGCGGCCAACGGATCGGCCCAACGATCATTGGGGATCGTGGGTGTCCAACCTGGCCTCAGCGGATCCTGATCGTACGGATACGAACCCAAACGACGATACAACTCGCGATATTCAGCAACCTTATCGCGATCCAGCTTAACACCAAGACCCGGCCCGGTGGGCACCACGATCGCTCCGTCCTCGTATTTCAGCTTGCCACCCTGGATGACGTCGTCAGTCAGATGATGGTAATGGGCGTCCGCGGCAAACGACAGGTTCGGAATCACCGCGCCGAGATGCAGCATCGTCGCCAACTGTATTCCGAGCTCGCCGGAAGAATGGACTGCGACGCCGAGTTGAAACGCTTCACAGATGCCGGCGGCTTTTACGCACGGGCGAATGCCGCCCCAAAACGTCGTGTCCAGGAGCACGACGTCGACGGCCGTATTCAGCACGTTCGCCGCGAGTTGTTCGAAATTCACGACGACGGTGTTTGTCGCGAGTGGCATGCGGACTTTCTCACGGACGCGCCGCATTCCGTTCATGCCGAACACTGGATCCTCGAGATAGTCGTTGCGAATGTCTTCGATCTGCTGTCCAAACCAGATCGACGTCTCAGTGGACCAGACGCCATTCGGATCGAAACGAAAGCGATCGCCGTCGAGAGCAGACGCGAGCGCGCGATAACACTCGAGCTCGTAGCGGGGCGGAAACACGCCGCCCTTGAGCTTGTGTGAAGTGAAGCCGTGAAGCTCTTTCAGCGTTTTTGCCGATTCGACGAGTTGCTCGACTGTTCGGACCTCTCCTTCTTTGGTGCGCGGGTTCGGATAGCGAAAGAACAGGTAAGACGCGAATGGAATGCGGTCACGCAAACGCCCGCCGAGAATTTCGGAAATGGGCACGCCCCACTTTCGTCCGAGAATATCGAGACACGCAAACTCGAGCGCCGCCAGCATCTGCGTGCGATTGTTGTAGAGCGACGCCGTCGGATTGGCGATCAGAAACCGCAATTCTTCGAGGCGCGCCGGATCGTGTCCGATCAAATAACTCTTGAGTGCATGAAATGCGGCTTCGGCTGACTCGCCACCGCCGCCCATCTCTCCTAAACCGATCAGACCTTCGTCAGTTTCAACTTCGACGATCGTGCGCACGAATCGGCCCCAGTGACAGCCGTTCGCGTGGCGCAACGGCGCCTCGAGCGGAACGGTTACTGTCGTGGCGCGAAGGTCGGTGATTTTCATCGCCAGTCAAGCGCTTTCGCTTTGTAGTCAGCCAACGGTTTGGCGGGACGTTCGACTCCGGGTGGCAATGGACGTTTCGCAAATGTCTGAAAATAGAGCAAACACGAGTCACGCCACCAGATTGCATCGCGTTCTTGTATCGCCAGTTTCTTCGTAATGGCAGCGTGCGTTTCCGGATCGATCATCGCTCCGAGTTCTGCCCAGGTTGCTTTTGTCGTTCGCACCCAATCGACGCCGCGTTGATAGTGCAACGCCAACTCGTCCCACAAGGTGCGGCCCGACCTCATCTTATGGTCCCAACGCACATGATGAAACCATAGCAGAAACTTTTCCGGGCACGTTTGCAGGTTCGCGAATTGCCGCCGCACCGGCGGATGATACTGGCTCACCGTGTTGCTGCCCGTCTTCGTTCGATCGAATCCAATGCCCACTCCGTCAGCTTTGTGATAATAGACCGGGTTCCAGTCGTCACGTTTCTCAGTGTCCCACCATGGCGCCGGACCGTAATGGTGCCCGCCCCAGAACAGATGATGCAGACCGAGCGGCGTCATGTAGTCGACGACGGCCTCATGCGACTCGAGCATCATTCGCACGATCGTTGCGACCGCACGCGGGTTGCGCGTAAGCGTCGCTTTGGTCCATTCCGTGGCGATCTGTTTTGACGTGAGTGTAGGGTCCCAGGCTAAACGTCCGAAGGCGTACCAGTTCGCCTGCAACATAACGTGTCCGGTCCAATTGCGATCGGTTCCTGTATTTGCAACGCCCGCGATTCCTGTGAGGCGCTGCCGATAAAGCGATCCGTCGACGACCTTCGTCACTGTCGAACCGCGGCCGGCCGCAAAGGTGTCTGAGTCGAGAAACTCGCGCCACATCGATCCGAGAAAAACGAAGTGATTCGAGAAACCAAGATACTCCTGCGTGATCTGCACCTCAGGCATCACTTGCGTGCGCGGCATGCCGCCGAACAACGGATGAAACGGCTCTCGCGGTTGGAAATCCACCGGGCCGTTCTTCACTTGCAGCAGCACGTTCGGAGCGAACTTGCCGTCGAACGGCTGGAGATTTTCGTACGCTGCTCCGGCACGGTCGTAACCGGGTTTCATGTCGTAAACAAATGCACGCCACATCACGATGCCGCCGTGTGGCGCGACTGCAGCGGCGAGCATGTTTGCGCCGTCGGCGTGCGTGCGGTTGTACGTTCGTGGTCCAGGCTGCCCTTCGCTGTTTGCTTTGACGAGGAACCCGCCGAAGTCGGGGATCAGTTTGTAGATCTCGTCGGACTTCTGTTTCCACCACGCGGCGACGGTCGGATCGAGTGGATCGGCGGTCGGCAGTTTTCCGATTTCGATTGGCGCCGAGAATCGGGCTGACAGGTACACGCGAATCCCGTACGGTCGAAAGACATTCGCGATTGCCGTGACTTTGTCGAGGTATTCGCGCGTGAGGATTTGCGAATTGGCGTTGACGTTGTTGAGTACAGTGCCGTTGATACCGATCGAAGCGTTGGTGCGGGCGTAGTCAGTGAGTCGCGGATCGACGTGGCGCGGGAGCTCGTCCCACTTCCATAGAGACTGACCGGCATAACCGCGTTCGATCGTGCGATCGAGATTGTCCCAATGATTGAGGAGACGCAGTTTGAGCCGTGGGCTTTCGTCGATTTGCAAGCGAGTGATCGATTGTTCAGTTTGCAGAAGACGCAAAAAGTGGAACGTGCCGTAGAGTGCGCCGATATCGCTGCCGGCCGTAATTGTTACTACCTTTCCAGCACTGCGAATACGAAACCCTTCTGGACCGACTCCATTCAGTTTTCGAACAACAACTGAAACATCGCCCTTCGGATCGACAATCCGTGACAATTCACCACGAATTACATCGAATGTTGCTGACTTGCCTTCAACTTCAATTGACTTAATCCGTGTTGGGATCTGATCGTAGCGCAGCCACAGACGATATCCATCGTCCGCCTTCACTTCACCACAAAAAGGCACAAAATGCACAAAAAGCACAAAAAAGATAAGGCAGGGAGTGAACGGTCTTCGTGCCGTTGACGAGTCTTCTCCTTTTCTCACTTCTTCCCTTTGTGCCTTTTGTGTCTTTTGTGCCTTTTGTGGTTAAAAGCCCTGCTTCTTAAGAAACTCTCGAATCGCTGCATAGCTCTGCACTAGTTCTTCACGATTGAACCCGCCGTGCTTTCGACCGCGTATCGTTACCAACCGATTCGGAACACCCGCCTTATCCAACATCGAATGCAACCGAACCGCATGGCTGTATGGCGCGACGTCGTCGTTCTCGCCGTGAATCGTAATGATCGGCGGCAAACCTGGACGCACGTAACTTACAGGCGAAAGCTGCTTCGCAAGCTGTTCCGCATTGCTCAAACTGCCGAACCACTCGCGCGCGTAGTTCTTCGCATTCGGACCTTCGAGCAGATCCGCGACGTCGCCGATACCGAACCAGTTAACAATCGCCGCCACCTTCGTTTCGGGTACGGCCGCCGTGTTCCAACGCGCATTCCCTTCGATCACACACTGGCGATCGAACACACTGTTCGCCGGTAACATCCCCGCCATCAACGCGAGATGCCCGCCGGCAGACGTTCCCGTCACAACAAACTTCGACGTATCGAGTGAATAGTCGCGAGCATGATAAGTGATCCACCGCAGCGCGCAGCGGCAGTCTTCAACTGCCGCCGGCGGCGGCGATTGATGGCCCATGCGGTATTCGACGTTGATAGCTGACCAACCCTGCGAGAGGTACGGAAGAAGAAAAAGTACGTTGCGTTCCTTTTGTCCATCAACCCAGCCACCGCCATGAAACAGAATCAGGGTCGCAGTCGGGTTGGTCCTGTTTTTCGGAAGATAAAGATCCAGTTTGAGCTCGATGTTGTTTGCCTTCGCGTAGGTGACGTTCGGGAAGATGTCGTAGTCACCATTGGCGTAGTCAATCCAACGATCGGGAGTTGTCTGGGCCTTCGCACTGACGCAAAGGAAACCGCAAAGAACCACCAGCAGCAGCAACACCTTCCCAGGATGATCCGTGCTCAAGCAGCTCTTTGCGGTCATATGGACTCAAAAACTGAGACGCATTCCGAAGCGCCACTGTCGTTGTTGGTTCGGCCCGAACGTTTGCGTTATGTAACCGAATGTATTGCTGTTCGCATTAGTGTCGGGGAGGTTGAAGTTCGCATGGTTCAGTAAGTTCAACGTCTCAGCGCGAAGTTGGAACTCGACTCTCTCCCCCAAGTGGAACGTGCGATAGATCGTAGTATCTATCTCGAAGAAATCCGGACCTCGAAGGTTGTTTCTTCCCCCGCTCCCGAATCGTGCGCCATTTTCTAATGCCCAGGCGCAGTTCGCGGTGCATGTGGCTCCAAAAATCAGGGGACCGTTCAGCACTCTATTGTCAAACCAGGGTCCGCTGCCGTCTGAACCGCGCTGCGCCGGCGTACCTATGCCGCCTAAAATCGTGATCTCCGGGGCCACCTGGTTCGGTACCTGGCCACTCCCGCGAGCCAACAGGTTCGGAGCCGTATTTTGGACGACATAGAACGGCAGACCGCTCATAACGCTCATCAGGCCACTAACCTGGAACCCGCCGAAGACCTTGCTTGCCCAACCATTATTAACCCATCGCTGGCCTTTGCCAAAAGGCAGGTCATAGACCAAATAACTCTGGAGATTGTGCGTGCGGTCATAACTGGCCGGACCACGGTTGCGTTGCTTCTCTGGCGTGAATGCGATTCTGGGACCTTGGTCGTTGTCTGCGAAATTCAGTGTTTTGGACCATGTATAAGCCAGACCAAAAAGCGAACTGGCCCAGCGACGCGTAAGTTGTGCCTGCAAGCCGTCATATGTCGTGTTGCCATATGGTTGGATGCTCACAACATCCGCATTTATCCCAAACCCGATAAGTGGGCGGCCACCATCCGCGGTTCCTGGAGCACTCGGGTTTATGTTGATGAATCCCATCTGACCTACTGCACGCGTACCAACGTAACCAACCTGAGCGACGAACTTGGCCGGTAGTTGGCGTTCAATGAAAAAGTTGAACGAGTGAATTCTGTCCCGCTGCACTTCTTTCGGGAACGTTGTCGTTCCGGTGTTCGGCGGAAGCGGAATACTCCCGCTGTTCAGATCCGGTGTAGCGCTCGTGTTGATGAGCCCCTGACGGAGGGTCGTCACAGGAATGAACCCAGATGTCCCACTAAGGTTGTTAAAACTGATTGCGGGCATCGACCAGATGTTGACTATGGGATATGCATTCCTTAAGTCCTGAAACGGTCTCGGGTCGGAAGATTGGCCATAGCCGCCACGAAGTACGGTCTTGTCGTCAAGGCGAAAAGCAATGCCTACTCGCGGCAGGAATAAACCCGCTCCGACAGATGCATCACCATCAAATGGAACATTGCCTAATCCGCCTGTGATCACTTGTCCAGTCGCCGGGTCGAAACGGTTGATTCCGGAGTGGTCCTTCCTTGGAATCGGGAAGCGCTCCCAACGGAGACCATAGGTAAATGTTGTACGACGACCAATTTGCCAATGGTCGCGGGCGTACAGGGCGTATTGCTGCCACCACACCGAGTTAGGATTGCGAAGTTGATCTGCCTTGCCGGCGCCGCTTGGCAGTCCGAGCAGGAACTGCGCCCACGCATTAAATGCATTTGCGGCAGCCACCGGCGGTACCGGAACACTCGGTGGACACACGCTAGTCCCAGTGTTCGGTGCGTTGCATGCCTCTAATGCTGTCGCAGTGCCGTTGAACTGGAATGAGCCGCGGACTGTCTGAAACGCCGCACCCTGTGGTTGGAAATGGTTGATCTGCGGATTCAAATAGTCGCCGCCAAAACGGAACGAATGTGCGCCTTTAATCCACGAGAGGTTCGCCGCTGCCACATACTGGTTATCGCGGAACAAAAACGGGTTCCCGGTGTTGTCGTTGCCTATATTGTTCCAACCAGTGATATTGAAGAACGGATAACCATTTTGAAGCCGGTCTGGTCCATTGGTGCCGGGAATTTTCAGAACCGACAATCCATAAGGTTGATCGAGGTCAATGTTTTCTGCACCGAGTCTCTGGCGCGTGTAACCAATGTTGGCGTCTAGGATCACTGTCGGAGAGAAGGTGTACGTTCCCCCGAATCCAACCACTTGCACCAGTCCCGGGGCAGTACCCAGTTGTCCTCCATTCAAGGCTCCACCACCGATTATTCCAAAAATGGGCGGGTCGAAGATGTTCGTGGGCGAGCGACTGTATCGCCCCCACAAGGTGACATCGTCGCCGACGTAATTGATCTTGACGTCCACGTTCGTGCGATTGAATTCACCTGTGCCGGTGCTTGCGAAGTTGTTCGTACTCCCAGGGCCGGTCGGAAGCGGTAGCTGTTTGATCAATTCGAGGGCAGCGATATCAATCCGGCTTGCCGGGATAACATTGCCGGGGAATGGAGTGCGCAGACGCGGATCGGGGTTCGACGTCGGATCAAAGATGGTGGTTCCAGTCCCAACGAAACTGACATTTCCGTTTGCGTCGGGCCGCAGGCTCACAGGCGGTATAGTTCTGGTAGTCCCGGCTGTATTACGTTGCGTTGTACGCTCGAGATCGGTGAAGAAGAAAAGCTTGTTCTTGCCGTTCCAAACCTTTGGTCCGCCCTCGCCGAAGTGTGGCAATACGACTGGCCCACTTAATGCGTACCCAAATTGGGCTACGATGTTTTTCGGAATCTGTGGTTGGTTTGCAGGCTGAAAGAAGTTCCGCGATTGAAACCGGCTGTTCGTAGTATAGCCCCAGCCCACGCCGTGAAAGTCATTACCACCTGATTTGATCGTAACGTTAACCGCCGCGCCGCCTGCGAGTCCCTGCTCGGCGTCGAACGCGTTGGTGACGATGTTAACTTCCTGTATGGCCTCCGCCGGCGGAACATAAACCGTGTTCCCAGGCAGCCACGGATAAATGATGCTCGAACCATCAATCTTCGTGTTGTTCTGCAAACGTGAAACGCCATTGACGTTGTACGACATCGAGCGCTGCGGATTACCTGCGGCAGAGTTATCCTCACCAGCACCGTTACCGATGAAAAAACCTCCGGTGCCTCTGGCGGTTCCGGGAATCAACGAGAGCAGCGTCTGATAGTTTCGACCCAGACTGCCAAATAGCGGGAGGTTATTTATCTCCCGATCCGTTTTAGTGATGTTAACGTCACCTCGATCAGTCTGCAGAGCCACGTCCTGGGTGGCTGCGACTAGAACTGTCTCCTCCACTCCGCCAACTTCCAGTTGTGCATCGAAACGGAAGGTCTTATTGGCCTCTATTCGGAGGTTGTCCTTGACCGTGGTCTTGAAGGACGCTCGCGAAATAGACACTTTGTAAATGCCAACCTGGAGATCATTAGTCACGTAAGCGCCGCGTTCGTCAGTAGTGAGGGTGGTTATTACGCCAGTAGCGACGTTCGTGATGTCGACTTTCGCCCCGGTAATTGCAGCTCCGTTGCTATCTGTTACGTTTCCAACGAGCGAGCCGTAAAGGACTTGCGCCCGTGCAGCGGCGGGCGCAAGCATAACTGACAAAATAAACGCCAGATATGGAGCAGAGCGCTTTAATGCTGGCTGCGCGGAGCACGATTCTTCGTCTCTGAAATGTTTGGGTTGATCTGCGTTGCGCATGGTTCGCTTCAGAAGGGCTTTGAAGGTAAACATGACTCTCTCTCCTCTTCGGGGTTGACGTTTACAAGGGTGAAAATTCAAAACCGAAGGCTCTGGCGGATTTCGTTCGAGCCCACAACAAAATAGCGAAAGGAAAATTCTCAGGCCACAGCCGGAGCACCGAAGTGTTTCAGCAAGACCAAAGCTATTGTTCCGCGCAAACGCGGCTGAGTTATCGGATCACTCGGCACGAGCTGCGTTTCCGCCGGCGTGAATGAGTGTTGCTTGACCGTCTCCTTGATGGTCGGACCAACCAGACGCCAGGCGCGCGTGACCTCGCCGACTATGACGATCATGTCCGGCGCCAGGCCGGCAACCAGCGGAGCTATTCCACGGCCGAGATACGTCGCCATCTGCTGCAACGCGTCCACGGCCTTGCTGTCGCCCTGCTCCGCGAGGCGCAACAGATTTTCAAAACTGATCGTCCGCTCGTCCGCGGTCGAGCGGCGTTTCGCTCCGCGAGTGGCTTGCGAGTAATAACGAACGGCAGCCGAGTTGGACGCATACATCTCCCAACAGCCGCGATTGCCGCAACTGCACTCGAGCCCGTCCTGGATGAGCGCGGCATGACCGAACTCACCAGCCGTGCCGGTCGAACCCTGGACCAATTGATGATTGAGAATCAGCCCGCAGCCGATGCCCTCCGACACGGTCACGACTACCAGATTGCGCAGACCTTCAGCCCGCCGGCCGAAGCAAATCTCCGAAAGTGCACAGGAATTTGCGGCATTTTCCAGCTCGACCGGTAGTCGCGTCGCTTTTTCGAGCGGCGTTTTCAGATCGACGTCACGCCAGCCGAGATTAGGAGCGAAGATCAATCGCTTCGTGGCGAGGTCGACGCGTCCGGGCAAGCTGACGCCGATGCCTTCACACGTCAGTCCGGCTCGCGCGGTCATGAGCTTACGGACTCTTGGCACCAGCTCCGCGACGAACTGTTTTGGATCTTGTGGAGTTGCCAGTGAATCCTGCGCCAGGAAGTTGGCGTCGAGATCGGCAAGCGCGAGCGTCGTCGTGACGGGACGAATGTTGACGCCGATGATGCCGACGCGCTCTTTGTTCAGGTGCAGGAAAGTCGGGCGGCGGCCTCGCGGCGTATGGCCGTTCGCGCCTTCGGTGATCCAACGTTCCTGGATTAGCTGTTCGGCGATAACGGAGACTGTGCTTCGTTGCAGACCGGAATGGCGCGCGAGGTCGGCGCGCGAAATCGGCTGGTGCGTTCGGATCAGATTGAGAACGATGCGCCGATTGATGTCGCGCGCAGTTTCGCTCGTTGCGACCTGAAAGTTAGACAGATCGATCCTTCGCACAGGTGTGACCTTCACGAGGCGGCTTCCGTATCCCTTTTATGTTTCCGAGCTGGCGTTCTTAGTTAACAGCGATTTAATTCGTGGCGCGAACTAATACCACCGACAGCGGGATCAAGTCAATAAAAAAACTCGCGAGCGTGGCGGCTTTTCTTATTTCTTGAACAGGTTTGCGAACGCCTGGCGAGCGTCTTTCGGGGCGCCGGAGGAGGTTTCGCGTTCGACGACGGTGCGCGGTACGAAGAGCTCGCAGGTATTGCGGGCATTTTTGTTCACGATCTTTACGGTGACGGGTTTACTGCATTGGAAACGGGCATTCGGATCGAAGTAAGTGCACTGGCGGCAAGTGTGAAGATCGCCTTTGCAGTTTTCGCACGAGCTTTCGAGTGTGATGGCGCGAGCCGCCTTGGCGCCGCACGAGGAGCACTTCACTGTCTCGCCAAACGCCATCATCTTCGGCGAGCGCGGACCTTCATTCCGCTCGCGCGGTTGTGACTGCTGCTGCGGCTTCGGGCTCGGACGTTGCGGCTCCCGATCGTTGTCCATGTAGCCACGCTGACGATATTTGCGGTCGCTCATACTTTGCACTCCTTCGAGGTATCGAATACCACCTGATCGTACCACCAAAGCTGTTTGAAAAACTCTCGAGCGGGTGACGTTACTTCCTGAGGTTTGACCTGATCGAGAATCTCCGAAATGCTGCGACGCCCGTCGATTGCGTCATAAATCTGTTTCTGTTGGTCATCTATGAAGAGATACAGATCCTGAAATAGATGCGTCTGATTTACCAATGCTCCGATGACGCCGGGCGGCAGTCGATCCTGAACACACATGGTCCACGGCCGGCGGATCGGCACGTAGCTCAAGTAGCGCTCGTCGTCGAAGCGGATACTTGATCGATCCTTGTCGCTGGCGACAGCAATGAAATCGTGATTGGTGATCAACCCGCGCCAGAGTTCCATCGCCTCATACTGATCGCGTTCTGGAAGCGCCGCCAACCGACTCGCATGCGGCGTCGACGAAATAGCGCCGCAGTGCGGTGAGTACGTTGCCTGCCAGTACCAGCGTGCCAACTTCAAATCACCGCGCTCGAGGAAGTCGTAGAGCTGCGGCACTGAGTACGTGCGATCGCGCGGATTCAGGAGCGCATCCACAAGGGCGCTCGCGTCGAGCGCGTTTCTGGCGCCGCGCACCATCGATACTAACGGATGATGTTGCGGGAGTTCCCGCAGGGCTGCGCTGAGATCGTTGATCTCCTGCGGCGATGTCCCAATGTCCAGCATGCGGCAGTACTCCTGAAGCATGTGAACGCCGGTTCGGCCATATGGCGCATAGACCATCAGGTACATCGCACCATCCGGCTTCAACACCGATCGAAGCGCGCGCAACCCCGTGTCAGGATCGACAAGATGGTGCAGCACGCCGGTCGAAACAATCATGTCGAACTGGTGGTCCAGATCGGCGACGTTCTCAATCGGGAGTTGCTTCACTTCGAGGTTAGTCAGGTCGTACTTCTGTTTCAGACCTTCAGTGTGCTCGAGACTGGTGGGGCTGATATCGATCGCCGTCACTCGTGCAGCCGGATGCGTGATCGCAAACTTCGCCGACTGCCACGTTCCACATCCCGCGACCAGAACGTCGAAATCCGCGCGATATTCCTTGTCAGGAAACAGCAGATGGTACTCGGCGCGATGGACGTTTTCGTCCTTCCACATGTCGCGAGCACGATCCAGATCTTGTATCGGCGGCGGGTAAGGGTGATTGGTGTAGAACTCGCCGATCGGATCTTTAACTGGTTCAGCTTTCATTGCAATGTCTTCCGGGAGTGAGGCGGCGATTATACTCACACCACTGCGTTTCTCGCTATGACTTCCCGGTAGAACTCCGCGCTCAGTTTGGGCGTGCGCTTTTGAGAGGCGTAATCGACGTAGTGGATGCCGAAGCGATTCGTGTAGCCGTCGGCCCACTCGAAGTTGTCCATCAGACTCCACAGGAAGTAACCACGCACCGGCACGTTCTCCGCCGTGGCCCGCCGCAACTGCGTAAGATAGCTACGCAGAAAGGTCACGCGATCGGTGTCGTAAACGCGGCCATCCGCCGCCGGCTCGTCTGAAGACGAACAGCCGTTCTCGGTGATATAGATCTCCTTCGCACCCCACAGCTTCGCGACGTGACGCGGTCCCCAGTAAAGCGCGTCCGGCGTGACGTAGAGCCAGAATGAAGGCGCGTGCGGAAACGACTTCGGATGCGGCACATCGACGAAACCGACCGGCGACGATGAATCCGCGCGGACAAATCTTGCCGTGTAGACGTTTATGCCGACAAAGTCGAGCGGACTCGACATGATCTTCAAGTCTTCAGGCGTAAACTTCGGAGCGTTAGCGCCCTCTGATTTCAGATACCAGTCAGTGTACTTCCCTTCCATTACAACGGTGAGATACTGCGCGTTCATCTCGCGCATCGCGCTCTCCGCGGCTTTGATATTCTCCGGAGTCTCGACGACAGGCGCGGGAATCGTGATGTTTTCGGCGATACCGACTTTCGTGCCAGGTTTCGCGCTGGCGCGAATCGCCTGCACGGCGAGTCCATGGCCCAACACGGCGTGATGGCGCGTTTGGTTCAAACGAAGCCCCGTGAGTCTCAGGCCGGGCGCGTGTGCTCCCCACCGGTAACCCACTTCGATAAACGCGCCGAACTCGTTGATTGTAAAAATGTGCTTCACGCGATCAGTCAATCGCGCGGCGACGTAGCCGGCGTAATCTCCGAAAGCTTTCGAGGTGTCGCGTCCTTCCCAACCGCCGAAGCGATCTTGTAACGACTGTGGCAAGTCCCAGTGATAGAAGGTGGCGAACGGTTGTATGCCGTTCGCGAGCAACTCGTCGACGAGGCGGTTGTAGAAGTCGAGCCCTTTCGGATTTGCTGGTCCATCGCCGTTGGGAAACACGCGCGGCCAGGCGATGGAGAAGCGGTATGCTTTGACGCCCAACGCCTTCATCAACTGCACGTCAGACTTGTAAAGATGATAGTGATCGTTCGCGACATCGCCGTTCGCGTTGTTCACCACTTTGCCGGGCGTGTGCGAAAACGTGTCCCAGATCGAAGGCCCGCGGCCGTCTTCCTTGACAGCGCCCTCCACCTGATACGAGGCGGTTGCCGTGCCCCAAATAAAACCGCGCGGAAAATCGCGGCCCGCACCGCTACCAGTTTGCGTGGCATTGTTAACACCGAGCGAAGGAATCTCGGCGCTAGCGGCGAGCGCCGCGCCGCCTGCGACTTTTGCGAATGTCCGTCTCGAAAGTTTCCTGCTCAATGGTCCGTCCCTCCTGTTTTTCGAGTGGGTAAAAGACTATCAATCGGCGTCATAATAACCGCGTTTGCGGATCAGCAGGAGGTCCTGGTACGACAAGCCGTCTTTTCGTCCGGACCAACTGCCATAACGCGAGTCTTTTAACGCCAGCCCGTGTTGCTCGAGCAATTGCCTGATGAAGCTCTCGTCATACGCAACCGCGCTTTCCGGACTGTGCTCATATCTGTATCGCCAAACACCTTCGCCATAATCGAACGGCAGAGTATTAGCTCCTTCTTTCGCAAGCGCCGCTTGTGCGTCATTCAGCAGGAAGAAGGTCGCCAAACATCGGCCGTTCGCGTTCAATAAGCGTGCGGCCTCTCTCAAATAATTACTCACTTCAGCGGGACGCATGTGTGTAAAAACTGACTTCAAGAGCACGACGTCAAACGATCCGTCCTCATAGGGCAGCCGATACGTCTCAGCGGGATGAATTCCGGCGGGGTTGTAGGTGAGGTTGCGCACGTCGATGTGAACAAACTTGAAATTGCGCCGCCGGTTCGCGATCTTCTTCTGACACCAGTCGATAGACGGTCGATGGATATCAACTCCGGCATAGCTTCCGTTTTCATTGAGATGGTCTTTCAGGTGAAGCGCCATCTGCCCGCAGCCACAACCGATATCCAGAATGCGTTCGTACGGCTGTAGCGCGGCAATTAGTCGCAGATGATTCATGAACTCAGCGCCCGAAGATTCGAAGCTTCGCAGCGGCCCGACGTACCGTCGCAGATGCAGCGGAGGCAACTCGCTTTTCCCCGTAAGCAATCGAGAGACGTAATCGAGTGGCGCGAGAGCGCGCAACCCGGCGTGCCGAATCGCCCGCATCAACTTGATGGTCGTTCCAGTCAATTCTCCGTTTTATCCGTGTTCCCCTAAGAATGCTGCGTTAGCTGGCGTTTACGCACACAGAACGGACACGGATTAACAATTCAATTCGACGTCTCATGGATGCGAGAAGGCGACTCAAGGCATTAACGCGGTCGGTCAGCCTGCGGGGTGAACTCTCCCAACCTCGCGCGTACCTCCTGTTCCCGGCCGTCGCGCCTCACCGTCAGTGTCACTTCGCTTCCCGGCGCAGTGTTCGCGATCAGGTTGCGAAAGGTGTTCGGCTCGCCGACCGCCGTACCGTTCAACGCGGTGATGACATCACCCTGACGAATACCAGCGCGATCCGCGCCGCCTCCAGGTTGCACTTGATAGACCACCACTCCAGGCCCCTGCGTCACGCCCATGTTCGTCGCTTCTTCAGACGGTATCCTGAGAACAGTGACGCCCAGTTGTCCGCGTCTCACCCTGCCGGAATTGATCAACTGCTCGGCCACCGTGCGCGCCATGTTCGAAGGTATGGCGAACCCGAGTCCGATGCTGCCGCCGGAAGGTGAAAGTATTTGCGAGTTTATTCCGATCAATTCGGCGTTGGTGCTGACCAGCGCTCCGCCTGAGTTGCCTCGATTGATCGGCGCGTCGGTCTGTAGAAAATCTTCGAAGCTGCCATTGCTCAATCCCGTCTGACGGCCTTTGGCGCTGATGATTCCCATCGTCACCGTTTGGCCCACCCCGAGTGGATTTCCGAGCGCCAATACGACGTCGCCGACTCGCGTGCGATCCGAATCACCCAACGTCAGCACCGGCAAATTGCTGGCTTCGATCTTCAACACCGCCAGATCGCTCGGCGGATCCGCACCGACAAGCTTTGCATCAAACGAGCGATTGTCGTTGAGGTCAACCTTGATCTGTTCGGCGCCGTCGACAACGTGATGATTCGTCAAGATATAACCATTGGCGTCGATGATCACACCCGAGCCAAGTCCCTGGCGTTGTTGCTCCGGCGGCGGTTGCGACTGCCGTTCCCCGAAAAAACGGCGAAAGAACGGATCGTTCATGAACGGAAACTGTTGTGGCTGCCGTACGCGCATTTGCGAATGGATCGTTATCACCGCCGGCGCCACTTTGCTCACGATGTCGGCATATGAGGCGACGGGCACCACCGCTGTATTAGGAGGCGCCAGCGTCGGGTTCGTCGTATTCGGATTGGAGGACGACGTCAACTGAAAGTTCTCGCCGCGCTGCCGATTACATGCGCCGAGCGTAGTGACAACGATCGCCACACCTATCAGCGCTCTGCTCAACTGTCTTCTCATCGTTCACCTCTGCTTGAATCAGACGATATCCGTGTTACTCCGGTAAGCGTAGCACCAGCTAACGTAGCATTCATAGGAGAACACAGATAAAGAGATCTCACTCGAAGCCTGTGGCGAAGCTGTAACGAAAGGAGGTCCGAATCAACGCGCATGGAAGTTGCTTGTCAGATGCGCTCGAGGTTCTGCAAACTACGTGATACTGACAATGACTAGAACAGCAGCACAGCGGTACGAACGCGAGCGAAACGCGGTCCTGTCGAGGCGCGACGTCGCCAACCAGGCTTTCTCACGCGCCGCGGGCGCTCCGCTGGTCGACGGCAACAGCGTGCGGCTGCTGAAGGACGCCAGGGAGAATTACCCCGCATGGCTCGAGGCGATCACCGCCGCCGAGCGTTACATTCACTTCGAAAGTTACATACTGCATGAAGACGAGGCGGGCTGGCTCTTCGCCGAGGCCTTGATGGAAAAGGCCCGACAAGGCGTACGCGTGCGTCTCGTGTACGACTGGATGGGCGGGCTCCGTACGACCTCACGTTCGTTCTGGAAAGTCCTCCGCGCCGCCGGCGTGGAGGTACGCTGTTACAACCCGCCGCGCTGGGACTCTCCATTAGGTTGGCTGAGCCGCGACCATCGGAAGACGCTGACAGTTGACGGAAAGATCGGCTTCGTCACCGGTTTGTGTGTCGGACGAATGTGGGTAGGCATGCCTGAGAAGAAGATCGATCCGTGGCGTGATACCGGCGTCGAGGTGCGTGGACCGTCGGTCGCAAACATCGAACAGGCATTTGCTCACGTTTGGAACATGATCGGCGATCCGCTGCCCGCGAATGAAGTGGTCCGGCGTGATTCGCTTCCGAAAACAGGCGGCGTCGCGCTTCGCGTCGTAGCAAGTGAACCGGCAAGTGGCGTGATGTTTCGCGTGGACCAACTCGTCGCTACGCTCGCCACGGAGCGATTGTGGTTAACCGACGCTTATTACGCCGGCACCACGTTATACGTGCAATCGCTTCGAGCAGCGGCGAAAGACGGCGTCGACGTTCGCCTGCTCGTTCCGAATGCGACTGATATTCCGTTTCTGAAAACACTCTCGCGCACAGGCTATCGTCCTTTGCTCGAAGCCGGCGTGCGCGTTTTTGAGTGGAACGGAACGATGCTGCACGCCAAGACAGCGGTCGCCGATGGCCAGTGGGCGCGCGTCGGATCTACGAACCTGAACCTGGCAAGCTGGTTCGGTAATCTCGAGCTCGACCTCGTCATCGAAGACGTTCCGTTTGCGAAGGAGATGGAGGAAGCCTATCTGCGCGATCTCGAGAACTCGACGGAGATCGTTCTGGATGCCAGACATCGAGTGCGCGCGCCCAAACATCCGGCCCGCGTGCGACCGGCGATGACCAGCGGCGGCGGAACCGGCGGGCGTGCGGCTGCCGGCGCGATTCGCATCGGCAACGCAGTGGGAGCGGCGTTCACAAATCGACGCGTGCTCGAGCCCGTCGAGGCGCGGCTGATGTTCATTGTTGGATTACTGCTGCTGGGTCTGGCTGCAATCGTCTGGTTCTTCCCTCGCGCCCTCGGATATCCGCTGATCGTCGTGCTGATCTGGATATCAGTTGTGTTCGTTTATAAAGCGTACAAGCTAAGGACAGAGAGACGTGAACCGGCGGTCGATCGCGAGCGAGTAGCAGGCGCGCCACAAGCCCACGATTAAAATTTCGAAATTCGAAATTACTCACTAATTGTAAACTCCGCGACTATCGGAAGATGATCGGACGCGGCAAGCGCGAGCCGGCTGCGATGGACATAGACCTGTTGCAGTTTCAACGCGGAGTTGTAGTAGACGTGATCGAGGTGGAGGATCGGAAACACGCCGGGATATGTGCGCGCTCGGCCAAGACGTTGTTCCGGTTCGGCGCTGTTCAGGTGATAACACATGAGACGCGTAGTTACACCACGCGTCCATTCGTTGAAATCGCCGAGCACGATCTTTGCCGGCGAGTGGTGCGAGTTGCCGCCGCCGATCGCTTCAAACAACCTGTGCGCCTGGTATCGCCGCTCAAAAAAACCAGTGCCGAGATGCACGTTGAAAATCTCAAGGGCTGTTTGTTCCTCGCCGGGTGGCGCTACTGTAACTTGCAAACAGCCGCGTGGTTCATACCTGCGCCACGTTAGATCGTGATTCCGATCTTCGACGATTGCGAACCTGCTCAGTAACGCATTCCCGTAAGCGCCGCCTCGCAACCTGCGGTTCTCGCCGATGCGAAATTCGAGGCCCAACTCTTCGGCGATCGAATGGACCTGGTTGTGCTCGCGCGCCGCCTCGTCCATTCCCACAACCTCCTGAAGCGCGACGATATCGGCGTCGATCTCTTTCAACACCTCCGCGATGCGTTTCGGACGCACGCGCCGGTCAAGTCCCTGACACTTGTGGATGTTGTAGGTTGTAATGCGAAACGACGACATACTCGATCCGTCACGGGCGCGATGAAAACCGCAACGGCACCTCAGAATTCGCGCGGCAAGGATCGGTCGACTTCGCTTCTCCACTTCGGCGCGTCGCCGTCCTCTCGTCGAGTTTCACCAATCCACACTGAAGCTCAACCAATCGCAACTGCAAGCGCTGGATCTCCTCGGTTAGCTGATCGAGTTCACGATTGCGCGGCTCCGACACGGGCGCCGTCGAGCGTTGAGACGCAACCAGTTGCTGCAACCGGTTCATGCTCGAGTCGAGCGTAAAGAAGCGCTGTTCGAGCATGCTGATCCTGCGATCCAGACTGCTGAAGTCCTGCACCGCGCCGGCAGAGCGAACGCTCGCCGTAGCCCAAATCCCAGCGGCAAGCACCGCAATCACCAGCCAGTAGATTCTCTTTTCAAACTGCATACAAAGCTTCCTACTTTCTTGAGATTCGTTCGCTATGATCGAAATCGTACAGACCCGTCTCAGCCTCGATCATTTCATCAGGTACATACAACAATGAATGCCCAGGTCTCGCGACTATTGTCTGCCGGAGCGCTGCTGATATCAATTCTTAGCTGCTCGCACCGAACACCACAACAGCAAGCAACAACCAGTCCAAAACCGTTCACACCGCCCGCTTACTCTTACAGGATTGACGAGGAAGACGGCCAGTGGCAAATGCCCGCGAAGAACTTCGCCAGTAACAGGTTCAGCGGGCTGTCCGAAATAAATACCGGCAACGTCAAGAACCTGAAGGTCGCGTGGACGTTTTCGACCGGCGTCGTACGTGGTCACGAGGCGGCGCCACTCGTCGTCAATAACACGATGTACGTGGTCACCCCGTATCCAAACATCCTGTATGCACTCGATCTCACGAAAAACGGAGCGGTGAAGTGGAAGTACGAACCGAAACCCGAGCCGTTCTCGCAGGGCGTGGCTTGTTGCGACGTCGTGAACCGCGGAGCGGCATATGCAAACGGCCGCGTCTTCTTCAACACACTCGACAATCACACGATCGCCGTCGACGCCGAAACCGGACAGGAAGTCTGGAAAACCAAACTCGGCGACATCAACAAGGGTGAGACGATGACGATGGCGCCGCTCGTCGTCAAAAACAAAGTGTACGTCGGTAACTCGGGCGGCGAGATGGGCGTGCGCGGCTGGCTCACCGCGCTCGATGCGACGACGGGCGCGATTTCCTGGCGCGCCTACAACACCGGACCTGACGCGGAGTGTTTGATCGGCCCGCGATTCAAACCGTTCTATGCACAGGATCGCGGAACAGACCTGGGCGTGAGCACATGGCCGCCCGAGGCATGGAAGATCGGCGGCGGCACGGTTTGGGGCTGGATCTCGTACGACGCCGAACAGAACCTGATCTTCTACGGCACCGGCAATCCTGGTCCATGGAACCCCGCCCAACGCCCCGGCGACAACAAGTGGACCTGCGGTATCTTCGCGCGCGACGCTGAGACGGGCGAAGCAGTCTGGTTCTACCAGTTCTCACCGCACGACCTGCACGACTACGACGGCATCAACGAACAGATCCTGATCGACATGCCCATCAACGGGACCACGCGCAAGGTCCTTGTTAGACCTGAACGAAACGGCTACGTCTACGTGATGGACCGAACCAGCGGCGAAGTGCTGTCGGCAAACCCGTTCGTTCACATCACAACTTCGTCAGGTGTCGATCTCCAAACGGGAATACTGAAGATAAATCCCGAAAAGAGCATGGAGCAGGTGGGAAAGGTCGTGCGCGACATCTGTCCGGCGTCGCCCGGCGCGAAGGACTGGCAGCCATCGGCATTCTCGCCGCGCACCGGGCTGGTCTACCTGCCGCATAACAATCTTTGCCAGGACGCGGAGAGCGTCGAGACGGGCTACATCGCGGGGACGCCGTACGTGGGAATGAACGTGAGGATGTATCCCGGTCCGGGCGGAAATCGCGGCGCGTTCACGGCGTGGGATCCAGTCGCGGGCCGCGAGGTTTGGAGCATCAAGGAAAACTTTCCGGTATGGAGCGGCACGGTTGTGACCGCGGGCGACGTCGTTTTCTACGGAACGATGGAGGGTTATTTCAAAGCGGTCGACGCGCGCACGGGCGAGATGTTGTGGTCGTACAAAGTCGACTCGGGAATCATCGGCCAACCGATCTCGTATCGCGGACCGGATGGAAAGCAGTACGTCGCGATTCTCGCGGGTGTTGGCGGGTGGTCCGGCGCGGTCGTCGCCGGCGCGCTCGACACACGTGATTCGACAGCCGCTCTGGGCTTCGTGAATGCGATGAAAGATCTGCCGGAGCATACACAGATGGGAGGAATGCTTTATGTATTTTCACTCCCGTAGTTTGATGATTCTGTTTTTATTATTGTTTCAACTGTCCTGCGTCAGCAGTCAGCCCCAGGCAACACAAACAACTCCTGCTTACGCTCGCGGAGTCCTGCGCGTCTGTTCAGACCCAAACAATCTCCCGTTCTCGAACGACAAGCTGGAAGGCTTCGAGAACAAGATCGCCGATATCGTCGGCCGCGAGATGAATTTGAAAGTCGAGTACACGTGGTGGGCGCAGCGGCGAGGGTTTGTGCGTAACACTTTGAAGTCAGACCTGTGCGATTTAATCGTAGGAATGCCGAGCAGCAGTGAGTTGGCTGCCACAACCTCTCCTTATTATCGTTCAACGTACGTCTTCATCTGGCGGAAAGACCACGCCCTGAACATACATTCGTTTGACGACGCTGCGTTGCACCACCTGCGCATCGGCGTCCAGATGATCGGCGACGACTTCGCCAACACGCCTCCGGCTCACGCGCTTACGAATCGAAAGATCGTCCAAAACGTTAAGGCTTACAGCGTGTACGGCGACTACGCGCAACCGAACCCGACGGCGCGAGTAGTTGAAGGAGTGGCGAAAGGCGAAGTGGACGTGGCGGTGGTATGGGGACCAACGGCCGGTTTCTTCATCAGGAAGGAGCGGCTGCCGTTGATGGTCGTTCCTGTGACGCCGCAGATCGATCTTCCTTTTTTGCCGTTTGTGTATGACATCTCGATGGGCGTTCGCCGTGGCGACGACTTATTCAAGGAGCGACTCGAACAGATCCTCCAGCAGCGGCGTGGCGAGATTGAAGGAATATTGGACGACTATGGCGTCCCGCGTGTGAATACGCGGATGTGATTTATGAAGCTTTTAGTTTTCATTTCGATCGTAGCGTTGATGATCTGCTCGGGCGCGTGCAGGCGAGAAAGGCGGTCGTTTCAGGAACAGCCTGCGGTTGTTCGCACCGTCAACTCCGAAACGATCGCGACGCTGCCCGCGGGCTCGTCGCTGCCGGTCCACGACGTGAAGAACGATTACGAACAGAATGCCTACGCCCTCTCGGAAGGCAAGCGCTTGTTTTCCGCTTACAACTGCAACGGCTGCCATTCGATGGGCGGCGGTGGAATGGGACCAGCGTTGATGGACGAAAAATGGCTCTACGGAAGTAAGCCTGAGGAAGTGTTTTCGACGATCGTTGCCGGACGGCCGAACGGTATGCCGTCATTTCGCGGGCGCGTTCCCGATTTCCAGATCTGGCAACTCGCTGCGTATGTGCGCAGCATGAGCGGGCAGGTGAGCAAGGACGCGGCGCCGTCGCGCGACGATCATTTACAAGGGAAACCGTCGGAGAGTTCTACGAAACGAAAGTGACACAGATGGGTTTCTGGAGTTTTTTATACGCCACTGCGCAATCCGCGGTCGATCCCGCCGGCCCACAAGCCGGACGCATCGACGGTCTCTGGCGCCTCATGCTCTACCTGCTCTCTGGGATTTATATCGTGGTCATGACCGTGCTCGCCGTTGCCGCTTTTCGCAGGCGCGAACGCAGTCAACAGCAGGATCGCGAACGGAGAATGTCAGGTATCGTCACAGCCGGTGTCCTCACGACTGTAGTCATATTGTTCGTCCTGCTCGTATCGAGCTTCCTGGTGGGCCGCGCGCTCCACTCGAATCCCGATCCGTCCAACGCCTTGATCATCGAAGTAAACGCGCATCAATGGTGGTGGGATGTGCGCTACAACAATCCGGTCCCGAGCCAGATTGTGACCACCGCGAACGAGATTCACATTCCCGTCGGGCGGCCCGTCATGTTCCGGCTTAACTCCAGTGACGTGATCCACAGCTTCTGGGTGCCCAACCTTCATGGCAAAACAGACATGATTCCGGGCCGCACGCTCGAAACGTGGCTGCAAGCGGATCGCGCGGGAGTGTATCGCGGGCAGTGCGCCGAGTTCTGCGGGCACCAGCACGCGCACATGGCGTTTGTCGTAGTCGCGGAACCGGTAGAACAGTTTCGGGCGTGGTACCAGGCGCAGTTGCAGAATGCGCCCGCTCCGGCAACCGAGTCTCAAATGAATGGGCAAAGAGTTTTCCTCTCGAAACCGTGCGTCATGTGCCATCGCATACAAGGCACCGACGCGGGTGGTCGAGTTGGACCGGATCTCACGCACGTCGCCAGCCGCCAGACGATCGCGGCGGGCACGCTGCAAAACACACGCGATCATCTGACGAAGTGGATCACAAATTCGCAGGACGTCAAACCCGGAAATCGAATGCCGCCGATTCCGGTTGATAACAACGAACTGAACGCGCTGCTCGATTACGTGCAGAATCTGAAGTGAGGTTGAATTGGAAGAGCGCAAGCAAGCAACTCCAGCAGAGAAAGCCGTTCCTGTCGCGCCGTACCCCGCTGCTGATCGCGAGGCGGAGGAGATGGAGAAAACATGGGGCGACGAGCCTGGATTCCTGGGCTGGTTGAAGAGCGTCAATCACAAGACCGTCGGCAACCGTTTTATTTTCACGGCCTTCTGCTTCTTCATCTTCGCCGGAATCCTCGCGGTCCTGATGCGTATTCAACTCGCGCGTCCGGAAAATCATTTCCTCGGTCCGGATCTCTACAACCAGATCTTCACGATGCACGGCACGACAATGATGTTTCTGTTCGCAGTGCCGATCATGGAAGCCATGGCCGTGTTTCTTGTGCCGTTGATGGTCGGCACACGTAGCATCGCGTTTCCCCGGCTCAACGCCTTCGGCTATTGGATCTATCTCTTCGGCGGCATCATGATCTTCGTCGCCTTCATTCTCAACGTTGGCCCGGATGCCGGTTGGTTTTCTTACGTTCCGCTCGCCGGTCCGGCATACAGTCCCGGCAAACGAGTCGACTTCTGGGCGCAACTGATCACCTTTACCGAAGTCTCGGCGCTCGTCGTTGCGACCGAGCTGATCACGACGATCTTCAAACTGCGCGCGCCCGGCATGTCGTTGAATCGTATTCCGGTCTACGTCTGGGCCGTGCTGGTGACGGCGTTCATGATCTTCTTCGCCATGCCGACGATCGCACTCGCCAGCACGTCGCTGATTCTCGATCGGCTGGTCAACACACACTTCTTCAATCCTGCGGAAGGCGGCGACCCGATCCTCTGGCAACACCTCTTCTGGTTCTTCGGCCATCCGGAGGTCTATATCATTTTCATTCCTGCGACGGGATTTGTGTCGGCGATTATCCCGACGTTCGTGCGCCGGCCGATCTTTGGTTACACGGCGCTCGTGCTGTCGTTAATCTCGACCGGCTTCATCGGTTACGGACTGTGGGTGCATCACATGTTCGCCGCGGGACTCCCGAAGTTGGGCCAGGGCTTTTTCACGGCAGCGACGATGATGGTCGTCATTCCGTCCGCGATTCAGATCTTTTGCTGGATCGCGACGATTTGGGCCGGGCGGCCGATTTTCAAAACTCCTTTCCTGTTCACGTTGGGATTTTTCTTCATCTTCGTACTGGGCGGAATGACCGGCGTGATGCAGGCAAGCTCGCCCGTCGACCTGCAGGTACACGACACATACTTCGTCGTCGCGCACTTTCATTATGTTCTCATCGGCGGGTCAGTGTTTCCGCTCTTCGGCGCACTGCACTACTGGTTTCCAAAATTCACCGGGCGCATGCTCAGCGAGAAGCTCGGCAAATGGACTTTCGGTCTGATGTTTACCGGCTTCAATCTCGCTTTCTTTCCGATGCATATTCTGGGCCTGTGGGGAATGCCGCGTCGTGTTTACACCTATCCGGCGATGCCCGGTTGGCCCAGCTTGAACCTGCTCGCGTCCATTGGCGGCGTCATCCTGACACTCGGCGTACTCGTGTTCATCATCAATTTCTTTATCAGCCGCCGGAGCGGCGCAGTCGCGGGAAACAATCCGTGGAATGCGTCCACGCTCGAATGGGCCACTACGTCTCCGCCGCCCAGTTACAACTTCCTGCACATTCCCACCGTCGCCGGGCGCGACACGCTTTGGGTGCAGCCCGAGGATCAGGCGGTGGTCGTCGGACTCAGAACTGACGTGCGACAGGTGCTGGTCACAAAAATGCTCGACGGTGAACCTGATCACATCGAGGAGTTTCCGACTCCGACGATCTGGCCGTTGCTGGCGGCCATCGCGTCTACGGGTCTCTTTATCGGATCGATCTTCACGCCGTGGGCCGTGGTGTGGGGCTCGATCCCGGTGGCGATAACTCTGATCGCCTGGTTCTGGCCCAGGAGAAAACAGAAGGATGAACGGCCGCCCAGGGAAATTCGAGAAAAGCTCAGCCGGCAACGTGAAACAAAAAGAGGCGAAGCAGAAAAGGGAGAGGCTGCATAGTGACACCGCACAGCACCATCGATGTATCGCAACTGCCAACCTACGCGTTCGGCCATCGCGCGCTTACGTGGTGGGCCACCTGGAGCATGCTGCTCATGGAAGGCACCATGCTCGTGATTCTGTCGATCAGCTATTTCTTTCTGCGGACAAACGTTCCCGATTGGCCTCCAGGCCGAATACCGCCGCCGAACCTGTTCTGGGGCACGTTGAATACCGCCATCATTCTAGTCAGCTTTGTCCCGAATCACCTGGCGAAAAAGGCTGCTGAGAGTTTGGATTTGAAGAACGTGCGACTGTGGATGATCGTCACCCTGGCGTTTGGATTGGCCTTCGCAATCGTTCGTATTTTCGAGTTTCGGAACCTGAACTGCCATTGGACCCAGAATGCTTACGGCTCGATCGTCTGGTTCAACATGGGTTTCCATACCACGCACGTTCTGACCGACATCGTCGATACGATCGTGCTGATTGTCCTGATGTTCGTTGGACCGATCGAAGGGCGGCGGTTTGTCGACGTGTCGGAAAACTCGATCTACTGGAATTTCGTGATCGTGATCTGGCTGGTGACGTACACGGTCATCTATATCGCACCGCGGCTGATGTCGTGAAGGAAGAAAAGTGGAAGCTAATGCGGGCGCGCGCGCCACGACAGAACTGAAGTCAGACGCAACCCTCGGCGAACTGTGGGCCGGCGTACTGGTTGGACCATTGGCTGCTTTAATGCAACTCGAGGTCAACTACGCTCTCGTGCTTTGGGCGTGTTCGCACCGCAGCACCTGGCCGCTTCACCTGGTGTCTATATTGGCGTTGCTGCTCACGATCGCAGCGGGGCTGCTGCCATTACGACTTTGGCAACGGCTTGCTGTCGCCGAAGACGGCCCCGGGCCGCAGGGGCGAGCGAAGCTGATGGCGGTGGTCGGACTCTTGATCAGCATAATGATGTCACTGGTGATCATCGCGCAGTGGCTGGCGGTATTCATCCACGATCCGTGCGAAAGATGACTCCCAAAGTACGATCACTGCTACTGATTGCAGCGATCCCGATGACGGCGCTTGCGCACGAAGGCAAGCCACACAACGCGCACGATCTGTTGTTTAGCTGGGGTTTGGATCCGGTCGTCATCGCGAGTCTGGCGCTTTCGGCCTGGCTCTATTTCCGCGGGCTGCGACGACTGTGGCGCGAAGCCGGGCACGGTCGCGGAATTCGACGATGGGAAGCGGCGGTATTTGCCGGCGGGTGGTTCGCGTTGTTCGTAGCGCTTGTTTCGCCATTACACCCGCTGGGCGAAGTGCTCTTCTCTGCGCACATGACCCAGCACGAACTGTTGATGTTAATCGCCGCGCCGCTCGTCGTGCTTGGACGGCCGCTGGTGGCGTTTCTCTGGGCCATCCCCGTTGATTGGTCGCGAACCATGGGACAGTGGACCAAGGTGCGTTGGTTTCAACGCGGCTGGCGCTCTATCACACTGCCGCTGACCGCGTGGGCCATCCACGCCGCGGCGCTCTGGATCTGGCATGTGCCGGTTTTGTTTCAGGCGACGTTGCGCAGCGATCTCGTGCATACGTTTCAACACGTCAGTTTCCTGGGCTCGGCGTTGTTGTTCTGGTGGGCGCTCTTTCATGGCCCACGCAGCGCGGCGGGATACGGCGCGGCTGCGCTTTACGTTTTCACGACTTCCATTCACAGCGGAGTCCTGGGAGCGTTGATAACGTTCGCCGGGACGATAATCTATCCCGCTTACGCCGGCTCAACAGCTTCGTGGGGCCTGACGCCGCTGGAGGACCAACAGCTTGGCGGATTGATCATGTGGGTGCCCGCCGGCGTGGTTTACATCATCGCCGGATTGGCGCTGTGCGCGGGCTGGCTGCGCGAATCGGACCGCGCGCTGCAACAGACTCTGATTCTATTGATCTGCGTGCTGGTGTTTACCGGTTGCACGCGCGTCCCTTCCGGACCGCGGGCGTTCGTGAGCAATGAACGCGACGGTACGGTAACGGTCATCGACACGAAAACGGATCGCGTCGTTTCGACGATCAACGTCGGCGCGCGCGCGCGCGGGATTCGCACGAGCCCTGACGGAAAGATTGTTTACGTCGCGCTCAGCTTTTCGTCGCAACAGACGCCCGGCACAATCAATAAGGTAGCGGCGATCGACGCGGGCATCGGCAAAGTCGTGGCGCAGTATGATGCGGGCACGGATCCGGAACAGTTCGCCATCAGCGCCGACGGCCGCAGGTTGTTCATTTCGAATGAAGACGTCGGCACCGCATCGATCGTCGACACGCAATCGGGCAAGATCCTTTCGACGGTGATTGTCGGTATTGAGCCGGAAGGCGTTACGATCAGTCCGGATGGGCGATGGGTCTACGTCACCGCCGAAACGAGCAACAGCGTTTCGGTTATCGACACGGGCACCAACGAAGTGGTGGCGACTTTCATGGTGGGTGCGCGGCCGCGAGACGTCGCGTTCTCGCCTGACAGCGCTCACGCTTACGTCACGGCGGAGCTGGGCCGAACGCTTTCAGTTGTCGATACGAAGACGCATTCTGTTGTCAGGACCATCGATCTGCCACAGAAAGACGGCGTCAAACCGATGGGCGTGGTCGTGTCGAACGACGGCACGAAAATCTATGTGGCAAACGGACGGGCCAACAGCGTCTCCGTAATCGATGCGCGCACAGACGAGTTACTCGCTACAATCCCGGTCGGTAATCGAGTGTGGGGTTTGGCGCTCACGCGCGACGGTAAGAAACTCTATGCGGCGAACGGCATCTCGAATGATGTTTCAGTCATCGACACCGCGACCAATTCGGTGGTGGCGACAGTCGGCGCCGGCGAGGGACCCTGGGGCGTCGCGATCGTCGAATTCTGAACAAGTGAAAATTCTTGTTTGTCTGGTAGCGATAGTCATCGCGACTGCTTCGACAGGCTTTGCGAGTCAGGACGGCTTCAGTCTCACCGGAACCGTCACGGATCAAAATGGCGCACCGATCGTCGCCGCGGAAGTGTTTCTCTACGCGAGTCCCACGTTGCTTGCGCAAACCACGACTGGTCCAACAGGCGAATTCACTTTTGCGGGAATAAAAACCAACCATGGCATATTGAAAGTGCGTGCTCCGGGATTCGCCGAAGCCGAACAGGAGTGGACTGCCGGCGCGAAGCCGCTGCAGATGGTTCTGACTCCGCTTCCTCTGAAGGAGACGGTCGTAGTCACGCCGGCTCGCACCAGCACGCGACTCGGCGAGACGTCAGCCAGCGTGGCCATCATTTCATCTGAAGAACTCAAGCGGACTGCGGCGCTACGACTTGACGATGCGCTCAGGCAAGTCACCGGCTTTCAGTTGTTCCGCCGCGCCGGCAGCCGCACCGCGAACCCGACGACACAAGGAGTTTCGTTACGCGGCACCGGCGCCAGCGGTGCGAGCCGCGCGCTGGTGCTTGCCGACGGCATTCCGTTGAACGATCCGTTTGGCGGCTGGATCTATTGGGGACGGATCCCGCGTGAATCAGTGGGCCAGGTTGAAGTCGTGCGTGGCGGCGCGTCGCATCTGTACGGCGCGAGCGCGCTCAGCGGCGTCGTTAACATTATCAGCCGGCACACTGATTCGCCGGTCGCTTCCGCGGAACTGTCGTACGGCAATCAAGAGACGCCGAGTGGATCGTTTTTCGGCAGCGCCGGCCGCGGAAAGTGGACCGCCAGTATCGGCGCTGAAATCTCGAAGACGGACGGGTATGTGATCGTAGACGAAGACGAACGCGGCGCGATCGATACGCCTGCCGGGTCGCGCTATTCATCGGCGAACCTGAAGGTGGAGCGGCAGTTCGGCGAGTCGAGCAGCATGTTCGTGCGCGGCGAAATCTTCGGAGAGTCGCGCACGAACGGCACGCCATTACAAACGAACCGCACTCATCTCAGGCAGTTGAGCGCAGGAGCCGACTTCGTGACCACGGATTTTGGAAATTTCGAGTTCCGCGCTTATGGCGGGACGCAGATGTTCGATCAAAACTTTTCCGCCGTCGCCGCTGATCGGAACAGCGAAACGCTAACGCGTGTGCAGCGCGTTCCCTCGCAAGCGCTCGGCGCGATGTTCCAGTGGTCACGCGTTGTTGGTGCGAGTCACACGCTCGTCGCCGGTGTCGACGCGCGCGAGGTGCGCGCCGAAAACGATGGCCGGGACGTACGAGAGCGAACGATCGGTGTGTTCGGTCATGATTATTTTCGCGTCAACTCACGATGGTTGATGACGGCCGGCGCGCGTGTGGATCGAGACCGGCGCGAAACAGCATTCAGCCCGCAAGTCTCGGTGATGTACACGTCTTCCGATCGTGTCTCGTTCACTGCCCTGTTCACGCGCGCATTTCGACCGGCCACGCTCAACGAATTGTACCGGCCGTTCCGCGTGGGCAACGTGCTCACACTGGCTAATGAAAACCTGCGCGCTGAACGGCAGACAGGTGGTGAAGCAGGCGCGCGGTTCTATCTCTTCAATCAACGGCTCGACTCACGCGTCACTGTCTTCTGGACGGAGATCACACAGCCCATCGCCAACGTCACGCTCAACGTCACGCCCGCGCTGATCACGCGTCAGCGGCAAAATCTCGGACGGACGCGTTCTCGCGGTATCGAGTTTGAAACAGAAGCGCGTTTAAGCCGGCGCTGGACGTTGAGTGGTGGATATCTTTTAGCGGATGCAACGGTGCTGGAATTTCCCGCGAACGCGGCGCTGGAAGGTCTGCGCATCCCGCAGGTGCCGAAACATCAGGCCACTTTCCAGACGCGTTACACGAATCCGTCGTGGGTAACGCTTGGCTTGCAAGCTCGCGCCGGAGGCGAACAGTTTGACGACGATCAGAACCGCTTCTCGCTGGGCCGCTACTTCACGCTCGACGCCTTCGCTTCACGTCCTCTTACACGAAAGCTCGACGTCTTCGTCGCGGCTGAAAACCTGCTCAACCAACGCTACCTCACCGGCCGCACGCCCGTCACAACCATCGGCCCGCCGATACTCGTTCGCGCCGGCATCAGGTTTCGCCTGAGAGGTTAACGCGGCAGATCAACGATCAGTGGATTGTGATCCGAAATCCGGTCTTTCAAACTGTAGTTCAAACTCTTCAACGTGCGGCCGAACTGCGGCGCGAAGCGAAAAGGCTGATCGCGATCGTTCGGATCCGTCAGTCCAATCGGCTTGACGAAGATCCAGTCGAGCTTCAACTCGATCGTGATCTTGCCTTTCAACTCGAGCGTACTGACAAAGCCTTTCTTCGCGCGCTCGTTCGAATCTGAAAGCGTTTCGCCGCTCGCGCCGATCGAGTGTTTCTTCGAACCGCGGAAGTCAAAAGCGCCGCCGCCGGCAAAGCGAAAGTCCTTCAACGTATCGAAGAATTTCTCTTCCGGGTTCTCGGAGACAAATCTAACGCTCTTGACGGTCGGATCGTTTTTCACGCGTTGCATCTTCACCAGGCCAACCGTGATGTCATAAAACAGGCCGACGCCGGTGGCATACTTGATTCCCTGCGTGGCCCAAAATTTAGTGCTGCCGGCCCGCTTCTTCACTTCGCGCTCAAACGAAGTGGGCGTCGCATCGCTGCCCGACGTGTTCATGTCGCCCGCGAAGACCACGGGATGATCGATCGCTTGAATCTCGGTCAGCGCTTCTTCGAGTTGTTTCAGTCGTTCGCTCGGTTTGGACTTCGCTTCGAGGTGCGTCGCCGCTACTGTCAATTCGCCGCCGGGAATACTCGAGTCATTGATATCCGCCAGCAGCATCATGCGGCCGCCACGCCGAACTTCGCGCACGATCTTTTCGCTAAACACCAGCCCGGCGCCTTTTCGTTTCCCCTTCTCGAGCTTCGAAACGCCGTTCTTCTCGTCCGTATACCAGTCGTGACCCTGGTTGACGAAACGAACGATCCGCGCGTTTCTTAACGGGAACCGGCTCAGGATTGCGGTGCCGTGCAGGCCGAGCGTGCGCGTCTTGTCGACCGCGAGATTGCGCAGCATCTCTTCTTTCTCGGGGCTCGTCTCGCCCTCGAGCGTTTCGATGCCGAGGTTGAGTGGATCGACTTCCACGAACTCCACGGCATATGCGTAATTCATCCGCATCGCGTTCGCGAGTTCTCGCGCGACGTTGCGATAGTTGGTGCGCTTCAGTCCCCAGTCGACTTCGTTCAGCACGACGACGTCGGCGCGGCTCAGTGCCTGGGCCTGCTCGTGGATCTGGGCCAGGTTGAACTTGGACGAACGCTCCGCAGCCGGCAAACGGCGGAAGAAGCGTTGATCGTTAGTCAACGCCGCCTTCACTGCGTCAAACTCGAGTCCGCGCTCGATGTTCCACGTCGCGACCCTCAGGAAATTGCTGTCACCCGTGCTTTTCGCCGCGGGCCGAACACCGAAAGAGTTGTTGACGAACGGCGTCGTCAGTAGCCGCGTCAGCTTGTTTGCGAGTGGTGGAGCAGGTTCGGCGTTTTCGTAAAGCTCGACCAGCTCGTTATAAGTCAATAACGGTGGATTGCCTTGCTGGGCTTTCAGGTTTGAGCTGGTGAACGTTAACGTTGCGAGAAGCAGAAGAAGAGAGATCAAGCTTCTCGTGAGCGGCACACGAGCAGTCATAATGTCCTTTTCCAGATCGATTTAAATTCTGTGGCCCGCCCATTATGGCCTAACTTCACGGTTCGTGCTATCCGAGTTTCCCCTGATATTTTTAAAAACAACGCCGCCTTTCATCACAAACACCACCCGGCGCACGGCAGTGATGTCCCTTAACGGATCGCCGTCGAGCGCGATGATGTCGGCCTGTAAACCGGACGTGATCGATCCGATCTGATTCGCCATTCCCATGGCTTCCGCGCCCAACGAGTTGGCGGAGACGAGCGCCCGCATCGGATCGACTCCGGCGTCGCGCACGCGATCGACAAACTCTTCCGCATTGTGGCCGTGCGAGCCTGCCAGCGCGTCCGATCCAAAGACGATCTTCAGTCCGGGTATTTTGTCCGCCTGTCGCATAAATTCTCGCGAGGCTGAGATCATCTTCTGCAACCTTTCTGAGAAGCCTTCCGCGGATGCCGGAAAGCCGAGCGTGCCGAGGAACTTATCCAGATTCAATATATAGTTTTCGTAAACGAGTCCGGCCTGCGGATCGAGCCAGGTCCCCTTCTGGGCCATCAGCTTCAGATCGTCGTCAGTCGCAAGCGTGCCGTGCTCGATCTGCGTGCAACCGGCAAGGGTCGCCACCCGTACCGTGTCTTTGTAAGCATGCACGAGCGTGCGCAACCCTAGTTTCCTGGCTTCGTCGCAGGCCGCGTTGAGTTGCTCCTGCGAGAGCAACATGTCCGGCCGCGTGATACTGCTCGTGGCGAAGATCTTGATCAGGTCGGCGCCGGCTTCCTTCTGCTTTCGGACAAACGCGCGAATCTCATCAGGGGTGCCTGTCTGTTCTCCGCGGCCGAGCAAAGGTTCAGCGGAGGTCAGGATGCGTGGTCCAGGTAGTTGACCCTTCGCGATCGCTTCTCTCAAGGTGACGTCAACCGGAGAGCCGACGCTTTGGACCGTCGTGAAGCCAGCCATGAGTGTGGCCCATGCATTCGCGGCCGCGGCGTATGCGGCGTATTGCGTCGTGCCGCCGCCGCCCGCGTTTTTTCCATCAGGACCAAAGCTCCAGGAGATGTGGACGTGCGCATCGATCCAACCGGGTAAGACAGTGAGCCCGCGCAGATCGTAATCCACTGGTCCAGCGTTCGGATCGATACGGACGATCTTCGATCCGTCGATCACGATGCGGGTGTTACGCAGGACATGGCCTTTACCGTCCAGGACAGTACTCGCCGCGATCACGATTGGCTTCTGTTGCGCTAACGTGGTTTGCGTTGTGAAAAGCAGGGACACAAACAACAGAACGCGAAGAATCGTCATACTTTCGGGTGTGCACGCTCGAAGGCGCCCTCGAAATAGATGGGCTCCAATCCTGTTGCCCAGTATTCAACGTCCATCTGATTGGGCTGCGACGTCTCCTGTTCGGTTCGCAACACCGACTTGTCAACGTCCGTCGGATGAAACTCGAGCCAGCCAATCCACGTGCCGTCAGTTCTTTGGTCGCCGTAGCTCCTCACGTTGTATTCCGTGCCGTCAGGACTGATCACAATGCTCGAATATTCCTGCAATAGCTTCGCCATTCCGTGTTCTCCCCCGTTGAAATATGAACCGTATTTTGTCATAAACTGTCGGCGATGAGCACGCTAGAGGAAGTAGACAAACTTTTCGCAAAAAATTGCCGTACGCTGTCGATCCTCGAGTTCCCCGTTCGATTATCCGTTGAAAGGAAAGGTAAATAATGGCAGCTACAAATCCACAGACCAGTTCCTCCAGGAACGAACAAACTCAGCCAGGCAATCAGAAAATAACCACCTTCCTATGGTTCAACAACAATGCCGAGGAAGCAGTAAACTTTTACGTCTCGGTGTTCAAGAACTCGAAAATCCTGAACATCACACACTACGGAGAGCCCGGACCTGGCCCAAAAGGCAGCGTCATGACGGTTGACTTCGAGCTCGACGGCCAAAAATTCGCCGCGCTCAACGGCGGCCCGCAATTCAAGTTCACCGAAGCGATATCGCTGGTGGTGAACTGCAAGTCGCAGGAAGAAGTCGATTACTTCTGGGAGAAACTCTCGGAGGGTGGCGAGAAGGTCGCTTGCGGCTGGCTAAAAGACAAGTTCGGATTGTGTTGGCAGATCACCCCCGAAGTGTTGTTGGAACTGCTTCAGGATGCAGACCAGCAGAAAGTGGATCGCGTCATGACCGCGATGATGAAAATGGTGAAGCTCGACATTAAAGAGTTAGAGGAAGCCGCGCGGGGATAACGTGATCACTACTGCATCTTCCCCGTTGACAGGAAGCGCCAACGTTTAGTGTTACGGCAGTTCGCGACATAGTTATCGATCTTCAGCTTCGGCATCTTGCCCGGTTCGCTGGCCATGATCGACAGGACTGATGCTTTCGCCGAGCTGCCGGACATTAACGTCGCACACGAGTCTTCGACCACCGTTCCGAAGTCCTCGATCACGTTCATGCGTCCATTGCGAAACTCGAGCAGTGACGCCATTTCAATCACCGTTCCCTGGGCCATGTCGCCCGTCGTCATCAACAACTCGTCGATACCGTCGCCGTTGAGATCGGTTTTGCGAACGATGCTGCTCCGGAAGTCGACGTCGACGTCGGCAACGAGTTGTTGGCCTGAGAAGATAGCGACTCGTTTACTGCCGAAGTTTTCCGCGTGCGAAGCATCACACTCGCCGACATAGATGACGTAAGCAGTTTGCGTCTGTCCCGGCGCCGTAAAACTTCCAGTCGCCACGTCGCTAATCGCCGGCACGATCTGTCCCGAGCGTCGGGCTGCGGCGAGATAATTGTCGCCGCTCGCGTTGAAGTCACGTTTACATTTGTCTGCGTCGGTCAGATACCTGCGAAAGACTTTCGACAACACCATGCGCTGGGTCGCGGCCGGAATCTTTGCGGGGCCGCCAACGCGATCTTTTCGGAAGTCGAACAGCACCTGACGCCCTGTTTGCGTCGACGGTGCGCTCTTTCGTTGGCCCGCGGTGACGACGCTGCCGAGAAGTAACAGGAGCAGGAGGGGAAAGAGTTTCATGCTCCAAAGATTACACCGAAGCCTCAGCCTCAACAACGCTCTTGGGTAATCTACGCAAGGCGGAGTAATCTGTGCGGCATGAGAAACCTATTTACGATCCCGGCTGTTCTAATAATCGTTTCCTTCTCCATCACGATCGCGCTGGCCGAAGACTGGACGCAGTTTCGCGGACCTAACGGCACCGGCGTGTCGACGAGTAAAGGTGTGCCGGAAACGTTTGGCCCCGGTAAGAACGTCGTCTGGAAGACTGAGTTGCCTCCCGGCCATTCGTCGCCGGTGTTGACGCGCGATCGCATCTTTGTCACCGCGCATAACAAAGAGAAGCTGTTCGTGATCTGTCTCGACCGGCAGACGGGAAAAATTCTCTGGCAGCGTGAAGCGCCGCGCGCGCACACCGGCCGATTGCAGAACGTGAATGGGCCAGCGTCGCCGAGCCCGGTGACTGACGGCACGAACGTTTACGTCTTCTTCCAGGATTTCGGAATCCTTTCTTATGACGGCAACGGCAAAGAACGTTGGAAACTGCCGCTCGGTCCTTTCAATATGTTCTACGGGTTTGGCGCTTCGCCGATACTGGTCGACAATAAAGTGATTCTTCCCGTCGATCAGGATTCGCCGAGTTCGTACCTCATCGCCGTGGACAAAGACAGTGGCAAGGTGCGTTGGAAGGTTGAACGTCCGATCGTTATCTCCGGTTATTCGACGCCGATCGTTTATCAACCGAAGAGTGGTCCGAAGCAGATCGTCGTTCCGGAGTCGTTTCAACTATCGGCTTACTCGGTGGAAGACGGGAAACGCGTGTGGTGGGTCCGCGGACTTGCGTGCGAGATGAAGTCGATCGCAAGTCATGACGATGAGTATCTCTACATCAACGGCTGGGGCTTCCCGCAAAACCAGCCGGGCGCGCAGGTGAAGACGGTCGCCTGGGACGAAGGTCTCGCGCGTTACGACAAAGACAAGGATGGTTTGATTGCGAAGACCGAAGCCATCGGCGGCACGGAACCGATGGACAAGATGCTCAAGGCTGCGTTTGAGGCTTTCGATATGGACCGCAACGAGAAGTTGGACCAGAAGGACTGGGAAGTCTTTCGCGCGATGATGGCGTCAGAGAATGGTCTGCTGGCGATCAAGATGGGCGGGCAAGGCGATCAAACCGCGACCGCGATTCGTTGGCGTTATCAAAAGCCGGTCCCGCAAGTTCCTTCCACCTTGCTCTACAAAGGCGTGCTCTACATGATCAACGACAGCGGCATCCTCATCTCGTTCGATCCCACAACCGGCAACGTGCTTAAGCAGGGACGGCTGCACGGCGCTATCGACAAGTACTTCTCTTCGCCAGTGGCCGCGGATGACAAGGTGTTTCTCATCGGGCAAGGCGGACAGGTGTCGGTGTTGAAAGCGGCGGGTGAGTGGGAAGTCATGGCGGTGAACGAATTGGACGACGAGTGCTTCGCAACTCCCGCAATCGCCGACGGACACCTTTACATCCGAACGCGCAGCGCCCTGTACAACTTTGGCAAGTAGATCCACGATTTTCGATATCTAAACGAAAGCTCATTCCTCACCAAAACTCCTCACCAAAAACTTTCCTGTCACAAAGACGAAAGCGGGCGGTGTTTATTCCGTTGAGCGTCTAAACGGACTGGTTGGAGCGGAATCAGTTCCCGATAAATCGCAAAAACTAAAGGTTAATCATGGGAAAGTTTGGCAGCATACGTGTGCTGTGCCTTCTTGCTCTGCTCGCAAGCACCTCCGCTCTGAAGGCACAAACCGCTCAGAGCCCCGATCCAGCGATCACCGCACTCAGCGTCACGGGCGTCGTCACTGAACTAAAATCCGATACACGCCAGGTAATCGTAAAGACCACCGCCGGAAACGAGGTGACGGTCACGTTGAGCGACCGCACCACGTTCATGCGCATCCCGCCGGGAGAGAAGACCAAAGACAAGTTCATTCCGATCACGCCCGCTGAATTCGGCGTGGGCGACAGCGTCTTTGCGCGCGGAAGGATGACGGAAGATCGAAAGAGCATGCCGGCGCTCGAGTTTTACGTCATGAGCAAAGCGGACATTGCGCAGAAGCGCGTGCGCGAGCGCGATGAATGGACGAAGCGCGGCATCGCGGGCTCGGTCACCAGTGTCAACACAACAAACAACGAGATCTCGCTCGACTCGCGAACTCCCGAAGGACCAAAGCCGATCGTCATCGCCGCGAACGCGCAGACGCAGTTTCGGCGTTACGCGCCCGATTCAGTGCGTTTCAGCGACGCGAAAGCAAGCTCGTTTGCGGAACTAAAACCAGGCGACCAACTTCGCGCGCTCGGCACGAAGAGCGCCGACGGCAGTCGTTTCACCGCTGAGGAGATCGTCGCCGGGTCGTTTCAAACAATCGGCGGAACTATCGCGGAGATCAACGTCGAGAAGCAGGAGATCAAGATCAACGATCTTCAGAGCAAGCAACCCGTAACGGTTGTGGTGTCGAAAGATTCGTCGTTGCGCAAACTCGAAAACGCGAAAAGCAGTAACGAGTTGCAGGAGATGTTCGATCGGCTTCCGACATTCACGCTACAGGAATTGAAGCAGGGCGATTCAATCCTCGTCTCGAGCACCAAGGGTGCAGACCCGTCCCGAATAACTGCGATCGCGATTGTCAGCGGAGTCGACGCGCTGTTGAAAACCGCGCAAGGGAACCGAGCTGTATCGCTCGGCAATATGAGCCTGGGTGGCCCGTGAAGGAACAAATCATGAAGATAATTCTTTCCATACTATTACTGTCTCTAACGGTCGCGGCTCAACAACGAACGGGAGCTTTGCGCGGGCAAGTGACGGATGAACTGGGCGCGCTGGTTGTCGGCGCGACTGTTACGCTAGTCGCAGCGGACGGATCGGAGAAGGCCGCGACGACCAACGCCGAAGGCGTCTACACGATCAACTCGCTCGTGCCTGGACCATACACTCTGCGTGTCGCAGCGCCCGGTTTCACTGGTTATGAAACGACCGGGCTAACGATCGCCGCCGGCCCACGCACCACTCACGACGTTCGTCTTGTCGTCACACTCGAAAAACAGGTGATCACCGTTACTGAAGAGCAGGGACTCGACACCGATCCGAAAAGCAACGCCGACGCCGTCGTCTTAAAAGGACAGGAACTGGATGTGTTGCCGGATGATCCGGAAGCGCTGGCATCAGCAGTGCAGGCAATGGCCGGCCCTGCGACTGGCCCGGACGGCGGCCAGGTCTTTATCGACGGCTTCACCGGCGGACGAATGCCGCCGAAAGAATCGATCCGCGAAGTTCGCATCAACCAAAATCCGTTCAACGCCGAGAACAACGGCATCGGGTTTGGCAACATCGAGATCTTCACCAAGCCGGGCGCCGATAAGCTCCGCGCCAGCAGCTTTTTCAATTTCAGCGACGAGAGCCTGAACTCGCGCAACCCGTTCGCGCCGAGCCGCGCGCCGTTTCAGATTCGCTACTACGGAGGCAGTGTCAGTGGTCCGATAACGAAGGGCAAGTCGTCATTCTTTGTCGACTTCCAGCGCCGCGTGACAGACGACAACGCGATCATCAACGCGCAGGTGCTGAACTCAAACCTGATTCCGACACCTTTCAATGTCGCTTTGCTGGTGCCTAATCGCTTCTTCTCGTTCAGCCCGCGATTCGATTATCAGTTGAACCCGGCAAACACGCTCGTCGTCCGCTACTCGTATACAAATACGAAAGCAGACAATGTCGGCGCATCGGATTTCTCCTTACCGGAACGCGCCTTCAGCCGCTCGAACACGACGCAAACATTGCAGGTGACGGAAACGGCGATCCTCAGTCCCGCGATGATGAACGAGACGCGCTTTCAGTACATCAGAACGCGCGGCGAACAGGACGGCAACAACGTCATTCCGACGATCGTCGTACAGGACGCTTTCATCTCGGGCGGCTCGCAGGTCGGACTGGCGCACAACAACGAAGACCGTTGGGAGTTGCAGAATTATTCGACCTGGACCAGGGGCCGTCACATTCTGCGCTTCGGCGTCCGTTTGCGCGGCGTAAAAATCACGGACTTCTCGCCACAGAATTTCGGCGGCACGTTCACCTTCTCCGGCGGCGACGCGCCGTTGCTCGACGCGAATAATCAGATTGTTCTTAACGCGCAAAACCAGCCTATTTTGATTCCGATCACCAGTCTGGAACGTTATCGCCGCACCTTGTTGTTTCAGGGCAACCCCAACCTGCGGGAGCTCGGCGGCGGCGTCACTCAGTTTTCGAGAGCGGGCGGCAATCCGGAAGCGTCTGTTACACAGACTGACATGGGCCTGTTCGTCCAGGACGAGTGGCGTATTCGACCAAACCTGACGTTCACGGCCGGCCTGCGCTACGAGCGGCAGACGAACATCAGCAGTAATTACAACTTCGCGCCGCGACTGTTCTTTGCGTGGGCGCCCGGCGGCACGAGCGTCGGCGGTGGTCCAGGAGGGCCGTCGAGCTCGTCGCCGAAGATGGTGATTCGCGGCGGGATCGGCGTCTTCTACGATCGGTTTGGAGAGCGAGCGACACTGCTCGCGAACCGGTTCGACGGAGAAAATCAACTCGACTTCCGCGTCTTCAATCCCGTGGTGCTCGATACGTCTACGTTCTCGCTGAACGGCGTCACGAACGTGCCGAGTATTGAATCGCTCACCGCGTTTGCCGCGCCTCAGATCGTGCGTCGCATAGCTGACGATTTTCAGGCGCCGACGTTCGTGATGACGGCAATCAACTTCGAACGACAACTGCCGTCGAAGTTCACCTTCTTCGCGGTCGCCTTCAACTATCGCGGCAAGCATCTGCTGCGTTTGCGCAACATCAACGCGCCTTTGCCGGGAACGTATGATCCCGAACATCCGAACGACGCCGTCAGACCACTCGCTAACACGGGCGACATTTATTACTACGAGTCGAGCGCGACCTTCAATGATTACCGTGCCTTTGGCGGTCTGCGGCGGCAGATGAGCAAAGGGTTTTCACTGTTCGCAAACTTCGGCACCGGCAAAGGCAAGACCGACACCGACTGTATCTTCGGATCGATCGGGAGTTGTTTCCCCGCTGATACTTACGACTTGAGCAGTGAATACTCTCGCGTGGCGTTTATTCCGAGCGGAAACTTCTTTGCCGGCGGATCGCTGGTGTTGCCGAGACTGAAAATCAACCTGAATCCGTTCGTCGTGTTTTCAACTGGAAGGCCATTCAACATCGTCACCGGACGCGACACCAACGGCGATGGACTGTTCACCGAACGGCCGGCGTTCGCGACCGCGCAAACAGATCCGGCAAACCTGCGACGGACCAAGTTCGGGGATTTTGATCTGGCGCCGGCGCCGGGCCAGGAGCTAATACCGCGAAACTATGGTTTGGGACCGAGCTTCTTTTCGGTGAATCTCGGAATAAACAGATCGTTCGCATTTGGCGACATTCCGGCGGCGGCGGCGCCCGCGGGAGCAGCGCCGGGAGCAACGAAACCTGCGAATGCCGCTGCTCCAGCCAATAACGCTTCAGCCGAAAAGCGTTACACCTTAACCTTGTCTGTCAACATTCAGAACCTGCTGAACCACACTAACCTGCAAAATCCGATCGGCAACTTGAGCTCGCCGCGTTTCGGCGAATCATTTTCAACGGCCGGAGGTTTTGGTTTTGGTCCGAGTGGCAGTGCGGCGGCCGGCAACCGCCGCATCCAGGTCCAGGCGCGACTCAGTTTCTGAATCGCTCCAGATTACGAGTGCTTCTGTTTCTCGATTTCGGCGCGGAGACGGTCTTCCTGCTCGCGCGCTTCCGGGGTGAGCTCTTCGCCGAAGTCTTCCAGTTCGCCCACCTGGCGAATTTCGATCGGTGCGGCGTCGCTGGGCGTAGTCTCCGGATCAAACGGAATACGCTTCACCCATTCGACCGCTTCGTCCATCGAATTCACTCGCCACAACCAAAATCCCGCGATGAGCTCCTTCGTTTCGGCGAATGGTCCATCCGTGACGATTCGCTTGCCGCCTGAAAAGGTCACCCGTTTCCCTTTCGAACTCGGACGCAGCCCTTCAGCCGCCAGCATGATGCCCGCCTTTACCAACTCCTCGTTGAAGTTTCCCATGTCAGTCAGAAGCTTTTCACTCGGCATTACACCCGCCTCTGAATCCTTGTTCGCCTTGATAATGACCATTACTCTCATTGAATTATCTTCCTTCTACGTGATAATCGAACGCCGCGACAGCGGATCGACATTTTCAGAAAAATTTTTTTCGTAGTGCTAACATTCGCGCATGATCGTTCATCTCGTGGACGGAACGTACGAGCTTTTCCGTCATTTCTACGGCATTCGGCGCTTCAAGAAAACCGATCCTCCATATGGCGCGGTCTCCGGCGTGCTCGGCAGCGTGGCGCAATTACTCGACGATGGCGCGACGCACGTCGGCGTTGCCACCGATCACATAATCGAATCGTTTCGCAATAATCTGTGGGCCGGTTATAAGACAGGCGCCGGGATCGAGCGCGCGCTGCTGGCGCAGTTCGTTCCGCTCGAGGAAGCGCTGCTGGCAATGGGCGTCACGGTCTGGCCCATGATTGACCTCGAAGCCGATGATGCGCTCGCATCCGCCGCTCATCTGGCGTCGCAGGACGAGCGAGTCGAGAAGGTTTGCATCTGGACGCCGGATAAAGATCTGGCGCAATGCGTCGACGATGATCGTGTGGTACAAGTGGATCGGCGTTCAGGAGTGATTCGCAACGCCGAAGGTGTTCGCGCGAAGTTTGGCGTCGATCCTGAATTCATTCCCGATTATCTCGCACTGGTTGGCGACTCCGCCGACGGCTATCCGGGAATCCCGGGTTGTGGAGCAAAGACTGCCGCACAGTTGATCAATCGTTGCGGACCGATTGAGAAGTTTCCTCCGAAGACGTTGAGCAAGGAGAACCGGGTGCTGGCATTGCTTTTCAAGGATCTCGCAACGTTGCGCATCGACGCGCCGCTGTTTGACGACGTCGACGAGCTGCGGTGGCGCGGGCCAACTTCGGCATTCGCGTCTTACGCGGAGAAGATTGGTAATCAGCGTCTCTTACAACGGGTACTCAAATTAGCCCACGGACTCGGTGCCACAGATTAAATCCAGATACGACAGAGCGATAGTGGAAGGCCCCTTGCGTCCGGCTGTTTGGAAGATCGCGTGGCCGACGATGCTGACGAACGCCATCGGCGGCTTGCAGGGAATGGTGGACCACGCGCTCGTCGGCAATCTCGTCGGCTTCAAGGCAAACGCGGCGATCGGCGTGAGCTGGCAGATCTTTCTCGTAGTGATCGTGTTCATCTCGTCGCTCTTCACCGGTATGAGCGTGCTGGTCGCGCGTTTCGCCGGCGCGGGCGACGAAGAGAAAGTCAATCGCACCGTGTACCAGGCGTTTCTGACCGCGATCTTCATCTCGCTCGGAATCATGGCGCCGATCGGTTACTTCGTTTCGCCGGCTCTGCTCAATCTGGTTAACGCCGCGCCCGAGGTTAGAGCGGAAGCGCTGCCCTTTCTGCGCATCATGTTCGTCTTCAGTCTCGGCATGATGATCTTCTTCATGCTGAGTGGAGCGCTTCGTTCAGCGGGCGACGCGCGGACTCCCATGCTGCTCGGCCTCAGCATGACGGTGATGAATATCGTCCTCAACGTAGTGCTGATTCGCGGGCTGGGTCCGATTCCGGCGTTTGGGACCAAAGGCGCGGCGATGGGTACGTGTATCGCTTCGGGGCTTGTCGCGTTGTACGCACTGGCGAAACTGTGGACCGGCGCGTGGGTAGTTTCGATTCCGCGTGCCGGTGGTCACAGCTTTGGTCCTGACTGGAGCATCATCAAGGCGATCTTCAAGTTTGGATTGCCGACCGGGATTCAGGGGATCGCGATGAACATCGGCGGCGTGTTCATGCTGGCGTTCATCGGATCGCTGGCGCAAAGCGCCGCGGCACAGGCCGCTTTCGCCGTCTCGTACACCGAGCTCTTCTCGTTGATCACATGGACGTCGGTGGGATTGATGGGTGCGGCGGCCGCTGTTGCCGGACAGAACCTCGGCGCCGGCCAGTCGGATCGCGCGGATGCGGCGGTGCACGTCGCGGCGTGGTTTGGTTTGGCTGGTGCGGCGTTCGTCGGCATCTTCTTCCTTTTCTTTCCGCGACAACTGCTGGCTATTTTCGGAATGCACGATCCGGTGGTGGTTGAGATCGGAGTTCAACTACTGCGCGTGCTGAGTGTTTCCGGTCTCTTCATCGCCACGGCGCTGACGTACACTGGAGGACTCCAGGGAACAGGTGATACGCGTAGCCCGCTCTACATCTCGATCATTTCTCAGATCATCGTGCCGCTCGGGCTCTGTTTCGTGATTCAACAGACGAGCACACTCGATCCGATCGACATCTGGGTCGCGATCCTCGCCGGTCACGCGACGCGCTGCGTTCTCAGTGTGGTTCGGTTCAAACAGGGACGCTGGCGCAACATCGCAGTGGACATTCGTTAATCCGCGTCTACTTCGCTTTACCAGCCAGACTCTTCTTAAGAATAGAAACCAGATCGACCACCTTGTGATCCGTGTCTGCCTCGACGTCGACCTCGACAACACTGCCGCGTTTCTTCTGTTTCTTCTTGACCAGCTTCAGCAGTTCGTCTGTCTGCTTGTCTGCCAGCTTCGTCGGCGAGAATTGTTTTTTCGACTTACCGGCAATGAGCTTCTCGAATTTGTGGACCGTCGCTTTCCGAGGGGCCTTCTTTTTCGGCAACCCAATATCTGACGGCGAACGCAACTCGTCCGCAAAACGCATCGTCTCTGCTCGCAGGATTCCATTGTCCGAAAAGATCGCGACAAGATACTCCTTCCCGCGCATCACGAACGTCGCGATGCCCGCGAGCCCGCTCTTATTCATCGTCTCCGCGAGTAGCTTGTACGCTTTCTGCGAACCGGCCGCAGGCGTCAGAAAGTAACCGCGCTCGAAATACAGCGGCGGTATCGAATCCGCCGGCACGAACTGCTTGAGATCGATGTCGCGCGTCTTTTCAGGTTGCAGCCGCTCGAGCTCTTCGTCTGTGACGATCACGTACTTTTCTTTATCGACCTCGTAACCGCGCACGACCTCGTCCGCGTCGAGGTCCTTACCAGTCTTCTCAGCGAAATACTTTCGCGCAAGAGGCTTGCCGTCAGGCCCTAACATCCGCAGCGACGAGCGATTCGATCGCGCCGCGGGAAAGAGACTCACCGGCACACTCACTAACCCAAACGTCAGAGTGCCGGACCAAAACGGTCTACCGCCGGCGTTCTCTTCCTCGGGTTCCTGTGTTTTGCGTCTCGTGCTAGGCAGCGCGTTTCTCCTTCTTCAATGCAGCGATACTCTTCGCGAGCGCAGTGTCGAGACCGCCTGTTTGGCGTTTGGACTTCACCGGCTTCAAACGAGGCGCGCGTCCTTTCGCTTTTTGTTCGATGAACTCCATCACGCGCGAGCGATACTCATCTTTGTAATCCGCCGGATTGAACTCTCCCTGAAGCATCTCCACCAACTGCGTCGCCATCGACACTTCTTTCTGCGTCGGCGCGGCTCCGGTAGGCTTGGCAAGGTCTTTCGCCAGTATCACCTCGTTCGCATCTCGCAGCGTGAACAGAAACAGGTAATCGTCGACTGCGCGCAATGCGCCCGCGTAATACTTGTTGCGCATCACCCACTGCGCGATCCCTTCGCGCTCTTTGTTCTGCAAAGCTTCGGCCAGGGCGAAGTAATCGTCGGCGCCCCCGCGGGCGCCGTCGTCAGGGCCAAGGTAGTAAGGCCGCTCGAACCACTGCTGGCTGATCGCGTCCTGGTCCACAAACTCGACGATCTCGATGTCGCGCGATGCGGGCGGCTGCAACGACTCGAGATCTTCCTGCGTCAGGATCACGAATCTGCCGGGCTCGATTTCGTAACCTTTCTGGATCTCTGGGGTCGGTACTTCGTCTCCCGAATCGGGATCGATCATGTGCTGTTTGACGCGCACCTTGTGACGGTCGTCGAGGACGTGGAACCGCACGGTGCGATCCTGCACCGCCGAATAGAGCTTCACCGGGATTTTCGTGCCGCCAATCTTCAACTGGCCTTTCCACATGGCCCGTGCAGCCATTTTCAGATCGACTCCTTTTCCGACTCTCGATTAGTGACGCAGCCCGAGCAGAGCAGCTCCATCGTCACTGTTTGTTGTACGCATACTGAACAGACGGCACCGTCACAATCGAGACAGTATCCGCCCGTTTGATATGCATACGGATGGCCGCAGACCGAGCAGACTTCGGAGCCGCCTTCAAACCACCACCAAGGTGAACCACTCGGTTTTGGCCGCGTACGGCTTTCCAACTTACTCAACTTCGACGCCACGGTTTAACGCAATCCCCCGAGCTTTCATGACTAAATCATCATCAGCCGGCTCCGAACCGTTCATTACCGCTTGAACTTGCTCAGCCGACCGTCCCAGCGCGACCGCTAATTTTTCGTCATCAGCATCGAACGCGCGATCGCGCAAGTTTCTGATTATCTCCTTTGCCTGCGCCTGATCGGTCCCTTTGTCGTCAACTTCCTGGTCGAGCATGATAAGGTCCGCCCCTCTTTCTGTTCTGTTCCAGATCACTTTCGTAACTCTCAAAGAAAACCGGCAAGTAAAATGCCAAAAGCGCGTTTGCGTAAAGCCATTCTCAAACAAATGAAGATCGTGTAAGATTCGCGGCGTCACCCTCCCAAACATTCGCAACCCATTTAAGTGTCGGAATCGCGGTCCTGCGTAAGCGACACAGCCCACATCGAAGCCTCCCGAAAAATCTACGTTGGAAGATTGGGGATTACTTCGCGCATGAATAGCCAATCTCTTTCGAGTGCGCCGTTTAGTGTCACAAAATCAAGCACGCCATCAGACGGGTATGTGTCAAAGGAATCTTTAAATAAGCAATCGAACGTTACCGCGCGCGAACCCAAAAAGAAGGGGCAAACCAAGCGCGGCCGGCCGCGCCAACAAACCGTCGCCCCCTTAGGGCGGCTGGTCCTCTCGGCAATGAAGCTCTTCGGTTTAAGCTACAAGGACATCGTCTTCGAAAGTGAACGCCTCGGGGAGATCCATCACAATCCGGACATGCGCATCGGCAAGTCGACACTCGGAAACATCATCAGCGGCAGCATCCGCCAACCGGGCACAGCTAAGCTCGACGCGTTGAGAATCATCCTGAATCTGTCGCGCCAGGAGATCGATGCGACGCTCGGTCTTCAACCCGAGCGCCAGTTAACGGAACAACTCAAAATGGGTCGCGCGCGCACGCATGAGCTGGGCGGCGAGTCAGTAATGCGGAACCGGCAAGTGAAGATCCCGGTTGTTCGTGACAACGCGGAACTCAAAAACACGCAGTTCCTGGAAGGTGCATTGACGGAATGGGCAAGCGTCGACATTGAATATCTCAGCTCGTTCTACCCGCCGCATCTCGGGTACGTGGTGATCGGCGAAGACGATACCAACGCCTCGCCAATCGCTCCGCCGGGAAGTCGCGTGCTGGTAAACAAGCTCTTGAAAGAGGTGGCGCCTGCCGAAAACATCAGCTATCACGAACGCGAACTGTTCTACGTGCTGACGCCGCGAGGGCCGACGTGCGTCTATCTCGAATATGCGTCCGATCAAATAATCGTGCTCGTACCTCATCCGCTGTCGGGAAACGTGCGCGAGGAACTTGCGCTTGATGACGTGACGATCGTGGGCCAGGTAATGGGCGTGCTGTACCGGTGACTTCGATTTATCCGGGATTCGGAACGGGCCGTGATCGTTTTGGCTCCCCTGGTCCAGGTAAATTCATTTAAATGATTGCCTGTTATTAAGTACGGCCCGCGTATTTTCCGTTAAATCGCACAAACAAAATTTACTGTCTGCAATCAGCGTACAAACCTGATAAAGTGCCGCCCTAAACTCGCCCAAACAATTAATCTTAGTCGGAGCTGTCATCGGAAGGCAGGCCTTCCCTAACAATCGCTCTGCAAGGTTTTGCTGTGGAAGCGAGTAATAAGCTCAAAGCCCTTCGCAATAAGTGCAATGTGACCGTTCGCGAAGTCGAACAGGCGAGCCGCCGGATTGCTGAGGCGAAGGGCGACAAGAACTACTGCATCTCGAACAGTTGGCTGGCCCAACTGGAAAACGGTATTTCTGCACCCAACATCTGGACGATCTTCAGCTTGTGCGCGATCTATCGCGTCCGTATTCGAGAGTTCTTAAAGCTTTATAACGTCGATATCGACGAGATCGAAAGATACGCCTCTATTGCAAATCCTCACCTCACGCTTTTACATCGGCACGTAAACGACGACGAACGACTCGCGCCATCCGCGCACGATGAAAAACAACACGTGATCTATGGCCATATAGGCCAGGCGGATTACACGATGTATCCATTGATCCGGCCGGGAGCGGTGGTGGAGATCGACACCACGCAAGACAAGCTTCACGCCAACTCGTGGCACAACGAATTCGAACGGCCAATATTTTTCATTGAGTTGCACGACGGATACGCGTGCGGTTGGTGCGAGTTGCAGGGCAATCAACTGCTAATCGTTCCACACCACTCTTCACCTGCAACCATCCGCCGCTTCATCTATCCGCGTGACGCTGAGATAGTCGGGCGCGTTGTGAGTTACAACACGCGCTGCGTTGATTCAGCGCCGGACGTTAATCTGCGGCTGCTTGATATTCGAAGCAGATCACGCTTGACGCGCAACGCGCCCGAATCTCGCAAACCCTAATAAAATGGGCCACTCGCTTCGTATCCAAAGCAGAAATAAAATTTCCTGGTCGACGTATCCGAAAAAAGCGCAGTGTCCGCGTCACCCCCAACTGAATTCCAATCTGCGCGACCGGGCACAGCGGCAAAACCGGCGAGCAGAACCGACCACTTCTAAACGAGGTAAGACGATGAGTGCTCAAATCAGCATCCATCCGGAGGTGCGCACTACGCCAGGCGATGAGGACGGAAGCGTGCTCATCAATTTGCAAAGCGGAAAAGTTTTCAGCCTCAACGGAGTCGGCGCCAGGATATGGACCATGCTCGCACAGGGCATCGCCTGCGAGAGCGTTCTCGACGCGCTTAGCCATGAATACAACCTCCCTTCAGCAGAACTGAAAGCAGATCTCGACGGCTTCATCGACGACCTCGCGCAAAAAGATCTCGTGAAAGTGATAGCACACAGCGATTCCAGCCATTAAGGGAGACACGGAAATGTCGTCGCAGCTTGAAACAGCAGTTGCTCCTGTAGTGCGGCACAGTCTGCCGGCTTCGGCCGCGGTCGCGTTTCTCGGATTCGCGGCGGCTGACGTAATCCTGAAATTCGGCGGTTTTCATCGACTGTACGACACGGTAAGGCGCTGGCCTGTATCAAAGAAGAAGGCCGCTAACGCGGAGCAGGTCGGCGCTGTCATCGCCGCGGTCGATCGAGCAGGTCGGTACTACCCGAAGCACGCGCTCTGTTTGCAGCGTTCGGCGGTTGGGACCTGTTTATTACGAATGGCCGGAGTGCCGGCGGAGATGGTGATGGGCTGTCGAAAGATTCCGTTTCGCGGCCACGCGTGGGTGGAAGTGAACGGCGAGGTCGTCAACGACAAGCCAAACGTGCAGGTCCATTACCGCGTTCTCGATCGCTGCTGACAGGTTCGCGCAAGCCGCGCGATGAAGTGAGTTGAAATGAGCGTCGTTCTCGAAGATCCACCCTATACACCTGTCGAGCCGGTTACGGAAGTCTTGCACGGGCTTGCGATAACGGATCCGTACCGCTGGCTCGAAGATTCACACTCCGAACGCACGCGCCAATGGATCGCCTGTCAGACGCAATACGCACGCAGGTTCTTCGACTCAATCCCCGGACGCGAGCGGATACGGAAACGAGTTGCCGAATTGCTGAGTGCCGACTCAATTGAATCGCCGTGCAAAGTCGGCAATCGTTACTTCTTTTTGAAACGCACGATGCAACACGATCAGGCGGTTATCTGCACGAGGGATGGTGAAAATGGGACCGACGAAGTGTTGGTCGAATCTGAAGATTCTCAGACTTCGCTTCGAATCGTAAACGTTTCACCTGATGGAAGGTTCGTAGCTTATGGATTAAAGCGCGGCGGCGAAGACTCTTCCGAAATCAGAATATTTGACGTCGAGCAAAGGACAACGCTCTCCGATGGCTTGAGGCGTGGCTATTTGAGCGGCTTTGCATTCGCGCACGATTCCAAAAGTTATTACTACGTTCACGAAGCTCTGGACGTCACGCGTCCTTACCGTGTTCGGGCCTGCCGGCATCACATCGGCAGCAATCCTGATGACGACCGCGAAACGTTCGCCGCCGGGGAGGACACACATACAAAGCTCGGCCTGCGCATCTCGGACGACCGTCGCTATCTCGCATATGTGGTGGTCCGATCGCGGGAACGCAACCTCATCGATCTCTACGTGCATGACACGTTCTCGACCGCTCCTCCGCGATTGATCGCGGCGAACATGGAAGAGCCGTTCTTCCCGTTCATCGTCGATCGGCAGCTAGTGCTCAGCACGAGATTGCGTGCGCCGAACAAAAGGATCATTGCGATCGACATCGATTCTCCCGCTCAGGAGAACTGGCGCGAGTTGGTTCCCGAGTGCAGCTCGCCGATCAGGGACATTGCCGTTCGCCAGCGAAAGATCTTTGTCAGCTACGTCGAGGACCTTGCCGCGCGGACGGAGATTTACGACCTGCGCGGGAGGAAAACCGGTACGTTGCCCTACCCGCCAAACGGCACCGTCCGACTGTTATCCAATCCCGTCGACAATGACGAACTGTTCTACACGTTTAGTTCATTCGTTCAGCCGGAGACGATTTTTCGATACCGGATCGAGACGGGTGAGCAGCAGGTCTGGAGTCAACGCAACATCGCCTTCGATCATTCGTCGGTCGACATCAAACAGGTCTGGTACTCCTCAAAGGACGGCACGCGTGTGCCGATGTTCTTGCTCGGAAAGCACGGCTACAGACCTACCGGCGGCATTCCAACCGTACTCACCGGCTACGGCGGTTTTGGCAAGATCGTGACTCCGCAGTTCAGCGCCTTCGCGACATTTGTGGTTGAACACGGCGGACTGTTTGCGGTCGCCAACATTCGCGGCGGGGCGGAGTTTGGCCACCAATGGCACCTCGATGGAAAGCGCCAGAACCGGCAGAACGCTTTCGACGATTTCATTGCCGCCGCCGAATGGTTGATCCGCGCTGGTTACACGCGGCCTGCGAGGTTGGCGATCGCGGGCGCTTCAAACGGCGGACTGCTAGTGGGAGCGGCCCTGACGCAGCGTCCGAATCTCTTTGGCGCGGCCATCTGTGTTGGGCCATTGCTCGATATGCTTCGTTATCACAGCGCTCGCTTCGCCGATGGATGGATCGACGAGTATGGCTCGGCCGAAAACCGCGACGACTTTCCTTACTTGTACGCCTACTCGCCCTATCAACACGTTCGCAATGGAGTCCTTTACCCTTCGGTCCTGCTTGTATCCGGCGACGCCGATACACGGTGCGATCCCATGCACGCCCGAAAAATGACGGCGCGATTGCAGGCAGCCGGCGGCCCGGGCCGAAGGACGTTACTGGACTACAGTCCGTTGCGCGGGCACGTCGCGGCCTTGCCGTTGAACGAGCGCATCGATGCTCTGACGGATCGGCTGGCTTTCTTGTGCGAACAACTTGGTCTTCACGTATGAGGAGCTACGAATGAGCGCGCTGGCGGGAATCTACAACTTCAACGACAAACCGGTCGACGAACGAGTGCTGATCGCGCTCGGCAATGAGTTGGAGAGTCATGGTCCTGACGGCGGTGACGCCGTAACCTCCGGCGCCATCGGTCTCGTTTACCGAGCGTTTCATACGAACCGCGAATCACGCCTGGATAGACAGCCGTTAATCTCAACTGAGCGGCACATTCTCTGTTGGGACGGCCGGCTCGACAATCGATCCGAATTGATTTCCCTGCTCGCTGCACGGTTAAACCGCGAGTGCAGTGATGCAGCGATCGCGATGGCCGCGTATCTCAAGTGGGGCGCGAACTGTCTGGTTCGTTTCGTCGGCGACTTCGCGCTGTCGATCTGGGATCCGGAATCAAGGACCCTGCTGCTGGCCCGCGATGCAGTCGGTCCGCGTCCGCTCTATTACCACAGGAATCACGATCGGATCGTTTGGTCGTCGGAACTGATGCCGTTGCTCGAGCTTTCCGACGTCGATCTGGAAATCGACGACGAATACGTCGCCGACTTTCTCGCGCGCGGAGTGGAAGTCGATGCCACTCCGTACAAAGACATCTACGCCGTGCCACCGGGAAGCGCAGTCGTCATCACCGATCGCCACGTTCACGTGCGAACGTTTTGGCAGCTCAATGCGAACGCAAAGATTCGCTACAAGAGCGACGAAGAGTACGAAGAGCATTTTCGATCGCTTTTTCGCGACGCGGTTCGCTGCCGCTTGCGAGTGGATGGACCGGTATGGGCCACGCTGAGCGGTGGGTTGGACTCGTCGTCGATCGTTTGCATGGCGGACGAGATCCTCAAGACCGAAAGCGTGCAAGCGTCGAGAGTCGAAACAGTCTCGTTCGTCTACGACGAATCGACGACTTCGGACGAACGCAATTTCATTCAATGCGTGGAAGAGCAAAGAGGCGGCGCCGGACATCATCTGCGAGACGAAGACTATCCGACGCTTGGTTCATTCCCTGATGAGTCTGAAATCAGCTTCCCCAACTTTCTCGACTGCTTTGTGAATCGTCAGCGCGCAATGTGTGCGGACATGAAAGCGGACGGCGCTCGAGTGTTGTTCACCGGTCACGGAGGCGACGAGCTCCTTTGCAGCGGCACGAATCCCGCGCCGGAACTCGGCGATCTCCTGGTTGAACACCGCCTGCTCGATCTGCATCGTTCGCTGATAGCCTGGGCTAAAGCCCTGAAGAAACCATATCTCAATCTGCTATGGCGAGACGGTCTGCTGCCGCTGCTGCCGCCCGGACTACAGCTCTTCTGTGGGGTGAAAGCGCACTTCAAATTGCCGCCCTGGTACGACAAAGAATTCGTCGCCAAGATGAATATGCGCGAACGCTACCTGGGGAATGGAAACGAACTGCCCTTCGATTTACCGAGCGCGAAAGATCAAGCCATGGGCTTCCAGTCGGCGATGAAGATGGTCTCGAAAGGTTCTTATCGAGCTCGAGGCGGCATCGAGGTCAGTCATCCTATTCTTCATCGACCACTCGTTGAATTTCTTCAGGCAATTCCCTTCGAACAGCGCTTGCGTCCCGGTGAAACGAGATCTCTGATGCGCCGCGCACTCAAGGATCTCCTGCCCGAGAAAATCTTAAAACGGAGAAGCAAGAAAGGCCCGCAGGAAGCGCTGTTCAGAGGCATCACCCGGCAGTGGCCCAGGCTGCGAAGAATATTTGACGATCCATTGGTCTGTGCTCGCGGCTACATGGACGCGGCCCAACTGCGTACCGCGCTCGAACGAGTGCGGCACGGTTGCGAGATAAACGCATACCAAATCTTACAAACGATTTGTCTGGAGTTTTGGCTGCGAGCGTTGGAAAACCGGCGCTCGTTGGCCAGGAACAATGCTGCGCTGGGCGGCTCAACAACTCGACTCAGCGCCGGCGAGAGCTGCAGCCATAAACGCGGTCCGCTATCACCGTGTCCGACGGGGCACGGCATACCCTCCGTTCAGGCTCACACCTGAGCGGCAACTCAGTCAGGCTAAAGGAGGATAAGCCAATGTATACGAAACCAGAAGTAATCGAAATCGGTGAGGCGACTGAGGTCATTCTCGGCACCAAAGAGGGCTTCGCAATCGACGACGACACCCGGCTCGTTGAACCGGATGGCGATCTCGACGAATAGCATTCCGGCGCCGGGCACATAGGTCAACAGTGGATTCGGTCCGCGCTGACGCATGCGGCGAGAATGGCCTCACGGCCATCACCGATTCAACGATTCAGTCACGAGCGCGCCGAATCCACTGTCACCTTAATCGGCACTAGACTAGCGGCTGTCGCTGACTGTCTGCGGTTGGAGATGCTGGTCAAACCATTCGATTGCGCGGTACCAGTAATCGATTTTATTCGCGTACTGTTGGAATCCGTGTCCTTCACCTTCGTACTTCGCGTAAACCGCTTCTTTTCCAAGGCGTCGCAAACCGACAAACACCTCATCCGCCAGAAAAGGTGCCGCGCCCGTGTCTGCTGTTCCATGAACGATCAACAGCGGTGTTTGCACTCTATCCAAATAGAAGATGGGGGAGTTTTCGATATAGCGCTCACGAAATTCCCAAGGTGAGCCGCGCATGCGTAGGGGCCCGTCTTCTGCGACGCCGACACCATGAGCTGACCCGTTCTTTCCCATCTCGCCGTAAATTCCTGTCAGGCTGCCAAACCCGGCGCGCATGATTGCCGCCCGGAAGCGCGTAGTCTGGACGATCAAACTCAGTGCGCCATAGCCCCCGAGGCTCTGGCCCATCACTCCAAGTCGCTCCGGGTCGGCGACGCCGATCTCGATTGCTTTGTTGACGCCGGGAAGCACGGTGTCGGCCAGATCTTTCATCGGCATGCCGGCGCCGACTGGAGCGTCAGGGAGAAGCAAGGCATAACCTCTCGTCGCGAAGAGTTGCAGATTGTCGATCGTGGGAGCAGCCGTAAATCCGAAGGTATGGAGCACGTCGGATTGCATCCATCCACCATATACACGGACGAGCAACGGATACCTTCTTCCTTCTACGTATCCGGCCGGCGTTACTAATACTCCACGCAGCTTCTGTCCGGACAGACTTCTCCATTCGATGATGCGCGCCTTGCCCATTGCGTACCGGTTGAACTGCGGATTGATGTCGGTAACCGGACGCGGCTGCTGAAAGTTAGTGTTTACGGTCCAGAAATTCCGGCAATGACCGCCGTCTTCCGACGTGTAGACCAGGGTCTGTCCGTCGTTGGAGACGTCGTGATTGAAGTCAAAATCCATTCCGTACGATTTGTCTTCTTCAATAAGCCGGCTGTAGGCGCCGGTCGCGAGGTCGATTTTGTAGAATCCGCTTTGTTTGGTGTCGTCATTAAGAGTGACGACGACGATCCCGGCGCCGTTGTCGACGGTCCAAAGCTGCGATTCGTCACGCCGCCCTGCAATGGTTATTACTCGGCGGTCTGGTATGCGCGGAAGTTCAGTGGCGACGCCGTCTGAGACGGAGACTTTCCATAGACCTTTGCTCGTTGCGAGATAAACGTTTTGGCTGGCGCTATCCCAGGTAGGCGGCCGCAAAAAAAGTGTTTGGACTCCTCCGACGGTGACTTTGCGGACCGGACCACCGGCTGAAGAAGCCAGGTAACACGCGGCTTCACCGAAGACGCCATAGCTCAACCACTTGCCGTCTGGCGACCAACCGACATTGACCCATAGCGCACCCTGCGAGATGTCGGCAGCCACGACTTGCGGGCGGCCGCCTTTGGAGATCACGATCAGATCGTAGAGCGTGCGATAGTTGTTGTTACCCGCCGGACCTTTGCTGGCAGTAAAAGCGATTGACTGCCCATCGGGCGAGAATGCATACCACAGAGGGTAGTAACCTTTCGCAATCCTCTCCAGCTTTTGACTCTTGATATCGATCAACGCCAGGTCAGCACGTAAAGACTTGATTAAGGGATGGTGAGAGAGATTCGTATCCTGACTTGTAACTGCCGGCCCTGTCTTCGGGAGCGAACGATAAATCGTAACTGTAGATCCTGGCTGTCGTTTCTCCTGCTCGCGTGAATTCAGAGAAGTAATTGCTTCGTTTGCGTCTTTGAGACTCTCGCCCTCGGCCAATATCTTGATCAGGATCTTTCTCGAATCCTTTGACCAACGTATGACATCAAAGCCATCGCGCGGCCGAACGATGGCGTCGTTCACCTGACTCAAACGATTGGTGGCGAGGGTCCAGGTCCACAGGTGCGCCTGCCCGCTTCGATCCGAATAAAAGGCGAGTTGAGTTCCATCCGGCGACCAGACAGGCCCCCAGCTACTACCTTTTCCCTGCGTGAGGTTCTTCGTCTCACGCGTGATGACGTGAGTGACCCAAACGTCGCAGCCTATTACATCTCCCGACGCACCCGTATCAGTGAAATATCGATTGCGCTCGTCATCGTCCGCAAGTATTCCCTTCTCTGGATCTTTGAGCGTGTAGGCGATCCACTTTCCATCCGGCGACAAATCGGCCGGCATCCGGAAAGGAAAAGTCACGGCCGCAAGTGATTCTTCGACGGAGAGCGGCGGATCAGGCGGACGGCTCTTCATGGGACGTGCCGAAACGATGGGCAAAATCAGACCCAGAAGAATCGCCACCACGCGCGGAATCGTTCTGTACGTCAGCATCGATTTTGCTCCGCAATATTAGAATTGTAGTTTCAGAGCTAACTGTATCGATCGAGGGCCGCCAACCTGGTATAGGGGACTAAAGCCACCGGTGGTGCCGCCGCTGCCAAGACTCGTCTTGAGCATCTGAGTCGATTGCCCGAAGAAGGGACTGGTAAGCGAGTGGGCATTGTCGGTGTTGGTTCCCGGATCTCCGAAATTCGGATGATTGAATATATTGAACGCCTCCGCTCTGAGTTGAAGCGTGGCTCGTTCTCCCAAACTAAACTGCCGGCGCAAGGCGAAGTCCAGCTGCCACATTGGGAAACCGCGCATGACGTTCCGTCCCAGCGTTCCCTGCCTGCCGGCCGGTGTTGTACAAAACGGTCCTTTGCATCCGGGTCGCGCAGGGTCGATGGTGTTGTTGAACCTGCGGCCGCCGGGCGCCAGGGGATCGTCGAGATAGAGTGGAAGGCCCTGGATCAGATCCGGTCGCACAACTGTTTGAAGTCCGCCAATAAACGAAGAGAAGCTGGAGACCAGGTCGACGGGCAGCGCCGAGCGAGCACTCACGATAGTGTCCGCGAACCAGTTTCCCAGCAACGCTCTCGCAAACTTATTCTCTTGTGGACCAGGGATCGCGTACGTCGCGGCGGTGCTGAAGGAGTGACGCACGTCAAAATCCGAAGAACCGCGATCGCGGCGGGGATCGGCCGGACTGCTTGCCGGTCCGGAATCATTTGAAGCCGTGTCGATGGAATGCGACCACGTGTATGACGTCAGAAACTGCAAGCCTCTCGACAACCGTCGCTGAAACTGCAACTGCATCCCATGGTAATCGGAGTCGGCGCTATTGTCGGTAATGAATACGCCGAAACCTACAAACAGCTTGGTCGTACGCCGCAGCAGACGCCGGCCGGCAGCGCCGATGTAGGAAGCCGAGAACGTATTGCTCGAATTCAACGAGTGCTCCACGGCTGTGTTCCACTGGAATGTGCGCGGCAGTTGGAGATTTCGATCCGCGATAAATGTCAGGCCGCTGGTAGGTACGGCAAGGCTGAATGGCGGGGGCTCCAATTGAGCAGGCGTCAGAGGAAAAGGCACGCTCCCGAGGTTTTTGAGCCTCGAATACGGAAAGCTCGCCGTGGCGTTAGCCAACGTTCCGGTGCCGAGATCGTAAAAGACGCCGAAACCACCTCGCAGGATTGTCAGCCGGTTGCCTTCGCGAAATAGCTGGTAGCTAGCGCCGACGCGCGGCGCGAAATTGTTGTACGTAGTTTCGTAAAGCGGTGTACCAAGCGGAGCAACAGTTAATGCCCCGGGACCGTTCAGGTTGTCAAACGTCACCAACTCTTTCCCATGTCTTGCCACCGGCGGCGGGTTCACGTCCCAGCGCAGCCCGTAAGTGAGAGTCAACCGGCTGGTGACTTTCCAGGTGTCCTGTCCGTAAAGCGAAAAATTGGTGTAAGAAAGCGCGACCGAGTCACGCGCGTTCACGCTCGCCGCTGAGGTATTACCCGAGATCGCTCCGGTTGCACCTGTTAATCCCGAGAAGGTAATGAAGTGATCATAGGAGCGGTGTCCGTTGACGGGTAACAAGAGTCGATAGTCAACGCCAAACTTCAACTGATGCCCGCCGGCAACGTACGAGACGTTATCAATCAAGTTGATTTGGCGCTGGATATTCGCGATGTTCTTTCCGGTGTTGAGGCTTCGCCCTGCTGATATCGGGAAGCCGAAAGAAAAGAACGCGTCGTCAGATGAGGCAAACGGCGGAAAAGCCAGCGCGTTGTCGAGCGGAACGGCGCCACCGAGCCCATCGATACTGATGTAATTTGCGCCTTCACTGCGAGTGTAATTGGCGCGGACTTCGTTGATCAGGTGCGGCGTCACGGTGTGCGTGAGGCCGGCAGTCAGCGTCTGCGTCTTGAAAACAGCTCGGCTTAGAACGTTGAGACTTCTGCCGGCAGTGCCGCGTTGCGTAGTTTCGGAAGGCGAGTCGTTGTACCTGACAAAGAGTCCCACATTCTCGTTGAAAGCATGATCGACGCGAACGCTGGTAGCGTCCAGATTCAAAGGATCGGAATATGACGCAGTGAACTCTGCGAAGCCGTTGGAAAACACCGGCCCATTCGGAATCGGATATGCATTCAGATACGGCCGGCGCGATGGAAGCGCTGCCAGGCGCGAGGCGACCGAAGGAACTAACGTGACCTGTGTAGCCGGCTGTCGTAATCGCAGACCTTCATACGAGAAGAAAAAGAATGTCCGGTTGGTGCCGTCGTAGTAGGCCGGGCCTCCTTCTCCGAATCGAGGCAGGTGAAGCGGGCCGCCCAAGACGCCGCCGAAATCGTTCTGCCTTAGGGCCGCCCTCGGTTGGCGCCGGCTATTCGCAAACCAGTCGTTCGCGTCCAATTTCTCGTTGCGGAAATAATCAAAAACCGTCCCATGAAAATCGTTACCGCCAGAGCGCGTGGCGATCGAGATCTGCGCGCCCGGTGTGCGGCCAAACTCAGGCGCAAACGTCGACGTCTGGATCTTGAACTCCTGCATCGCATCGACTGACACCAGACTGTTGGTGCCACCCGCCGCGCTAAATGCCGGAAGCGATCCGCCAGCGGATTGGACCAGCGGCCCTCCGGCGGCAACACCCGCGTTCCCGCTCACGCCATCGACGGTAAAATAGTTGGCATTGGCACGCTGGCCGTTGACACTGAACTGGCCCTGTTCGTTGTAGTTGGTCTTAGTCGTAACCACGCCCGGCGTGAGCGTGATTAGAGGCTGGAAGCTCCTGCCGTTGAGCGGCATGTTTTCGACGAATTGCCGATCGACTACCGTCGCCACCGCGGACGACTCATTGATCAACGTACTCTCGACGACGCTGACCGTCTGTCCAATCGAGCCCACTGGTAACTGAATACGCAACTGCACTTGAACGTTAACGTTCAACGCAACGTCTCTGACTTCTACGGTCTGGAAGCCTTTCTGCTCGGCTTTGACGGTGTAGGTGCCGGGAGGCAGCAGCGGCACAACAAAAACGCCGTCGGCATTGGTGATCGAGGTTCTCTCAAACCCCTGCGCGATATTGATCACGGCCACGTTCGCGCCGGGGATCACAGCGCCGTTTTGATCGGAGACCGTTCCGGTCAAGGTCGCCGTCGAGCTTTGCGCCGTCGCCGTGATTAATGAAAAGAGCAGGCAAAACATTATTGCCAACGTTCGCCAAAACGTACGTCGACAGTCGGAGAGGTCGTTGCTTGAATCGTCCGTGGTTGAATCATCCGATTGAGGACAGAAGGCAGACGAACAGACTTCTGGGGTTCTGGGCATCGCGGTTTTCTCCTGTAGTTAGGACACACTCTCCGGGCAGAGAGTGCTCGTTTTCGACAGACGCTTTTCGTCATCTGTCCCGGATCGCAACGGACGATAAGCGCGTTTTCTTCGGTTACCTGGGCTCGTGTTAGACCAAACTCAAGGAGCTGAGAGTTTCCGTTTACTGCGCGTACCGTTCGATTCTCTGGGCCAATCTCTCGGCACTCGCAGACAATGTCCAAAACGACGATTTCAACGCGCTGCTGGAAGTGCGCGTGGAGATCGTGAACGCCGTTCGCACGGCTTCGTTATTCGTCAGCGCCAGCTTATGCAGCTTCTCAACTGCAAGAGCGAGATCCCTGTCGTTCGTGATCGCATTCTCATCGACCACACCTGACGCGGCGCCTGCGAAAAATATCGGACTCAACTCGTCGCGCAGCACCGCCGTCTCGCGCGCATACGCACTTGCGTGCTCGCGCACCATCGCCATCCACTTGGCGCGCGCGTCCGGCGTAACCGTACGCATGTCGACGTTTGCAAATCTGTTCACCACGCGCTGGAGTGAAATCGCGTGGAAGAGGGCGCGGTAAGCGCGGTTTACGGTACGCGAGGAAAATGAGCGCACGGCCTCATCCAGGTCGTCAGCCTGACCACGCCGCGAAAAATACTCGCGCAGCTCGCCGTCCACTGCCACCGTGTTTGCCGTCGCATCCGTCTGCCGCACGGAAACCTGACCGGAAACACTCGTTCGCTGTAGCGCTTCCGCGATCGTGCGAATCTCGATCGTCACCGCCGGGTTCTGACTCACAGGCGCCAGCGCGCGCAGCATCTCACTCCTTCGTTGCTCATCCTCAACAAGCCCCTCAACGCGCAACGACCCACCTGCGCTGCGCGTGAGGGTAACTTGCTCATTCCGGTCGGCCTTCGCCTGATTGAGCAAGTAAGCTACGTCGACTTCCAGCTCGGCCGAGGCTACGGCTGGGGCCAACGCGCTCGTCGACGGAGGGACACGGCTAGACCCCAGGTCCCGGTGCGCCCAGTCTCCGGTCCTGCCAGTTGGTCGAGCCCCTCCTATTAGTTCCGGTTCTACTTCGAAGACTTTCTTATCCACAGCTTTGCTCGGCACTAAGTCAAAGCTGGCTTCGACGAACCGGTATTCGCGCAACTCGCCGCCACGTTGGACCAACAACGTCTGCTCGATCGGGCGCAGATCGGATTGATTCAACGTGAGTATTGCTTTCAGCAGACGACTGGCGCCGATCGCCCGCTCCTTCGCATATGTCAGCACGTACGTTGTCGACCGCAGCTCCACCTGGGCCGCCGCTGGTTCGGCAATCAAACTCGTAAACGCTTTCGCCGATGGATCCAGTTGCCAGACGTCTTCAAGACTCAGCAACAGATCGGCCGGGGTCGCCGCCGCGGGCTCTGGCCGTGCTTTATTTCCATGGTGGTAAACCACGCGCGAGCCGTCAGCCCGCTGCCACATGCCGGCCACCATTTGATTGCTCTCGTCATACAGCCGCTGGACCTGCTCACCGGTGGTATGGTTCTTCCACGTCTCGATTCTGCGCCGCGCGATAATCGCGCCTTCCGACGAGCGGCGTTCCTCCAAATGCGTCACGCGATGACTGACGTGATCGCGCAACTGCTGCGTCCGCTGCTCCGCGATACCAGCATTGTTGAGCAACGCAACCGCCGTCAGCGCCGGCTCGAACCCATTTCTCCAAATCATGAATCCGGCCACGAGCAGCAGAACAAGCAAACCGGTCACGAAATCTGGCCGCGACCAGAAGCGCTTACCATCGCTCGCGGCAAACTGTCCCGATAACAGCGAGAGCCCCTGACGACCAGTCTCTACATTTGTGTCGGGAGTCGCAGTAGCGCGCTTGAACACGCTAAGAAATTTCCTGGTCCAGAACCGAAGAAGATCGACTTCACGACGCGCCGCCACGTTCGGCGCGATCGTTTGGCCGGCGGTCTGGACCAGAGCAAGGGGTGAGGACAAACTGTTTGCACTGAGTGCTTCCTGGTTCGCGGAAAGCTCTTCGGCCGACGGCTCTTTGTAGACGATGCGAAGGCTTGGCCCATCGTGCAGCCGCAGAAACGCGGCCAGGGTCCGCCCTTCACTCAGCTCGATCCAGGCCCATTGTTCGGCTTCAGTTCCTTTCCCGCTGCTGAGAAACAATAACTGCACATGCTGCTCGCTCGAGACCTCGATGAATTCGACAGGTTCATTCGGATTCAGGTTCAGATCCAACTCCGTCAGATCCGAACTGATCCTCAGCGAGCTCATTACGAAACCATTTACGGCGATGCGCAACTCCTGCGGCTTGTGCTCGCTGATCTCACGCAGGTGACGCCCCAGCTTCTTTCGCAGCTCGGCCGATCCTCCGCCTGACGTGCCGCCGTCACTGCCGCCGCTGCCATCACCTCCATCGCCCCTACCGCCGCTACCGCCAGGCGGCGGCTCACGATCCATCGGCTCGGGCTGATAGCGTTGATCGAGTAGTGGAAGTCCCAGGAGGACGTTCACTCGATCGAGACACGTGCGACAGCTCACGATGTGAGCGAGCCTCGCCGTCGTCAGCGCTTCGCTGTTGTGGGCCGAGTAAATCTCACGCAGTTCTTCCGGAGGCGAACACGTACCCTGACATGAGAGAAAGATCATCTGCCGCAACTCAGTCATCAGATCGCCGTCCGAGGGAAAGCTTTTGATCTCCGCGCGTTCGGCGACACGTCTGGCGTTGACAAACCGCAGACGGCCCGGCTCGTTCATGAACAGTTTCACCTCGCGACGCGCGAGTCGCTGCCACTGATCTACGCAGTGGCGCGATACCGCCAGGATGCTTGCGATCTCTGTCGGGAAATAGTCGTGAAAGAACCTCAGGATCAGCACGCTGCCGGCGCGCGACGATTCCTTGCGCGCGCAGGCGTACGAACAGATCTGCTGCAACTCTTCTAAAGCCTGCATCCGGCGCGGGGGTTCGATTGCCGTCCAGCCCAGGTTAAAGGAGTCGTAGTCGGCAACTGAGAGCGCCGTATCATGCAGGCGTTGCGCTTGCCGGCTCGCTCGCGAGACGTACATGTAGCGCAACATTCTTCTCAGGTATCCGTCGATGTTTTCGATCTGTTCCAGGCCCGTCCGGCCCAGCATGAATTGCACAAACGCGTCCTGCACCAGATCCTGCGCCGCCTCGAGATGCTGGTTGGTCAGGCGCAATGCCCACGCGAGCAAACTTTCGTATCGCTCCGTGAACAACTGCTCTCGTTTTTCATCTGGCCTGCTTGCCGCTCGGCGCTGATCCAGCATTCTGGTCTCTGGGCTTTCTGGATTAGTCCCGTTGGGGCTTCTGGACTGGACCCGTCTTTGTTCTCAACCGTGTTTGCAATTCTTCGCTTCCAATAACGCGGAGTGAAAGCGATGTACACTACCTATGTGTATTTCCGTGCGCTGATCTCAAACAAAAAATCGGGAAATAAAGTGAGTATTATCAAGGATTTACGTGAGAACAGACACACAAACGCCCCGCGAACGTCCGCACTTCAAAATGCACGTCCGACGGGCCACCGCACGAACTGTTTAGTGAAAAGAACGGCACCAGAAGCCGGGCGATCAAACGATTGGTCTAAATCGGCTGAGGGCCACTGGTCTCGCTCCTTTCCCGCACGATCATTTCAAACAGAGACGTCTCAAATTGTCTCTTCAACGATCACGATACTTGAGGCTTCTAAACTGCTCCGCGGACCAACGCATCTACAACGGCGTGTCCACCACGGCTCTCTATACACTATACGCAACAGGGTATAGCGTGCAAGATATTTTTGAGGGCTTGAGATTGACGCAGCCTGGCTCGACTCAGTTCGCAGAACGGAGCCTAACTGCTTTTGGCGGCGGACAATAACGCAGCAAAACTGTAGCTGTCAAGACGAGATCGGGACGGGTTGTTGTGCAAGTTATGCAACATTCACAGCATGACATTCTGATTGGCATGTGTGCATGTGACAGTGATAGAAGAAATCTCATAAGTGGAGTTTGTGATCGTCACGCGCAGCGGAGTAGTAGCGGTGCAAAACTCTTCGTAATTTTCCATGAACGCCACCGACTTGTCCAAAAGCGGCAAAGGCAGTGCTCTAAGCATTCCATCGCGTTGATGATACTGCTGCTCAAGAACACTGATTCGCCTAAAGAGATTGTGGCTTCGGGCCATCCGATTTTGAATTGAAGGCCAGATGAGTTTGCCGACGATCGCCGATGCCGGCACAAGTCCCACTGCCGCCACGCTTGCATAGGTAAAAGCTGATCGTGAAGGCCAAAGAGACTCGCAATAAATCCCGACGGCCGCGCATATGCACAAGGCAACTCCGACCAGGGACCGCTGAAACAGAACCTCTTCATTTTTCTGCGGAAGCTGGCCGAGAGACCTGGTAAGTGCAGTTACAACTGAGGACTCCATCGCGGCATGACCTCCTCTTGGATTCAACGCGCTCTCTCGGGGCAGAGAGACTGCGGTTACATCAAACGCTCTCGTCATCTATCCCGGATCGCACGGACGATAAGCGTGTCTTCTAATTACCTAACGCGTGTAATTCCAAACTCAATGTCAACGACGATTTCAACGCGCCGCTCGAACACCTCGTGGAGATCCTGAACGCCGTTCGCACAGCTTCGTTATTCGCCAGCGCCAGCTTGTGCAGCTTCTCACTCTTTCGTTGCTCATCCTCGACAAGCCCCTCAACGCGCAACGACCCACCTGCGCTGCGCGTGAGGGTAACTTGCTCATTCCGGTCGGCCTTCGCCTGATTGAGCAAGTAGCTACGTCGACTTCCAGCTCGGCCGAGGCTACGGCTGGGCCAACGCGCTGACTTCGACGAACCGGTATTCGCGCAACTCGCCGCCACAAGCATCAACAAGGTCTGCTCGATCGGACACAGATCCCGTCCGCCCAGCATGAATTGCACAAACGCGTCCTGCACCAGATCCTGCGCCGCCTCCAGATGCTGGTCGGTCAGCCGCAGCCCACGCGAGCAAACTTTCGTATCGCTCGTAAACAACTGCTCTCGTTTTTCTTCCGGCCTGCTTGCCGCTCGGCGCTGATCCAGCATTCTGGTCTCTGGGCTTTCTGGATTAGTCCCCTTGGGGCTTCTGGACTGGACCCGTTTTTGTTCTCAACCGTTGCAACTCGTCGCTTCCATAATGCGAAGTGGGCGACGCGTCACTATCTATGTCTATGTGTATTTCCCTGCGCTGATCTAAACAGAAAATTGTGAAATAAAGTAAGTATTATCAAGGGTTTAAGTGAGAGTAGACACACAAACACCCCGAATCGGCTGAGGGCCACTGGTCTCGTTCTTTCCCGCACGATCATTTCAAACAGAGACATGCAAAGGTCCCTTCAAACGATCAGGACAATAGGGCTTCCTAAACCGCTCCGCGGACCAACGTGTCCACTACGACTCTCTCAAACTATTCACCACTGGGTATAGCGTGCAAGATAAATTTGAGGGGCTTGAGATTGACGCCGCCGGACTCGACTGGGTTCCCGGCATGGAGCCTAGCTGCTTTTGGCGGCGGGCAATAACGCAGCAAAACTGTAGCTGTCAAGACGAGATCGGGGTTAAACTATAGAGCATCAGCACGAACTTAATCTCAGGAACATCCTCAGATGAATCTGAAACAAATCGTATTTCATTTGCGCGATTACACGGGGCTGACGCATCGGCTGTTGACGACGTGGGCGGATACGCCGATGGTCCTGATGATGGAGGAGGAGTGGGAACGTGGGCCGCTGGTGATTATCGGAGCGAATGACCGGATGATGTGGCCGCTATTGCCGCCCGGCACTCTGCTTCGACTCGATCCAAAAGCGCGCAAGATTGACGATCGAGCGTGGCCCGAGTTTGAGAGGCCGATCTATCTCGTCGAATACAGAGACAGGTTTTACTGTTGTCATCTACAGCGAAGAGGCGACATGCTGCGCTTAATCTCGCACCTCGAGTCGCCTGCTCCGCCTTCAGTCTCAGTCCCTTACAAAGACGCACGCATACGCGGTCAACTCACACCGATCTTTCGTCCGCTGGCAACGCGGGGCACACCCGCAGGCCGCCCGCAACCACATATGCGAAGTCAGCAGTAAGAAACTCTATCGCCACGAATGCCGCGCCATTCTGTTAGCACGGTCGCCGTAGATTTCTTCAAACTTCCGCCACGTCTTTATCGTCGTCAACGAACGCGGCGGCGCATACCCGAGCCGTTCCGCTTTGATCGCCAGTCCGGCGTAACTCAACGTGGTCCTTGTCTTTTGCTTCACGCGAACGAGCGTTCGCGGCAGACACTCATTGACGCCGATTCCCATCACTCGCATCTGGGTCATGAAATCTTTATCCGGGAAAAGCAGTTCCGCGGCAAAGATCTCCGCCCCGATTTCGAGTGTCTTACCCAGATTGGACTGGTCGCAGTAGGAGATCCCGAGATGGCGATCGCGATAGAAGTGTTTCAATTCATGGGCCATCGTGAAAACTTTCGGATCCTGCGGCAAGCCGCTCGCCAACATGACCGTCGTACCAAGATGATCGCTGATAAAGGCACCGCGCAGGTTCCGTAAGCGGTACGGCCAGTCGTCGATGACGATGCCGTTCTTCTCATAGATCCGGCGGAGGTCGCTTTCGAGCACGCGCGGTGAGTGCAATCCGTGCTCGGCCCGAACTTGTCGAGCGAGCCGTTTCAAATCTTCGTAATAGGCTTGTTCTTTCATTTACTTCTTTCCCCCCTTTCGGCCGGCCCTGGGCCGGCTCTTGCCCTGATAAATTCCACGGGCGCGGCGAAATTCGGCGTATTTCCTCAATTCTTCGAGATCGGCAGGATGAAGTTGTCTTGCAGTGCGCAATAGCGCCTTGAGATTTTCATCTTCATCTTGGTCCACCATTTCCTGGGGAAAGAAACTCATCATCGAAACCCCGAAGAAGCGTGAGATCCTTTCGAGGTCTGTAAGGCTGGGCCGGTACGTTCCAGTTTCCCACCGGGAGATCGTATTCGGCGCGATTTTCAAGTGGATAGCGAGTGCTTCCTGTGAGAGCCCCTCGCCGCTGTTGTAGCTACGGCGCAGATCTCTAATTCGTGCTGCGACGTGGTCGAGCAGATCCATTCCGATTCCTCTTTTCTCATCCTGAATGAGGACGACATTTAACTGATATCGTTGACAAGGAGAGAGGGCCCGCGTATTATACGCGAGCGGCCTATTAAATCAACGACGACTTAATTAACGTTAGGGCTTGCTGCCTCACAATGAATAATCTCTTCTACCGAAAACGAACCTTTCTCGCGTCAGTATCAACCGGCCATACTTCCTACATACTCACTGAAGTCGAATCGAGTCGCGGTGGTGAGTACAAGTGGGGTCATTACATGGTGACGATCGCTGATTGTCGCCGCCGGATTCAGTTCGAATTTTTTCTCGGCACCAGGCGGGCGCGACGTGAGAGTCTGCGGAAACTCGATCTGCTGCTCAACGTGCTGAACTCGTTCCGTAAAGTGCTTCTCGCCGAAGCGCAACTCATCACGGAGTACGAACGCGCGGCTAAGCGAACCAAGCCGAAGGGGAAGACGGAAAAGATTGACGGTGCGGCGGGTTGAATTGACTCATTCGAGCTTGTGTTTCACGACCCGGTGGTGACACGGATCTAGACTTCCGGCAGTCCTTCAACTTCTCTTACCGGCCGGACTTCGACTGTACCGATGGTTGCACTCGGAATGCGTCCGGCGATCTCCACGGCTTCTTCAAGGCTCCTGGCTTCAACCATGAAATATCCTCCGATCTGTTCACGCGTTTCAGCGAACGGACCGTCGGTGATGAGCCGCTTCCCGTCGCGCACCGTGACGCTTACCGTTGCGGTGCTCGGATGCAACGGCGCCGCATCGATATACTGCCCGTTAGCGTGCAGATCATGTGCAAGCTGGACTGAGTCGTCGAGCAACTTCAGCCGCAACCCTTCCTCGATCTCAGTATCGTCCACGTGGTGAATCAACAACATGTATTTCATTTAGTGTTCCTATTTGAGTAGTTTTGCGACTTCCAGGACTTGTTCGGGACGCGCGCGGACCCAGTAGTTCTCCGTCAGATGGACCCAACGCACCGTTCCCGATGAGTCGACCAAAAACTCGGCCGGACGCGAGATGTCCTGGCCGTGTTCTCCGGCGCCTGCGTGTACGAGATCGTAGCGCCGGATGGCTTCTGCATTCTGATCCGATAGCAGCGGGAACGTGTATCCCGCCTGCTGCGCTAGATTGCGCGAAGTCTCAGGCGGGTCGACGCTGATCGCCACCGGACGAATTCCCTGCGCGTTGAAACTGTCTATGCTCTGCTCGATACCCCGCAACTCGGAGTTGCAGGCGGGTCACCAGTAACCGCGGTAAAAGACGAGCAAGACGCCTTTTGGAGCGTTGCCGTTGATGGGCGTAGACAGCAGCTCTCCAAGGGATACTGTTTTACCGCTCGTATCCGTGAGCGTGAACGCCGGCGCCTTCTGTCCGACTTGCGGAGCGCCTTTCGACGCCGGAATCCAACGTGCGAATACGAAGAAACCGAAGATGAATAACGCGATGACGAGCGCGCTGAAAGCCGTCACCAGCGAAGCGACGATCTTTGAAAGTCGCGGACGCGGTCGATCGTGCGCGAACGCGCGGCGCAATCCGATGAACAACAATACAGCGGCTGCTAAAAACAGCAGCAGGTTGGCCCAGGGAAAATCGCGCGTCACGGGAAACCACAGAAAGACAGCAAAGTAGCTAAAGAACCCAGCCAGGGTCAGTAACAACCCGCTCCAGAGCGGCCAGTTGAATCGTCGAAGGTTCATCGAAAGTTTGTTCCTCAATCGTGTTCTACAAGTCTACGATGCCTTTGAAGCCTCCATAGATCATGCGCTTCATGTCAAAAGGCATCTTTCTATTCTCCATCATTTTGTTCATCCGCGGATCGGCCATCACCTTCTTATTGACCTTGTCGCGATCCGCGCGTGACTTATAAACGATGAACGAGAAGAGCACCGTTTCACCATCTTTCGGCTTGATCGCCTTCAGAAACGACTTACCGAACTTCACGTCGAGATCATCCCCAATAGCTTCGATGTACTCGAGTGCGCCATGCTCTTTCCAGATCTTTCCGGCCTTCTGAGCGATGCTGCGATAGTCTTTCAGGTTCTTCTCTGGAACGGGCAATACAAATCCATCAACGTATCTCATTTGCTCTCCTAAAATTGAACTAAGACGATCAGTGCTCGTCTTCGCAGTTGACCATCCACGGAATGCCGAAACGATCGACGCACATTCCAAAACCGGCGGCCCAGAACGTCTTCTGATACGGCATGATGACCTGACCGTTTTCCGCGAGCGCATTGAATATCTGTTCGCCTTTGGCCGAGTCGTTGAGCCCGATCGCCACCGATATGCCTTCCGGTTTTCGATACTGTGCCGGCGGGCAGTCAGACCCCATCAGTTTCGTGTTTCCGATGCTCAGAGTCGCGTGCATGATCTTCTCGCCCCACTCCGGCGGAACGTCCGCGGCAGCAGGACTGCTGCCAAACGTCCCCATGAAATCGATCTTCGCGTCCAACGTTTTCTCATAGAACCTAAAAGCCTCGGCGCAATCGCCGTTGAACATCAGATACGCATTAGCTTGCATCATCAATCTCCTTTCAACCTCGAACGATTATGACCTGCCAAGCGGCTTCAAACGCCACCGGCCATAAGCAATAAACGCCAACATCAACGCGATGACGACGTTCATCACCGCCGTCCCGACGTCGCCGCCCACAAGCACAAAAACGATTGCTCCGATCATGATGATCAGGAGCCCCAAAGCTGCGAGCGAAATCAAATACTGCCGGGTTTTGAATATGCCCGGCAGAATCAGCCCGAAGCCGCCTAACAACTCGCACAGTCCGATGAACTTCAAGAACATACCAGGGAGCGCGATCTGACCAGGCTGCATTTGCGCCGCCATGACACTGGCCGGCACGACCAGTTTGAAGCCACCTGCCCAGATGAACAGCAGCGCCAACAGCACTTGCAGTATCCAAAGTAAGACATTCATGTGAGTCGTTTCCTTTTAAATGTGAGTTAACTACGAAACGGGACCAGCTCGCGAAGCCGCTCGTCACGCAAGTAGATTCCCAGCCACACCAATGCGCCAAATACAACTGCGAAGACGATACCGAACGCACCATCGGCTGCCCGCACGTGCGTCGCTACGGCGCCGCCAAGATATCCCGTCAGCAAGATTGCTCCCAGCACCGACGTCTTCGGAATCAGATACAGCACGGTGCAGACAATCAAGACGATCCCGATCGGAATGATCGTGCTCTCTGCATATCCAAGCTTGACTGTCCCTTCAACGACGGCCAGCGGTTTGAAGAGCTTCGCGACGCCATCGATCAAGAGAAACAACGCCGGCAGCCAAGTCACAATTCTTCCAGCCCAAACATTCTTCTTCGGCATGGAACCAACTTGAACATTCGATACCATAAACTTACTCCTCCAAAATTGCGTTTCAATGACTATTGCGCCGGCAATCCTGCGATCTCGAGTACAGGACGGATTTCGATCGTGCCGACTTTAGCTACCGGAACCCGTTCGGCGATGCTCATCGCCTCGTCGAGATTGGGGGCTTCAATCAAGTAATAACCGCCGAGCTGTTCGCGCGTCTCAGCAAACGGACCGTCGGTTACTAACCGTTTGCCGTTGCGAATGCGAACGCTGGTGGCTGTCGCCGTCGGATGGAGCGGACCGGCAGAGACGTAGTTTCCGCTCGTATTGAGATCTCGCGCGAGCTGTGCCGACTCTACGTAGCACTTTTCGCGCTCGCTATCGCTCAGCGCCTGTTCGTCGAGATAAACCAGCAACATGTATTTCATGAGTGTGTGCCTCCACCCGTAAATCGAATGAAAAGGTCCAGGATCGACACTGCGATGTAGTTTTTTTATTATCAAACATGCTTCCAAACCCGAACGTTGCTGTCGACGCGGTCTATCGATCGGACTGGGGACGGATCGTCGCGACCCTTATCCGTCATTTTGGTGACTTCGAGCTTGCCGAAGACGCCGCGCAGGAAGCGTTTACCGCGGCCGTCGATCAGTGGCGCACTGAAGGCGTTCCCGAATCGCCTCGCGCCTGGATCATTCAAACAGCTAAACACAAAGCGATCGATCGGCTGCGGCGCCAGACGCGGTTAAAAGAAAAACTGGAAGCCTCGCCCGAGTTCGCAACCGAACCGATCACCGATGCGCCCGATCTCGACTTCACGGAGATCCCCGACGATCGTCTTCGACTGATATTTACCTGCTGCCATCCGGCACTTTCACTCGAAGCTCAAGTCGCGCTCACATTGCGTACTCTGGGCGGACTCGAAACCCACGAAATTGCGCGCGCATTTCTGGTTCCGCCGACGACGATGGCGCAGCGGCTCGTCCGCGCCAAGCGTAAGATCCGCGACGCCGGCATTCCTTTCTCCGTCCCTGACACGACCGACATGCCGGAGCGGCTCGACGCTGTGCTCACGGCCATTTATCTGATCTTCAACGAAGGCTACGCACCGACGCGCGGTAAACCACTCGTCCGAGCAGACCTTTGCTCAGAAGCAATTCGACTCGCCCGCCTGGTCACGACCCTGCTGCAACCGAACCCTCCCTCGGAAGCGACGGCACTGCTCGCGTTGATGTTGCTGCATGATTCACGGCGCCAGGCGCGGCTTGATCAAGACGGAGATCTTGTCGTACTCGAAGAACAGGACCGCGGCCTTTGGAACAGACGCCAGATCGATGAGGCGTTGTCGTTGGTCGACGCCGCGATGAGCGGCGCGCCCGGTCCGTTTGCGCTTGAAGCGGCAATCTCTGCCGAGCACTGTAAAGCCGGCCGTCCCGAAGCTACGAACTGGCGCAAGATCGTCAAATACTACGATCTGCTTCAGGAGCTTCTGCCGTCTCCAATCATCGCTCTAAATCGAGCCGTCGCAGTCGGGATGGCTGATGGTCCACAATCAGCGCTTCCGTTGCTCGACGAGCTCGCGGAATCCGGCGAGCTCGAAAGTTATCATCTCTTACATGCAGCGCGAGCCGACATGCTACGCCGCCTCGGCTCCAATCGTGAAGCGGCCGAGAGCTATGAACTAGCCCTCGGCCTCGTCAGCAATGACAGCGAGCGCCGCTTCCTCGAGCGGCGCCTGCGCGAAGTCACATCGAGCACTCACTAGATGGCCTCGGCACAAAAACGCTGGGTGGCTTGCATAGAAAAACCGGATCGCTTCCACAAAAGATTTCCGTTCTCAGCGGCTTCGCCGCCTGATGTGCGGCGGGGCTATGCCTCGCCGAAAATGCTTACTCGCCGTTGGGCTGCGCCCCTCGTTCGGCCTTTGGCCCAAAACGCTTAGGGCGTAGCCCGAACGAGGGGCATAGCCCCATTGGTAGTCAGTCGTACGGCGAGGCAGAGCCTCGCCTCACATCAGGCGGCAGAGCCGCAACGATTCAATCAACTTTTGTGCAACAGTCCAGTCAGGACTTTTGCGCAACAGTCTACTCAATGACTTTTTGGGCAAAAGCGTCACTAGTTTGTGCAAAGCGTTACTAGATAGGTGGGCTCCGTATCTAGTTCGTCAGCACTCTTTGCCGCCAGCCGCCGCCATTGCGGCCATACGCTTGTCCATTTCTTCCGGGGTAACGTCTTCCTTGTGCGTAGAGACAGTCCAGACGTGTCCGAACGGATCCGTCAACGTGCCGGAGCGATCGCCGTAGAACTGGTCCTGCAACGGTTTTACTTCCACGCCGCCGGCCGCGATCGCTTGTGGGTAAATCGTGTCGACGTCGTCGACGTAGATCATCAGGCTCACGGGCGTTCCGCCCAGAGATTTCGGTCCTTTCCATTGTGGCTGTTCATCAGCAAGCATGAACGGCGAGTCGCCGATCTTCATCTCGGCGTGGCCAATCTTTCCCTGGTGCTCCATGCGAAACAGCTCAGTCGCGCCGAACGCCTTCTTGTAAAAATCGAGCGCCTGGGCAGCTCCGTCGACGATCAAGTAGGGGGTTAACGAGTGGTATCCCTCAGGAATCGGTTTTACGTCCGCCATAGTAGTTCCCTTTCGTTTGATTATGTGTAGTACTACTTCAACAGCTTCTTCTTGTCGACAAATGCGATTACCGCGTTATTGAAATCCGTGGCTTTCTCCAGGTGGAGGAAGTGGTCCACGCCTTCCCACATGTGAAACTCGAGATCCGGCGCCAGCCCCTTCAAGAACTGCTCCGTGTCAGCCGGCCAGAATGGCGACTTGGCTAGGATCGCCAGCACCGGCACGTTGATCTTGTCTGTGGCGTAGAGTGCATCATCGTACATGCTCTCCATCGCGCTCACCAGCACGTTCTGGGGCGTGTTCAAAAAAGACGCCTTGACGTGTTCCTGCTCTTCGGCCGGAAGCTTGCCGGACATTTGGGCAAACATTCCCGAGGCCGCTTCTTTGTAATTAGGCGAGCGAAAAGTGTTCAAGATCTGGTCGCGCATCGCCTTGTCGCCGAAGGATCGCAATGCACCATCGACGATCACGATTGCGAGCGTCTTCTTTGGATACTTGCGATAAAACTGACGCACCACGGGCGTGCCCATGCTATGGCCCAGCAAAACCGCACGTTCCACTTTAGCGTCCTGCATCACCGCGTCGACTGCCGCGGCGAAATGGTCCATTGTGTAAGCAAGCTGCGGTTTGTCGCTCTTGCCATGGCCCGGCAAATCCACGACGATCACTCTGCCGCGCTTCGAGAGATCGGAAATCTGATGTCCCCAGGCTTCCAGGTTGGAGCTCCAGCCATGGACCAGGACGAACGCTTCCTTTCCGTTTCCGCCGTAACTCTGATAATGAATCTTGGCGCCGTTGAGAGTCGCATACTTCGACTCGCCGTCCTTCCCCATCGCCGGCATCGTGGCGACAAGGAGCGCCACCACGGCGAGCGCCCATCGCATTCTATCGATCTTGAGTTTCCTCATTGTTACATCCTCTCGCTGGTAGTGTTTCGGACGATGACGAGTGTCATGTCGTCCATGAGCGGGCGCGGCGCCGCGAAGTCCTGGACCGCGCCTAATACTGAAAAGAGTATTGCCTCGGCTGCGCCGCGTGAATTTCGCGAAGTATCTTGCGCGCGACGAAACTCCGTCTCCAAACGGTGAACGCCAAACTCGTGATCCGCTTCATTAAATGTCTCCAGAATGCCGCCGGAGCAGATGAGCATCACGTCGTCGGGACCGAGTTGAACAGTTCCACAATCGAACGAAGCCGCCGGCACAACGCCCAGCATCGGCCCGCCGTCGGAGAGCAATTCGAGTCTGGAGTCGGCGCGCAACAACATCGCGGCGGGATGACCGGCACTACAGTAATCGAGCGTTCCGTTAGTCGCATCGAGCCTGCCGATGAACATCGTGCTCAGCGGTTCAATGGACACGAGGCGGGCGATGTCGCGATTGACTCCAGCGGCGATCGCATGCGGATCGCTGTTGGCGGCGGTGTGCGTGCGAATCAATCCGATCAGGTGCGTCACCCACATGCCGGCGGCGAGTCCTTTGCCGCCGATGTCGCCGAGTGCGAAGACAAGACCACGATCGGTCTCTTCGACCGTGAAGAAATCGCCGGGTAAGTGACGCACGGCGAAGATCTCGCTGGCGATGTCGAACGCTCCGAAATGAATCAGACTTGGGGCGCACAAACGCCGGTGTACTTGCGTTGCTTCGAAGATGGCGGCGTTCAGATCCGCGTAATCTCTTTGCAATGTCCCGAGCTTTTGTTCGAGCTCGATTATCTGGTTCGGCGCGCTAACGGATTCGGCCACACGGGTAGCCAAACCGCCATTAAATGCTGTTGCGGACATAACGGGAGGTCCTCAGCCAACAAATTTATAGCCACTGCCATGAACGGTAAGAATGAAACGCGGCTCCTCCGGGTTTGGTTCCAGCTTCTGTCGCAAGTGCACTATGTGCGTATCGACGGTGCGGGTCGTCGGATAGTTTTCATATCCCCAGACCGCGTCGAGCAGTCGATCGCGACTCAGCGTTTCTACCGGATGGGCAATAAAGTATACGAGCAACGCGAACTCTTTTGCAGAGAGGTCGATGAGCGCTCCATTTCGCCGCACTTCGTTGCTGCGAATGTTGACCTCGACGTCGCTGAACTTATAAATCTCGGGCGCCGGCGTCGGCGATGAGACGCGGCGCAGAACGGCTTTGACTCGCGCCATGAGTTCGCGCACCGAAAACGGTTTGGTGACGTAATCGTCCGCGCCCAGCTCCAGGCCGACGACTTTGTCGATCTCCTGGCCGCGCGCGGTCAGCATGATGATCGGCACCGATGGCTTTTTCGCTTTCAACTGTTTGCAAACGTCGAGACCGCTCATTCGCGGCATCATCACATCAAGCACGACTAGATCCGGATTGTCAGACAGCGCGCGTTCGAGACCGCTGACGCCGTCGCCGGCGCTGATCACTTCGTAACCTTCGTATTCGAAGTTGTCGCGCAGGCCGGCAACCATTGCGGGTTCGTCTTCGACGATGAGGATCTTGCTTTTCATGGCGTTCCCCCTCAGGCAGCGCTGGGGTCCGGCTGCGGTCCCGCCAGCGGTAATATCATCGTGAACTTGCTTCCGCGTCCGGGCGCGCTTTCAACTTCGACGTCGCCGCCGTGGGCCTGCGTGATGTGCTGGACCAGCGATAGTCCAAGCCCGCTTCCCTTCGTGTTGTGAACGAGCGGATCGCACGTGCGATAAAACTTCTCGAAGATCCGCGCCTGCTCGTGACGATCGATGCCGATCCCGCGATCGACGACCTCCAGTTTCAACACACTATTGGCGCGGTAAAGTTTTACACCCAGGAATTTGTCACGGTCTGAATATTTCAACGCGTTGTTGACCAGGTTGACAAGCGCTCGCGCGATGGCTTCGCGATCAACGCGTATCGGCGGAATGCCGGGATCGATCTGCTCTTCGAGTGCGAATCCCTGTTGCTCGATTTGATAACGATATGAATCGAGCGTGTTTCTCACCAGCTCGGCGATGTCAGTCTCGCGGAAGTCGTATTCCTTGCGGCCCGCCTCGATGCGCGAGAAGTCGAGGATGTTGTTGATTAGGGCCGTCAGGCGTTCGCTCTCTTTGCGAATGATGCTGTAGTACTCGAGCTTCTTTTCGACGGTGGTGATGCGGCCGAGTTCGAGTGTTTCCGCGTATAGGCGAATGAGCGCGAGCGGCGTACGCAGTTCGTGCGAAACGTTGGAGACGAAGTCAGACTTCAAACGCGCCAGCGCCACTTGTTTGTTGACGCTGCGGAAAGTCAGTACCAGCCCGCCGACCATCAGCAACGACAAGGCGCCGAGAATCATCATGCTCCGCTGCACCCAGCTCTTGCCAATCGCCTCCGCCGTCGTGCCCTGGAACTTGATCCCCATCGCCAAACCGCGAAACGGATCGTCGAGTGTTTGCGCAACCTCGGGCTTTCCCGTTCCCCAGCCGTCTGAGGTTGCAAGGGGGCGATCGGGCTCTGACTTCAGCGCGTCAGCCGGATAGATCTTCATCGCCAGCCGTTGCTCTTTGTGTTCGTTCACTTCGCGCGGTATCAGTTCGTGAAACTTTGGCGCATTGAGCCCTTCGGGATCCTCAGTAAACTTCTGCGAAGTGAACTCGTTCAGAAACTCTGGAAAGAATTTGTTTTTTAGATAGGCGGAATCGAAACTTGCGGTGCCGAGGATGATGCGATCATTCGACGTAGCCTGCGGCACGCTGAAGATAGCCGTGATCACATAACGCTGCCCCTCAGGAAAGTGCGATTCGCCGCTGAACCAAATGATGGGCTTGAGTTTCCGCTGCATCTGTCCTGAAAGGTACGAGCCTTCGAGGCTAAACCAGTTCGTGTACATCTTGCCCGAGTTTTCCACGTCTGAGGGATTCTCTTTTGGTTGGGCTTGAATGATCGTTCCCTTTTTGGAGTCGAAGAGAGCTACGTGCTCCAGCCACGGGCGGTTTTCCAGGATCGATGCGAGTTTCCTTTTCTTCTCTTCGTCTGAATCGGCTTCCGTTGGAAACAGGTCGCGGGCCTCTTCGGTAAGCGCGTAGGCCTTGCCGTTCATCTTCTTGATTGCGGCGTAGAGAAGATATTGAAAGTCGCGCTGGAGGAGCGCTTCGACCTTCTTGTCGCGCTGAATGGATTTGACGTGTTGAAAAGTGATGTAAATGAGTGACAACGCGGGCAGGACCACGGCCAGTCCGAGGGTCAGGACAAGCCGGAACCGGGTATTACCGCCCAGCAGCGCTCGTCGTTTGGACTTCATTCCAATCCTCCGCAAAATCGTCTCGAAAAACAGGCCCGAGCATACGCCCACCCGCTTTAGCCTGTGTCAAGTGCAGGTAAAAATTTGTTAAGAGTTGTAAATTATATCCGTGTTTCCTCTGACCGGTTAGCTTCGTCTCACAAATCCCTTTGTTTATCGGACGCGCTGGTCTATAAACAAGGCGATGGCGGTTCAGGTTAGCAATGTGCGCTGGTGGTTGCTGTTGTTCGTGACAGCAATCTCGCTTTACCTGTGCTGGCGGATGATTCAGCCCTTCATGGGCGTGATCGCCTGGGCCACCGTCCTGGTCATCGTCTTCTATCCCGTCCACAAGCGCCTGCTACAACGAATCAGACGTCCGTCACTGGCGGCGCTCGTGTCGTGCGCGCTGGTGATCCTGATCATTCTCGTGCCCGTTGCGCTGATCACGCTCGCAGTCGTCAACGAGCTTTCCGGCGCTCTGCAATCATTGCAAGCCGGGGTGAACTACGTTCTCGATCCCAATTCACGTCTGACCGGCCCAGTTCTCAACTTTCTCAACCGCTTCGTCGACATCAACGAACTTCGCTCAGAAGAATTCCTGCTCGCGCGACTGAAAGGCATCAGCGGCCAGATCGCCGGCCGGACGCTCGGCTTCCTTGGCGGACTGGCTAGCTTCCTCGTGCAGATGTTCTTCGTCATCTTCACTATGTATTACTTCTTCAAGGACGGCGAAAACATCGCCCGCACCATCCGCGACTCGCTGCCGCTCGACCGCGAACAAGCCGACAGCATCATGTCGCGCACACGCGAGGTCATCGACGCGAGCGTCTATGGCGTGATCACGATCGCGATCATTCAAGGGACGCTCGGCGGTTTGGCTTTCTGGGTGTTGGGTCTGCCTTCGGCGATTATCTGGGGCGTGGTGATGACGTTCCTCTCGATGGTGCCGATGCTCGGCGCGTTTCTCGTTTGGGTCCCCGGCGCAATCTACCTCGCGCTCACCGGCCACTGGGTCAAGGCGGTGCTGCTCGTGCTCTGGGGAACTTTGGTGATCGGCATGATCGACAATTTCCTCCGTCCGAAGCTGGTCGGCGACCGCACGCGTCTTCACGCGCTCCTGATCTTCTTCGCCGTGCTCGGCGGTTTGAACGTCTTCGGAGTGCTCGGCGTGGTACTCGGGCCAGTGGTGGTCGCCATCACGCTTGCCCTGGTTGACGTCTATAGAGCTGCCGGCAGATCGACGAGTATTTCCTGACCATTGTGAGCGGGTCGCAGGAGTGGTATAAAACAGTCTCCCATTCCCCTAAAGTTAGCCTCCAACGTGTAGTTTGATTCAGTCAGACGCGATCTATTCAACGAGGAGCAAACAATATGATGAATTTCATTATCTGGTTGATCGTCGGCCTGATCGCCGGCGCCCTCGCACGGCTAATCATGCCAGGCAGAGACCCGATGGGCATCATAGCGACGATCCTGTTGGGAATTGTCGGCTCGATCATCGGCGGGTTAGTCAGTTGGGCAATTTGGGGCGCTGACGAGCGAGGCGGCTTCCAACCAGCGGGACTGTTGCTATCGATATTGGGCGCGATCGTGGTGCTTTGGATTTGGCGAATGTTGAGGAGCCGCAGTACAGTCACTTAAAGACTTTTAGCGCATAGTGCCTGAACTGCCGGACATCGTCGTCTACATCGAGGCTCTCGAGAAACGAATCCAGGACACGGTTCTCAAACGCGTCCGCGTGGCAAGTCCTTTCTTGCTGCGCACGGCGGTGCCGCCGCTGTCCAGCGTCGAAGACAAGAAGGTCGTCGAACTGCGCCGTCTCGGCAAGCGGATCTGCTTCGGCTTCGAAGACGACCTGTGGCTCGTGTTGCACCTGATGATCGCGGGCCGGCTGCACTGGTACACGGATCCGGCAAAAGCAACAAAAGCGCGCGGACTGGCGGCGTTCGAGTTCAGCAGTGGAACGCTCGTGCTGACCGAAGCAGGCACGCAGAAGCGTGCTTCACTGCACGTCGTGCAGGGCGAAGCGGGGCTGCAAAATCTGAATCCCGGTGGCCTGGAAGTCTTTGAAGCTACGGAAGCGGAATTTGCGACAGCGCTTCAGGCGAAAAACCACACACTGAAACGCGCGCTGACCGATCCGCGAATCTTGAGTGGCATCGGCAACGCTTACTCTGACGAGATCCTTTTCGCCGCTCAGCTTTCTCCATTCACTCTCACGCAAAAACTCACTCCCGACGAGCTCAAGCGCCTTTTCGACGCCGTCAAAACTACATTGACCGAATGGGTCGAGCGGCTGCGTTCCGACTACGCCGACAAGTTTCCCGAGAAAGTAACCGCGTTCCGTCCGGAGATGGCGACGCATGGACGTTACAAAGAGCCGTGTCCTCGCTGTGGAAACAAGATCCAGCGAATCCGTTACGGCTCAAACGAGACCAACTACTGTCCCACCTGCCAAACCGGCGGCAAACTCCTCGCCGACCGCGCCCTCTCGCGTCTGTTGAAAGACGACTGGCCACGCACACCGGAAGAACTGGAAATGCTCGTGAAGTCTTAACGCTTCGGATCGGTTTCTGTATTTACGAGGTGGCGGGTGGTCTGATCTGTGACGCTGAAGTGCGTGGGGATGAATTCATTCGTATCCGCGGGACGCAAGGTGCGAGGTTGCGCCGCCTGCTCCTCGGGCGAGGGCGACGGCGAGGAGCCCGGCAAACCTTTGATGCGATTCATTTCGCGCTCGATGATTTCCGCCTGTTTCTTACTGATGAACAGACCATTGATAATCAACGCCAGCCCGACAAAGAACGGAATCAATCCCGCTACCCATATGCGAATCAAGATCTCGGCCGTATCCGGGTCCACCTTGCCCGTTATTCCCTGCATGAAAATGTGAAGAAAGATCATGAGACCAACCCCCACGCTGCTGGTAATCACGCCTGCCTTGATCTCGTTATAACGCTTGACTTCCGGCGTAATGCCCAACCGCCGCTCCATCTCGAGCTTGCGTTGCTCGGCAATCGCTCCAGACTGAAACATCGCGGTCACCCAGTTCTCGTTCCAGTTGGAATCCTTATCCGCCGGCTCCCGCCCAGCCAGGACCTCGCGCACAGCGTGCAAGTTGGCCCCGCAAGACGTACAAAACTTCACATCATCGCTCTGATTAGCGGCACAACGTGGACAGACCATAGCCAGCTCTTTCTCCGATCAGGATTCTAACTCAATCGTATAATACGTTTCGATCCAGGTTTCAGGTGCGTTAATCTGTGCGTGAATTATACAAGCGTCCATGAAGCCCATTCCCGCGGAAATGATTGCCCATTACCGGATCGTCGAGCCCATCGGCGCGGGCGGTATGGGCGCCGTTTACAAGGCGTTCGACAGTAAGCTCCAGCGTGTTGTGGCCCTGAAGCTCCTGCCCGCGGAATACGTCTCGCAACAGGATCGCCGCCGCCGTTTCTTTCAGGAAGCGCGCGCGGCGTCGGCGTTGAACCATCCGCACATTCTCACAATCTACGAAGTCGGCGAAGACGAGGGCAAGCCGTACATCGCGATGGAGTTCGTCGAAGGCGAAACGCTGCGACAGAAGATCAAAGCCAAACAACTTCAACTCAGCGACACGCTCGACATCGCGATTCAGATCGCCAACGGGCTCACACGCGCGCACGAGCTCGGCATCATTCATCGCGATCTCAAACCGGAGAACCTGATGCTCAGCCGTGACGGCTACGCCAAGATTCTCGACTTCGGTCTCGCGAAACTCGTCGCCGAGCGCGAACGCGCCCTCGTCGCCGACAGCGAGCAAAAGACGCTCATCCGCGGCGTCGAAACTCAGTCAGGCACGCTGATGGGCACGGTAAACTACATGGCACCCGAACAGTTGCTGGGCCAGCGCGTCGATCGTCGTTGCGACATCTTCTCGTTCGGCGTCGTGCTGTGCGAAATGCTGACGGGCATCGCGCCGTTCGTTCACGATAATCGCATCGACACGATGCACGCCATTCTGCATCGCGAACCGCAACTGCCGAGTGCGGGCGGAACGGAACTGCCTATCGATCTGCAACGAATCCTGACGAAAGCGCTCGCCAAGACGCCAAAGGATCGTTATCAAACCGTCGCCGAGTTCGCGGCCGATCTCAAGTCGATCAAGCGCGATCTCGATCTCGGTAAGACTTTGCCGGTGGCCGTGAAGACTAGACTGGTGCTCAAGCGCATCGCCGCCGCCGGCTCGCAAACGATCGACTATGAAAGAGAGCTCAACGAAGCACAGTTCAAAGCCGTCACGACCACTGAAGGTCCGCTGCTGATCGTCGCCGGCGCCGGGACGGGCAAGACGCGCACCCTGGTCTATCGTGTGGCTCGTCTGGTCGAAATCGGCGCGAAGCCTGAGTCGATCCTGTTGTTGACGTTCACGCGCCGTGCAGCGTCGAGTATGCTCACGCGCGCCGCCGCGCTGGCCGACGCGCGTTGCCAACGCGTTTCCGGCGGAACGTTTCACTCGCTGGGCCATTCAGTCTTGCGCAAGTACGCCGAACAGACCGGCGTCGCGCGAAACTTCACCGTGCTGGACCAGGGCGATACCGAAGATTTGATCGATCTATTGCGACGCCAGATCAAACTTACGGGCAGCGATTCAAGGCATTTCCCTCGTAAACGCACGATCGCGTCGATGTTCAGCATGATGGTCAACAAGGTGCAGTCGCTGAAGCAGGTGCTCAACCACGAGTATCCGCAATTTATCGACGAACGCCGCAATCTCGAAACGCTTTTCAAAACGTTCGAAGAGTTCAAGCGCACGCGCCACATGTTGACGTACGACGACCTGCTCGTGCGTCTTCGTGAAGCGCTCGAGTCGAGCAAAGATTTACGCGAGCGGCTGTCAGACCAGTATCGCTATATCATGGTCGACGAGTACCAGGACACGAACAAACTCCAGGCGCAGATCGTCAAGTTGATGACTGCTCAACACGACAACGTCGCCGTCGTCGGCGACGAGTTTCAATCGATCTACTCGTTTCGCGGAGCGAGTCATCGCAACATGCTGGAGTTTCCAAAGCTGTTTCCATCGGCGCAGATCATCAAGCTCGAAGAGAACTTTCGCAGCACGCAACCGATCCTCGACGTCGCGAACGCCATCATCGCGGACGTAAAAGAGAGCTACAAGAAGCGGCTTTATTCACGCATCGACGGCGGACATCCGCCGGTAGTCGTCAGCGCGCGCGACGAAAACGAGCAGTCGCGCTTCGTCGCGCAACGGATCGACGAACTGCGTCGGGAAGGCGTGCCGCTGCGGGAGATCGCCGTCCTCTTCCGCTCGAGCTCGCATTCTTTCGATCTCGAAATCGAGCTGGGCAAGCATGGCATTCCCTTTCGCAAATTCGGCGGGATGCGGTTTGCCGAGTCGGCGCACATCAAGGATGCGCTGGCGTTTCTCCGCGTCGTCAACAAACCTTCCGACACACTCTCGTGGTTTCGCTCGCTGAAATTGATCGATCACATCGGCGACGCGACGGTCTACCAGATACTCGAGCACCTCGGCGTCGATCAAAAGGAATTTCGATCGAGCAGGACCAAAGGCGCGCTTTTCAAGAAACTCCATCGCTTTCCGGCGCGTGCCGGTTATCAGGCGCAACTGACGCGCCTCGCGCGAGTGTTCACGACTGTCTGCGAAAGCAAGACGCCGAGCGAACAACTCGCCGCTGTCTTACGTTTTTACCGGCCGTTGCTGAAGAACAAGTACGACGACGTTCAGCGCCGCGGCCGCGATCTCGAACACCTGCAAACGATCGCCAAACGCTACAAGACGTCGGCGAAGTTGCTCGAAGACGTGGCGCTCGATCCGACTGAAGCTATCCAGGGCAGCGCGTCACGAAACGGCGGCGGTTTTGTAACGCTCTCGACGGTCCATTCAGCCAAGGGGCTCGAGTGGGACAACCTGTTCGTGATCTGGATGACCGACGGCTGGTTTCCCGCAAACCGTTTCCAGGACGAGTTTGACGATTTTGAAGAGGAGCGGCGGCTGCTGTACGTCGCCACGACACGCGCCAGAAAAGAGCTGCATTTTGTCTATCCCGCGGTGAACGTCTACAACGGTCCGGAGACTGACGGATCGCCGACATTGTCGCGCTTTCTCGAACCGATCGCGCCGTCGATCCTGCCGCACGCTTCGTTGATGGGTAGCGACTGATGACTGCGACACTATCAATCCTGTTGTTGTTGCTTAGCAGTTACGAAACCACGGATTTTAGGATCAAGCTAGACCCAGCTTCACAAACTCTCGTCTCCCTGCAACCGAAGAATGCGAACGGTTTCGACTTCGCTCCCGCAGACCGTTTCGACAAGCGCGCCGGCAATGGTTTTCATCATCTCGGAGATTTGATTCTTAGCGTTCGCACGGGCGCCGAAAGTTGGAAAGACTACGACACGGCGACGGATCGTAAACCCGTTCAGCCGTTACCTGTCTCCGGTCAGACGCTTGCAGCCGCGGATGTTTCACCACCGGATATTCCGCTTCAAATCACACGCTCCTGGATAAATGAGAACGGGCGTACGCAAAAGTCTTTTCTACTACTCGCCCGCGGACGTGCCGTCTTTTCAATACGACTCATCACTCAACTGGACAACGTGGACCAGTTGGAAGAAGACGGACGCCGAATCGATTGGTCGTGGCTACAACTAACCGCCTACTGGTCTCTCTATCGACTCGCGCGAAACCACGCGGGCCTCGTCACGAATTACTCGTGGGACTGGTATCTCGATCAGGCTTACGAGACGACGAAGTTTATGTTTGGCCGGCAGTCGAACGGCCGGCGTCGCGTCGGTTACGTCGAGCTCGGACTGATGGAAGGCGACATCGTTCTCGAAGTGCTCAAGGATCTGAAGCGCGAAGGCTCTGGTTGACCCTGGACGCGGGGACCTTTGAAAGCGTCTTATTGAACACGCGCACCGGTGTTGTTCGTATTGCTCTTTCGCCGGCAACTGAATACACGAAACAGGCGCGCCTGCGCGTCGAACAACCGGCAAAAATCGCGGGAGTTGGAACGTATGAGCCGACCCAACAGCGAACACAGGAACGCGGCGCGTACGTGATCCAGCTCAACAAGCAGGCGACGTGGGTTGAGTTAAAATGAAAACGCCAAATGGCAAATGGAAAATGATATTCTCAGATCACGATGACTCTAGGAACTGAATGGCTCGTCGATGCAAGCGGATGCGACCCAGCGGCGCTTGCAGATATTGAACGTTTGCGCCCAGTTTTCGATCGCGTCGTCCGCGATCTGGATCTTCACGTACTCGGCGAGATCGCCTGGCATAAGTTCGAAAGCCCAGGCGGCGTCAGCGGGCTGGCGCTGCTCTCGGAATCGCATCTTGCCTGTCATACGTATCCCGAATTCGGCGCCGCGACTTTCAATCTTTACTGCTGCCGCAGCCGCACTGACTGGCAGTGGGAAAGCGTGCTGAAAGAGCTGCTCGGCGCGACCGAAGTCCGCGTCCGCGTCTTTGAACGAATGGTCCACGCACCCGTTTTTGAAGAGGCAGGGGCTGCTCGATGAGTGCGCTCGTCGCAAACTGCCCCGCTTGCGGCGGGCCGGTTGAATTTAAAAGCGGTCAATCCATCGTCGTCATTTGCGAGTATTGCCATTCGGCCGTCGCCCGCACCGATCGCGATCTCAAAGATCTGGGCAAGGTCGCGGAGATCGTCGAGACAGGATCGCCGCTCGACGTCGGCTTGCGCGGCACGTGGAAAGACATTCCCTTCGAACTTACCGGCCGCGCGCAGCTCGGTCATGAGATGGGCGGCCAATGGGACGAGTGGTACGCCACCTTTTCAAACGGCTGGCTCGGTTGGCTCGCCGAAGCACAGGGCCGCTTCTATCTCACGTTTCAATATCCGATTCCCGACGGCGTTCAGGTCCCGCAGTTTGAACAGCTCCAACTCGGGCAGCCGGTCTCCGGTCTGCCATGGCCGACGCCGTTAATCGTCGCCGAGACCGGACGTGCGACGGCGCGCGGCGCCAAGGGCGAGATTCCCTATCTGCTCACGCCCGGTGAGACTTACTACTACGCGGATCTCTCCGGCACAAACGGCGCCTTCGGAACACTCGACTACAACGAATCACCGCCGCTCGTCTTCCTGGGCCAGCAAGTAACGCTCGCCGAGATCGGCATCACGACGACGCGCAAGCCTGAACGCGAAGAACGTCGAGTCGGCGCCGCGCAAGTAAGTTGTCCAAACTGCGCCGGGCCGCTCGAGCTTCGCGCGCCTGACAAGACCGAGCGCGTTACCTGTCCGAATTGCAACTCGCTGCTCGACGTCAACCAGGGGCAGCTTCAGTTTCTGAAAGCACTCGAGAAGCCGTGGTTTCAACCGCTGATTCCGATCGGGCGCGAGGGCGAAACGCCGGAAGGAAAGATGACCGTCATCGGCGCGATGGCGCGCAGCGTCACGGTCGAGGGCGTGCAGTACTTCTGGAGCGAGTATCTGCTTTATAACCCGCAGATCGGTTTCCGCTGGCTGGTCCATAGCGACGATCACTGGAACTACGTGCAGGCTGTTGCGCCCGGTGAAGTGCTCGACGAAGGCAAGGCGGCGATGTTCCGCAACAAGCGTTACAAGATCTTTCAGGATGCGCAGGCGCGAGTCGAAGTCGTGCTGGGCGAGTTTTACTGGAAGGTCGAGACTGGCGAGCAGGTGCGCGGCCTCGATTATGTCGCGCCGCCGTACATGCTCTCGAAAGAAGTCTCGACTGTTTACGTCACGGATCCGAATACGTCAAAGACGAGACGTGCGACCGGCGAGATCAACTGGTCGCTCGGTACTTACGTTCCTGTCCAACAGATCGAAAAGGCATTCCAGGTGACGGGACTGCCGCGCCCTTCCGGTGTCGCGCCAAATCAGCCTTACAAACACTGGTGGATTTATAAGTATTGGCTTGCGTTCATCGTCCTGCTGCTTCTGGTGGGCGGGCTCATGGCCGCGTTTTCCGGCTCGACGAAACAAGTCTTTTCACAAACGATGACGCTTCCGGCGCTGCCGAATGCAGACGGAACGCAGGTCTTCTTCAGCGAACCGTTCGAGTTGGCAGGACGGAGGAACATCAGGATCGTCGGCGAGTCGCCGGTGCAGAACACGTGGGTCTATCTCGAGGGCGACTTGATCAACGACGAGACTGGCGTCGTGCAATCATTTCCGATCGACATCTCTTATTACCAGGGCGTCGAGGAGGGTGAGTCGTGGTCCGAAGGTGGGCAGTCGGACTCTGCGACGACGTCGTCGATGCCGGGTGGACGGTACGTGCTGCGGCTGGAAGGACAATGGGAACGGTGGCAACAGCCCGCGGTTGTTTCGATCAAGATCGAACAGAACGTCACACACGGATTCAACCTGCTGGTCGCGCTGATCGTGCTGTCGATTGGACCGATCATAATGATCATCTATCACATTGGTTTCGAGCGGCGACGCTGGTCTGAAAGCATGTTTGCCACTTGGGCCGATAGCGATGATGATGATGAGGATTAAAGGGAGAACTCAGCATGCTCAAAACGCTTTACACAATCTTCGGCGTTGGCGTGGTGACGTTGTACAGCGTCGCGGCGCTGCTTGGTTGGGAAATGGGCGGTGGGTCGCGACGGCAGTTGCCGCCTGACGCGCGCCAAAACGGTTATCGATCGTTTCATTTCTGGCACTACGGCTTACACGGAGGAAAATAAATGCTGCTTGAATCAGTTGCGTTCAACCCCGGCCACGCGCTCGGTCTAATCGTACCGATGGAGTCGCTCCTGCCAATCGTGGTCACGACCGTGGTGTTCGTCGTCATTGGCTTGATCGTTTTCGCGATCGCGTTTCTGATCATCGCGAAGGCGACCCCGTTTTCCGTCCGCAAAGAGATCGAAGACGATCAAAACGTCGCGCTCGCGATCGTAATTGGCGCGGTGATTCTCGGCAGCGCGCTGATCATCGCAGCGGCGATTCACGGATAAGGATCATTCCTGTGCGACATGACACGACCGCCGCTACTCTTTCTTAACGTCCTCATTGTCGCAACCTGCGGATTGATTTATGAGCTACTGGCGGGGACGCTCGCCAGTTACGTTCTCGGCGACTCCGTCACCCAGTTCTCCCTAATCATCGGCATCTACCTCTTCGCCATGGGCGTCGGCTCGTGGCTCTCGCGTTTCATCGACAAAGGACTCGCCCGCCGCTTTGTCGACATCGAACTGGCAGTGGCAATACTCGGCGGCTTCTCCGCTCCGCTGCTGTTCATCACCTTCTCGCGCGTCAGTTACTTCTACGTCGTCCTGTATTTCGTCGTCTTCGCGATCGGCGTGTTTGTCGGGCTCGAGATCCCGCTGCTGCTGCGCATCCTGAAAGACAAGATCGAATTTAAAGATCTGATCTCGCGGGTGCTCGCGTTCGACTATATCGGAGCGCTGCTGGCGTCGATCCTGTTTCCGATCCTGTTTGTACCGCGGCTCGGACTGATTCGAACGTCGCTGATCTTCGGCATGTTGAATGCTGTCGTCGCGTTGTGGGGCACGTGGCTATTGCGGCCGTTGATCAAGGGCGGGATCGTTGCCTTGAGAGTCAAGGCCGTGATCGTCATCGCGCTCTTGCTCGTGGCGCTGATCAAGGCAAACAAGCTGACTTCGCTCGCCGAAGACGAGATGTTCGCCGACGAGATCGTCTACACGAAAGATACGCCGTACCAGCGAATCGTGATCACGCGCGGGCGTTCCGGGTTTCAGTTGTTTTTGAACGGCAACTTGCAGTTCAGTTCGACGGATGAGTATCGCTATCACGAAGCGCTGGTCCATCCGCCGATGCTGCTGGCGAACAATCCGAAGCGCGTGCTGGTGCTCGGCGGCGGCGATGGGCTCGCGCTGCGTGAGGTGTTGAAGTATCCGTCGGTCGAGCGAGTGACATTGGTGGATCTCGATCCGGAGATGACGAAGCTGTCGTCGCGTTTTCCGTTGCTGGCGACGTTGAATAACCATTCTTTCGACGATCCGCGCGTGCAGGTCGTCAACGAAGACGCCTTTATCTGGGTCGAAGACACGACGGAGCCGGCTTACGATGCCGCAATAGTCGACTTTCCCGATCCGAACAGTTTTTCACTCGGGAAGCTCTATACGACGCGCTTCTATCGTCTGCTGCGCGCGCGGTTGAATGAGAATGCGGCCATCAGCGTGCAGTCGACGTCGCCGATGTTTGCGCGCAACTCCTACTGGTGCATCGTTCGCACGCTCGAGGCGGCGGGATTTATCGTGCGTCCGTACTACACGGCCGTGCCGAGCTTCGGGCTCTGGGGATTTGCGCTCGCGCGCACTTCGCCGTTCGAGATCCCGCGCCATCCTCCGGCGGGACTGAAGTTTCTTGACGATCAGAGCCTGGCGGCAATGTTTACGTTTTCAGGCGATATCGGACCAGTGCCGGTTGAGATCAATCGCCTCGATAATCAGGCGCTCGTACGGTATTACGAAGGCGAGTGGAAACGTTTCGAATAGTTGCCACAAAAAGGCACAAAAGACACAGGAAAGGAGTTGGCAATTGAAGACTAGTTCGCACCCTGAACTTGTGTCTTTTGTGCCTTTTTGTGGCTGATGTTCACCCGGCGGGAAATCCTAACCGCGTTTCTCGGCGTGCCTGTGGCGCTTGCCGCGTGTCGTCGCAGCGCGGCGCCGAGGTTTCCAGAAGGCGAGATCGTCGGAACGTCAGACGTCTTCGGGCATCGTTTGCGCGACGGGCTCAAGATCGACGTGCCGAGCGACGCATGGACCAACATTCCGGTGGTCATCGTCGGCGGCGGCGTAGCAGGATTGACCGCCGCCTGGCATTTCGAAAAATCCGGCTTTCATGATTTCGTCCTGATTGAGTTGGAGAACGCACCCGGCGGCACGTCGCGCTCCGGTTCCAATCGCGTCATCTCGTTCCCCTGGGGCGCGCACTACATACCCACGCCGATGAAAGAGAACACCGCGCTCGTCGCTCTCCTGAACGAAATGGGCGTGATCGAAGGACAAGACAAAGACGGCGAGCCGATCATCCACGAACAGTTTCTCTGCCGCGATCCGGAAGAAAGAGTTTTCTACAAAGGCCGCTGGTACGAAGGGCTCTACCTTCACGCGGGTGCGACAGACGACGACAAGCAACAGCTCGACAAGTTCAACGCCGAAGTGGCCCGCTGGATCTCCTGGCGCGACTCACGCGGCCGGAGAGCATTCACGTTGCCAGTGTCGGCGTGTTCAGACGACGTAGAGGTCACGGCGCTCGATCAAATATCGATGTACGACTGGTTGCGCCACCGCGGCCTGGACAGTTCGCGTCTGCACTGGTGGGTCGAGTACGCGTGCCGCGACGACTACGGAATGACGATGTCGCAGACAAGCGCGTGGGCCGGACTGTTTTACTTCTGTTCGCGCGTCGTGAAACCGGGTGTCGAATCGCAATCGCTGATCACGTGGCCCGAAGGCAACGGCCGCCTCGTCAATCACCTGTTCGAAAAAGCGAAAGTGCGTGTGCAGCTCGATCGCGCCGCGGTTGAGTTGATCCCGACGTCGGACGGCGGTGTCGACGTCATCACGATCGATCGAGAAGGACGCAACCCGCGCGGTTTTAGAGCGCGCCGGGTGATCTTCGCGGCGCCGCAGTTCATGGCGCGTTACGTGATACGTCCGTACCGCGAGAATCCGCCGCCGCACATCGCGGAATTTCAGTTCGGATCGTGGATGGTGGCGAACCTCACCTTGCGTGATCGTCCGAAGCCGTCGCAACGCGACTTTCCGCTCGCCTGGGACAACGTGCTTTACGAAAGCCCGTCGCTGGGTTACGTGGTCGCGACTCATCAACGCGGCCGCGATCATGGCCCAACGGTGCTCACCTATTATTACCCACTGTGTGACGAGAACGCGCGCACCGCACGTACGCGGCTGTTGGAAACCGATTGGCGCGGCTGGGCTGACGTGACGCTCACTGATTTATCGCGCGCGCACCCGGACATCCGCGAGCTGGTGGAACGGCTTGACGTGATGCGTTGGGGCCACGCGATGATCCGTCCGCGCACCGGTTTCATGTGGGGAAAGGCGCGACGCGAAGGCGCGAAACCGTTTCGTTCAATTCACTTTGCGCACTCGGAGCTGAGTGGCGTCGCGCTGTTTGAGGAAGCATTCGACAACGGTTTACGCGCAGCGGAAGAAGTCCGTGTTTTCCTTCATTGACGTACAGTGCGCACGCCAAACACGGTCGGCGTTTCATTACCGGCGGCGCCAGCCAGCGCTGATCTCCGGTGTCGCGTAAAGGTCGGCCAGCACCTCGTTCATCCCGCCAAACTCCGTGTTGAGCATCTTCTGAGTCTGCTCGGGATTTAGTTTCGACATGATCGACTCGGCCCACGCGGCATACTTTATTTCCAACTCGAGGGCCGTTTGATTGCCGGTGAAACGGTAAGCATCGCGCAAGCCGGGCTGCTGTCCCTGAACACCGAACGACAAAACAAACAGTGCAACGCTGATCAAAACCGCTCGTTTCATTTGGTGGATGTCGCTCCGTCAACCATCCTGCGAATCGCGAGCGGGTTCTCCTCGCGGAGCTCAACGGGAAGGGCGTTGTTGGGAAAGTCCTGGAAGCAGACCTGGCGTGCGAAGCGATAGATGGCGCGCGTGCCGACAGAGGTGGAACGGCCTTCGGATGTGGCCGGATACGGGCCTCCATGGACTATCGCGTGGCCGACTTCGACGCCGGTCGGAAATCCGTTGAAGACCAACCGGCCGGCTTTAGTTTCGAGCAGGCGTACGACGTCGCTGTATTCGATCAAATCCTCTTCGCTTCCATGAATGGTCGCGGTCAGTTGGCCCTCCAAACTCTCAATCAATTCGATTAACTCCTGCCGATCCGCGTAAGTAACAACCAGGGACGATGGGCCAAAGAGCTCGCAGGAAAGTTCGGAACTGGCCAGGAATTGCGATGCGTCGGTTTTGAATAGCGCACCGCCGATGGTCTGAACGCCGGCGTGATTCATGCGCGCGGAGACGCCGTTTTTGTAATTGGTTGTGATGGCGGGCGTGAGCATCGTCTGTTCAGGCGTGTTGGTCATCAAGTCACCGAGCTTGTTGATGAATTCATTCGCGTCGTCAGACAGGAGTAATAACCCCGGGTTCGTGCAAAACTGGCCCGCGCCTAACGTCACGGAGGCGTGGAGGCCGGATGCAGTTTGATCGGTCAATGCGCTCGGCAGAATTATAACGGGATTAATGCTGCTCATCTCCGCATAAAACGGGATCGGATCGGGACGCGACACCGCCGCATCGAACAGCGCCCGTCCACCAGCGTGCGAGCCAGTGAACCCGCCGGCCTTGATCAACGGATGCTTGACCAACGCCAGCGCGACTTCGTTGCCGGAATCATAAAGCAGCGAGAAGGTTCCTTCGGGTAATTCACAACTCCGAACCGCTTCGGATATCGCAAGGCCGACGAGTTCAGACGTTCCGGGATGCGCCGGATGCGCCTTTACGATCACCGGACACCCAGCCGCAAAAGCCGAAGCAGTGTCACCACCGGCGACTGAAAACGCGAGCGGAAAATTGCTCGCGCCAAACACGACGACAGGTCCGATCGGACGAAACATCGATCTGACGTCCGGCTTTGGCAAAGGCTTGCGATCGCGATCGCCGTGATCGATCCGGGCGTCGACCCACGACCCTTCCTCGACGACGTCCGCAAACAGCCGCAACTGATTACACGTGCGCGCAGTCTCCGCACGTAAACGCGGCTCGGGCAAAGCGGTTTCCTGATTGGCCCGCGTGATGAGTTCATCGCCAAGCGCCTCGATATTCTCCGCTATGCGACGCAGAAACCGCCCGCGCTCCGCGCCCGTCTTTTGCGAGTAAGCCGCGAAAGCGTCATGGGCAAACTGCGCCGCGCGATCCACTTCTTCGAAACTCGCCGAGTGATAGACCGGCAACAGGTTCTCACCGGATGCCGGATTGAAGCCTTGCACCGTTTGCCCGCTGGACCTGCCGCGCTGAAAACCGATGATCGATGTGCCTTGTAGATCAGTCATTTGATTGCTTCACGGATAACGCGCTTCGCTGCTTCCAGTTCTTCACCAACAAGCTCCAACCGCGGCGGACGGACGCGCGCGTTTCCCATGCCGACTTCCTGCTGGACCAGCTTGATCAACTGCACGAACTTCGGCACCGTGTCCATCCGCAAGAGCGGCAGAAACCAGTTGTAAAGCGCCAGCGCCTTCTCTCGTTCGCCATTCATCGCGTAGTTGAACAGATCCACCGACTCTTTCGGCAATGCATTGACGAGACCGGCGATCCAACCGACCGCGCCCACCGCGATCGCCTCGACAATGGCATCGTCAACGCCGACAAAGATCGCCAGCCTGTCGCCCGTCAGTTCACGAATCCACGTGACGCGGCGAACGTCAGTGCTCGACTCCTTCACGGCTTCGAAGTTCGCGTGCTCCGCCGCCAGTTCGCGGATCTGTTCCGGCAGAAAATCCGTGCCGTACGCGACCGGATTGTTGTAGAGCATGCACGAGAGATCCGTGGCGCGAAAGATCGCTTCGACGTGTGCCTTCATCTCACGCCAGTCGCTGCGATACACGTACGGCGGCAGGACCATCAGACCACTGCAACCGAGATCCGCGGCGCGTTTCGACAAGTCAACGGCTTCCGCTGTGCTCAACGATGCAATCGCCGCTACGACAGGTACGCGATCGCCAACGGCGTTGACGACGGTGGACCACAACGCCAGTTTCTCTTCGACGGTCAACGTGGCGCTCTCGCCGAGCGAGCCCGGCGTTACGACGCCAGTGCATCCATGATCGATTAACCAGTTACAGTGTTTCGCTGCGAAGGCATGATCGATCGTCAAGTCTTCATTGAACGGTGTGGTGGTGGCGGGCATCACGCCGCGCCAGATCATCTTTTTCATGATTTATTCCGGTTTAGCCACAAAAAGGCACAAAAAACACAAAGACTCGCTTAGCGATTATTCCGATAATAAACTTTCTACTCGAACGGGCAGGACGGGCGGCCGCACCGATTGCGGCGTCCAGCCAAACAAAAACTCAACCGCCGCTCCGCAGATTCTTCCCTGACACGGCCCCATTCCGCAACGTGTCTGAAGCTTTGCCGCACGCCACGAGTCATGCGCGCGCAGCCGATCGAATACGACGTCTTCGCAGCGGCACACGATCGTGTCCGGTGCGGCGAGCGTCTTCAACTCCTCGCGCAAGGCAAACGTGCGATTGAGCAGATCGGCGAACCGTCGTTGCTTCGCGCGTGCGGGAAACTGTCGTCTCGCTTCGTTATGATTTCCAGCGGCGGTCAGTCCGGCGATCTCACCCTCGACGAGCGACAGTTCCAGTCCGCCAATGCCGGTCGATTCGCCTGCACTGTAAATTTGCGGCACGGAAGTCTGTTGAAACTCGTCGACACTCACAGCACCGTTGGCGATGTCGCATCCCAGCAGTTCCGCCATTTCCAGGTTTGGAACGAGATGAAAACCGCAAGCGAGATAATCGCAGGATACAGTCCCGGCGCGATTCAGTGTAACGCTCTCCAGTTTTTCATTACCGTGCGCGGCCGTGACCCAGCAGTCTGTCAAATATCGGACGCCCTTCAACTGCCGTCTCAGCTCAAACACCTGCGAAGACTTACTAACTGCTCCCAAACCAAATCTCGCGAGCTTGAGCGCTCGTGTCTGCTCCGCGATCAACAACAACTCCGCGCCGCGCTCACGCAAGTAAGCGGCGACGGCCAATAACAACGGACCACTGCCCGCGACGACAATCCTCTTCCCTTCGATCGGCAGGCCATTTTTGACGAGCGCCTGGAGCCCGCCCGCTCCCATCACATTCGGCAATGTCCAACCGGGAAACGGCAGGAAACGCTCACGCGCACCGGTCGCGAGAATCAAACTCTGAAACGTCAGCTCGCACACGTCGCACGACGTTTCCGCCAACAACTTTCCGGGCTCCGCCTCGAACACGCGCGCATCGAATGCGCGCGCATCGAATGCGCGCGCCCCGGCGAGCAGTTGAATATCGACGCTGCGAATGCGTTCGAGCCAAACGCCGGCCTCGGGCGATCGCGGCTTCTGCTTCTCGCCACGCCAGATCTGTCCGCCGGCTTCGGGATTGTCGTCGACAACCGTGACGCGCCGTCCTGCTCGTGCTGCACGATACGCTGCGGCCAGTCCCGCCGGACCCGCGCCGACTACAGCTACGTCGCAGTCGTAACGCGTCCTACTCATCGGTGCGAACATCCATGCCGTCTCGGCAGATCGTCTGACAACTGCGGCAGTGCGCTTCACCGTCGATCGTCACTCGACATTCGAAACAAACACCCATGCCACACAGCGGACCACGCGGCTCGCCTGTCACCGAACGGCGAAATGAAGTCGTCCCCGTCTTCAGAACAGCCGCCGACACCATGCTCCCGGCCGCTACCTCGACCGCAACGCCATTCACGACGAGACGCACCGTTTCAGGCATGGGCCAACTCCCGCGTAACGCGCGCCGGCAGATACGGCGCGACCGGAATCGCAGGCGCACGGTCCACGATCTGATCCACCAAAAGTTTTGCCGTAGCGAGCGACGTCGTAATGCCAAGCCCTTCATGACCCGTCGCCAAATAGAGCCGCGGATGCTCAAAGTCCGGACCGATCAACGGCAGTTTGTCAGGCGTGGCGGCGCGAAAGCCTGTCCAGGCACGAACGGACGAAAGTTTCCCCAAATGAGGCATGAATTCCATGGCCCGCGCCAACATGCGCCTCAGGATCGATTTATCGATAGCGGAGTCGTCAACGTCGAACTGCCGCGACGAACCGATCAACAACTGTCCCGTCTGCCGCGGTTGAATGTTGAACGCAACGGACTCTGCTGTAAGCGAGTGCGCGCTTTTGAGATAGCCGAGCTCGACCAGTTGATGCCGCAGAAATTGCGGATACCGATCCGTGATCAAAAGATGACCCTTACGTTTCTTTACCTGCAGGCCCGCGGTCAAACTCGGCGACCAACTGCCGGCGGCGTTTACGATTACACCCGCGGATATCGTCGATCCGCTGCGCAGTCGAACGCCGTCCAGCGTGATCTCTTTCACTGCATCGATAAACACTCGACCGCCTTTCGCAATCGCGCGCTCAACGAAGAACGTCGCCGCACACGGCGGATAGATCACACTGTCGCCAGGCACGCGCAGTCCGCCAACTAACCCCTCGCGCAGGTTCGGCTCAGCTTCGCGAACCGCCTGTGCATCTAAAACCTCAACCGGCACGCCGCGCTCGGAATAAAACTTCTGCTTCCGCTCGACCTCGTGCATCTCCTCGTCGTCGGCAGCGACCCAGATCGTCCCGCACGCATCGTGCTCAACCTCGCGCGGCAACTCGTCGCTGATCTCATTCCACAGAAGCTGCGAATAACGAGTCAACGCAAACTGCGCTTCCGAGTCGTCCATCACCGTGAGATGGCCCATGCCGGCTGCTGTCGCGCCGCCGCCGATCATCTTCGCTTCGACGACGGCAACGCTGAGTCCCGCGTTCGCACACTCCGCCGCGCACGCAGCGCCGACGATGCCGCCGCCGATAATCACTACGTCGTAAACAGGTGAAGTCATCCGCGAATGCCCATGCAGAATGGGTCGCGCACATCCAGAATCAGTTCCGCTTCCGCGGTGATGAAAGCGGAACCTTTGATATGCGGATGGATTGCGTTGTCGATTATCGAAACACTTCCCTCAAAGACGCTGCCGACGATGCTTTCCTGCCGCCACACCTGTCCCTCGGCGAGTTTTCCATCGGCGAAAAGACACGCCAGCTTGGCGCTCGTGCCCGTCCCGCACGGCGAACGATCGTAAGCCTTTCCCGGACACAAAACGAAGTTCTTGCTGTCGATGCCGTTGATTTGCGAAGGCCCGAAGAGTTCGACGTGGTCGATCTCGTGTCCACCTTCTCCCGTGATTCCCTCGCACGCGAGCGACTCGCGAACCCGCCAGGTGAAATCCGTCAATGCTTCGAGATTGTCGAGTGAGAGATTGAAGTCGTGATCTTTAACGAGATAGAACCAGTTGCCGCCCCATGCGACGTCGCCGGTCACCGGTCCAAAACCAGGTACGTCCACGGTCACGTCAGCCGCCAGTCGATAACTGGGTACGTTGGCGATTTCGACGGCGCCGTCTTCATCGAGCCGCGCCGTGACGATCCCGACCGGAGTCTCAATGCGGTGCGTGCCTGGGCCGATCCGATTCAGATATGCCAGGGTCGCGACGACGCCGATCGTCCCATGCCCGCACATTCCCAAATACGCCACGTTATTGAAGAAGATCACGCCGGTCGCGCACGATTCATCAACCGGCGAACACAACAAAGCGCCGACGACAGCATCAGATCCACGCGGCTCGTTTACCACGGCTGAGCGAAAGTCGTCGTGTTCATTTCGGAAGCGCTCGAGTCGTATCGCCAGCGTATCGCTGCCCAGATCGGGCCCGCCTGCGATGACGACTCGGGTCGGCTCACCGCCCGTGTGCGAGTCGATGACTTTTACGCGTCTTGTATCTGAAAGCACGAATATCGCGGATTGTATATCGTATTGCCACAACACGAAAACATGGATATAACTGGCACTGCATGCGAAAGTTAACCATCCTCGTTGTTTGCCTCTTCTGCAGCAGCATCGGATTTGCAGCAAACGCCCAGACAACTCGATTACAACTGCGCGAAGCCGAGTGGAAAAACTACTCATTGCCGCAGACGAACTTCGCCCGCCACGCGATAGCGGACAATAAAATCATCTTCCGCGTGCCGGCATACTGGAAAGAAACTCGCGGCCCGCTCGTGTACAACTTCTCTGGACCGCACTCATCAGTGATCAGCGTGCTGGTTCAGGAAGTTCCTGATGGGTCTCCATTGGGAGAGTATCTCGGGGCCGTTTTACAGGGTCTTCGAAACCTGCCCGGCGCTACCGAGACCACTTTCACACGCAGGACCCAATTCCAGGATCTCGAAGCCCGTGAGGTGCTTATCGAAGCCCCCGAACCGGGCGGTGAGATGACTCGCAGCACGTCGTGGCTCACGATAGTCGGTCCGTTGGCAGTTACTTTCAATCTCCAGGTGCCGCTGGCCCATGCCGCGGCTGTCGAGCCGTTCTTCAAAGCGACAGTCCAGTCAGTGATATTCGCTCCGGAGAACTACTCGGAGTTCCCTGCGTTGCGCGATGCTGCCGTCAAAGAGCCCGCGCCTGCGCCGATTCACGAAGTCGAGACCATCGTTGCGAGCCTCAACGAGCTGAACTCGAATCGCGAAGCGGCCATCAGCCGTCTGACGCCGATCTTCTCGTCGACGCCGGACGCTGTGCTCGATCTGTTACTCGATCGAAGAACCGCGGTGCGGTCAGCGGCCGTCGAAGCGCTGGTGCGCAGCAGGAACACAGCGCTAAAGCCATTTCTCTGGTCCACGCTCGAAGACTCCGATCCAATGATCGCGGAAGCCGCCGCGCGGATTGTTGCGCAAGAACCGAACTTTGTTTCGCAGCTCCTGTCGCACCCAATTCCCGGAGAGGCACTCGAAAGCGCCGCTCGTATCTGGCCGTATCTCAACACAAACAACCGCGTGAAATTACTGCACGAGATTTTCAACCCGATGCGCACGCCCGACCTGGCGCTTCGTCACGGCGCTCTAACGCTGCCCCTCATGCTCCCGCCCGCAGACTTCAAACTTCCGCTGGCTCGCGGGATGGCTGCAAACGACCAGATCTTCACGAAGATTGCGCTCCAGATCGCCAGCTACCGCGGCGAGTCACTGCCCGTCGATTCATTGTTCAAGCTGGCATTTTCGAAGGACCAGAAGATAAAGAAACTCGCGATCGAGAACCTTGGACAATCAGCCGCCGTCGCCGATATTCCGCGAATCGAGTCGCTCAAGGGCCTCGACGACCAACGCCGGATCGCTATCAATAAGATTCGCTTTCGACACGAGCTCAGCCTCTCGAAGAGTCCCGAACAATCACGAGAGATCATTCGCAAGGCCGCGTCTGACTCGTCGCTCGCTGACTTCGCCTGGCGCTTCGACTGCGAAGCGACTGTCGACGGCTGCACGCCCGCGAATTCCAAACGTCTGCCGCCGGAATTCAAAGTGAAGTCTTTCGCCGAGAACCTTCTACCGAAGAAACTCCGGCATTACACGGCGATTCCGAATCCCGGCCAAGCCGTTGAAAGATTTTACGAAACGCTCAACGGTCTTCAGTTGGATTCCCCCCGAGCACAATCGACTTTCATTCTGGTGATGGGCACGTTGCGCGAGAAGCTCGGCCAGAAGTTAGGCGCGCCCGTCAATGCGCCCGCGCTGATCGACTACACCGGCATAAAACCCGACAGGCCAATCGTGATGGCAAGCTGGACCGCGGCGGGCGCTCGCGACACTATGTCTCTGGCCCAACGCCGGGCGATAGTCCTGCACATTAAAGATCGCGAGCGGTTCGAACGAGCCGTACACAGTCTTCAGGAGACTAACCGCGCGAGTGTCCTGTCGTGGATCGATTACGTCGCGATCGGTACGCGATCAATCGCCGCCCTGCCCGCCATACTTCCCATCAGCGCCAAAGAAATGCTCAGCAGCGGCCCGACAAAACCAGATCCGGTTCCGATGATGAAGTACTCCTTCGTCGGACGAACAGAATGGAACGGAATACCGATCAAGTCGATCGAGCACCGCTGGATAGACACGCATCACAATTTTCAGGGCGCGACAACGTGTCTCGCATTCATCGGCGATACGGTCATTCTCGCGCCTGACGTCGCTACGATTCGCGATCTGCTGACAAACGCCACCGCGAGCGAAGGACAACTGCTGGCTGGAAACGAAGAGTTTCGCCGGTCCGTCGCGAGTGACGGAGACGTTGTTTACTTCAGCGATCTCAATTCCGTTTTCCCGGAACAAGATGAGAAAGCACCGGTCCAGAAAGTAAACGAGAGCGGAGCGCTGAAGTTTTCAAACTCAACCTGGGAAAACTCACATCGTCTCGCCTTCGACGAGAGCGACTGGTCGAAACCTCTCCTGCCTTTTCATCCTAAGGAGCTCACCGCGCCGCGCGAACTCCTGCCCGCGTCGACGCTCGCTTATTACGTGATGAAACTCAACGTCGCCGCCGCGTCTGAGACCTGGGTCAAAAGCCTGAACCTCTCGAACGAGTTCAAGAGTGCGGCCGGCATCTGGGCGCTGGATTTCAAACGCGAAGTGTTGCCGGAGCTGGGACCTGAATGCGGCGTGGCCCTGTTCGAGATGCCTGAATTGAGTTTGTCCGCCGGCGGAGGAACGGCCGTCGTCTTCTGCAAACTTAAATCAAACAAACTGACCGAGGCGTTGACAAACGGCAAGCTCTTTCGCGGTATTGGCCCAACCGCGGACGTCGCCGAAGTCAAAAGCGACGGGACCTCCTATTTTGTAACCAGCAAAAACGGATTCCTGGCCGTGTCCAATCAACGCAAAGGACTGACGGCTCTCGTCGATAAAACGAATCTCGCCTCGACGCGCGATTACTCGCGGGCCGCCGAGAAGGCGCCTTCGGGAATCGTCGCTTTCGGTGGATATAACCTCGAAGCAGCTATCGCAGGCGCGAGCGCTGCGTTGGGCGATGGGTTCAAGGCGCAGCAGGCGGCGATGGCCTTTTCAGTAGCCAGCGCGTTTCACAGTCAAAGCTTCTACGCCACTGCCACTCCGAGCGGCATCGAAGCGCGTTCGTCAGTGGCGATGGACCGCGAGGGCCGTTACGCAGTCGCCGATTTGTCCTACCTGCCGCAGGGCGTGAACATCACACTCGCGGCGATTGAAGCTCGCGGCACTCCGATCATCGATCAGAAGCGTGTGAGCACTCTGGTGCTCAAGATTCGCGCGAAGGCTGCCGGCCCGATCGACAGCATTCGCGACGACATCAAAACGGCGTATCAGACGGTCGAGCAGAAGTCGGCGAACGAATTGCTGGTCACGATAGCGGCGCGTCGCAGTAGTCCTGACAAGAAAGTTCAATTGCCGGTGGCCGATCCCGATCTCGCGCAGTTTCTAAAGGCCTCGGGCGACATCGTTTCCGACGATCAACGAGTTATCGCGCGCGCAAAAGAGATCGCCGGCGACGATCGCGATGCGTGGAGCGTCGCCCGCAAACTCTCCAACTGGACGCACGAAAACCTCGAATGGAAACACGTGGCCTCCGCCGGCGCGGCGCAAACGCTGGCATCTCGCGAAGCTGATTGTTCCGAGTTTAGTGAACTGTTCGTGGCCCTCGCCCGATCGCTCGGACTTCCGGCACGCACCGTCTCCGGCCTGGCCCACAGCGGCAGCACCTTCGGCGGTCATGCGTGGGTCGAAGTTTGGGTCGGCGAGTGGATCGAGTTGGATCCGACGTGGGGTACCGACTTCGTCGATGCGACGCATATTCGCAACACGTCGAGCGCGCTCGTGACCTCAGCCGCTCTGAACCTCATTGAAGTCGAAGTGCTCGAAACTCGCCGCACAGTCGCTGAGTTTCAGAAAACTTCGAAGGCGCTTGCGGAACACCTGATCAAAGTCATTCCTGAAGGTGACCGATCCGAGATCGAAGCAGCGATCGATCTCGAGACGTTGACTGACGAGCACATGGGCGCGGGCGCCTGGAAAGGTCTCAACGAGAGCGAACGCGATCAGATGTCGTCTGCTTACCGGCGCGTGCTGAGAGACATCATTCAGCCATATCACCAAGAATTGCCCGGCGAGAACCTTATGCACTTGTTGCGCGTGGAAGAGAACGGCGATCGCGCTGAAGTGTGGTGTATCGACACGTTTGAGGACTTGCTGGTGAAGTTTCGTTTTGTGCAGCGCGGCGGCGCGTGGCAACTTGTCGAGATGGTCCAGGGCGATACCAATCTCCACATCGCAGCCGAAATGATCGCTCCGGCTGTCAAGACGATCGAAGCTGCTCGGGCCGGCAAGAAAGACGCGGCCGGTCTCTCCGATTTCGCCCGGGCGTTAGCGATCTTCCCAACCGATCGGGCGAAAGGGGCGGAGATTATCGAACGCGGTTTACAGGCGAAACCTTCGGACCCGAACCTGCGCTACATCAAGGCGCTCATAACGTTGGGCCAAGAAAAGCCGGACGCGGGCGTTAAGCTGCTGACCAGCCTCAGCAACGAACAGCCCGCTCACGCGCCGGCGATCTTCAAGCTTGCGGAGGTCTTGGCTGATACCAAAGTCGAAGAGGCTATCGAGCTCTACAAGCGCTACACGTCACTGGAGCCGTTCGATCCGCGCGGGTATCGCGAACTCGGGGCGCTTTACGAGGACAATAAGCAGGTCGCACTCGCCGAAGGAGCGTATCGAAAGCACATTGCCGCGGATCCCGTTGAAGTGGATGCTTACGTAAACTTGATACGGCTCCTGGCTCTGAATAATCGGATCGGCGAAGTCAGTGCAGTGTTAGCTGCCGCGGATGCTTACGTGGCGCCCGACGAAGATCTCCTGGCGATGGTGCTGGACGAGTTTTACGACGGCGTAAAGCTGGTGGATATACAGAAGCTTGTAGATAGCGAACCGCGGCGGATGCAGAGCAGCATGTTAGCAAATCTCGCAGTTGCCAACGCCTACATGCGCGATGAGCAAACTCGCGCCGCGTTGCCATTCATAAATCGCGCTGTACAGATCGAGCCTAGAATTCCCGCACCGTTCATAGTGTTGTCGACAGCGTATCTGAAGCTTTCGCGATTTGCCGACGCGATGAAGGCCGCCGACCATGCCGTCAGCCTGGACCAGGATAGCGCTGACGCACACTATCAGCGTGCTCGCGCGCTGGCGCGGCTCGGGCGTACAAAACAAGCCTTATTGGCTTTAGAGAAGGTGCTGGAGCTCGATCCTGAGTTGGTCGAGGGAGTTGAAAGCGATCCCCAAATGAAATCGATCACGTCTCTTCCGGCTTTCAGGAAGTTGTTACAGAAGCTGATGGGTCCGGCTGAACCCAAGTAAGGCTTTGTGTCCGGTGAGTTTTGCACCTGCCGGTAAAGCGCCTCACGCGTCCGAAAATCTCTGCGGTGTGGGTGTGATTTCCACGCAATATCTGAATAGCAGTGCAGGAATAAAGCTTGCACTTGTTCGCCTTTGAAAGCCTTTCTTAGTTCGTTCAAAGGAGAACAATCATGAAGCGCAAAACTCTGCCGTTGTTGCTGAGCGTCGCGTTGGTTTTTAGTCAGACGTCGTGGGTGCTCGCGCAACAGACCACGTCCGGGAATACGTCTGGTAATAATTGGGCCGCCGTGCAACAAATCCGGACCGACGAGAAGCTCGTCGTCAAGCGGAAGGATGGGAAGGATTTTAAGGGTCGAATGATCGACGCGTCGGAGACGACGCTCCGGATCGATCGTGACGGAAAGCCGTTTGAGATCGCGCGCGCTGACGTGCGCCGGGTTGAGGTGAGCGAGGGTAAGGCGCAGAAGGGAAAGTGGGCGTTGATCGGAGCCGGCGTTGGTGCAGCTACCGGCGCCGGGATTGGCGCGGCAAAGTCTTCGTCCGAGAGCGATGATAGTGAGATCTATGCCTGGGTAGGTACATTATTTGGCGTAGGGTTCGGCGCTCTCGGCGGAATGCTCTTCGGGCAAACCCGGCGCAAACGTACGACGGTGTATGCGGTCGATTAGTCGATCTTGCTGGTTTGCAGCAGTGCCTCTTTGGCGGCTGCAAGCGCCTTGAGCTCTTCTTTGTCGAGTTTCGGATAACTCAGATCGAGAGCGTTCATGCACTGAACGATGGCCGAGGCGACGACGAGTCGCGCGAACCATTTCTTGTCCGCAGGGACGACGTACCACGGCGCGTGTTCTGAGGCTGTGTGTCGCACTGTTTCCTCGTAAGCGTGCATGTATTCGTCCCAATGCTCACGCTCTTTGACGTCGTGCATTGAGAATTTCCAATTCTTAGAGGGATCGTCGATGCGCGCGAGGAAGCGTTCCTGTTGTTCTTTTTTCGAAACGTGCAGGAAGAACTTCAGCAGCACGATGCCGTTGTTCGTCAGATAGTGTTCAAACTGGCGGATGTCGTCGAAACGCTGGTTCCAGAAGTCTTTCGATTTCAGGAGTGAGGGCGGCAGTTTCTGACCTTCGAGAAACTCGTTGTGAACCCTGACGACGAGAGTTTCCTCGTAATAGCTCCGGTTGAAGACGCCGATCCGGCCGCGTTCGGGGACGCGTTTGGCGCAGCGCCAGAGATAGTCGTGGTCCAGCTCCTCGGCGGAAGGGGCTTTGAAGGAAGTGACTTCACAGCCCTGCGGGTTGACGCCTGACAATACGTGTTTGATGGCGCCGTCTTTTCCGGCGGCGTCCATGGCCTGGAAGATCAGCAGCACCGCCCAGCGATCGTGCGCATAGAGTTTGTCCTGTAACTCGGCTATCAGCTCGACGCCTTTTTCCAGCGCCTCTTTTGCTTTCTCCTTATCATCCAACCCGAGCGTCTCTGCGGGATCGATCTCGCTGAGTCGAAACG
>JBKPNH010000014.1:0-28475 GCA_046732535.1 Acidobacteriota bacterium
GGATCGGGCGGAAGCCAAAAAGCTGTTCGATCATCTGCTGCGGCAGGGTTTTGCCTTCGAGTTGGTGACCGAGAAAGTGCGATCGGCCATGCATTACACGGATGATCCTGAGGGATGCTAAACTCGAATCGATATGATGACGGGTAACGAAATTCGCGAAGCTTTCCTGAGATATTTCGAAGAACACGGGCATACGCGCGTGCGTTCGTCGCCGCTGCTGCCTGCCGACGATCCGACGTTGTTGTTCACCAACGCCGGCATGAACCAATTCAAAGACACGTTTCTCGGCGCTGAGAAACGCGATTACGTGCGCGCCGCGTCGTCGCAGAAGTGCGTGCGCGCCGGCGGCAAACACAACGACCTCGATGAAGTGGGAAAAACCGCCCGCCATCACACGTTCTTCGAGATGCTCGGCAATTTCTCCTTCGGCGACTACTTCAAGGAAGACGCGATCAAGTTTGCCTGGGAACTGCTGGTCGACGTCTTGAAACTCGATCCGGCGCGATTGTGGTTCACGGTCTACGAAGGTGACGCCGAAGTGCCCCCCGACGAAGATGCGGAGCGTTTGTGGGAAAAAGCCGGCGCGCCGCGCGAGCGGATCCTGCGCTTCGGACGCAAAGATAATTTCTGGCAGATGGGCGAGACGGGTCCGTGCGGTCCGTGCAGCGAGGTTCACTACTACATGGGCCCCGGCGCAGACGATCCGGAGAACTCCGCCGCCAACGTCAATGGCCCAGGCGACACGATCATGGAGATCTGGAACCTGGTCTTCATGCAGTTCGATCGCAGCGAGACCGAGCCGGGTAAGTACAAACTCACTCCATTGCCGGCGCCGTCCGTTGACACGGGCGCCGGACTCGAGCGACTCGCGGTCGTGCTGCAAGGCGTTAAATCTAACTACGACACCGATCTGATCCGTCCGATCATCGATCACACGGCGCGCCTTGCCGACCGCCATTACGAATCGGAAACACAGGAAGGTTTTGCGATGCGCGTGATCGCCGACCACGCGCGGACCGCGGCGTTTTCGATCGCCGACGGCATCCTGCCGGGCAATGAAGGACGCAATTACGTCCTGCGCAAGATCATGCGCCGCGCGATCTACCAGGGCCATCACACGCTCCAGTTCGAAGGCTCGTTCTTCAATCAAGTGACGAACTTCGTCGTCGACCTGATGAAGGACACGTATCCGGAGTTGGAAGCGCATCGCGAGTTCATCGAGAAGATGGTCCGGCTCGAGGAAGACCGTTTCCGGTCGACGCTGACTGTTGGTCTCAACAAGCTCGACGAGCTGTTTACGTCGACCAAGGGCGCGATGCCTGAGTACAAGGCGCTGGCGCGGCTCTACGACACTTTCGGTACGCCGCGCGACCTGATTCGCGTCGGGTTGGAAGAGCGCGGCTTCGCGATCGAGGAAGACGAGTTCAACCGGTCGTTTGACGAGGCTTTGCAGGAACTGCAACAGACGACGGCAACCGTCAAACACGAAGCCAAACCACGGCTTAACCCGTTGTACGAAGGATTACCCAAATCCGTGTTTAAAGGTTATGAAACAACGCGGGTCGCGGATGCAAAAGTGATTGCTGTAATTGATGAAGAGATCGTCCTTGACCGCACGCCGTTTTACTCAGAGAGCGGCGGGCAAGTCGGAGACCAGGGACTATTAGTTGGCCCGGGAAACACGTTGGCTGTTGTTGAGGACACCTATTCACCGGTCCAGGGCGTGATCGCGCACAAGGTGCAGATGCAGGAGGGAAATCTGAAGGTCGGCGACATCGTGTCGGCTGAAGTCGACGTCGAGAAGCGCGATGCTACGAGACGCAATCACACGGCGACGCACCTGATGCATGCCGCGTTGCGCGAAGTTTTAGGAACACACGTGAAGCAGGCGGGCTCGGTTGTCGCACCTACGTATTTGCGTTTCGACTTCTCGCATTATCAACCGCTCACCAACCAAGAGAAGGAAGAGATCGAACGGTTGGTCAACTATCACATCCTGCGCAACGAGCCGGTGCAGACCGACGAAATGGTGATCGAAGAAGCGATGCGCTCCGGTGCGATGGCGCTCTTTGGCGAGAAGTACGGCGAGCGGGTGCGCGTGCTTTCGATCAAGGGCGTCGAAGGGATCTTCTCGAGAGAGCTTTGCGGCGGCACCCACGTGCGCGCTACCGGCGATATCGGACTGTTCAAGATCACGAGTGACGAGTCGATCGCTTCCGGAGTGCGTCGCATCCGGGCCATCACCGGCGTTGACGCTTACGAACGTTTTCGCGAATCTGAAGTGCTGGTTGACGAGCTCACGATGGGGCTGCGAACGTCGCGTGCGGATTTGGCGACGACTGTTACGCGACTTCAGGATGAGCTGAAGAAGGCACGGCGCGAGGCGGAGGATCTGCGTTTGAAGATCGCGAGCGGTGCTGTGGGCGCGTCCGCGAATGGGGATGAGTCGCGGGAAGTGGCGGGCGTGAAAGTTGTTGCGCGTGAAGCGAGCGGGCTCGACGCCGCGGCGATGCGACAGCTTTCGGATACGTTGTTGGCTCGAATCAAGTCCGGCGTTGTCGTGCTGGGGAGAAGCACTGACGGAAGAGTCTCATTGATTGTTCGTACTTCCGCGGACCTGACGAAGCGTGTTCCCGCCGGACAGGTGATTAAAGAACTCGCGCCGATCGTCGGTGGACGCGGCGGCGGCAAGCCCGACATGGCCGAAGGCGGCGGCAGTCAGCCTGAGAAATTGGGCGCCGCGCTGGAACAGAGTTATAGCGTCATCGAGCAACTGTTAAATCAATCGAACTGAGTTTGCAGGGGTGCCCCCAAGAAGATCGCGAGCCACCCCTGCGGTGTTTTCGGGTTACATGGTTTTCTGCTTGTCCGTCAGTGCGATATTCATCTTTTCAAGTGTGACCTTGTTGAGTGTTCCGGTCACTTTCAGTCCCTCCGTTTGTTGATACTTGCGCAGTCCTTCGCGCGTCGCATCGTCAAGTTTTCCAAGCTGTTCGCCGGTGTAGAAGCCGCGGGCCTTTAGCAGCGCCTGGGCCTGGTTGATCTGTTCCTTGGTGGCGCGAAACACGGGACCGCGCTTCTGTCCTTGTTTCGCGCCTTGTTTCATGCCAGGCGCGGTAGTGGAGGTCGAGATGGTGTCGTTCTGCGCGACGACCGCCGTGGTGAAGACACAGAGAAACAGCAGCGTGAGCGTAAGGAATTTCTTCATTTGTTTTGTCCTTTTGTGAGGCGCGCAGAAGCGCGCGGGTTATTGGGCGAAGCCATCATACAACCGCTGTCAAGTGGTCAACTTTGTTGATACTTGTTTAAAATCCGTGGTACGATGCCTGTGGCTATGTGGAAGATGATCCTAGCTCTGATCCTTTTGACCGTCTCATGCGGCGCGGTTTTCGCCCAGGCCGGCAGCTATCAGGTCGATAATTTCGACTTCGCCAATGCCGTCAAGGTTCAGGCTACGCCCGTCGAAACCCCCAAAAAGGGCCCGAAAAAGCTAACCAAAATCGGGAATTACACCTATACACCGCCGCCGGGAGCGCTCCTCGAGCTGACGAGCAAGGCGATGAATCCAACGTTGGGCAGTTTCACGACGGGGGACGCCGCAGTGGACGGGTTTATCGTCGAGTCGGGGAAGCGCAACTCGGTCGATCCGCTGTTGCTTTACTCCATTATGCACCAGGAATCGGGATTCAAGCGGCGTGCGATGTCGTACAAGGGCGCGCGTGGCCTGATGCAGTTGATGCCGGGCACGGCGGCGCGTTTCGGTGTCGGAAACATTTGGGATCCGAAGCAAAACATCGAGGGCGGCGCGCGTTACATGCGGTTTCTGCTCGACCTCTTCGCCGGCGACGTGAAGCTTGCGTTGGCTGGTTATAACGCCGGCGAGGGCGCGGTGATGAAGTATGGCTACCAGGTGCCGCCGTACAGCGAGACGCAGGAATACGTCCGCCGCATCGGACGCCGCTACAGTTTAATCCGCGATCCCGAGGCGGCAGCTAATGCAAATACCGCTGAGGTCACTCAAAAAGATCCGCAGCCGTTGAACGTCTATGAGCGGAGCGTTTTTATGGCCCGTTTGCCTGATGGACGTCTCCAGTTAGTCAGCCAATAGAACACGGATAAGAGAACAGCGAGGCGGGAACCTTTCGAGGTCTCCGCCTCGTTTTGTATTTGAGGTATGATGAGCAACATGACGTGTTCAAAGTGCGGTGCGTACGTTACCCCCAGCGTTCGTTACTGTTCCAACTGCGGCGCGGCAGTGGACGCCGAGGCCACGCGTCTCGCCCGCGTCCAATCCCGAGCACTGGAACCCGAGATCGATCCGGACCTGGAACACACGATCTTCACCGTCCGCCCGACGATGATCTTCATCAAAACCGGCTACGCTTTGGCGGTCCTCGCCGGCGTCGCCCTCGTTTTCCTGCTCGCGACACTGGGCCTCCCTGCTTCGATTTCGATTCCGCTGGCGTTGGCGTTGCTCCTGATTCCGGCTTTCTACCACATCCGGCGAAACATGGTTCGCTACACCGTCACCGATTCGAAACTCCAGATTGATACGGGTCTCATCGCCCGCACCACGCGCAACATCCCGCTGAGCAAGGTGCAGGACGTGACTGTCTCAGCCAGTATTCCGCAACGCCTGCTTGGTTTTGGCGACATCATCGTCGACAACGCGAGCGATCTCGGCGGTCAGACGGTGATGCACAACATCAGCAGCCCGCGCCATTATGCCGACCTTCTTTTGCGAGAACTAAGACGCTGGCATTAAACTTATTCCATGCTGCCCAGGATGTTGAGGGAACATCAAAGCCCTGGCGGTTTCTAAAGTAGAGTTTGCCGGCATGCGCTTAATCAAAGCATTTATATTGACGATTTTCTTGAGTATCGCGGCGGACGTTTCCGCTGAGGCTCAGGGGCTGCCCGCGACAGCCGACAACGACGAGACCGGGATTCCGGCTCTGATTGAGCATCTACCCAAACCGGAGGAAGCGCAAAAAAACGCCATTTTCCTTCACAGTTTTAAGAATCTAGACAGTCTCCAACTGAATCAAGGAGTGCTCACTGCCATCGACGCGCAGGGGAATGCCGATGCCGCAATGGCGTCATACGGCGCGAGCAAGGTCCTGATCGTCGAATTCAATACACCGCAACTCGCAAAGGACAACGACGAGCGCATCATCGCTCGCATTCAGGAACTCTGGAAACTGGGCCAGCCGGCGCCCACGGCGTATCGCCGCGTCGGCAACTACTCCGTCTTCGTTTTTGACGCTCCTGACGACGCGTCGGCGAAGCAACTACTCGATCAGGTCCACTACGAGCAGGTCGTGACGTGGCTCGGCGAGAACCCGAACATTCTGAAACAGGCTGAAAAATATTACGTCGACACCACCCTTGGCGTGTTGGTCGCTGTGTTGAAAGCGTCCGGCTACGCGTTGTTGGCTTGTTTAGGAATCGGCGGACTGGCTGGAGCGTTGTTGTTCAGTCACCGCCGCAAACAACAGAAGCAGGTCGAGGCTTATTCAGATGCGGGCGGGATGTTACGACTCAATCTGGATGAGCTGACTCCGAAGACCGACCCAGCCCGTTTGCTCCGCGACCGGAACTAAAACCACGAATCAAACGGATTCATAATTACGGACGCATAAAAAAATGCGGGCTGCTGATTTTTCCTGGGAGGCTCCCCCAAGCCTCGTCAAGACGACAATCAGCAGCTCCGCTATTGTTGCTCATCGACTGCGTAACAAGTGGGGCTCCGTTCCCCCAAAAGAGTCGCCACTTGTTTTATCAATCTGCGAGAGGATGCCTCCCCCAAAGCCTCCACTCACCGCAGTTTTCAGAGCCTGACCCGATTTACCCTTATCTACCCTTCTTGTTCTGTTTTCCTTCTTTGGCAACGACCGTGCCACCAACTCCACAGCACCACGCTCCGATCTGAAGTTACGTTTTTGCTCGGAATTTTACTAACGCGGCGATGGATGGTGAGTCGAAACTGGCGGTCACGACGTCAAAGTTGTAATAGTTCCGTACAAAAGAGATAGTACAACCGAACGATAATCGCTCGCTGGCTACGGTAAGGCCTCGATAAGGGCGTCGATCTCTTCCGGCAGATTGTAAACGTGGGGTGCGATGCGAAGGCGATCGCTCCGAGGGGCCGTGATGATGTTTCGAGCTTTGAGGTGTGCATACAACGCCATCGCCGACATGCCAGCTTTGTGGCGAATGCAGACGACCTGCGACTTCTCGCCCGGCAAGCGTGAGCTCACCAGTTCGTAGTTCCTGGCCTTCAGACGCTCGCACACCGTCCTACAGAGTTGGTCGCTGAGTTCCTCGAGACGCTCGGCTATCCTCGCCGTCCCCAAGCCCGTCAGAAGCTCCAGGCTGGCTTTCAAACCATAAAAGAGAGCGGCAGGTCCGGTTCCGGACTCCCAAGCCAGGGTGCCGCGATTCCAGCCCTGGTCGAGGTTTGAGTTATTGAAAGGGTCGGGAACGCTGACCCAGCCAACGAGTGTCGGTTGAATTCGCTCGCGGGCCCGGTCTGAGAGGTAAAGATAGCCCAGGCCCTCGGGTGCCATTAACCACTTGTGTCCGGTACCGGCGGCGACATCAATCAGTTCGGCCTCAACGTTTAAGGGAATGACGCCGAGCGCCTGAACCATATCGACGACAAAGAGCGCGTCATGGCGTCTGGCGGCGCGGGCGAGCCGTTCGGTATCGATGCGAAATCCGGAGGCGAACTGGACGTAACTGACCGTCACGACCCGCGTGTTTCGATCGATCAACTTCTCGAGCGCATCCAGGTCGATACGGCCGTTGCGTTCCTCGCACATCCGCACCTCGACGCCGAACGCCTCGCGAAGGCGCAGCCATGGATAGAGGTTCGACGGAAACTCGCCGCGAAACGTCACGACGTTGTCCCCCGCTCGCCACGTCAGTCCGTTAGCGACGGTCGACAGAGAATCCGAAGTGTTGCGCATGAAGGCGACCTGTTCGGGCCGCGGCGCGCCGAGCATCGCGGCCAGCAGTTTTCGCGCTTGCTCTTTTGTCGATAGCCAATCGTGGAAATTGACTGAGCCGTTTTCATGGACATCCCTGAGCTGCGCTTCGACCGCCTGGAGTGCGGGCAACGGGAGAGGCGAGAGGGCGGCGTGATTGAGATAGTTGTAGCGCGTAGTGATCGGGAAGAGCTTGCGTAATTCGGGAGTCATATAAACCACAAAAGGCACAAAAAGAAGACCACAGGAGGCACAAGAAGAGCAAAGGAGAACACAGAAATTTGGCTGTTTTGGTTTGTGCCTTTTGTGTTCTTCCTATGTGCCTTTTTGTGGCTGTGTTTACGGGGCGTAGGGGCGGCCGTAGAACTCTTTGTACAGCCAGCCAAGCACACGCGCTTCGGCGGTACACAACGTCTCGATCCAGCAGTTGAGCAGAAACTCGGCGCGCCCGCGTTGAAACGGAATCTTATCCGCCTGCTTTAGAATCGAGCCGCCGCTGCGAAGATCGAGTTGATAAGCCTCCGCCGTCGACTCATTCGCTTTCGCGGCGGTATCAAGCGCCATGAGCAACTGGCTAATCCACGCGTGCAGTTCGCGTTGGCCCGCATTGTCGGCCAGTGCCTGAATGATTCCGATCGCCAGTCGATCTTCCGCCCGGTTGAAGACGAACACGTCTTCGCCCTGCTTCTTGCTCTCCTGCTGTTTCCACTGGAAGACTTCTTCGACTGCCGGGTGCTTGATCACGGCAACGCGCTGGTCGTTATTCAAAAACCACTCGATCACGTCAGGCACGGAGTCGACGTCGACGTTCCCGTCGGCATGCCGCAACAGCGGCGGTTGAGTAACTTCGCCGTTGTCCGTCATGGGACCTTCAAATCAAACGACGCCCGGATCTCGCCGACGAGATCGCCACGCCGGTTTTGCACCGGAAAGAACGCGTACCGCGCGACAGCGTCGAGTGACTCGTCGAATAGCACGCCCAGTTGCCGCAACGATTCGACCACGACTGTTGGACGCGCGCGTTTGTCCTCGCCGTCTTCGATTTTGATCGCCAGTCCCAAACCGTTCGGCCAGCGTTCAGACGGAAGCACGCCGGCGGTGTACACGCCTTCCGCGCCGACTTTCGAAACGATGCGTCCCGGCGCCGCGCGCATGATCTCCGTGTCGAGCCGTTCGGAAGTGCCGCCGATCAATTGCGGATACGCCATCATCACGCGAACGATTCGTTTGCACGCGTCACGTGTCGCCTGGTCGAAGTGTTCAGGTGAGGAAATCAGCCGCGCGAAGCCGAGCGCCATCGCCCTGACACTGACGCCGAAGATCGGAGCGCCGCAGCCGTCGATACCGACGGCCATGTCCTCAATCGGTACCTCAGTGAACTGGGAAACTGCTCGCGCGATCGCAATCTGGACCGGGTTCTCCGCGCTTTCGTAATTTTCGGTCGACGCTCCAAGGTGTAATGCCACGGCCAGCATGCCCGCGTGTTTACCCGAACAGTTGTTGTGCAGCACGTTCGGCACTTCTTCGTGCGCACGCAGCACGGCTGCGGCTTCCGCACTATACGGTTCGTGAACGCCGCACTTGAGCGCTTCCGGACCGAGGCCGATCTTTTCCAACATCGACGCGGCGAGTTTCGTGTGGATCGGCTCGCCGTTGTGCGAAGCGCAGGCGAGAGCGACTTCCTCGTCAGTGAAACCAAACCTCTCCGCAGCTCCGGAAGTGAGCAGCGGCAACGCTTGAAATGGTTTGGCTGATGAACGAAGGAAGGTGACGTTATGGGGCGAGCCCAGGGAAGCGATGACGTTTCCGCTGGGCTCGATGGCGACGATGTGCCCGCGGTGGCGCGACTCCGTGATGCCACCGCGTCTGACCTCGACCAGAGGTTCAGCTATCGGAATTTGTTGTTGAGACATTCGTAGCGCATCTTAACACGCGCATCCGTGATATCTGTGTTTCCAGGAACACGGATTTAACGAATGAATACTAACGAGCTGAGCGCTTTTTGCCGCCGAGGCTCAACACGGTGAGTTTCACTGTGCGGCGACCGAAACGCATGGCTTCACGCGAGGTTGGCGTCCAGATGTCGATTCGTTTGCCACGAACCATTCCGCCGGTGTCGGCGACAACGTATTCACCACTGTAAGCGCCGGCTTCGAGTTTAACCCGCGATCCCAAGGGCAACACCCTCGGGTCTGCGGCGATCAATCCCTTGCTTACCGGCACGCCGCTCGCCGTACGTCCGCGCAAACTATAAGCCGTCGCAACGTAAGCAGCGGGCGCCACAACGAACGTTTCTTCCGCGACAATCGCCTCGCCCAGCTTCGCGTTATTCGCAGCTTCCATGGCGACACGAGCAGACGCAGCCTCTTCGATCAGTTTCGCTTGTTTGTTGGCTTGTTTTTGGGTTTCGGATGAGGACAGAGTTTCCGCTGCGAGGGGACGAGCAGAAAACATCAAAAAGCAATTCAGAAGTACGAGACAGAGCAGCGCACTTCCGCTAAAGATAGAATGAACTTTCAAATTCGGGTCTCCTGTCCGATGTTTATTTCTACTTTTCAGCGTCCTGCGCGAGTCCGTTCTTTCCTATGACTCGTCCCCTGGCTCTAGGAGTCTGCTATGAAGTCAGCCGAGGTTGGGGGCTTGCATCCTTGATGCGGTGCGCTGAAAAGAACTAGCTGTATCTAAAAAAAGAAAACGAGCAATAAGCTCGTCTTTCCACTGGGCAAGAAGGCTAGCACACGGTTCCGTGAGAGTCCAAATGCAAATCCGTGATATTTGTGAGATAAACCGCAAGAATCGAGGTAAGCGCTGGTATTTCAGCGTTTAGAGGGTGCCCGCCAAGGCGAGGAAATTCTCGACGATCCGCTGGCCTTCGGGGTGTTCCTCGTCGAAAAGCTCCGGGTGAAACTGGATCCCGTAGACCCGCCGGCCCTTCTCCTGCATTGCCTGAATCGCGCAGGTTTCGTTCGAAGCGGTCGCGCGAAATCCGTTTGGCAACTGCTTCACCTCGTCGCAGTGGTTATGCCAGACCGTTATTCGCGAAGGCAGGCCTTTGAAGAGTCCGTCGCCGGTGTTGTCGATGGGCAGGAAGCCGCGTTCACGTTTGGCGCCTTCGTAACCTTCGCCGGGTTCAAGCCGTCCCATCAGTCCGACCTCCGCGCCGTGCGCCAGCGCGATTTGCTGGTGCCCGCCGCAGACGCCGAGAATCGGCTGGCTCGCGTGTTTGATCACGTCGAAGACGCCGGCCAGCGATTCAGGCGAGTATTTGTCCCAGGGATGACTCTGTCCGCTCAGGATTATGTGCGACGGACGCAGGCTCCGTACTCGCTCGAGCGACACACTGTGAAAAGGTTCCGTGAGGATTTCCAAACCGGGAATCAAACGCCCCAAAACGGCGCGCAACTCACGCGGGCTCGCACCCTGACCGTCGATCGTGTTGTCTACCAGGTAAACGAGCAAGGTTACTTCAGACAGTACAGCTTCCCATTGAAAGCGCCGATATAAATTCGACCGCCAAGTATGGCGGGCGTGGCGTTGATATTATCACCGATCTTCAATTCGCTAATGTGCTGCCCGTCTTCCGCCGAGACCGCGTGGAGCCAGCCTGCTTTATCGCCAAACACGAGACGCCCGTCCACCAGCGGCGACGTTCCCCAGATCGGCCCGCGCGCTTTGTAACGCCAGACGAGTTCGCCTTTGTCGGCGGTCAGGCAGTGGAGATAGCCGTTGTTCGAGCCGATGTAGACGCGGCCGTTCGCCACGATTGGGCTTGCCCAGATGCCGTTACGTTCTTTGCCGATGCCGCCTAGCGTTTGGTGCTTCCAAACCAGTTCGCCGTCGTCCTGTCGAAAACAATAGACGTAGCCGTTCTCGGCGGCGGTGTAGACAAAGCCGTGCGATACGGCCGGCGTGGAATCGGAATCGGCGCCGATGCGCGCCTTCCATACGGTCGAACCGTCGGAGAGGTTGAGACAGAACAGGTCGCCATGTTCGGTGCCGATGTAGGCTCGTCCGTCGACGACGGAGAAACTGCCCTCCATCGAGCCGAGCCGTTCAGTCTTGTAGATGAGTGCTCCGTCTTCGAGGTTCAGACTGTAGAAAAATCCGTCTTCACTGCCGAAGTAGACTCGATCGTCTATCACAGCGGCGGAGCAGTCGACCTCAAAACCGGTCTTGTACTTCCACAGCAACGTTCCGTCGCGTGCGTCGAGACAATAGATGTAGTGATCGAGGCCGCTCGCGATCAAACGATGACCGGCGATGGTCGGCGTCGCTTTCAAACTGTCGTTGGTTTTGAAACTCCAGGCGAGCGTGCCGTCATGTTTGTCGAGGGCGTAGAGGTTGCCGTCAGCCGAACCGAAGTAGACGTGTTTTTCGTCGACCGATGGTTGTCCCGGCCAGCTCGATCCGCCCCACGGATCTTTGTGCAAACGGCCGGTGATGAAGTCGGTCTCAAATTCCCAGACGATTTCGAGCGGGCCTTCAGACCACGGGCCGGTGCCGTAAAAGCTGCGGGAAGTGTTTCCCAGCCACATCGGCACGGAGCTTGGCGGTTTCGGCGGATCGGGTGCGTGTGCTTCAGTCTTGGAAATCACCCGACCGCCGCACGCGGTAAGCGACAATGCTATCGAGACGAGGAGAATGATGGGGAGGATTTTGAACATTTTAAGCCAGCCATTGGCCTGAATAGACTACTTCAGCAGTGCCGGTAATCACAACCTCATCGTCGTCGCGCCAGTTGATTCGCACCTCGCCGCCTTCCATGACGACGCGTATGTCGCGGTCGGTCAGTTTGTTGACCATCGCGGCGACGGCGCCGGCGCAGGAACAGGTCCCGGAAGCGGTTGTTTCTCCCACGCCTCGTTCCCAGATGCGCAGCTCGATCAGTGCTCTATCGACGACGTGAATGAATACCACATTCGTTCTATCCGTGAACCGCGGATGGTTCTCAATGTGCTTGCCGATCCGGCGCCAGTCGAGCGCGTTGAAATCCTCCACGAAGATGCAGCAGTTCGGGTTTCCCATCTGCATCGCCGTTATCTCGAACGTCTCAAATGGATAATTCACGACTTTGTCGATCGGTGGTTCGATGTCCATCGGGATCGATCGTGAATCAAACTTCGGCTGGCCCAACTCCGACTCAAACAGGTATTTGCCCGGACCAGGCTGGCCGCGCAGGAAATATCTCTTCAAACCGGTGCGCGTGCTCAGGCGCAGCTCTTCGTTTGTCCACAGACCGCGGTAATGGAGATAAGCGACGGCGCAGCGCGTCCCGTTGCCGGAGAGTCCGGCTTCGCTCCCGTCAGGGTTGAAGATGCGGCAGGTGAAATCGGCGCCGGCGGTGTCTGACTTACCGATGATGGCGATGCCGTCGCCGCCCGCGCCGTAGTGCCGGTTACAAATGCGCCGGGCAAAGTCGCCGAGATCCTCGATCCCAGCGAGCTGCTCGACTTCAAGTACGAGATAGTCGTTCCCCAGGCCGTGAAACTTCGTGAATTGTGGCGGCATGTTTAGTCGGGCGACCCTGCCTGAGCGAAGAACTTCTTGAGTCGTCCGGTAAGGACCGGCTCGATATTCAGCAAACGTTCGAACACAGTGAGCTGCCCGCGATGATACATTTCGTGACTAAACGCAAAGGTAAGAAAAGCACCTCGGGTGGTTTGCTTGCCGTCGAGCCCCATCATCGGTTCGTCCCATTTGGCGGCAAGCGCGCTCATGCACGATTCGGAGTCGTCCATGGCGCTGCGAAGCAGGTTGATAAGACCTTGCTTGTCCGTAACGCCGCTAACACCGGCCGCATGCTCTTGAGTGTGAGCGGCGAATGTTTGCCGTCTGATATCGGCGGCTTCGTGGCAGCCTTCAGCAACAAGTATTTTCTGGGATTCGATAATGTGCTGGACCAGTTCAGCGATGCTGCGTGTTTCGGGAGTGGCGCGAAAAGAGAATTGATCGTCGGGGATCTTTTCGACTTCATCTATCAATCCGGATCGAGTGACTTTCCAAAGAGCGATAATGGTTTCGGCTGACATTTGAGTCTCCTGTTTAGGGGTAATTTAAGGGTGAGTCGCCGTGGGAGTTGGTTGCTCTGGCTTAAGGTTAAACGAAGCCAACAGAACGGCGATCGGATCGATGCAGACGGCGCGCGGATCGACTTCGGATGCGTAGTTGTTCACCATGATGGCAAAGGCGAGTTTTTCGCCGGCCGCGGTCGTGACGTAGCCGCTGAGACTCGCCGCCGAGCTGAGCGAACCAGTCTTGGCGCGGAGGTTGTTCTCGGCGACTGTGCCACGCAATCGATTACGCAGAGTTCCATCGACTCCGGCGATTGGCAACGCGGTGCGAAAGACGTCGGCGTAACGATGCTTACTCATGAACGTCAACAACTGCACTGTCGCTTCGGCGGTGATCATGTCGTTGCGCGAGAGCCCGGAACCGTCGCTCAGGACCAACGACTCGGGACGGACGCCGGCGGTACGCAGAAAGGATTTCACTCCTTCGAGGCCGAGCTCTTCCGACGTTTGTCTGAGCGGCGGCAACGTTGCTGGCGCGGGCGTCACTTTGCCGAGAGTCCGAAGGATCAATTCGGTATAAAGGTTCTGGCTCGGCTTCAACGTTTGCGCCGCGATGATGCTCAACGGCGGCGATTCGAGCTTCGCGACTTCGTAAAGAATTGGAGGATAAGGCGTCGGAAAATAATTGGGTTGGGACATGGGCCCGGTCGCAATCGACTTTCCAGTGATGACGACGCCTTTTTGCGCGAGCGCCGCGCGCAACAAATAGACAAACAGCAGTCCCGGATGTGAAATGCTCATCGCGCCGGTGTAACCGGGATCTTCTAACGGAATGCCGCCGGCGATCGTGACCGTGTTCTCACCCAGACCGCGATGGATGTTCAATTGCCGCCGCTCACCTTTCGCGATAGTGATTACCTTGTTGACGACGGTCAGCAGTGGATCGGGCGGTCCGGTTGTGATCACGGCGGGTTGGCCCACCGCGGCACCGGGTTTGATGAAGAGATCGAGCGCGTTGTCGTTGATCGATAACGGCGAGATCTCCGCGCCGTAGTACCAGGTCAAGTCTTCCCATTCCCAACCTGATCCGTACTTTGGTCCGATGAAGTAGGTTTCGTCGCCGACGAGATCGCCTTCAACGCGTTTCACTCCCGCGGCGGCGATACGCGCGGCGAGCTCGTTTATGCTTTTGAAGTAGTCGCCGTTGTTGAAGCGAGTGGCGAAAGTCGGGTCGCCGCGACCGTAGATCGTCAGCGCGCCATGAAGGACTCCGGACGAATCCGGGCGGTTGGCGGAGTAGACGGAAGTGAAAAAGCGAAAGTCGGGCGTGAGCTTATCGAGCGCGGCGGCGACTGTGTAGAGTTTCATGTTCGACGCCGGGCGCAAGAGTTTTGCCGCGTTCTCTTCGAAGAGCACGCGTCCGGTGTCGAGGGAGACGACCTTGACGCTCACCATCGCGGGCGCGAGTTCGGGCTTTGCGAGTATTTCCGAGATACGCGTTTGCAGCTCCGTAACAGTTTTTGGCGCTTGTGCAAACGCGGATACACGGATAAAAAGACAGAATACGAGTAAGGGTATGATTCGTGTTCGTTTGATCATTTGTGTCTGGACGTTAACTCGATAAATCGCGGATCGTCTCGCAATGTGGCCCAGTTCGGATCGTTTTCAAAACAAGGATGATTGGAATTTCCTAAAGCAATCGACCGTGCGAGCCACTCGAACGCTTCCGCGTGCAAGCCCTCCAAAGCATAGACCGAACCGATTGAATAGCTGATGTCGGCATCAACTTCGCCGTTCCGTTTCACTTCCGGGGTGAGTTGCGCGAGGGCTTCGTCGTGCTTGCCCTGCGCGCTCAGAAACATGGCCATGAATGGACGTACGCCGTGCATGTTTGGATGCTTCGCAATCACGTCTGTCATCAACTCGACCGCGTCATCCGTCTGTCCAGTGTAATACAACGCCAACGCGCGGAACGTCCGCACGAGTGCGTTGTCAGGCTCGCCGGCGTTCTCGAGCTGGCGGAACGTTTCGTCAAACTGGCCCATGTACATGTAGACGAGCGCGCGGCTGTAACTGGCGACAACGTGCGCGGCCGGATCGAGCCGGACCAGGCGATCATAGCTTCGCAGCGCGCGTCCGTACTCGCCATCCAGCCGGTGCAGCATCGCTTTAACGAAATGAACGACCGGCTCGTTCGGCGCCTCGCTGCGCGCGCGATTTACTTCGTCGCGGGCCTTCTGCTTCTCGCCGCGCCACAGATAAATAAAGACCATCAGCATTCGCGCTTCGATGATGTTCGGATCGATCGCCAGCGCTTTATTGAAAGCGGCTTCCGCGCGTTCGTAGTCTTCCGACCCGCCGAATCCCTTGAACACGCGGTTCACGTAACACGCGCCGAGACCGTCGTAGGCCAGCGCGAAGCTTTGATCGAGTTGAATCGCATGCTCGAAATGATCGATGGCGCCGGCACAGTCGTCAGGCGACAACGTGCGAAAGATAAAACGCGCAAACAGATCGCGGCCGCGCAGGTACTGTTCGTAAGCGGCGGGGTTCTGAGTCGACGCTTTGCTGATGACGACCTGTTCCGCCGGACTGAGCTCGACTCTCAAGCCCTCGACGATGCGCTGCGCGATTGTGTCTTGCAGCACGATGATGTCTGACGCAGCCGTGTCGATACGATCGCTCCACAACAGCTCGCCTGATGCGACGTCGATCAGTTGCGCGGTGACACGGAAGTGATCGCCGGAGTGAATAAATCCCGCGGTCAACACGGCGCTGACGTTCAACTCTTCGCCGATCTCGCGCGGATCTCTCGTTTGTCCCTGATACCTGGCAATCACGGACGACGGGCGCACCACCAACGAACGCACGCGGGCCAACTCTGTGATCACCGCGTCGGCGAGCGAGAACTCGTAAAAGCTCGAAGCCGGATCGTTGTGCAAGTTACGGAAGCAGAGAATCGCGAGACTCTTCTTTTCCTGATCGGCGACTGTTGTGAGCGGCGTTTCGTGAATCGACCGCCTCGCTGAGGTTGCGAAGGTCGGCGACGTCGTCGGCGTTTCGCTGCGCGTGATCGACTTCAACCAGCGGACCGCTCGCGAAACGGGGTTCACACCCGCGAGATGGCGCGGTGGTTCGGGAGTAACGCTTTGATAGTCGGTGGCGCCAGCGTCGAGCTCCTGCAGGACTTGCCGTAACTCCCTGCGAAACTCATCCATGTTTTGAAAGCGATCCTTCGGCGCTTTCGCCAGCGCGCGATCGACGATCTGTTGCAGTCGCGGCGGAATCGGAGTCGACCGCAGTTCCGCGATTGGCCGCGGTGCATCGTGCAGCACGGCGTGACGCACGTCGATCGTGGTCTTGCCGCGGAAGGGCCAGGTGCCGGTCAGCATCTCGTAGAGCAGAACGCCGAGTGAAAAAATATCGGCGCGCCGGTCGACGCGATCTCCGCGCGCTTGTTCGGGCGCTGCATAGGTTGCTGTGCCGTAAGGTATGCCGATCTCCGTCAGCTCCGTGCGGTGAATGCCGGTCGTCGCGGCTTCCGTGTCATCGAGCAGTTTCGCCAGGCCGAAATCGAGCACTTTCACCTGGCCCGATGGCGTGACCATTACGTTGCCTGACTTGATGTCGCGATGAATGATGCCGCGACTGTGGGCCACCGCGAGCGCGTCAGCAACCTGCAATCCGATCAGCAACGCAGTCTTGAGCTCGAGCGGGCGGCCGCCCACGAGTTGCCGCACGTTTTTTCCCTCGACGTGTTGCATGGCGATGAAGTGAACGCCGTCAACTTCGTCGAGATCGAAGATGGTGCAGATATTCGGATGGTCCAGCGACGATGCGAGACGTGCTTCGCGTTCGAAACGTTTGAGGTTGGCTTCTTTCGAGCTCAGCTCCGGAGGGATGACTTTGATTACGACTGTGCGGCCGAGTTTGAGGTCAGTTGCTTTGTAGACTGTGCCCTGTCCGCCCACGCCGAGCTTTTCCGTGATGCGATAGTTGCGAAGGGTTTTGCCTACCATGGAACGACCAGGGCAAACGTTAGTGAACTATGGGAAAGTAGCTATCAACTCATCAGCAGTTGCGGTTGCCGTGCCGACCTTGCCGACGACGATTCCGGCGGCGTGGTTGGCGAGCGTAGCTGCCTCGACCATTGTCGCGCCGGTAGCGAGGGCGGCGGCCAGAGCGGCGATAACAGTATCACCAGCGCCGGTAACATCATAGACCTCGCGCGCCGCCGTCTCGACGTAAACGGGTTCGCCGCCGGCTTCGAGCAACATCATCCCGCGATCGCCGCGCGTGATCAGCACTGCATCGCAGCCGAGTTTTTCACGAATGACCTTTGCCGCGTGATGCGATCCGTCGTCAGAATGATCTTCGCTGTTGCTCATGCGCAACGCTTCGAGATGGTTGGGCGTGACCAGGGTCGCCGGCCGGTAGTGATTGAAGTTGCGGAGCTTCGGATCGATTAGCACCGGCACGCGTTCGTACGCGAACGGCAGGATCTCGCCGAGTATGCGCGGCGTGACGACGCCTTTGTCGTAGTCGGAGACTACGAAAGCATGCGCGTCGGCGAGGGCTTCTTTTAAGGCTGAGACGATTTGATTCTCGAGATTCGAATTCACAGGTGTGCGAGATTCTCTATCAGCACGCACCACCAACTGGTTGTGCGCGATGATCCGTGTTTTGATCGTCGACGGCCGCGCTTCGTCAACGATTAGATTGTCGTGCGCGCGCCCGCCGAGTTCCCGCAATCCGTTGCGGAGACGTTTGCCTGCTTCATCGACGCCAACAACACCTACGACGATCCCGCTTGCGCCCAGTGCGAGCAGGTTCGCCAACACGTTCGCCGCGCCACCCAGGTGGACCGACTCGCGGCGCACGTCGACCACCGGCACCGGCGCTTCCGGAGAGATTCGCGTCACCTCGCCCCAGACAAATTCGTCGAGCATCACATCGCCCAGCACGACGACATTACGATCGCGAAGCGCATCCAGGATTTCGGTAACACGGATCTTACTTAGCATTGACTCTGTCGATTGCGTTAACAACTCTATCCACCGGTACACGCAGGATACACTCCGGCTCCGGAAACTTCTCGCAAAAATAACCGTGACACGGCTGGCAGGGCATCTCTTCGCGCACCACTTCGGAGGGAGCTTTGTTCCACGGACGCCAGTGGTTCATGTTCGACGATCCAAAAATGACAACGGACCGAGTTCCGACCGCCGCCGCAATATGCGCGATGCCACTGTCGTTGCCGACGAACAATTGCGAACGCGCCGCCAGCGCTGCTACTTCCGGCAGCGACAGTTCAAACGTAACGACGCGCACTGAAGCTTCGTTCGTAAGCGCATCGAGAAGCCCCTGCTCGCCAGGCGTTCCGATCGCCACCGACGCAAATCCGCGGTCAGCCAACGACTCGACCACACGGGCGAAATTTTGTGGCGCCCATTGCTTCGTGGTGAACGCCGCCGCCGGATGAATGAGCGCAATTTTTCGGTCGTCGAGCCCGGCGTCCGCCAGTCGTCGACTAATCGAGCTTGTTGCTTCGTTGGTTATGCCGAGCTGGGTGCGCGGCCGATCAGTGACGGGAACTCCGGTCCAACCGAGCAAGGCGAGCTGTTGTTCGACGGAGTGCGTCTTCTGTTGTCCCCAAAGCAATGATGCTGACGGCGACTGATGATTGTGTAGTTGCGCGTACTGGTACGTCTTGAAACCGACGCGATGGGGCGCGCCGGTTGCTCGCGTCAGGAAAGTGGCGGTGGTGCCGCCGTGAAGGTTGTAGACGACGTCGTACCCGGTGGCCCGGATCTCCCGCGCGGTTCGCACTCGCGCTCCCATGCCGCCGCGTTCCAGCACAATCACGTTCGTCGTATGCGGATGGTTTTCGAGAATCGGCGCCACCCAATCTTCGACTAGAATGTCGATCTCGGCGTGCGGCAGAAAGCGCTTGAGCGCGAACAGCGACGGCGTCGAGAGCACGGTGTCGCCGATCGATCGCAGCCGAATGAGCAAGACCTTGCGCACGCGCGACCAGTCCCAGAAAGCCGGCGCCAAAGGTTGGGGGGCTTCGGCGCTGAAAATTGACTTTGTCTCAATCACGCAGACTGTTCATTTTCGATAGTCGCTTCGTCGATGAGCATGACGGGAATGTCGTCGCGAATTGGATAAACGCGCTTACACTCGACGCATTTTAATGCGTTTCCGTCCGGCTTCAGCTCGACTGGAGCCTTGCAAGCCGGACAGGCGAGTATTTCCAAAAGTTCCTGACTAACTGCCATCTTTTGACCTTTCTATGCGGCACAATTTGCGGGAATGCCGAAAGCTTACCATAATCATGTAACACAGATTTAGAACAGATCACGGATTTACACGAATCAGATGTCACTAGAGTTCGCACTGCAATACGATTGCCCCCTTCGCGCCAACTATTCCGAGCTGCACCTGCGCCAGTGGGGACGGCTTAGCAGTTTGCACGCCAAACTGACGACCGGCGACGCCGGCGCGCCGTCGATCGACAAGCTTCAATGGGTGGAGAACGCGAGCGGTGAGATTGAACGGCTGCAAGCGGCGACGTCGATTTGCGCGCATTGCCCGGCGTGTTTGCCGCTCGACGCGGCGGGCGAGGGTGAGTCCGTCGGATGTTTGGGGCGGATCAACTATCCGGTTGAGGCGCAGTTTGAGAAGTTTCTTGCGGATCGCGTTCAGCTTTCGCTCGACACGTTGGATCAGGACGATCAGCCGCGGCTGCTGCGGATACTGATCGATCCGGAGTCGCCGTTTGATGGTGAAGCGACGAAGGAGTTGCGACGGGTTGTGACGGACGAGGGGCTGCGGTTTTTTGAGTTGCGGGTGCCGATTGTGTTGTCGCGTGATGCGGCGCGATTGACTACTGACCACATTTTCGATCTGTTGGCGGGGTTTCGTTCGGAAGATAGTGAGGAGACGACTTACACGCGCGAGTTTCCGTTTGAGGCGACGGCAGATTATTACGACCTGCTGGATTTACTTCTGCGCAACGAACTCTCGCAATCCGAGATCAACCGCCTGACGAGCCGCAGTCGAAACTACAACCAGTTTTTGCGTTTACTTCTGGCGATTGAGAAGGCTGAGGCATTAAATACGCGCGTGTTAATTGATTAAAAATTCGTGGTTACTGCTTGCGTTCGTCGAGGACGCGTAGGGTGTCGAGAATGAGGTTGGTGTTGCTGAGCGCCTGAATGCGGGCCGTGTACTGCTCGGCAGTTTTCTGAAACTCGAACGTCCCGCTGGTGATCTCAACTACTCGTTCGAACCCCTTTTCCCCTGATTGCCCGCCGCAGTTTGCATCCACGATCCGCCCGTCGCTGAACATCACCTGACCTTGCTGCTTCGGGTTGCCGATCGTCAACACGCCGTTGAGCCGTGCGTTTTCAAGCACCTGAATCGCGTCGAACACGCTGACGGAACTGAGATCGCCGGCCAGCGTGAAGTGTTTGCGTTCGAAGTGGGGTTCGGGAGCGGGCGTCGGTTTCAGATCCGGCCGGCGCGCGCGTCGAATGGCTTCGAGGCCGCTGGCGATGTTGATGCGTTCGTCGAGCTGTTTGGCTTCGAGGAGACGATCGTGAGCGGTCTCGAAGTCTTCGCGTTCGATGTAAAGGCTTGCGAGAGCAAGACATTGGCGAGCGGCGTCTTCGACCTGTTTTTGCGAGGCGTGGATCTCGCGCAGGCGTTCGCGGAGCTTGATCGAGCGGGGATTGACCTCGAGGGCCGTGCGCAGGCGTTTGATGGCGCGATCGACCGCCTGGTACTTCATGAAGAGTTCGGCGTCGAGCAGGGCTGCTTCGACCTCGCTGACGTGCTCAGTTTGTGAGTCGGTGAGTGCCATCAACGGCGAGTTTACCACAAGCCATTTGCGGCAAGAGGACACTAAATCGTGCGTCAAACGGTACTTTTTGTGGGGGAAACGCGCGTTACAGATAGGGAAGTCGATTGGCATGCAACCTGCGAGGTAACGCTATCGTACGAACCTCATGAGAACGATTGGAAGGCGTTAAGACAATGAACCGATGGATGAAACGACGAATTGAACGATCGCGAGCCCGCTGCAAGGAATACCGCCGGTAATTACCGCACCGATTGATTTTACTCGCATTGTCGAGAATTAACCTCTTGAACTCCGGTTTTAGGCCAAAATTCAGTAGCAGTCCCACCTCGATGTCAGTCGCGCGCAGATAATTGAGCGTTACGGGCGGTGGGAAAGGGAATCTTAGGCCTCCTTTCTATGTATTTCCCGCTTGTGGGAGGTCAGTCAAAGGGGAATTCTTAGATTTCCCTTTCTATGTGTTTCCCGCTTGCGGGGAGTCAGCGAATAGTTTTTCTAGTGTTCTCGAAGAGCAGCATTCGGTACTCCGGTCTTACTCCAAAATTCAGCAGTAATCCCACCTCGATATCAGTGGCGCGCAGGTAGTTCAGTAGCTGCGCCTGGTGCGACAAATCCAGACAACGCGCAACCTTCAACTCGAGCAGGATCGAATTGTTGACGAGTAGGTCACCCTCGAACTGTCCTACTCGCTGCCCTCGAAACCAAACCGGTATTTTGACCTGCGCGCGTGCTTCAAATCCCGATGCTTGAAGCGCGATCGCCAGAGAACGTTGGTACACGGATTCGAGAAATCCGTGTCCCAACTCGTTGTAGACCTCCTGAAACACACCGATGATTTTGTGCGTGAGCTCTTTGTGTTTCAGTGCGATTTTGTCTAAGTCGTTCAAAACTCGATCCTCAATCCGGTCCGGAGTTGACGGGGGCGGAGGGTGCGTTGGGCGAGGAGGAAGGAGTCGTCGTCGAGGTTGATGAACTCGGAGCCGAAGCTGAAGACGGTCTTGTTCAGGACGTTGTCGAATTCGACCACCGCGCGAAGACGAATTCGATCCCGGAGACGGAATTCGCGCGCGACGTTGAGGTCGAAGATGAAGAGACCCGGACCGATGCCAGCATTCCGCCGCAGATCGCCACTTTGACCGATGGTTGGGATGGTGAAGGAATCGAGCAAGGAAGCGGGAAGAGACTGGCCAGGCGCCCGCCACCGAAGCAGCCGCGTATCACCAGAAAAGTTTGGCCGGTCGTTCGAGACGTCGTCGAGGTTTCGATCGACACCACCCAGCGAGATATTGAACGGCGCCCCTGATGCGAGCCGCAATAGCGGCGACAACTGCAACGCACCAACAAAAGGCGGCAAGCGGAACGTGCCGGAAAAGACAAACCGGTGCCGTCGATCGAGCAAGCTCCGCGCGCGCTCAGCACGAAAGTCTCCCGGCCGAAGCGCATCAGAAGTGTTGACCACGCCATCATCAATCAAACCAGCCAACGTGTAACCAGCGCGGAAGCTGAGACGATCGGAGCTCTTACGAAATTCAATCGTCAGCCCGCGATAAAAACTATTCCCAACTGAAATCAGTTGTTCGATCTCGCCACGCGACGGATCCTGCCGCAAATGATTCAGCGCAGCGAGCGCAACGTCGATCGCCGTCGTCGAACTCGGATTATTCAGATTAACAATCGAGATCGGCACCCCAGACTCAACCACACGCCGCACGCCCGCCTGATCCGCGGTCCCGAAAACGAACCTTACGAAATCACCAGCCGTCGACGTATTGTGCAGCGGTCGAACACCCGTCGCCGGATTCACAAAATTCGCAAAATCACGCGAAGCCAGAAACTCCGAAAAGTTTCCAAACCCATCCGGCAACACCGCCGCATTCGCATTGAACTCCCGCCAAAGATGAATCCCTCGCGTGAAACCGAAGTTGGCCTCCAACGAATACCCGCGCCCCAGATCGCGCTCAACTCCGGCATTAACCTGGTAACTCTCGGGAATCCGTAACCACGGATCTAATCGTCGTGAGAACTGAGTGCTCACAGTTGAAAATTGCTTTAAATCCGTGGTTACCGGAAAGCGCACGTGCGCAGCGATGAACGCTCGCCGCTGCTCGGTGGTCATCAACTTCCCCGTTAGCGGATCACGAAGCTGATTAGTGTCGAAGAAGAGCTGTTGCCGGCCGAGCGTGAAATCGTCGATCGTGCGCAGCAGCGGCCGATTGAAAAAGACCCCGCTACCAAAACGAAAGACAAGCGAAGCAAGCGGACTGTAAGCAACGGAGAACCTTGGACCAAAGTTGTTTCCGTCTTGCAGGATGGTCTCGTGCTCGTATCGCAACCCATAACTGACGAGCAGTTGCGGCAGCGCCTGCCACTCATCCTGCACAAACACGCTCGCGTAACGATTCTTCTGCGTCGACTGGCTTTGAAAATTCTGTCGAAACCGGCTCGGTCGCGAGGCAAGAAAATCGCCCACACTCGCAAAGTTGAAAGTCCCGCTCAAGTCCGCGAGATCGATGAACGTCGAACGAACATGATGAACGTCAGCGCCAAACTTGAGCGAGTGATTACCACTAACGAGCGACAGCACGTTCTGGAGCTGGAAACGATCTTCGCGGCGCTCACTGGCGCCCGATGTCGACGAGCCTGCCACCAACGTTCCTGAATGCTCGGGATCGTTAAGCGCAATCAGCACCACCGGCCCGTTTGCCGCCTGCGCCTCATACGATGGCGCCAGCCGCGAATACTGCGTCCGCAACTGATTAACGGCGTGCGCCGACAGAACATAAGTTTCAGAAAACGAGATCGCATCCGAATTACGTCTCCGCCCTTGCAGGGCCTCCGCCAGTCGATTCCCGCCGCCGAATTGCCGTAGATTCAGCAGCCTTCCGCCTTGATAGACCACCGAGATGTTGTGCTTCTCGCCGATTGGATCATCGACACGCGTGATGAAACTCGTGTTCTTTAGCGGAGTGCTGATCGAAGCGATGAACGGCGCGACTTCTGCCGCAAGCGCAGGTGCATTTACGTCCTCCAGCCGCCTGTGCTCCGGACTTGTCGGACGAGGCAACGGGAACCCCGGATTTTGTTCGATTGGCACGAGTGTATCGATGAGTGCGCTATCAAGCGTCTTGCTGACTTCGTAGGACGCGAAAAAGACCGCCGGGCTTCTCAGTGGACCACCCAACGTGAAGCCACTGACATGTTCCTGAAGCGGCAATCGCGAAAGACCGAGCGAGTTGTTGCGGAAGGTATTTGCGTTCAATGCTTCGTCGCGAAAGAAGTAAAACGCGCTGCCGCGAAACTGCTGCGAACCGCTGCGCGTCCGCAGATTCACTCGCCCGCCGGACGCGCGGCCATACTCCGCGGAGAACTGATTCGTGATCACCTGTACCTCCGCCACCGCGTCCGGCGACGGTTGAAAGCGTTCACGCGCCGCACGATCGTCGTTGTTGTCGAGTCCGTCGATCGTGAGGTTGTTCGAATAAGCCGGCGCACCGGCAAGTGAGAAGAGACCAGACTCTTCCGGCGTCGACGCATGATTCGCGTTGCGATCTTCGGCGAGGTCGCGCGTGGACAACGGCTCTTCAGTTACGCCTGGAAGCGTGAAGATCAGATCGAGAACCGAGCGCGATGCGAGCGGCAGCGATTCCGTTTCGCGCGAAGTGAGTGTCGCGCCAACGACTGTTCGTTTCGTATCAAGAACTGGGGCATCGACTGTTGTTACAACCGCAACGACGCTAGCCGGGAGCAGCGTGGCGTCAAACTGCACGCTTTGCCCCGAGACCGTTTTTATCTTTAACTCTTGAGTTGCGAATCCGGCAGCAGAAACACGGATTGAAAGAATTCCCGGTTCCAGTTGGATCAACCGGTATAGACCACGGTCATTCGTTGTGGCAGTTCGAGTTCGAATTTGGATTTGTGCACCGGGGATGACAGCGCCATTCTGATCTACAACCTTACCGTAGATCGTGACTGTGTCGAGATCCTGAGCGTGAAATACAAAGAGAAATAGAAGAAGCGTGAGACGTGAGGTCATTTTGTTTTACTCCTGAGTTGTGAGGTTAAAGCGCCGCGCACTTTAACACCTCAGGAATTCAAATATCAACTACCGACCAGAACTACGTCTTCGCAACGCTGCGGCGCGCGTGAGTGGGACCAGCGCGTCGCTGCCTTCCGGCGCGACGTCGAAGTTCGTCAACTCTTCAGCATGCGATTGCAAGTACTGGAAGAACCGCTCGAACTCATGCTGCATCGCGTCCATCTTCTCGCGCATGTTGAGAATGATCTCAACGCCGGCGAGATTCACGCCGAGATCGCGCGTCAGCGAAAGGATCAGCTCCAATCGCTCTAGATCCGGATCCGTGTAAAGACGCGTGTTACCTTCCGAACGCGATGGTTTCAACAAACCCTCACGCTCATATAAACGCAACGTCTGCGGGTGAATGCCATATTGGTCCGCAACAGCACTGATCGTGTAGGTCTTCGGCTTACGTGTCATACCACGATCACTCCAAACCCATCTCGACGCGCGGGTTCGTCGAGTTTAATTTCGAATACTGTCGCAACAGTTCCTTCGTCTCTTCCGAGATCACCTTCGGCAGCGTCACTTGCACTTCCACAAACTGGTGACCCTTCGCGCCGGGATTGCGAAGCGACGGCGCGCCCCGATCGCGCAAACGAAACTTCTGTCCCGACTGCGTGCCCGGCGGAATACGCAACTGCGTTTTCCCCTCAACAGTCGGCACTTCGATCTTCGCGCCCAGCGCAGCCTCAGGCACCGTGATCGGCACGGTGACGTAAATGTTGTCGCCCTTGCGCGTGAAATACTTGTGCTGGCCCACGTTGGTGATGATGTGAAGATCGCCCGCCGGCGCTCCCATCCGTCCGCCTTCACCTTTGCCGGGAATTCGCACGCGTGAACCGGTTTCAACTCCCGCGGGAATTCGCACTTTCACCGTCTCTGTTTTTGGCGTCGTCCCCTTGCCGTGACACAGCGAACACGGAGAACGCCGCCTGCCCGTACCGCCGCAATCCGTACAGTCCTGCGCGAAGCGCAAACGCCCGCCAGCGCGTTGCACCTGGCCCGTGCCCTTGCACGTGGAGCAAACAACTACCGGCCCGCCGATGTCGCCGGCGCCGTTGCAGCGCGAACACTGTTCGGAACGATTGACGGTGATGTTCGTCGTCAATCCCTGGATAGCTTCCTCAAACGACAAGCTCAACGGCATCTCGATGTCGGCGCCGCGTTGAGGTTGCGGCCGTGGCGGTTCTTTCTCTTTCGCGGCGCCGCCGCCGAAAAGATCGGCGAAGATGTCGCGAAACGTGCTTCCGCCGCCGCCCTGGCCGGTTGAGCCGCCGCCCCAGTCGAAACCTGTGAAATCAAAACCCGGCGCCGAACGTCCGCTCGATGGACCAGCGCCTCTCGCCGCCGCATCGGCAAGGTTGTCGGAATACTGGCCGAAGCGATCGTAAACGGTCCGCTTCTTCGGATCGGAAAGCACGTCGTGCGCTTCCGACATCAGTTTGAACCGTTCCTCGGCGGCTTTGTCACCCGGATTCACGTCAGGGTGATACTTGCGCGCCAAACGCCGGTAAGCCTTCTTGATCTCGTCCGGCTTCGCGTCGCGCTTGATGCCGAGTATTTCGTAGTAGTCTTGCTTGTTTGCCATTAGCTAATCATTGAACAAAGGGCGGAGCAATTATATCGTCTCCGCCCCTTCATTCATCGATCGACGTGCGACGACGATTACTTGTTGTCGTCTACGTCCACATACTCAGCGTCGATCACATTGTCGTCACCCGAACCGCTCGATGAGGACGATGCACCTGCTGCCGAAGCTTGATCCTCTGGCGGTGCTCCTGGCGCCTGTTGATACAACGCTTCCGCCAGTTTGTGCGACGCGGTTTGCAGTCGATTGAAAGCGTCGTTCAGTTTTTCAACGCCGCCTTCAGCCAACGCTTTCTTCGCCTCGGCAATTGCCGACTCGACGTCGGAAGCAACTGCTCCGACCTTGTCGCGGTTGTCGGAGAGCGTCTTCTCCATCTGATAGACGAGGCCGTCAAGACGATTCCGAGCTTCGATCTCTTCACGCTTGCGTGCGTCGTCAGCAGAGTGCGACTCGGCGTCTTTCATCATCCGGTCGATCTCGTCTTTCGACAGGCCCGACGAAGCAGTGATCGTGATCTTCTGCTCGCGGCCGGTGCCCATGTCTTTCGCTGAGACGTTCACGATGCCGTTGGCGTCGAGGTCGAAAGCGACTTCCACCTGCGGCATGCCGCGCGGCGCCGGTGGAATACCGACGAGATGAAACTTACCGAGCGTGCGATTGTCGGAAGCCATCGGCCGCTCGCCCTGCAACACGTGAACTTCGACTGAAGTCTGGTTGTCGGAAGCGGTCGAGAAGATCTCCGATTTGCGCGTCGGGATCGTGGTGTTCCGCTCGATCAGCTTGGTGAAAACTCCGCCGAGCGTTTCGATGCCGAGGCTGAGCGGCGTAACGTCGAGCAACAGAATGTCAGTCTTCTCGCCCGAGAGAACGCCGGCCTGCACGGCCGCGCCAATCGCCACCACTTCGTCAGGATTCACGCTCTTGTTTGGCTCCTTGCCAAACATCTCTTTCACGATCTCCTGAACCTTCGGAATACGCGTCGAACCGCCGACGAGAACCACTTCGTCGATCTTCTTCGCATCCAGTCCGGCGTCTTTCAGCGCCAATTCAACCGGTCCGCGAAGTCTCGACAGAATCGGATCGACGAGCTGCTCGAAACGAGCGCGCGTCAGTTTCATCGCCAGGTGTTTCGGTCCTGACTGGTCCGCCGTGACGAACGGCAGGTTGACCTCGGTCTCCATCGTGCTCGACAGTTCGATCTTGGCTTTTTCAGCGGCTTCCTTCAGTCGCTGCAAAGCCATCTTGTCGGCCGAAAGATCGATGCCCTGGTCTTTCTTGAACTCTTCGATAATCCATTCGATAAGCCGCTCGTCGATGTCGTCACCGCCGAGGTGCGTGTCGCCGTTGGTCGACTTCACTTCCACCACGCCCTCGCCGACCTCGAGAATGGAGACGTCGAAAGTGCCGCCGCCGAAGTCAAACACGGCAATCGTTTCGTCTTTCTTCTTGTCGAGACCGTAGGCGAGTGCGGCAGCCGTCGGTTCGTTGACGATGCGCATCACTTCGAGACCGGCGATTTTGCCCGCGTCTTTAGTGGCTTGACGTTGCGAGTCGTTGAAGTACGCCGGGACGGTGATGACCGCCTTGTCGACCTTCTGGCCGAGGTAGTCTTCAGCCGACTGCTTCATCTTTTGCAGGACGATGGCCGAGATTTCCGGTGGACTCCACTCCTTGCCGCCGGCGGAGATGCGAACGTCGCCGCTGCCCGCCCCCTGAACTTTATATGGAACCTGCTTGATCTCTTCACTAACTTCGTTATAGCGACGTCCCATGAATCGCTTGATGGAATAGACGGTATTTTCCGGGTTGGTAACCGCCTGGCGTTTGGCGACCTGCCCGACTAGGCGGCTGCCGTCTTTGGTGAAGGCCACGACTGATGGCGTGGTGCGGCCGCCTTCGGAGTTTGTGATCACGGTGGGCTCACCGCCCTCCATCACCGCCACCA